>JAFAFU010000061.1 GCA_023423335.1 Bacillota bacterium | reverse complement strand
TATCACGAAGCTGATACTTTGGAACCGTGCTCAGAAGTGGCTGGTGATGTTCCTAAGGCTTATCTAGATCTGATTAAGCGCAATAATTCCAATATTGTCACCATTGAAGCAAAAGTTGGCATCACACCAGAACTTCAAGCCACGATTGATGAAGCAAAAGCCGAATGTGTAAAAGTTATTGCTGAAAATGTGGAGTTGAAAGAACAACTAGCCACAGCCCAAGGTGAATTCATTGCATTCAAAAATGATGTTGCTGCTATGCAGGCGCGTATTGATGAATTACAGCCACCTACCAAAAAGCCAACTGCTGCGGAATTGAAAGCAGCTAAAGCCGCAGAAGAAGCCTCCAAAGTAGAACAATCTAAGGAATAACCCATGAGCTTTATTACCCAAGAACAGGCTGAGCAAATTATGGGGGCAGACTTTGCACCAGCTGGTGATAAAGCTCGCCTCATTAAATTAGCCAACACATGGATGCGAAACGAAGTTGGATCTGTTCCTGATCCAATTGATCCAATCCTGATTGATGCCGCATGTGAAATCATCAAAGGCATTCAAGCTGGTGTGATTTACGCGGGCATTGCTCGCCAAACTACCAGTGAAAGCGTAAAAGCAGACACAGTGCAGGTCACCGAAAGTTTTGCCGAGGGTAGTGTTGAGGTATCTGAGTTCGAGCAAATTGCACGGGCTTACATTGCGTCATTGGATTTAAAGCCTAAAGGCTTCGGGTTTGAGGTGTTTCGAGCATGATTAACACCGACTATGTGCCTGAATGGTATATCACGCCTTTTGAGCATTCGAAGTACACGCTTGCTCGTAATCAAATGCATATGGATCTTCTGTTTGATGACATGAATGATTCGGATGAATTTCTATCTCTTGGCTGTCCTGCGCAAGTCGATTATTACGATGGCGGCAGGCACTGCATTGTTCAGCTCGGGGAAACGCAAGATAAATCACTGATTATTGTTCATGGTTTACTGTTGCATGAAGCTGTGCATATTTGGCAGCGTACAAAACACCTTATGGGTGAAAAAGAGCCAAGCATTGAATTTGAAGCATATTCAATACAACGAATAGCTCAAGACTTATTTGCTATGTATGAAGAGAGCGAAAGTCATGATCAAAAACAAAATTCAATCTAAAGTAGCTGCGGCATTTAATAAAAAGCTTGCCGATGCTGTCGATACCTTCACCTGTGAAAAACTGATTTACTCGGGTGAGTTTGATTTTGAAACGCAGACTTACCCAGTCATTGGTGATGAATCTTATTCTGGTCGTGGCGTACTGTTTGGTTCTTATTTGAAAGATATGGTCAAGCCTATTGATTATCAGGTGACAGACTGTAAGGCTACTGTGTTGCAGAATGAAGTCACTGGCTTGCCGCAGATTGGTGATGTCTGGGCTACATTAAAGGGGCGGTTCAAGATTGTGAATATTGGTGCAGATCCGACCGGGAGTATTTGGGTTTGCCAGTTGCGGAAAGTTTAGTAATATCCCTCTGAAATTTAGGGGGATTTATGGCTAAGAAAACTTTAGAAGAAAAAATAAAGAATGTTTTTTGGTGGGCAATAGGATTAACAATTCTGTATTTTCTAATTGGTGCATGGTTAATTAGTGATGGGCCTAAGTTTGATCCAAATAAAACTTACAATTTGCTTAAAGATACATTAACACTAACTGCTGCGTTTCTTGCACCAGTTGCTGCATTTGTACTTTTTAGTGATTGGAGGGAGCAGCATATAGAAAAACTTCTCGAACAGGAAAGTTCTGAGATCTACGCATCATATATCGACATATTAGATACTTGGCAGCATTATAGATTTGAAGTTGAAGATGATGAGGTTTTTACCAAAAGCACAATCGAATCTAGGGAAGAAAAGCATTTTGGCTTAATGGATCGAGTTGATAAAGCAATACAAATAACTGAGCAACTTCAAAGTAGAGATATTAAAGCTAAAGAGTTCACTGAATTAGCCTTAAATTGTTTCAAAGAAATTAGAAACTTAATATTTGAACTAAATATATTGGGCTCATTTAAAGAAAAACAATGTAATCCGCAAAAGTACAATTTTGAATACACAGATGAATCGAACAGCGAATTTTCCTCCCGGATGGAATTAAATTTTGAAGGGATGCAGGAGCAAATGATGGCAAATTTTAGTAAGGTTTATGGAAACAAGAGTAAATTGTTTGCTCTTAGCTCAAACCTTAAAATACAAAACTAAAAATAGCCCACTACGGTGGGTTTTTTAATGGGTGAAATATGGGCTGGAACAATAAACCCAGTGGCTTTACTGCGCTGGCACTTAAAGACGCAGATCAGCACGTAAAAAAGATTGTAGGCGAGGTGCTGCAGCAAGTCATCATTCGCTCACCGGTAATGGATGGGGAGTTCCGCGCATCGCACAAAGTCACTCTCGACTCACCTGATAATTCCTACCAAAAAGAATATGACGAATCGGGTTCCGAAACTTTAGCTCAAGGCCTGAAAGTAGCTGCTGCAGCTCAGTTCGGTGGCCTCATCTATATTCAGTCCAATAGTCCTTATGGTATGGCATTAGAAAATGGCCACAGCCGGCAGGCACCAAATGGCGTTTATGCATTGTCATTTCAATACGTGTGCGAGAAATACAAATGATGACGAATACACAAGCTTTGAGAGCTATTCTGAAGCAAGTAAAAGCATTTACAGGCATGCCGAAAGAATATATTCAGCTAGCGAATAATCCGCTTGTTGATGGTAAACCTTTTGAGCCACCTGCAAATGAGATATGGGCCAAGGTTACTGTTAAAAATGCGGCCAGTTTTATTTCAGAGATCGGATCTAAACCAAGTACACGCACTACCGGTATTGTTTATATCCAATTGTTTGCACCGTTAAATACTGGCACAGATTTGATATCTCAGATGGCTGACAAGTGGGCTGAACATATGCAGTTCCATAAAAAGGGTGAGTTGGAGTTGCGTGAAGCTTCTATTATTGATGTAAGCACTTATGGTGAACTTTATTACCAGTACAACGTGAATATTTCGTACGTAGTGAACTAAACCCAAATTCTTATTTAGCCGTCCTTTTAGGGCGGTTTTTTTATGCCTAAATTCAGGAGACAACTATGTCAAAGGGCACTGATGTGGTAATCCACATTGCGAGAGAAGAAACACCTAATACTTTGCCTGCGGTGCCAGTGTGGCATACGTTGCGTCGAAATTCAGACTCACTCAAAAAGACGGTATCAATGACACAATCAGATGAGATTGTTGATTCGCGTTTTGAGCAAGGTTCTGTGGCAAGTTCAGCTGAAGCAACTGGTAGTATCGAATTTGAATTATCAGCTTTAAGCCAAGATATGTTTTTTGAAGGTGTTGCTGGTAATTTATTTGTTGACTCAGGCACACCAAGTGTTTCTACTTTGGAAATTGGTGGTGACACACTACCAACATACACAATTGTGAAGCACGACAAAAAAGTCGGGTTTATCCAAGTTTTCACAGGTTGTCGAATTGGTGAGCTGACCATTCAAGGCGACACAGAAGGGAAAATCACAGGCACAGCTTCAATTAGTGCAACCGGCTATAGCAATCCAACAGCAACACCAGTAGTAAATCCTGTTGCAGCCACAGATACTCCATTTATGTCATCAATCAACGTGAATGAGTTTAAAATTAGTGGTGTGTCCACAGTTGGAACGGCTTGTGCCGAGTCCTTCACAATTACTATCAATAATAACCTGACCGCTAAGCCATGTTTGGGTAACGGTAGTTTGATTCCAAACCGCTACACAGAGGGCAATGTCACCATTACTCTAAACGTGACCTTGGCACTTACAACCACATCGAAAGCTTGGATTCCTTACGTTGAATCACGTGAAACGATGACCGCTGAAATTGGCATGGAAGATTCAAAAGGTAATGCTTACGGGTTCAATTTTACCAAGCTGGAGCTTGATAACGAAGGGCTTTCAGATACCAATAAAAATGATGACCACACTATGGCGATGGAATTCCGTCATGTGAAAGAAGCGCCAACGATTACACGCACAACAGCTTAACAATGGCCCCATAAGGGGCTTCTATTTTGGAAAAGAAAATGACCTTAGTTGTAGAAATTGAAAAAAGCAAAGAAACATCTCTTTGGAAAGAATACAAAGATGCTGAAGGTAATGTATTGGCTCGCTTCAAGATTCGTGGTGAATCTTATAAACCCTATCGTGTTGCTTTAGAGCGAGCACAGAATCAGATCGCATCAAAAGGTTATGTAGTATCTACGGCCAGTGGTGAAGATAAGCTTTATCATGAATTATTACTTGAAGCTGCTGCTTGCCACCTTATTGAAGACTGGGATGGTGTATCTTTCCGTGAAAATGGCAAAGAAACTGAGCAGCCTTGCACACCTGAGAACGCCACCAAGTTGTTAAACATGGGTGATGTCGGGGTGGCGATCTGGGCTTTTGTGAAATCTCATGCTGAGCAGATCCAATTAGAAGCAGATGCGGTTAAAGCTGATACTTTGGGAAAGTCACAAAGCTCTACCAATGGCACGTAGGAGACGGCGGACTAACGGAGTTTCAAAAGAAGATCCGTGAAAAGCAAGGGCGCAAGTTGGATGATGCGCCTGAGTTTAGTTATACAGCTCACGCTATTTTGAGTGCATTTAATGTAATCGCTCGGGGGCGCTCATATCATCCTGTAACTATGCCGATAGATGGTAGCCATATCAATGCGTATCTTGAGTTGTATGAAGCACCTTGTGAGCTGCATATCTTTGTTGAGTGTGTCTTTGCTTTGGATAATTTGTTTTTGGATGGGGTGAGGGAGATATAAAATTAAATTCAATAAGTTAAAAAACATTGACCGAAATATACAATAAAATTAATAAGTTAGATAAAATTTTGTACTTGAAATATATTATTTTGTAGTTAATATAGGTTTCTCACTAAGCTTAAAAAAGGAGATTAGTAGTGACAAAGTTTGCGGGAACTGTAGGCGCTTCGTGGTTGTTGGCGTGCGTTATTGCGATTAGTTCTAACGCCCCATTACCCTTTAGTAGTGCTTCACAATCTCTTGGCTCAAAAGCACGTATTGCTACTGATGCATTTGTAGAATCACAGTTGAATAAGTAAAAGTATATTTAAGAAAAAGCACCCTAGGGTGCTTTTTTTATTGGGCCATTTTGAATAACTATATCTTTAATTTCAAAGAGTTTTACATTTCGTTTTGAATTGACAGCAAAGCATGAGTTTTTATTACAGACATTTGTAAGCTTGTAAGCTGATACCTTTTCTTGATCTTTTTCGATGAATGCGGGAAATTTAGTGTAGTTGGTTTCCTTAGGAATATTTGTACTAAAATTTGTTTTATGGTTGTGTTCAGCAATTTTAAATCCCTCGGCTTGTAGGTTTTGCCCAGCAGAAAATATTGCAATAAAAGCATAAACAAATATTAGAAGTACAAAGTAGTGGATGGCAATTCGAAATATGGTTGTTTCCCCATTAATTTGACTGCTATCTCCATATGCGGAATTAGCTATTTGCTGATAAGTAATTTTATTTTTAGTAAGTTTTTTTATAGAAAATTTCACTGCATCGCAATCACAGAACAGTGGGCGAGGTTTCCTTTTTTTAAATATATATTCCACCTGGTAGGGTGTGAGTTGCAGACTCGTAATTGGAAAATACTTTAACTTTTTATGTTGATCATAAAATTTAAATCTTACTAAATATAATAAAAACAAAACGGTGGTGAAAATAACACCCATAATAAACTCTGCATCTTTACGAGAGTAGCCCGCAAAAAAAGAGATTACGAGAATTGCAGTTAGAAGCGTTAAAAATCTGTCAGGTGCAACAACAATACCATCGACTAATGTTGTGGATAAGGATAACTCAAAGAAACTTATGGGCACGCCAAAGTATTCTGCATACCCAAAGTTGTACCAATAACCACACCAAAATAAAAAAGCGGTAAAAACGGTGATAATTAAAGCAAGATCAATATTAAAAGAAAATTTCATATTTTTATTAAGTAGTTAGGTTTTAGAAATTACACAACATCGGATTGAGGCTGTAAAGGCAGATCATTGAAGCCATGGTGGCTAAAGCTCAGTCAACATTAACATTTAATGAGTGATTAACCAAACAAGAGCATCCTTTGGGAGGTTTTCTTTTAGTTGTATATACTTTTTTCGAATAATTGAGTAATTTATCACCTTTATTTAGGGGGTAATATGAAAAAATTATTAGCAATCGGTACTTTATCTTTAATTTCATCCTTTGCTTTGGCAGATAAGCCTTTGTTGATTCAACAAGGCACGCCCGAACCAATGAGCAGCTACGAAACCCCTGTAGCGGAAACACAATACACACCATTGCAACCAACAAGATATAAAAACGAGACAGCGCTTAATGCTTCGTTAATGCTTGAGTATTCAGCTCAGAAAGGCAAATTTGGAAATGATATTGATGAAGATCTAAAGGGTTTTGGTATCGGGATTTCATCAACTCCACACCGAAATGGTTATTGGGGTAAGTTTGAATATCAACAGAGTGACAATTACGATGGTAGCGCATACGAATTTTCATTCGGTGGCCACTTAAACCTGATTAATGCTAACGGCTTTTATTCGTTGGCAACCTTGGGCACAGGGGTGAGTATTTTAGAAGCCGATGGGTTTGATAATTCTACCTATTGGACGCTGCCAGTTGGTTTAGAGTTGGGATATACACCTATGCCAAATCTTTCTATTTATGGTGGTGTTGGATATAAATGGTCTTGGGATATTTCATCATCTACAACCTGTAAGGATGGAACAACAAGCAACAGTGTAGGTAGCGGAACATGCTCGTCACACGATGGGATTGATCACTATAATTACACCATTGGTGATTATGATGGCATGACATACAAAGCTGGATTACGTTATAACTTCTAAAACGTTAGTATTTTGATTACTCATTACAAGGGGATAAAAATGAAAATAATAGTAGCAGTGGTTCTTGCTTTAGGTTTATCAACTGTCGCTGAAGCTGGTCGCGGAAAGCAACCTTGTTCAGGCAAGAAAGGTGGCATAAGTCATTGTCAGGGATCTAAATTTGTATGCAAAGATGGTTCGATTAGTGCATCTAAGAAAATCTGCCGATAGGTGATGTTATGGGTTTTGGATTCCGGAAAAGTTTTAAAATAGCACCAGGTGTTCGCCTTAATGTGGGTAAGAAAGGCATAAGCAGTGTATCTGTTGGTGGGAAGGGTGCGCGCGTCAGTGTAGGCAAAAAAGGCACAAGAACAACAATTAGCGCTCCAGGTACAGGATTGTCTTATTCAACATTTAAGTCGCACTCTAAAACCACTCGTAATGCTTCAAATAATACTGAACCAAATTTGGCTGTTAGTATTATTGTGGGGTTCATAATATTGATTTTCTTTATTTGGCTTGTTAGCTAAAAAGACAACCGCCCAAGTGGCGGTTTCTTTTTACACTTAAAATTAGTATCTTGTTCTAAATTATAAATTGGGGCTGGGCGTGAAATCCAAACTATTTGTTTTTATAACCTTATTTTGTTACTCAATAGCTCATGCTGATTTAATAGACAAGCATACTAAAGTGCTTGAGGAAGGAATGTACTACCCAGAACCAATAGCAACTAGCGATCCAGAATTAAAAAAACAAATTTGTTCTGCGGTTTTTAGTTTTGCGGAAAACTCCTTTAAAGCAAGACAAAATGGTGCAAGCGCAGAGGAAATGTTTTCTGTAATTAATGAGAAGGATGAGCCTTCAGTAAAAAAAGCTATGCAATCAATAATTGTTGGTAGCTTCAAATACCCAATTATGTATAGTGGAGATGGCTTAATCTCTGCTGCTTCCGATTATGCAAACCGGTTTTACATCGACTGCATGAATTAACTTTAAACAATACAAAATATCCGCCCATGTGGCGGTTTTTTTATACCTATAGGAAAGAATAATGACCGATAAATCAAAATGGTTTGTATATAAGTTAGATGATGGTGCTGTGTTTGGTTGTTTCAGAATCAAGCCATATAACAACCCTGAATGTGTCGCTGCATTGCGGGATTTAGCTGTAAAAAAATCTATTTTCAAAATGAGTGGGTTTAAATTTGCTCAAGAGTATTTGAAGATTATTGCAAAGCATGTGATTCAAGATTGGGAGAATCTCGTATTTTTACAACCTACTGGTGAATCAAAAGGCGAAACACCTTATTCGCTAGAAAATGCCTATGAGCTACTAATGCATGGCGACCCAGATATGAATATTCCTAACTGGATTGTCGAGAAATCTAAAAGCATAACCTGAAACTTAGGTGGTTTTTTATAGGTAAAATCAGTATCTTGTCTCTAACAATAAATATTTGAGGGGACGGATATGGCTATCAAGCCTTGTAAAGAGTGTGGCAACCAAGTCAGCGACAAGGCAGAAAGTTGCCCACAATGCGGAGCGAAGGTTAAAAAAGAAGTTCCTCGCTGGGCTGTGTGGCTGGTATTTATATCTATTATTATGGCAATTTTTGCCTCATGTCAGTCATCAAATAGTCCATCGAGTAGCGCCTCATCGAATTCAGATGGCGGATTGGTTAGTGAGCCGAAAAGCAATTGGGTAAGTAACTCATCAACAGATGAAATGCGAGGAACAAAATCTCAAACCACATACACTTCAAGTGTAAATAAGGTTATTTTTGAATTTCCATATGGTGGTGGATCTAATCTCAACCTAATGGTTCGAAATAATGCTGGCCAAAATGATGTGATTATTACAATTTCTAAGGGCCAGTTTTTGTGTGGAATGATTGATGGCTGTGAGGTTAATTTTAAATTTGACAACAATCCTGTGCAATCAATAACAATGATCGAGTCGGACAGCCATGATAGTGATATTTTATTTATTAAATATCCAAAAACTGCGAATAGTGTTATTCAAAAACTAAAAACCTCTCAGAAACTAATTATTGAGCCGAAATTCTATCAGGAAGGATCAAAGCAATTCACATTTGAATTAAGTGGGTTTAAAGAACCTTGATCATCAACAACTCATATAAGCCTCGCTATAGCGGGGCTTTTTTTCGCCTATAGGAAATTGAAATGACAGAACAGAAGAGCCGCTTAGTTATCGAAATCGACTCCCGTAACTCCAAAAAAACAACTGAGGAGCTAAACAAGGAGCTAAAAAATCTAGAGACAAATGGCAATGTTGCATCTAAAGGTATAAAGAAAGTAGGGGATGCTGCTGAAAAGGAAGTTTTAAAAATTAATGGGTTTAAAACTGGAATTTCCAAACTCGCCCAAGAGGTAAATATTGGGTTCGCTAGTATGGCGGGGACAATAGCTGGAACTATAGGTAGTGCAGTAACACTAGGAGCCATAATTGCACTAGCAACACAAACCGCAAACGCGGCAGCGGAAATAGAAAAGCTTGCATATTTGTCTGGTACTACACCAATTCAATTTCAGGAATGGGCCGTTGGCGCGAGAGCCATGGGTGTGGAGATGGATAAATTATCAGATATTTTCAAAGATACCCGTGACCGTATTGGTGAATTTACACAAGAGGGCTCTGGCGAACTAACTAAGTTTTTCACAGAAATCGCAACCAAAACAGAGGGTGGAACCCAAGGCGCTTTAAAACTCGCAAATGCTATGCGTGAATTAAGCGGCCCAGATGCACTACTTTTATATGTGCAGAAATTAGAAGAGGCTGGCATTGCACAGAATGAGTTTGTCACATACATGGAATCTGTAGCAGATGAAGCTACCTTACTAATCCCTCTCCTAGAGAATGGCGGGGAAGGTTTTGAATTATGGGCTGAAGCAGCTAGAAATGCTGGGGCTATAATGGATGAGGAAACCCTTGCTGCTGCTCAGCGCTTGAAAGTAGAAACTGAGTTGCTTGAAATGCAAATTGCGGGCCTACGAAACCAGTTTCTTCAGTCTCTATTGCCAGCCTTGAATCAAATAGCTGGGGCATTCTTATCAACATCAGAACAGGGCGTTCAATTTAATGGTGTTGCTGAATCGGTTGCAAATACGCTTATTTGGCTATCAAAAGTTGGAATGGGTGTTGCTGCAACTTTTGATATTATCGGTAAAACTATAGGTGGCTCTATTGCAGCAATGACAGATAAAAATGTCACACATCAAATGGTTTTAGATGATTTAAGCAAAACAGTTGATGGCTGGGGAACCAGGTTTAATAAGCTAAGTGATCCGACCTCAAACAATAAGCTGGTTGACTCTTTAACCAAAGTACAACAGCGAGCAACTGAGGCTAGCAAAGCAACTGCCAGTTCAGCCGCAAATACGAAAGCAATGCAAAAAGCTTTAGATGGGTCGGCAAATTCGTCCAAAAAGGCAGCTGATAATACGGCAAAATTAAGACGTGAGGCTGAAAGAGCGCTCAAGGATGCACAACGCCTCATCTACGAATACACTAGTGAGTTCACCCGCATTGAAACTGACTTAAAAAATGAAATTGAGAAAATCAATAATTCATCATTAAAGTCAGATTCAAAAACACGAATGATTGCAGATGCTACATCTATTTCGGAGGCAAGGAAAAAGCTTTATACAGCAGAACTCGACTTTGAACTTAACGAATACAATATGTCTGAAGTTGCAAAACTTCGTGCTCAGACAAATATTAAAAAGTTGCGCATCGACTCCACAAAAGGTTTATTGGCAGATGAGCGCAAGTTAAAAAAAGATTCTGTCGACATGGAGAGTGCCCACGAACTCGGCCTAATCAAACTCGCCAAAGAGCAGCGCATCTTCCAAATGCAGCAAGGCCTAATGAATGCAAATGCTCAGTCGGAACGCTATTGGGAGCTTGAACGCCAACGGATTATGTTGAATGTGCAAAATCTCGAAGAGCGCAACCAGCAATTAGCAATCGCCAAAGCCTTACAAGCAGAGGAAAAGCAAAGCAATCTTAAGTCTGCTGTTCAGCAATGGGGTGGTATTAATGCTGAAATAACTGGCACAACCGAGCAATACAATCTTGATAAAGAGCGTTTTGATCGAATAGATGCTGCTCAAGAGTTGTTTGACGCTGAGATAGCATTGGCTGGTGAAAACTATGCATTAAAAGAGCAGGCTTATCAGGCGCATATGGATCGTATGAAATTAATTGAAGATGAGTATCAAGTTTCATCGATGCAACTTCAGTTAAGTTACGGTGAGGGTATTACGAGCTCTATGGCTACTATCATGAAAGCTATGGGTGGTGAGCAATCAAAAGGTTATCAAGTGATGTATGCGGTATCACGAGGTTTTGCTGCATCACAAGCTGCTTTATCGTTGATTACCAACATTGCTAAAGCGTCGGAAATTGGATTTCCGCAAAATATCCCAATGATTTTAGGGGCAATGGGACAGGGAGCGCAGATTGCGGCAATGCTAGCCAATATTCAAGCTCCTACTGGTTATGCCACTGGTGGTCATATTACTGGAAGAGGAACAGGAACGAGTGATGAGATTCCGATCATGGCATCTAATGGCGAGTTTATGTTTAAAACAGCAGCGGTTAAAAGTTTAGGCCTAGATGCTCTGAATTATATGAACGCTACTGGAAAGCTCCCTAACACTTATGCTGACAGCGGGTTAGTTACCCCTAAAGACACCTACCGTGTCGGCATGGGTACTGTGGATGCGATTGAGCGTGGCGCTAATGTTCAGGCTGAAAGGCAGGCTCAGGCGAATGTAAGGGCTGGTGCGGGAGATCAGCAGGCCCAGCAGCTCACAATCATCAATCAGGTTGACCGTGATGACCTTGTAGGTGGTTATATCCGCAGTCCAGTTGGAGGGCAAACAGTACTCAATTTGATTAAAGCGAATCCGTCTGACTTTAAAGCAGCACTGGGTATCGCATAAGCTCACCTTGGTGAGCTTTATTTTTTAAGAGGCAATATGAAAATCCAAACGACACTTTTTGGCGAACTTGTATTGCTGACAGAATGCACCCTTGTAGGTTCATCAGAGTCACTGTCTTTCAGTACATATATGTTTGAATCTCACAACGGCACAGAGCAGCGCACCGCGTTGCGTGAAACTGCAGCCCAGTTGCTCAATATCGATTATGTGGCATTAAGAAAAGCCATGGTTCAGAATTTTAATGTGCTTTATGGCGGCCTGCGCTTAAAGTGGGCTGTGCCAGTGGACATAGAATGGCAGCGCATACCCGCCGCATCGGGTGATTTTATTGCCTGTAATACTGGAATTTATGATTATCGACCCGATTCGCTTGCATTAATCAAAAAAGGCAATGAGCGTATTGTTGTTGAAATTCAAGAGGTGCGTAGCGATGGACTCAAGCTGTATCAATCGATAGATCTGCAAAATTTTACAATATGCCCACTTCGAGTGGGCTTTTTGTTGGGCGACGTTTCAGCACCGATCAATGCGGTTTGGAGTCAGCCTAAACTGCAATTTCAGGTGCTGGATGCTCCTTATAAAAATGCTCCGGCGCCAGCGCAGTTTCTGGGTAAAGATATATATTTTAAACGTCTTCTTCTTGAAGGGGATTCGCTGAATGTCACTGTGTTGCAGCACCAGACAGTTGTTGATTTTGGCCTTGGCCCGATTGATCAGCACACAAATTGGCTGCATGCAAAATATGGCAAGCCGATGCGCTCAGTGATGAAAACGCAAGCTGAGCTGTATGAATATCGCCAGTTTCTGTTTAGACGGCTCGGCATGTTTAGACCATTCTGGCTTCCGACTTTTGAACGTAATTTCTATGTAAAAAGCACAGGCAATGTAGCTGCTGTACTGGATGTTGAATCTAACCAGTATTTGGAGTTTGCTGCGCATCGCAAGCATATTGCGATTAAAGCAAATAATGTGTGGACAGCACACACAATCACAGCTGCGGCAAAAAATGGTGTTAATACAAGACTGACCATTTCACCAGCTCTGAATAAGCCTGCAGCAAGCATTCAAATGATCAGTTATTTGGGCCTGCATCGCCTTAATAATGATTCTACTGATATTCAGTACAAGGGCGGAAATATCACTGAATCTTCAGTTTCAATTTTGGAGATAGAGCCATGATGCAATTTTTTAAGCGAGTGCTGGGCAATGGTCGCGAAACGATTGCCCGACGTGAGCTTTATCTGTTTAAAACCGGTGCTGTGGTTCGTGCTTATACCAATGGTGATGCATTTATTGAACACCTGGGCTATTCATTTGAGCCGCATGTCATCAAGCGTGGTCGGCACAAATCAGGCACAACACTTGAAAAAGAAGTCATGGATGTTGAATTTTCTTTACAGTCAGAGCTTGCACAAAATCTCTCACGCTCTGAACTTGAAGAGTTGACGACTGTTGAAATGTTTGCGTATGAAGGCACGCAATTTAATCAGTTCTGGTCGGGCCGTTTGGTAAAAGTGAAGCCAAAAAGTGACGGTATTATGCTGCAGTTTGAAACTGAATACACAAAAGTGGGTCGAAATGCTGTTACACGTAAAATTCAAGGGCCGTGTCCGTATCGCGTATTCAGTGATGAGTGTCGACTGAATAAAGATGATTATGCAGTAAAAACTACAATCAAAAGCATTGATAAGTTGAGTGTTGTGCTGCGTGATCTTGAGTCGTACGCAGACAATTACTTCAAGATTGGAATGATTGAAGATCCAACCGGTGTCTTGATCACTATTGATGAAAGCAAGCAGAATTCGCTGATTCTGAAGCGCCGTTATGACAGCTTCTCTAAATATGTGATCGAAGATGTTCAGCTTGCAGCTTTGTTTGCAGCCATTGATGAAAAACAATTGGCTTTTGATACGGCTCAAACTGAATTGATTAACGCACAAGCAGATTTAGTAATCAAAACACAAGCTGAAATTGACGCACAAACCGTAGTTGATAACGCTGGTCCTGATAATCCAAATTATCAAGATTTGATAGATGCGCTAGCACTGGCGCAAGCTGAAAAACTGCAAGCCGAAACGGTGGTTTCAGACAAAACTGCAACGCTTTCTGTGGCTGAAACCGAATTACAAGCCGCAAAAGATGCAATTCCATATGTAACGCTCTACCCCGGCTGCATGCGCACACCGACAGCCTGCAAGGCCTACGGAAACATGCCAAATTATGGCGGCTTCCCTTTTGTGCCGACCGACAACCCACTTGAGCGGCAGGTGATCTAGCGATGAATTTACTGATTTATGCAGCAGTTGCCATGGTTGTTTCGCTGATTGTCAGCTTTGCGATGATGCGTGGTCAGCAAAACAGAATGTCAGCACAAGATGTGGAGGTTACTACTGCCGAAGAGGGGGTGACCAATAAAGTAGTGCTAGGTACGCGTGATGTGAAGGGTAGTGTGGTGTGGTTTGGTGATCAAAAAAGTCAGGCGATTAAGAAATGAGAATTTATATTCGACATATGCGAGCAGCTGGGTATTGCAGGAAAGAGGGCGTTAAGCCCTTTTTTAATGCCAGAAATTGGGATTGGCAAGACTTTTTAGCAAACGGAATTGAGGCGCAAAAATTGATTGATACAAATGATGCGATGGCTTTAAGAGTCGTAGAGATAGCAAAGGTGGAAGAAAATGAGCAGCGGAAAGAAACAGACAGTTGGGTATAAATATTCTGTCGGATTCCATGCCGTGCTTGCACATGCGGGTGCATATCTGCGCAGAATTTGGGTGGAAGATAAAGAAGCATGGTACGGCGGGGTGGGTAATGAATCTAGTAGAATTTCAAAGCCTCACTTGTTTGGTGGTGATGACTCTGGTGGTGGTGTTGCAGGCAATTTCAACTATTACATCGGCACACCAGATCAAAAGCCTGACCCATATCTTGAGTCGGTTTTAGGTAAGGGGAATGTACCTGCGTACCGTGGCGTTAGTTCTTTTGTTTGGAAGCAGGGCTACATCGGCAATCAAAACTACATGAAGGATTGGAAATACCGCATTTCACATGTTGGCGGCATTAACTCTAATATCACCAATGTTCCTTCAAATTTTGTATTTGCTTTTGACTGCTCAAAATCACTATCAATGCAAGACTTTGTGCGCTTAAAGAATACACTTTCAAGCATTGTTAATACCTTGGTTTTTTTTAAAGAAACCTACTACAACTGTGTTTTAAATGTTCGCATTATCGCATTTGACGCAACTGTGACCTATAAAGATTTTATTGATTTTCAGGTCAGTGATGCGGGTGAATTTGGGGATTTTATTGCATATAAAGACCAAGTGGGTGGCAATTCATTTACAGAAATGATGAGCACAGGGTATTCATTTTTTTCTAAAAACGCAGAAGCGACGCGCAATACATTTGTCATTATTGCAGATGGAAGGGATGTAACAGAAGAGCATACATACACAGCCCAGCTAGCTTCTAGTTGGGTTAAGCATTTTTGTTTATACACTCAGTTTATTGCGAGCGCCAACAATGCTGATTTACCACACCATATTGCTTTGTCAAGTTTAGACAATACACCGGAAGACAATTGGGTACGTGAAGATGTCAAGCTAGGTGGCGGATTGTTGTGTCCGTGGATTTGGACTGATGATGGGTCTACATTAATTAATGAAGAAGCGTGGTTTGGTATTCGCACTGGTGAACCAGATATGAATCCAGCTGACATGTTATGGCTCTGCATCACAAATGCCCAGTGGGGATTAGGTCAACCTGAATCAATGCTTGATAAAGATTCATTCCTTGAAGCTTGGCGTGTCTTAAAAATTGAAGACATGTATATGAGCATTGTTTTTGATGATGAGGGGCAGATTCAAAACATTATTAATCTGATTTGCGAGCACATTGATGCGTCTTGTTTTGTTGATAAAAAAACAAACAAATGGACGCTAAAACTGATTCGTGATGACTATGAAGCAGAATCTTTGGTTGTGCTAGATGAGTCCAATGTGCGTTCAATTTCAGATTACGAAATTCGTACTGCAGCAGAGCAAGTAAACCAAGTCACCGTGACATATTGGAATAAAGAAACTGGAAAGAATGCAACCACATCGGCGCATGATCCAGCCCGCATCGCACAAAATGGCTTAGTGAATAAGCCTGTTAAATATGACGGTTTTACAAATGAACAAACCGCATATAAAGCAGCGGAGCGTGATTTACATTCGCTTTCTAGCCCACTGAAAGTGGTCACATTGAATGAAGTGCATCCCGATTTTGGCCGCAAGCTGTCAGTTGGTGATGCATTTACATGGAATTGGGGTGTTCATGGTGTTGTGGGCTCAATCATGCGTGTTAAGGCAATCGATTACGGAGATGCACACGATCTTAGTGTGAAAATTGAAGCGATTGAGGATGTATTCAGCACGCCGATGAACTCGGTAGCACCATATGTGCCACCTGTAGAAAACCCTGCAATTCAGCCACCGCAAGACAATCCAACTGTCCGTGTGATTGAGCTGCCGTATTTTGATGCTGTGCAATTAGCAAGCGAGTCAGAAGTGAATGTGGAGCTTGCTGCTGATCCAACGCTTTCAAAAGTTGCTGTGATTGCGGCGCGGCATCAGCGCAATTCAATTAATGCGGATGTGCAAACTGGGCAGGGAAGCTATAGCACAAAAGCAACATTGGACTATTGTCCATCTGCGCTTTTAAGTGCCGGTATTGACCGCATGCAGACTGTACTTTCAATTAAAGACAGCACAGATCTTGATTTGATTGAACTAAATGAATGGTTGTTGCTTGATGACGAAAAGCTTGCTGTTACCGCAATTGATCTTGTCGCAAATACAGTCACGGTGAAACGCGGCGTGCTTGGCACTGTTCCTGCGCTACATGCAGCAGAGGCGCGGCTGTATTTCTGCGATCAATGGCTTGCGGTAGACAATACTGACTACTACGCAGGTGAAATCGTGAATGCGAAAGTACTGACAAATACCAGCTCGGCGCAGCTTTCGGCTGCGCTGGCTACTACACATTCAATCACATTGAGTGGTGAAGCATATCGCCCGTACCCACCAGCCAACGTGAAAATTAACGGCGAGTATTGGCCTTCTTTAGTGCGTGGGAACATAAATCTCACGTGGTCGCATAGAAATCGATTACAGCAAACCGGTGGGGAGATTTTGGGGTGGTTCGATGCAGATGTGACTGTAGAAACCGGTGTTTCGTACATTGTGAATTTATACAACTCAGCAAATGAGCTACTTGTTACAAAAACAACAGAGCTGAATTCGATCATTATTGATCAAGATGAATTTACAGCGCTCAATGTTCGACTTGAAATTATTTCAACTAGAGATGGGTATGAGTGCATGAAAAAATTTGTACATGACTTTGTAGTTGAATCAGCGGTTAATCAACTGAAATTTACAGAACCTTACACTAGACCAATCGGCAATAATGTCGTATTAAAATTCGAGGATTAAAAAAAATGGCTCAATATTTTTATGATTTTGGCTCGGTTGAGCCATTTAAACTTGAGAATAATTATGAGTTTTCTGATTTTATTGTGAAAGCAGGAGACGATAGAACAGACTTTGAAATGTTATCGGCAGATACAATTTTTGACTACCTGCGCAATAAAAAGTGTTTGCAGTTAAATCCAATTAATAATGCCGGGGTTGCCACAGACAATAACTCAAAAACCCAAATACGTTTTCTTTTAAAGCAAAAAGTCAGAGATTTTGAAGCATTAATATCAGGACGAGCTTCAAGAATGGCTCAGTGGGGGCAAATATCGTCTTATAGCGCTGGTTTTGGTTTTGCATTTCGCTTGCCATCAGTCGAATATGATTCAACTGCAACTACAGACTTTAGTAAGGGTGGTGTTGTATTTACAGGTGGCAATGTTGCGCATACAGACTTAGTTGTTGCACGCACAATGCGCTTATATTCCGCTGGGCATACGTCATCAAACGCAGCGACAACAAGCGGCACATACCTCGACATTAGCGCAGAAAGCAGTAGACATCGTTACTTTTTTAATTTAAGAATAAAAGTTGTTGGAAATAACATTAAAGTAAAATCGTGGATGAGCGATGTGACAGAGCCGACAACATGGGGTATTAATTACAATACTACTAGCTTGCCATCGGAGGGGTATATCGGTTTGGCCTTATCGAGTTGGATTGAGGGTCGTGTAATTGATAGTCTCGCAATCGGAACTAATGGAGACTTACCTCCAAGCAGTCCCGTGTTATACAATATTGCTGGAACTCTATTGAACCCAGACAACTCACTAGCCGCAAACAAAAAGGTTAGATTATACGATAAAAAAACAGGATGTCTGATTGATGAGTCGATAACAGATAGTCTTGGGTCTTATGGTTTCTCAAAACCAATAAGCCCTAATGATTTAGTTCAAATTATCGGGGTTGATCAAGATAATAATGAATGGAAGCCACCGATTCACGAAGCATATCCAGTTTTATAACGCACCTCCAGGTGCTTTTTTATTACCAAAATTTAGGGGGAAACATGTCTGAAACGACAGCAGCGGTGGCAGAAACATCAGCTGCAATTGCAGGAAAAGTGACAACAGCAACAGGTACGGGGGTAACTCTGGTTTCATGGGCAGCCGCACTTGATTGGGGTTTTTTGATTGGTATCGGAATAGGTTTGGCTGGCTTATTAATAAGTTTGATGAATTTCCTATCTAATCGCCAGTTCCAAAAACGCAAAGATAAGCGCGAACAAGAGTTGCATGAGCTTGAAATGCAGAAATTAAACGGTGAATGCAATGCAAAACAAGACTAAATATTGGACGTATGGATTAGCAGCTTCGGCTGCTTTTTTTGTGGGTTTAGAAAAGTATGAAGGTTACTCAGCAAAACCCTATAAAGATAGCGGTGGGGTTGTAACACAGGGCATTGGATCTACTACTAAACCAGGTGGTAAGCCAATCAAAATGACTGATCCACCAATCACGCGCAAGACCGCTCAAGAATGGGCAAAAGCGCACGTGTCTAAAGATGAGATTGCATTTCGAAAGTCGCTGGAAGGCGTGAAACTATCTCAAGTAGAGTACGACACATTTTTAGACTTTGCATACAACTTCGGTGCAGCCAACTGGCGCTCATCTTCAATGCTACGCAACCTGAAGGCAGGGCAGTACAAGGCTGCTTGCGATTCATTATTGAAGTGGAAGTTTGTTGCAAAGCGTGATTGCTCGGTGCGGTCAAACAATTGTTATGGCGTGTGGACTCGACAAGTTGAGCGCTATAACAAATGCATGGGAGTGAACTAGATGCCACTACTACTTTGGAAATACAAACACTGGATCGCAATTGCGGTCTTTTTCTTTTTATGGGTAGGGCAGATTGCATATACCAATCATTTGTCTGGAAAGATTAAAAAAGCCGCAGAACAATGCACGACCAAAATTCAAGAGATAGAGCAAAAGCACTTGAAGGCTTTAGCTGAAAAACAAAATCTAATTAATAAGGCAAGTGCAGACTATGAAACACTTAAATCAGAACAGCGAGTACAAGTCGAAACTATCACGCGTGAAGTTCAAAAAATCATTGAGCGGCCTGTTTATCGCAATGACTGCTTTGACAGTGACGGCGTGCAGCAACTCAACTCACTTATCGCCAGTGGTGCCAGCAAACCTCCTTGAGCCATGCGCAGATCTGCAACAACTTGAGTCGGGGCAGGGTAAGGCTTTAATGCTTTGGTCGGTTGATACGGTTGCTAAATACAATGACTGTAAGGCACGACATGGTGCAATTGTAAAAGCCCTCATGTGAGGGCTTATATATTTTTATGTGGATTTGTTTAAAATTTTTTTATTTTCATATCTAATATGATCATCAAATACAATTGCTTTTCTTCCTTGACTTAGATATTCAATGACCCCGATTAGTTTCTCCGAATAGTCTATTAGAATATTGTCTTTACTAGGTTTAGGTATGATATAGGAAACCTTATAGCCTAAAATATCAACTTCTTGATCTGCAGTTATAATTTTTCCTTTAAATTTACATACTTTTTCAAAGATACCTGATTCATTTTTATGGTCATCCAATAAAATGTGTTGTAAGTCAAACATCGAAAACTTTGCATTTGTATCTTCATTTATAATTATTATTTCGTTATTCATTCCTGATAAACTTAATGGGGTTTTGTGTTCTGTTTCTTTAGGCATAAAAATATTAAATCCAGTGATTCTGGCGGGATGAATTACTGTCATTCCAATATTAATCTCACGAATTAATGGTGTTCCATCCTCATCCTCCCAGTCACTGTCATTCTGTTGTCTTACAATAAGAAGCTCAATATTATTATTATTTGCTTTTATTTCAGCACCAGACTGATAACCGACTTTTGTTGCAAAAACTCCCCTTAATTCAGGAAAATCTTGAAGTTTTCCAAGTAATGAATCAATTTTATCTATTGATATTTTGCTAGCGTAGTCTTTGCATTCGATGACTGTTTTATATAAAAATCCACCTAAGCTATACTCCCAATAGATATCAAATTGACGCTCAGTACCATTTTTATCAACTAATAGCTTATTGGTTTCAACTTCTATATTTTTTTGCCCAGATAATAATTCAGATTGTAATATCGCTTGATATAGGGACTGTACAAATAATTCGTAAGCTTTTCCTGTATTTTTACTCATAATATATTTCGCTTTTTGGTCATTATTAAGAAAAATCTTGATGATAATATTTAGATTATTATTCGTTTACAATCTCCACACCTTCCCAAAACTCACCTTTCTTCTTAGCTAGAAAAATATCAGCATCCCGAACGCTCATAAAATACTTAGCTTTCTCATAATCACTGGTCCAATGCCAGCCCGATTGATCTACAAAATTCACTTCTGATAATTCCCAATAATCCAAATCATCTTCTTGTTTTACATAACAGAGATATTTTTTATTTTTCTTCATGACGATCATAAATTCACCTACCAACTATCAACCATATCAGCCCAATCTTGCATCATTTTTCTACGCTCTTCTAAATTTTGAGCGTGATTATATGTGCCACGAACGGCATTTTTATCTACATGCGCAAGCTGCAATTCTATCCATTCTGAGCTATATCCGGCCTCATGAAGCAATGTTGATGCTGTAGCTCGAAAGTCGTGTGCTGTAAACTCAAAACCCATAGATCCAAGCGCTCGATTTATGGTGGTTTTGTTAATTATTTTTGATTTATTAAAGACTGAGCAAAACACATATTCATCATTTGATTGTAGTTTTTGACTCTCTAAAATTTTAAAAATTTGATCGCTAATTGGCACCAAATGAGTTCTGTTCATTTTGATGTTTCGCTCACCTTGATCCAGCTGCTCTTTTGTTGCTGGTGGTATGGTGATTAATCTATTTTCAAAATCAACCCACTCCCAACGCAATCGACAAACTTCAATAGATCGCATCATTGAATATAATAAAAGGAGTATGGAATTTTTAACCATTTCAGTAGATCGACTGTTTTTTAGCGCACTATTAAAACGTGATTTTTCATCACTCGTTAAAGGTCTAGCGGTTTGCTTTGGAGGGCGCTCAACGGTTTGGCCAAGTGATATTGCTGGATTGCTTTCGCAGCGCAGATTGGCTATAGCGTAGTTAAAGATTGAATTCACAAGTTGGCGATTTCGAATAGCCGTGCTTTCACCAGTACCATGATTCATCTGCTTAGATACGCGCTTAATCGTATCTTTCTGCATTCTGAGCACATCATGCGGAGTAATTGTTTTTAAATCTTTACTGCCAAATGCAGGAAATAAATCACGCGCAAAAGCTTTCTCTACGGTAAGCCTAAACGATTCAGACCTTTTATTTTTCTTTACTTCATACCATTCAAGGGCAATATCCTTAAATGTAGATTCTGACTTAAGTTTAGCTTGTTCCTTTTCCTCAAGTCGATATTTAGCTGGATCAATATTCTGGTCCAATAGTGTTTTTTGATCTATGGTTTTTTGACGGGCAGTAGCCAGACTTACAACCGGGTATTCACCAAGACTTAACATTGATGCTTTCCCGAGAAAACGATAACGAAAACGCCAGTGCTTTGATCCATTCGGACGCACCTCAATACATAGTCCAGAATGATCTGCCATCCTGTACATTTTATCTCTTGGTTTTAATTGTTTGATCTTGGTATCATTTAGCATAGGTTGTGAGTAACGAAGTGTCGAAAGCTTGTTACTCACAATCTTACTCACATATCCATTTAATGCAATCAGACGATAATTTACGGCAGTTAATGTAAGAGGGTGTATTGAGTAAGGCTAAGTATTTTATTTTTATAACAATTTATAATATTTAACAAATCTGATTCTTTTCGATCATTAGAAGCATTTTGGATGTAAACCTCTGATTTTTATTGTGGTAATAATTAATTTATATAATTGTTACTCACAATGTTACTCACATTAGAATTTTTGCTTAAATTTAGCGCAATTAAAAAA
>JAFAFU010000084.1 GCA_023423335.1 Bacillota bacterium | reverse complement strand
CCCGGATAGTCCGGACAGACAGCCATCAGATTTTCTTTCACCGCTTCGCATCGTTTGGGGTGGGAAGGATTCACGAGAATCAAGCTGCCTCTTCCAATATCATTCCTACGTAATGTCAGTGTTCTCATGAGTTTATCGCCAGTCTTATCACGGTATCCACAATCTGTCCGAATGTCATTCCAATGCCCTTCAGCATATTGGGATAGCGGCTATGAGAGGTAAAGCCGGGAATAGTATTTACTTCATTGAAGATAATTTCTTTTTCCGGTGTCAGGAACATATCGACCCTTGCAAACCCGGAGCAATCAAGCGCCCGGTAAATAGCAAAAGCCGTCTGTTTAATACGCTCGGCCGTATCAGGATCAATGCGGGCAGGCATATGGATTCTAGAAGTTTTCAGGGTATATTTTTCCGTGTAATCGAAGAATCCGTAAGATAACTCTATTTCATCAACCTCACCGATGGCAAGCGAAGCTTTGCCAAGGACAGCGCAGCCAACCTCAAAACCATCGACGGCCTCCTCTATGATGACCTTATTGTCATGTTGAAAGGCAACGGTGACTGCATCGTATAACTCGTTTTTTTGGAAAACCTTTGTAATACCAAAAGAGGAACCGGCATTTGCCGGTTTAACAAACAGAGGAAATGTCAGACAGCTAATCTGCTTTGACAGTTCGGCATCGGTAAACCCGGACCGCAGCACAATGGACAGGGGTGTTTTGATACCGGCCAAATTCACTATTTTATGAGCAATGTCTTTGTCCATGCATATTGCGGAGCAAAGCGTACCACACCCTGCAAAAGGGATACCAGCCATTGTCAATAAGCCTTGCAAGGTTCCGTCCTCACCGTTTTTTCCATGCAAGACGGGAAATGCTACATCAATTCTGGTTATAATTGTTCTGTCATCGTGGAATTCGAGCAGTCCGTGAATATTCCGATCAGGAGAAATAATCGCCGGAACACAGTCATCGCCATCCATCCATGTGTCATTCTGTATTTTTTCAAGAGAACCATAATATCTTAACCAGGCTCCCTGCCGGGTGATACCAATCAATATAGTCTCATATTTTTTGGGATTTAGGTTTGTTATTACAGAATAGGCGGATTGGAGAGACACCTCATACTCTGTAGAGCATCCGCCGAATAAAACGGCAACTTTTTTTCTTTTTATAACAATCACTCCTTTTTTCTGCGATACCAGCTCTTCCGGAAGCGGATATCCGACTTCACATATGTCTTTATAAAGCAGGTTTTCTGAAATAACCTGTTTGGATTTGATGTCTATCTTCTGCTGACAGACTTAAAACCTGCTTAAAGATTTTCCTGTCAGGAATATAAAAGCCTGTCCGATTCGGCAATCTTATCTTACCGAAATCGGGCAGGTGATATTGGAATTTTTGCTTATCAAAATCTTAATAAATTCTTATGAAGAACTTATTATTTTCCTATACTGTCGTATACACCGGTGTTATTCTATCATCAGAATAATCGGGCGTTATCTTTAAAAAAGAATATAACGAGGTTTTATCGTCATATTCTTTCTCAAATAGTTACTTTCCGCATTCCTCTTGGACTGCTTCTGCCCACGACATCAGTGATTCCAAATCTTCCGGGCGGTATAGAAGGTCTTATAACTCACATTAAACTCTCCAGTCTTTTTGCCCGTTCAAAAGCAAGGATTAAAAACTCTTCTGGCGGCAAGTCCTCGTATCCCATATTTGTAGCCTCCAATGCAACTGCACCTGTGTAACTGGCTTGCGCAATTTTACTCATGGTGTCCGACCAATCAATCGTACCGTCAAACGGTAACCTGTGCTGATCGTCAATACCGTTGTTATCATGCAAATGAAGAGACATCAAGCGAGAGCCATATCGTGACAGCAAATCTTCATTAGGGGTACGGCAATTATGATGTCCGCTGTCATAGCAGAAACCGGCACGCGGGGAATCCACATTGCTTAACACATATTCTAAATACCCCAGCCTCCGCAAATAAACACAAAAAGGAAAGTTTGAAATGTCCGAAATGTGGAGCTTCTATGTTGGTTATGGAAGTTTACTATAAAAAAATGCACTATCTGAATAATACCGAAAGGTCATGCTCTGAAAAATCCATGATCATAATTCTCTCAATCGTCAGATAGTGCAGTCTCGCCGAACCCGCGCACCACTCTGGTATCCCCCTGGCGGCAGGAATATTACAAAAGGCATCGAATTCGATGCCTTACGTTATTGCCCACTAATTCATTCATCTGCTTTCATGCCAATTTATCATACCGCTTTCATGTCCAACTTATCATTCTTTGTAAGATGCCGTATAACTCCCGCATATTCTAATGAAATTACCAGCACAGGAATTAAGACCAATTGTAATACAATACCCGGAATAGCATTGATAACAGCCTGCATGGCAAATATCTTCCATGTAAATATCTTACCAAGGAAAGAATATAACCCAAAGGATACTGCTCCCCAAACCACCCTGCCTGTAATCATTGCACCAATCAGGGAAATATATGCAGCAAACATTTTACCTGCCAGCTTATAATACAATACACCGGATACCATCCCATATGCAGCAAGTTCAAATGACATGGCGACTGCTGTGGGCATCATAGGCGGCATACCAAACAAAGCACTTCGTAATAATGGAGTTATGAGTCCTATGATAGCTCCATATGCTAACATCCGAATTAACAAAATACCGCCCTTTTATAATAACAATCAGCTGATTATCTTTAAGAATTCTATATGCTTTGGATACAGTATTCGGATTAAAATGAATTGCCATTGCCATTACACGGCAAGATGGGAATACCTGACCAGCAGTAAATTCTCCCTTATAAATTGAATATTCATTTTTTTTAATTAATTGTATATAAGGTGGTGATACATCGTGGAAAGCCCATTCTTCAATCATTTTCGCTTACCTACCTATTAGACTTTTGTTATCTAAATAATTAAACAATATACCAATAGTTTTGGAACCCTATACGCTCTGCTCAAACTGACTGTTATACAAATCTGCATAAAAACCGTTTTGTGAAAGCAATTCCTGATGGGTTCCGCTTTCGATAATGTCACCGTTATTCATCACAAGTATCAAGTCGGCATTTTTTATGGTGGACAGCCTGTGTGCGATAATGAATGACGTCCTGCCTGTCATCAGCTTATCCATCGCTTCCTGTATCAGGATTTCCGTCCGTGTATCGACAGAACTTGTTGCTTCGTCAAGTATCAGCATGGGTGCATTTTTGATCATGGCACGGGCAATGGTAATAAGCTGCTTTTGTCCTGCAGAAATACTTGCATTTTCATCCAAAACCGTATCATATCCCATTGGTAAGGTCTTGATAAAGTGATGGATGCCAACCGCCTTACACACTTTCACTACATCCTCATCTGAAACATTTTCCTTGCAGTAAATGATATTGTCGCGTATTGTGCCTTCAAAAAGCCAAGTGTCCTGTAAAACCATGCAAAATAGACCATGAACATTTTCACGAGTGAGTACCGAGATTGGTATGCCGTCAATTGCAATTTCACCTTGATTGGTTTCGTAAAACCGCATGAGCAGATTAACCATTGTGGTTTTTCCGGCTCCTGTCGGACCGACGATGGCGATTTTTTGTCCGGTTTTGACTGTCGCTGAAAAATCATGAATGATTAGCTTGTTTTCATCGTAACCGAATTGAACATTTTTGAAAACAACATTACCCTTTGCGGTGCCCAGTACGGTATACTTGCCGTTCTCATTGGCAAGTTCTTCTTCACCCAAAAAGGTGAACACACGGTAGCTCGCTGCTCCTGTCGATTGCAGGCTGGTTGCCGCCTGTGCCATTTGGCTCAGTGGTTGGGTGAACAGTCGTACATATACCATAAAAGCAACAATGACACCAAATGAAATTGTTCCTTTTATGGCAAGTGCCGCTCCTGCAACACAGACTGCTACATATCCAAAATTTCCAACAAAACTCATCAACGGCATCATCAGCCCTGATATAAACTGTGACTTCCAGGCATTTTTATACAGGTTGCGGTTGATGGTCCGGAATTCCTTCCGCAGCTCATCTTCAGCATTATACGCCTTAATTACATTGTGTCCGTTGTAAACTTCCTCGACATGGCCATTGATTGCTCCTAATAGTTCCTGCTGCTCAGTAAAATATTTTTGAGAATGCGAAATAATCAGCATCATCAAGACAAAGCCCAAAAGTGATGCGCCAATAGCTACCAGTGCCATAATCCAGTTTGTAGTAAACATCATGATAACCGAGCCGAAAAAGAGAGTAACAGCAGACACGAGATTACCGATGCTTTGATTCAATGTCTGTCCAATGGTATCAACATCGTTCGTCACACGGGATAAAATATCACCATAGCTTGTCGAATCAAAGTATTTTAACGGGAGCCGGTTTATCTTACATGAAATGTCCGTCCTCATATTTTTTGACACTTTTTGTGTGACAGTCACCATAATATATCCCTGTACATAAGAGAGAATTACGCTTGACGAATAGAATGCAGCTAAAGCAAGTGTTATACTCCTGATGGCTTTCATATCAATACCGTTCATAAGGCCGGTTGAAATGGTATCTGTCATTTCGCTCAATTTATCAGGGCCTACCAGTGTAAATATTGTTCCTCCAGCTGCACAGAGCAGGGCAATGATAATAGCGGGAAAATATGCTTTACAGTATGAAATTAGCTTGCCCCAGGTTTCGGAAAAGGCATGTTTTTCGCCTTCTTCGATACGCCTCATAGGTTGATTTTTTTTCACGCCTTTACTCATCACCAATCTCCTCCTTTGATAACTGCGAATAGGCAATTTCACGGTAAACGGCACAGTTCTTAATAAGTTCTTCGTGCCGCCCGATTCCAACAACATTACCTTCATCTAATACAATGATTTTATTTGCATTACGGATGGTTCCAATACGTTGTGCTACAATGAAGGTAGTTGCTCCGGATTTCTGCCGGGCAAGATCTGCTCGTAACTCCCGGTCGGTCTTATAATCCAGTGCTGAAAATGAATCGTCAAATATCAAAATTTCCGGTTGTCTGCTTATCGCCCGAGCAATTGCAAGCCTCTGCTTCTGACCACCGGACAGATTGGTACCGCCTTGTGCAATGGAAGTATCATAGGTATTTTCCATCTTTTCAATAAATTCCTTTGCTTGTGCAGTTGCGGCGGCCTGTTCGATCTCCTCCATCTTAGGTGCTTTTCTTCCATTATCACCAAACACAATGTTGGATTTTATCGTACCGGAAAAAATAACGGCTTTCTGCGGTACATAACCAATTTTATTGTGTAAATCCTTTTGCCTGTATTCCTTTATGTTTTTGCCATTGATTAAAATTTCGCCTTCGGTTGCATCATAAAAGCGTGGAATCAGATTAATCAGTGTACTTTTACCGCTTCCTGTTGAGCCGATAAAAGCAACCATTTCACTTGATTCCGCCTTGAACGACACATTGTGCAAAACATATTCAGCCGCACCGGGATATTTAAAGCTGACATTCTTAAATTCCACTTCACCCATAATCCATGGCATCGTTTTAAGGCTGCCATCAATGATTTTCGGCTGGGTATCAAGAACCTCGTTAATACGTTTTGCGGAAACTGCTGCACGAGGGAAGATGATAAAAATCATGACCAGCATCATAAATGCCATAACCACTTGCATGGCATAGGAGGAATAAACGATCATATCCGAAAACAGGCTGATCTTTGCAGACATTTCCGTGCCATTGATAAGGTATGCTCCGATCCAATAGATTGCAAGGGAAAGGCCATTCATAATCAGCATCATACCCGGCATCATAATGGCCATCAACCGGCCGGTAAATAGATTGGTACCCGTCAGCGCTGCATTTGCCACTTCAAATTTTTCTTCCTGATAATGCTCGGCATTATACGCTCGGACAACACGAACGCCTGTCAGGTTTTCCCTTGTAACCCGGTTCAGATTGTCAGTAAGTTTCTGAATAATTTTGAATTTTGGTAAGGCAAAGATAATCAATACCAAAACCACAGCAATCAAAGTAAAAATTGCACAGCCGGTAGCAACAGACCATTGCCAGTTCTTTCCTGAAATCTTTATGATTGCCCATACCGCAAGTATGGGGGCTTTAATCAAAACTTGAAGTCCCATCGCAATAAGCATTTGCACCTGTGTAATATCATTTGTAGAACGCGTAATCAGGCTAGATATAGAAAAATGTCCAATTTCCTCCATTGAGAAGGATTCAACTTTGTCATAAAGGTCATTTCTCAACCGATATGACAGAGTTGCTGCTATACGAGCGGCAAAAAAGCCTACAATGAAAGCCGCTACCAAACTTCCTATGGCACAAAACAACATATATATTCCTGCTGTCCATATATCGCTCATTTCACTGCCGGGCGTCTGTACCAGTTTAGTGATCTCCGCCATATAGTCGGGCAGCTTAAGATCAAGCCAAACCTGAGTGGTGATAAATGCAAAACAAACAGCCATCTGAAGCCACTCGATCCATTTAAGACGTTTTAATATATTAAACATATCATTTCCTTTCTGCTAAAAAAGACTGGTAACAGACTGCCATGTGGCAGTCTATCACCATACCAATCTAAGCGGCTTAGATTAATTGTTATTCAGTTCTGAGTGCCTCAACAGGGTCTTTCTTAGCCGCTATTCTGGACGGGAGCAGTCCCGCAATAACAGTCAGAAGCATACTGATTATAATCAGTCCAATCGCGCCATAGATTGGCAGTGATGCAATACCCGAAATACCTACAAACCCTTTAATAATAAAATTGATTGGAATATTTATAAGCAATGTAATGAGAATTCCCAGTGCACCGGCCACAAACCCGACAATGACCGTTTCAGCATTGAATACCCTAGAAATATCCCTCTTTGATGCACCGATGCTGCGTAAAATTCCGATTTCCTTTGTACGCTCCAATACCGATATATAGGTGATGATTCCTATCATGAGGGAGGATACAACAAGTGATATTGCCACAAATGCAATCAGCACATAGGTGATGATGTCGACAATGGAAGTAACAGATGACATCATAAGTGCCATCATATCAGAATAGCTGATAACATATTCGTCATGCCCTGCACTTTCCTGCAACGTATTATATTCATCAATAGAGATAGCAACGCTTTCTTTTGACTCATAGTCTTTCGGATAAATATTAATTGAACTTGGATTGTTTAAATCAACCACACCAAAATGTGCAAGATTGCCTTCATAGGTTTCGGCTTTACCGGCGTCATCCCTCATTCTTTCGGCAAATGCAGTAAGCACTTGTTCTTCAGCCATGGTTTGAATCATACCTTGCATCTGCTTTTGTTCGTCTTCAGTCAGTGTTTTTATATATTCGTTGACATCATCCATTGTCAAATCTTTTGTATAACCATCAATATCAAACGGTAATCCAGTTATCACATTAATATCAGTATTGACTTTTTGTTCTTTGACAATTTCGGCGTTGTTAATCTTATCAATCACATACTTTGTAAGGTCTGAAGTATAGGCAATAGATCCGCTGATGGAGGATGCCGTTACTTCCTTATTAGGCCTGATAATTCCTACAACTTTCACATCCAGGGCTTTATCAATGACAGGTTTCATATAAGTTTCCTTATCGCTTTTATCTACCCATAGACCATTTTCCTTTTCAAAGTAATCCGTATTTAAAACCAGTTTGAAGGACAGGTTTAACAACTCGTCATAAGTATAACTGGTGGTTTCAGCTACCAAATCATCAATACTCTCGCCTTTTTGGATTTTTTCCTGCATTTCTTTGAGTTCCGCCTGATCCAGCAAACCTAACGAATATAAAACTGTATCACTGAGTTCATTATTTTCATCTACTACAAGTACAACCTCGTTATATGCAGAAGGCCAGGAACCTGCGAGGACATCATATTGTTTTTCGAGCAGCGTCTGATTTCCGATCATTTCCGTCCAGACATCAGAGTTCATCATGGATATGCCGCCCATTGAAGCACCACCCATTGAACCGCCGCCCATCATTTGGGAAAAGACATTACTTGGATTCACTTTTAATACACCATTTGAGGTATCTGACTTATAAATCTGCAGATCAAGATCGTATCCATACTGAACCGCATTGGAGAGGTTATGGATTTTTTTACCGTTATTGCTGTCCAGATAGGCTTTGAATTGCTTCAAGTCATTTTTTGCTACCTGTGCTGATAAGGTTCTCATCATATCCATCATGATATTACTGGAATATACCTTATCTAAATCGTGCACTTTCTCATCATCTCTATTAGACTGCATCATCGTGCCCATCATACCACCTATATCCATCGACTGGCTGGTAATTTGAATCGGATAGGTTGATAAAGTATCCTCCTGCATATTACTGATATATGCCTGCATACCACTTGAAAGGGATAGGATAAGGGCAATACCAATAATACCGATACTTCCGGCGAATGCAGTTAAAAAAGTACGTGTTTTCTTGGTCATCAGGTTATTAAGGCTTAATGAAAGCGCCGTTAAAAAAGTCATGGATATTTTCTTTTTCTTTTTTTTCCCTAATTCTTTTATATGCTGTTCTTTTTCATGATAGGGATTGGTGTCATCTATAACTTTTCCGTCCAGCAGCCGGATAATCCTTGTAGAATAGGTACTGGCAAGATCAGGATTATGTGTAACCATGATAATAAGACGTTCTTTTGCTATTTCTTTGAGGATTTCCATAATCTGAACACTGGTTTCAGAGTCCAGTGCACCGGTTGGTTCATCAGCCAGCAGAATATCAGGATTATTTACGAGGGCGCGGGCAATCGCCACTCGCTGCATTTGGCCGCCCGACAGTTGATTTGGTTTCTTATGAATCTGATCACTAAGTCCCACCTTAACGAGCGCTTCAGTTGCCCGTTTCTTGCGCTCTGATTTTGAAATGCCAGCCAACGTCATGGCCAGCTCCACATTAGATAGGACACTTTGATGCATTATCAGGTTATAGCTTTGAAAAACAAAACCTATGGAGTTGTTACGGTATATATCCCAATCAACATCCTTAAATCGCTTGGTGGATACGTCATTTACCACAAGATCGCCACTTGTATATCGATCAAGCCCGCCAATAATATTCAACAGCGTTGTTTTACCACAACCTGACGGCCCGAGAATGGAAACAAACTCATTCTTACGGAATTTGAGATCAACTCCCCTTAAGGCTTCTACCGATGTATCACCCACGGGGTATTGTTTAACAATGTTCTTTAGTTGAAGCATATTATTTTCTCCTTTCAGCAACTATTATTTTTGCTGTATGTGCATAATAACACGGTTCTGTCAACTGATCTTTAACCGAATATAAACTGAATATAAACTTGCATATTGAGAAAAGGCGACTTAGTTTACAATAAATTTATATTACCGTGATATAATGTAAACAAAATAACACACTATATCGGGACATAAAAAAATATAATATTACCCATGGAGGTGAGCGATATGATTAATATTCTTGTTGTCGAAGATGATTCAAAGCTAAATAAGTTGTTTTGTACCGTACTTGCCCGTAATGATTACAATACATTTTCCGCCGCAGATGGTGAGGAGGCGCTCGAAATTCTGGATAAAGAATATATTGATTTAGTTATTTCAGACATCATGATGCCAAACATGGATGGTTATGAGTTAACTAAGGTACTACGGGATGCCGAATACAATTTGCCCATTCTTATGATTACGGCAAAAGAAAATTTTAAGGATAAACAAAAGGGGTTCCTCGTCGGAACAGACGATTATATGGTAAAACCAATTGATGTAAATGAAATGGTACTGCGGGTGGGAGCTTTGCTTCGTCGTGCTAAAATAGTAAATGTCCGAAAAATCGAATTCGGTGACACTGTGCTGGATTACGACTCCTTGACAGTTATCTATGGCGGTACTGAAACCCTCTTACCCCACAAAGAGTTCAATCTGCTTTATAAATTGCTTTCGTATCCAAATAAGATCTTTACCCGTCAACAATTGATGGATGAAATCTGGGGCATTGATTCTGAAACAGATGAGCGAACAGTAGATGTTCATATCAACCGGCTTCGGGATCGCTTTAAGAATTGTGAGGATTTTCAGATTATTACAATCCGAGGGCTTGGTTACAAGGCGGTGAAACGGATATGAGAAGGAAAAACTACTCCCAACTGTGGCTTTTTTTTGCATTAATTGTTTTTGCCATCATGTTTGCTACTGCTGTTATTATGTCATTTTTGGCATATTTGCTTTTTCAGATGGGGCATTTAAATCAATCCAACGGAAATCCGCTTGTGCCAATTATATTCCTATTGTTTATGAGTGTAATGATTGGTACCAGTATATCCTTTTTTGTAGCTCAAAAAATACTCAGGCCCATTACAAAATTCAGCAAAGTGACTGATGAAGTAGCAAAAGGGAACTTCAATATAAGAATGGATGAATCCGGGCACATAGAAGAAATACGGAACTTGACACGAAAATTTAATATGATGGTGCAGGAATTATCCAGTATTGAAACCCTGAGAAACGATTTTGTTGTTAATGTATCCCACGAATTCAAGACACCGATTGCAGCGATTGAAGGATATGCTACGCTCTTGCAGGATGGAACTTTATCCGAAGATGAACGGAATGAATATACACAGATGATCATTGACAGCTCCAGGCAGCTTGCTACCTTATCCCACAACATACTAAACCTCTCAAAGCTTGAAAATCAGGAGGTTATATTGGAAAAGGAATCCTACCGTCTCGATGAGCAGATACGGCAGGCTGTATTGATGCTCGAACCTGAATGGAGTCTAAAAGAGCTTGACCTGCAGATTGATTTGATTAAAACACACTATTTCGGAAATGAAAGGTTATTGATGCAGGTGTGGATGAACATGATTGGGAATGCCATAAAATTCACTCCGCGAGGCGGAAAAATTGGTATCCACCTGTTTGAAAAAGAAACATCCCTTGTCATTAAAATCTCCGATACCGGTATTGGAATGGACGATTCAATAATAAAGCATATCTTTGATAAATTTTATCAAGGTGATGCTGCAAGAAAAGCTGATGGTAATGGTCTGGGACTTGCTCTTGCAAAACGAATTGTCGATTTGTGTAACGGAAATATTATGGTGGAAAGTAAAATTGGTACGGGAACAGTTTTTACGGTAATATTGCCAGTGAAATAAACAGCCTTATTATCATCAAATAGAAAATAATAAAATAAAACGGCGGCTTTTGATAATGACTACAAAGCTGCCGTTTTAATTCTAAAAGCAAGATTAAGGAAGACCCGGTATTGTATATTATCGAGGTTTCATCATATCCTGAACACTGATATAGGGATGGTGGTACCTTCCTCTTTTTTGTGTTATATTCTTGTAATTGATGGCTCGGGTCGGACACCATTGTAAACAGGCCAAGCACTGTTCACAGTGATGTTTATATGTAGGCTTCCCATTATGCATTTCAATATTGGAAACAGGGCAAACAGCTTCACATGTTTTGCATCCATTGCAAGCATCCGACACATTAAAGAACTGGTCTTGGTTTGCATAATTCTTTGTGGTCATTTTGGTCATGAGCTTTATGAGCACTTTTTCTTTTGGTATCTTGTTTTCCTGCTTGGAGATAATTTGATTAATGAGTAGCTTGAGTGCAGCGCTTGATTCCTTTGCCGTATCCTCCGGATCGCCAACAATATCAAACATAGTGACAGTATTCGTGAACATAATGAGCGGCACACCGAAATGCAATCTCACGCCCTTGGCGGTCAAAGCAGTGTTCATATCCGGCAACGAGTTCCCTGCTTGGCGGCCACATGTGGCAATTGCAAATATGTATGCTTGTTTTTGGTTACTGAAATCCAGTCCCCCTACGAATTCCCTGACCCGTCTGGGAGCGGTACCGTATGTAGGAAAAACAAAACCGATCCGCTCAAAAGAACGATCATCAAAGGAAAACTTCCGCCCCATGTTTACCAGATCGGCATTAAGCGGTGCAGCAATTTCACGAGCAGCCTGAAGGCTATTTCCCGTGCCTGAAAAATAGAATATGATATTATTTCCCATATACATTCCTCCTAAATTCTCAATTGCTTATCACAGGAGCTTTGCGAAAATGTTCAGAACTCTCCACCTGCTTTCGGCATAGCCGTCTGCGTAACTTCGTTTTACCATACCCACCAACAATTTCGCACGAAAATCCTTCCTGTCATTGGGATCGGCTGAGCTTATCGTGGAAAGTTGGACGATCCTGTTTATACCACATTCTTTCATTGTAGACAAAATATTCTTCATGCCATCGCTCAAAGCCGTATCATGTACGGAGAAATAAGGCCCAAGTGCGCTGATGACGCAATCAGCTCCGTGTATGGCTGCTTTTATGGCATCTCTGTCACTCAGTTCTCCCGAGACTACATTCAGATTGGGATGCGTTATATCAGGTTTTTTTGGATTTCGGGCATAAGCCGTCACTGTGTATCCACGTTCAAGTGCCTGATAGACAACTTCTCGGCCTGTTTTCCCCGTAGAACCAAATACTACTATTTTCATTTCATCCTCCTTCCTACTATCAACCGGATATTGCCATTCCCTATATAGAGCCTCCGAGCCTTATTTATTTCCGATACATTTTATCGATCATCCGCTTCCTTAAACTGTCTTCCCGCAGCTGGCAATATGAATTCTTCCCTTTATGTCTTACCCTGCACTCTTTGCATTTTCCATGCAGATCACATTTTATGTTTGGATACTTACAGTTAACTTGTTTTACATTTTCCATATACAATTTCTCCATTGACATTAAAAGTTAGTGTAATCCGGCGGAAGGTACGAAATGTTAAAACAGCATTGTTTCGGGGGTAACTCCCTTTGGATATTCTTCTTCACCACCCAATTTTTCCGTATATACCTGATACCACATATCCGCAATCACATCAGGATCACTCACTCCACCTGTTCCGGCAGGTTTGATTAACAACCCCAATGGACGATTTGCCACAAGAATTCCTTTGGGGGTCAATACTGTATGAAGATTTGCGATATAATTTCGCAATCCCGCCATGGAAATACCAATATTTCCCAGTATGGAAATAGGAAACATGGCGGATAACCCACTGGTAAAGAGCAGGGCTCCTTCGCCACGCTCAATCATATCAGAAACTACACTATTAACTACATGAATAGCGCTGACAATCACTGCATCAAAAGCTGCCTGTGCATTTTCAGTGGTTACTTCAAGTGGGGTAACAGACGTCATACTGCCTCCCGGACTGAACTCCACAACATCAATCTTGCCGTATTTCTCCTTTACATCAGCTATAGCCTTTTCCACCTGTTCTTTATTACCCAGATCGGCAACAAAATAAGATGCCTCAATGCCTTTCTCTTTCAACTCATCTACCATCGATTGGAGTTTCTCGGCGGTACGTGCAATGAGAACGATTTGAAAGCCCTCTTTGCCGAAGCGTCTTGCAATAGACAGCCCTAGTCCTTTCCCTGCACCTGCAATTACCATTGTTTTCATGCTAATGCCATCCTTTCAAATTTTAATTGACGATCTAACTATACCATGATACTGTTAAATGTAAAGTACGCAAAATATCTTCACCTGATTTACTATTCTATATCTACTTTACAAAAATTAACTATTGAGAGGTGTATAACATGACCCCTGATGATGCATGTGCAAAAGCTGTAAAACAAATCATGGACATTTTTGGTGGTAAATGGTCATTTATCATAATAGGAGAACTACACTCAGGTCCAAAACGCTTTAATGAAATGAGTCGGGACTTGGGGATTAGTACCAAGGCACTTTCAGATGCCTTAAAAAGTCTTGAGGCAAATGAGGTTATTACGCGAACTGTTCATGCAACTACTCCCATTACTGTGGAGTATGCCCTGACGGAAAAGGGCAGCGACTTTGAAAAAGTCTTTTTTGCAATGTATGAATGGGGGATGAAATGGCTCAAACATGATGAATAATCCTAAGCTTTAAATTTGTTTGTATAATATTTAGTCATCAATCCTGTCTCCTCAGCCCTGTGTAAAATACCCAATATCAATCCTGTCCACTCAACTCTATCCTTTTATAAGCTATGGATATATTCTCCCACACATAAATAAGGGGTTCCAGGCATCGAAACCTTCCTCTCACCAGGAATGCTCCAGTCCTTGGAAACCCCTTATTTCAAGCCTTTTCAGCCCTCTTTATTTATTCACCCAGTACATCAATGCGACCGTCTCCACATGGCTTGAGGAGATAAAAAAGATGACCGATGAACCTGGTACCCCCTTGGCGGATGGGTATCTTACTCTAAAGCAGATTGCAATGATCCATTCTGGTAAATAGATTTACACAAAATATCTCGTACCCACTCCTCATCCAGAGTAGGTGAATGGCATGTCTCTTTTCCTTTTTCAATTCTTGTTACACATCTCCAAACTACCTTACCCCTTTCTGTTCTTCTTCGATAAGGCGCTCCGCAATCACCACACACAAGCAAATTCCCCAATAGATATTTACCATTATATTTTCTCGTCCTGAATTCCACTATACCATCTTCTTTATGAACTAGCCTTGCTAGTCTAACCATTTCTTCCTGTACCTTATCAAATACTTCCTCGAATACTATAGCCGGATGACTATTTCTTACATAGTATCGATTACTCTGTCCTACATTCCTTACTTTCCTACCTGTCATAAAATCTTCTGTATAAGTTTTTTGCAGCATGGTATCGCCCTTATACTTCTCATTCATGAGCATTTTCTGATACATAAATCAGAGCCCTAAATTCCTTCGTCCAGCCTTCCCATAGTGGGGTGTCGCTCCTGCTCCTTTTCAGGGTCATGCCCTATAAAAAATGTCTTAGCGACTTCGCTCTGCTTTGTCATTGCTAGAGAGTACTCCTGTATTTCAGCACCAATTGAACCTTGGCGGACGTATTCTGTTACAGTGTGCCGTGAGGAGATAAAAAAGATGACCGCTGAACCTAATCCCCTTGGCGTCGGATAATCCCTTAAAACATCTATCTCCTTTATAAAAAATGCTATATTAAAATCCAATAAAAAGTTCAATTCATGGTATTTAGTATTTTTTCAACCATTAGTTTAAATACTTTTTTGTCATCTGAATGAATTGTTGTAAAACAATCATATTTTTCATAGGCGCTTTCAAACATTAGTCCCATACTAAATACATCTGCTAAGATTTCTGCTTTTTGATAATCTGGCAATTCTTCAATTTTAGGCATACAAGTCCTCTTTAATAATGATATAATATTAGAAGGAATCACATCCAAACTGCCGGAATATCTAGCATGAAGTGCGTGACCAAGTTCATGAAAAAAAACTGCTATGGGATTAACATTGCAATTATGATTCAAATGGTATAAAAAGAAATGCTGGCTTAAAGATGAATCCGTTTTTAAAACCAAACATTCGCTGTTATAATTTTTATTGCTGTATTCTAGAAGACAGATTATTGCTGGTTTATCTGCAAACACTTTATCGGCAAAATTGTACTTTGCAATTAAATAGGACATAATTTTTTGAACCTTGTTCTTACCTATAGCTTCTCCAATAGGTGAATAAAAATCGTTTTGTATTTGAAGTGATAGTTCCCCAATTTTTTTCAATGTTTTTACAGGCGTTTCTTTTCTCGGCATAGATAAGTACATGAACTTGGAAATGGCACTTTTACCACTATATATTTTATAGTTATCTGTTGATGGCTCCCATATATAATCACCTAGAGAATATTGAATCAGCTTTTCATAAAAGACTTTCACAATTGTTCCTTTATTCTTTTCTAATAATGCCTTTTCAGAAAAATCAAAAAGTTTATTTGCCGCCTCTAGCAAATCATTATTATAAATTGCACCATTCATCAACTCATAAATACTCATATTCTGTTCCTCTTCTGATTTCCAATTTATTTCCTAGTTACAAAACCTAAATACTTATTTGACAAAATCCAAACCTTTTACCAAAACGTTCATTTCCCTTACCCTACCACGGTAACTGGAAACATATTGCACCTCACCCCAACACAAAAACACACCTGCATATCACCTTTAAACTCTCGAAACTCTTTGATTTACCGGACTTTTCGCTCTAGCAGAACTACGGTTTCCACATGCACCGTCTGAGGAAACATATCTACCGCACACGCCCTCTCCACCTTATAGCCCTTCGCCTGAAATACCTCCAGGTCCCGGATCAGGGAAGTGGGTTTACAGGATACATAGATAATCCGGTCCACTCCGAAATCAATAATTTTATCCAGGGCTTTCGGATGAATTCCATCCCTTGGAGGATCTAAAACGATGATATCCGGCTTATTTTTAAGCTCGTCCACAACCTTTAGAACATCTCCGGCAATAAATTCACAGTTTGTGAGGCCGTTTAAGGCCGCATTTTCCTTGGCTGCTTCTACTGCTTCCTCCACGATCTCCACTCCGGTAATCTTGCCTGCCACCGGTGCCAGAAGCTGGGCAATCGTACCGGTACCGCTGTACAGATCAAAGATATTCTTCTCCCTTGTATCACCGACATATTCCCTGACCTTGGAGTAAAGGACTTCTGCTCCAAGGGAATTGGTCTGGAAGAAGGAAAAGGTTGATATTTTAAATCGGAGTCCCAACAGTTCTTCATAGATATGGTCACGGCCATAAAGTATGTCCGTACGGTCACTCTTTACAACATCCGCAAGGCTGTCGTTATAGGTGTGGAGAATACCGGTGATCCTTCCTTCCAGTTCTAATCTCAGGAGCTGGGGGATCAGGTCTGTTCGAATATCCAACTCTTCCTGTGAGGTGGTTATGATATTAATCAATATTTCTCCGGTCTTCACTGCCTTTCGAACCAAAAGGTGCCTCAGAAACCCCTGATGGGTAAGCTTATGGTAATAATTTAACCCAAGCTCTGAGAAGTAATTAAGTACACCGGTTAAAATCTTCGTATAGTCCCGGTCCACAATCGCACAGTCATCCACGGTTATAATATCATGGAAGCTGCCCTTCTTATGGAGTCCCAGGGAAAGAGGTCCTCCTTTATATTCATCTCCGAAGGAGAATTCCATCTTATTGCGATAACCCCATTCTGCCGGACTTCCCAGGATACCCTCAAAGACATAGTCGTCACAGACACTGTCCAACAGTCGTTTCACCTGTTCCTTCTTCAGCTCCAGCTGATTTTCATAGGTCATACTCTGATAGCTGCAGCCTCCGCAGGCTCCGAAGCTTTTACAGGCTCCTTCCCTGGTTTCTAAAGGTGACTTCTCCAGAACTTCCTTCAGTATTCCTTCCGCTTTGCCGTTTTTGTTTTTATTTACGCAGAAGCTGATTTTCTGGCCGGGCAAAGCGTTTTTGACAACTGCCTTCTCACCCTCAATCTCAAGCCTTCCCTTATTCGGAAAATCCACTCTGCTTACGATACCTTCATACATCTGTCCTTTTTTCATCTATAATAATCCTCCATGCTGCCGATACCCGCGAATTTGGGCGTCAGCACAAATTTGCCGTGTGAAAAATCGGTATTTTTCATACTAACCTCCATGCTGCCATAGGCAGCTCATAACCTGAACAAAAAGCACGCCCTCTCCTGTTTTACAATGAATTCCTAATTCGCTTTTTAAAAATGCATTTAACCTGACCAAGCGATTCCTACCTGCTCCTCATGTTAGTTTAGGCCGCGCGTGTTTACACGCTTTGATGACGCAGACACAACCTTCTAAGTGTGAATTATACTTTAATAATTCACACTAACTTATTTCCGGATCAATCATCTCCATTATCGATACCGTATTATTATAATGATTGGGAGCCTGCTTGTCCACCCCATAATAAATGCTTCCCTTTGCCTTCACACAAATAAGACAGTTATCGTCTCCCCATGGAAGCATATAACTGTCTTTCGCATGCTCATTGATAGATTAAAATGATCCCGATTTGGTTTATCCGCCAACCCCAAATTATCGGTCAGGCTCCGCTGCCGTCTCCCCACTCAAACCGGTTTTTCGTAGATTTATAGTTAATAGAAAGAGAGCCGCCGGAAATTGCCTCAAAGCTCAAGGGTTCCTTAACCGGTCCATTACTGCCGTCACCGGTAAGAACATTATATCGGTCACTCGTATAAAACTCCAATGTCTTCCCGTTCTTTAATACACCGATTTTGCGGTAATTCAGATAGACATTAAACCCTGTCGCAGACCCTATGATATTGGAAGAACGTTTAAGGCTGATGAGGCAGGGAGCTTCCAGCTGTTCATTCTCAACATTCTTCTCAAACTCGCTTAGATTCTTCTGCTGCTCCGCGGCCATCTTCTTCTCGGCGGTAAATGCATGATAGAGTGATATGATGTCTATCACCAGAAATATAAGCATCAGAATCGTGAAGCCGCCTTTTGACAGATCAATGCCGAACCATTCCATAGAATAATCCGCGCTGGAATATCCGCGAAAGCCTGTTATTGCTATTACGACCGTAATTAAGGTCCAAACTACCGCTCCGAATTTTCGTCCCATAATCCACCCTCTCTTTCGTGCAATCAGAATACTATTTCCTTATGCTTCCATTATATTACGGCAGTATGGTTTGTCAAATAAAATATACAATTTATATCAGATGCTGTCATTTTTCTCTAACCATAAAGCCAAATTCCCTGACGGTGTGAAAGCAATCGCTCGGTACAAGACGAAGAATGAATTATGAATACGGGTCGGCCGGGTAATCCGCCGGTCCGTATATTCGGAGGAACGATAAATCTATTCAATATATATATATTTGATACTATAGCTTAATTTGATTATAGTTTAAATTGTCCGGCCAGCCTGTCCAGCTCTGCGGCTACCTTCTGAAGATCCCTGGCTGACTCGGATATGTAAGACATATTGTTAAGCTGCTGCTCCAGTGAAGAAGAAATCTCCTCCGTGGAAGCGGTTGATTCTTCCGTGATGGCCGAGATGCTTTCGATGGACTTTATCACCTCGTCCTTATCACCGGTAACCTGTGCTACTCCATCAATCAGCTCCCTAATCTGCTGAACTACGTTGGTTACGGACTGGTCAATGATCTCAAAGGCTCTGCCGGATTCCCCGGATATCTCGGTGGTTCGATCCATAACTCTGGCGCCCTGTTCCATAAATGTATGGGTTTTTTCAACGGAGGAACTGACCTCTGCGATCACTTCCTCAATTCCGATGATAGAATTCTTGGTCTGTTCCGATAATTTCCGTATCTCTTCGGCGACTACGGCAAAGCCTTTGCCGTGTTCTCCGGCTCTGGCACTCTCAATGCTGGCATTCAGGGCCAGCAGATTGGTCTGATTCGCAATATCTTTTATCATCGTCGTTATCTCGGCAATGGTAGCTGATTTGGAACTGAGCTCCTCAACCTGCTCTATGATCCGTCTTGATACCTTTGAATTTTCAATAATAGCATTTTGCAGCTGCCGGAGACTGTCCATACCTGTCTGGTTTGCGTTCTTTGTCTGTTCAATCGTAGTTCTCATGGAATCCGCACCGGAGAATAAGGTATTAATCTGTTCCGCAAGCGAATTCAGTCTCTCCAGGCCTTCCGATGCGTTTGCCGCCAGGTCAGCGGAGCCGGCTGCCAGTTCCTCCGAAGCCTTTGATATCTCTCCGGCTACTGTTGAAGTCTCATCGATTACCGCGTTCAGCCTTGTGGAGCTTTGGGATACCTGAAAAGCATTCTGTTGGATGTTCCCCATCATGCTTTTCAGTGTTTTTCTCATATTATTGAGCACAGCGCTCATCTGGCCGATCTCATCCTTGCTCTTATGTTCAAAGCTGACCGTAAAATCACCTTCCGCAAAGGATTTCATCGTACCGGACATTTGTTTGATCGGGCGGATGATATTACCAGTAAGAATTGTCCCTGCCAGGATTGTAACTATCATGATAAGAAAAGCAATCAGAACGGTTTCCTTCATGGATTGTTCGATTTCGTCATACATACTGTCAAGGGAAAGACCCAGATTCAAGGACCCGGAAAGCTCTTCACTGTAAGTAAAGCTTGTAGATACATTATATACCTTGCCGGACTCTGTCTCGATGATGTCACCCTTTGTCACCATCTCAGTCACCACCTCGTTTACACTCCCCTGGGAGGTGGCAGAGGAGACAGCATCCGTACCGGTACTATCCGAAGATGCTGCGAAGCTGTCGGAAGCTATGATATTGGAATTCTCATCCGAAAGAGAAATGTATTTGATCGAATCGCCGCCGTCCGTCTTGATTTCGGCAAAGATAGCCTGAAGCTCTTCCAGGGAGGTCAGATGATTCTTGACGATCTGCCCCTTAAGGAATAACACCAGGGTTGTTCCGTCATTCTCCATCTGACTGATTACGGAACTTTCCATCTTTCGGTATGAGGCCCAGGTAAATGCTGCGGCACATATTACAATCAGTATAATAAAAATAAGCAAAAATCTTTTTGTTAAACTATGACTCATTAGTATCAATTCCTACTCTTTCCACTTTATTTGACATTATTGTACATTATATTCTCCCTCTTGTAAAGAAGCATGTGAAGCAGAACTCCACCTATATTATGGTTTTAGGATTACCTTAATGCAGTGATCCTGTTTCTTGTCAAATATCTGATAGGCGTAGGCTCCATCGGTCAGAGACAGCTTATGGGTGATGATATCCGCAGGATCAAATCGGTTTTCCAAAATCAGCTTCATAATCGGAGCCACATATTTGTGTACCGGACACTGGCCCATCTTCAGGGTTATGTTTCTGGAAAAGAAATCACCCAAGGGAAACATATTATATCTGGTGCCATACACACCGACCAGCATAACCGTACCGCATTTTCGTACCGCCTTCGCAGCCATCTCGATGGCTGATTTTGATCCCCCCTGCAATTTTAACAGGCTTTCAAGCTTTTCGATATTGGAGGTTTTCCCGTCCACACCGACACAGTCCAGTACGATATCCGCTCCTCCGTGGGTAAGCTCCTGAAGATACTCTCCCGTATCCTCATAATCTTCAAAATTAACCACCTCCGCTCCATAGGCCGCGGCATGCTGCAGGCGGTATTCGATATAATCCACGGTGATGACTCTTGCGGCTCCTGCAAAGAAGGACCACTTAATTGCCGTCAGTCCGATCGGCCCACAGCCCAGGATCACCACAGTATCCCCCGGCTTCACTCCTCCGTAGTCCACTCCCCAATAAGCCGTCGGTAACACATCCGTCAGAAATAATGCCTGCTCGTCCTTGAGCTCCTCCGGGACAAGCACCGGTCCCACGTTCCCATAGGGGACCCGGAGATATTCGGCCTGGCCGCCGTCATAGCCGCCCATCGTATTGCTATAGCCGAAAACGGCTCCGATTTCCCCATAGGAATTGGATTTATCACATTGACTCCAATCCTCCTGTTCGCAAAAACGGCAATGTCCGCAGGCAATGGGAAATGGAACAATAACCCGGTCGCCCTTTTTAACCTTAGTTACCTCCGGTCCGGCTTCCATGACAATCCCCATGGTTTCATGTCCCATAATCATTCCCTTCGGCATATTCGGCACCATACCATGATAAAGGTGAAGGTCCGATCCGCAGATGGCTGCCGAGGTCACCCTCACAATGATATCGTCCGCCTTACGAAGCTTAGCATCCGGAACCTCTTTAACCTTAATATTCTTAATTCCTTCATAAACCAATGCCTTCAATGCAACCTCCATCTGCCGCTTCAGCGGCATGAAAAACCTAAGCGAAAAGTACGTGAGTACTTTTTGCCGGTTGAAAAATGTACTTCTTTTCTACCTAACCCCCATCTGCCGCTTCAGCGGCATACAAAACCTAAGCGAAAAGCACATAAGTGCTTTTTGCCGGTTGAAAAATGCACTTTCTTTCAACCTAACCTCCATTTGCCGCTTCAGCGGTATGCAAATACTCTGCGAAAAGCACGTGAGTGCTTTTTGTCAGCCCCATACAAAGCCTGAATAAATTACTTAATTCGTATTATCCTCTGACTATATTTAGGTTATCCAGGCTTCTATCAAATATGTGGCTTACTCGTTTTATGTTTGGCTGTTTCATGTGGTGATGCAAATCTTAAGAGATCAATTGGTTCCTGCATAGAGGCCACGGAACTGGAATTTAAGCTTGCAGAAGAGCTTTCACTGATTCCCGGATGGTTTATAACCAGAAAAAAAGCAGCTTCAGCCAGGGATTATCCATAGCCAAATCTGCCGTTGAATGCATGTACTATTATTGCTTTTGCGGATTTCAGCGCAATATCACAGCTCGTTACTGAAGCTCCTCCAAAGCAGCCAGATAGGTAATCGAGGTTACTTCATCCTCCTCAATGATAAACATGATGGAGGAATCCTCCTTGGTGTAGGTGTAGGCTTCACCGTTACCGGAATAATTCTCACCGTAGGCATCCAAAACCTCCTGCAATGTGGAACCGATATAGATTCCTTCTGATGTACTGACGGAGTCATCCTTAAAGTAGACGGAAGAAATATAATCCTGTTTGTCGCTCTTCGGATAGGTGGTCAGCTCTATTCCATTATAGAAGTAGGTTTTATCCATGCCGTCAAAGGCGCAGCTCTTTGCTTCAAAATACTCCTGAGGTTCTCCCAGGGCTGTCAGTACCGACGTCACATCCGTATTCATAAGGATATCCACTCCGTTGTAATCAAACACAAAGCCTGCCTTCGCTTCGGTATTGTCGCCAGAAGTATCCCCTTTCGTATCCTCGGTATCCTGACCGGTTCCAGGCCCTCCGGTATTATCAGCATCCGGCTGCTCCTTTGCACTGCATCCGGTAAGCAGCAAACCCATTATAATTAAAACCAATAACTTTTTCATTCAAATCCCTCCATGCTGCTTTAAGGCAGCTTAAAACCCAGAATAACAAGGAGTAACCGCTTGTACAAATCACGGTCATTTCCAAGCAAATTTATTCTGATTTGCTTTGTGAAAAATTCATTTACTTCACAGGTTAACCTTTTGCATCTGTCATTTTAATATTTTATCATTAAATTACTGATATTGCATCATTTTTTTACGGTTCCGTGGTTTCGATCGTCTGGGCAGCCGCGCCGTAGCTCTTAAGATAGCCGAATTCCTTCATCTCTCTCTCCTGATCCGCCTTCATTTCATAGTAGAAATCCGTCTTCTCCTGCCAGATTTGTGACAGCTTCGGGTCCTGTCTGTGATCCTCCAGACCGTAGTCCTCACGAAGTATTCTGCCAAAGTAGTCTGAGAACTTCTCCGCTCCGGCCAGATTCAGATGCAATCCGCTGTCATAGGTATCTGTGGAATAATCCAGACCCATTTCCTCGGCAGCCTCCAGGAAATTAAGATAAGTCAGATCATTCTCCTTCGCATAATCCACCATCTGCTGATCCCATTCCTCATACCAGTAGGGATATACGCTGGGGGACTTAATCAGAATCAGTTCGATCCCGTTCTCCTTGCAAAGCTTCGTCATTTTGTCAAGATAAGCATAGCTGTTACTGCCAAACCGGTAATCCGGCAGCTTTCTGCCTGTGGGAAGCACCGTTACCGGTCTTGTATCTATCCTCATTAGAAAACCATTATGGGATATCTTATCCTTACCGAACAGGTATCTAAAATCCTCCCCGGACAGCTCCTTCCATCTCGTATGATACCTTAACAGCGGAAAGAGATAGGAGATAAATTCTTCTCCTTCCACCATGGAAGCCCGGATGGCATCCAGCTTTACTCCCGACATCTTCATTCCGTCCAGGGTTAAGCGGTTGTAGGCTTCCTTCTGCGGTTCATTGTATTTCATAGCCAGTACATTGAATACCACGGCCTTCGGCTTCTCATACTTTAGAGTCTCCTCCAGCAGATAATAGGACTGCCAGATCAGCTGCTGGGCGCTTCCCCGGATATAGCTGGTAATACCGTACTTTTCCCATAGGGTAACGGGCGAGATGTTGGAGAAAACTTCACAATCCCCAATAAATATTACATCATGGTCCTTAACCTCATCATAATATTCCTCCACCAGTCTGCCTTCATGAATCTCATTGACATATTTGGGCATGAACAGTCTCTGGAGAACTACGAGAAAAATCAGCGCAAAGCACAGGAACGCTATATTGAATATGATTTTCTTTATTTTCATCCTATAAATCCTCCATACTTTTGATGCTCGCGAATTCCGTCGTCAGCACATATTCACACCAGCCAGACACACCTGCCCTTTGCGTTAGTTTGCACCTGCGGCAGTCTTCCCCATGATGTTTTCGCTGAAGCGATCATTTAAAGATATTGCCGTCAGCCTTTACTCCACTGCAAATCAGAATCTGCTGTAGATAAATTGATTCGAATCATAGCCCACTCCATAGGCTCCGAAAATCAGGATGGCCAAGAACAGGAGAAAGCAGGCGGTATACCGCAAAACCAATGGTCTGTTCGCCAGCCGTTCCCGGAAGCTTCCCGCCCTGGCTTTTAGACTGACAAACAGAAGCGTCGCAACCGCTATGAATAATACTCCATAATCATGCATAGTCAGTCCGAGACTTAAGAATCCTCCGCCAAACAGCTCCGGAAGATTCCATTCCGTCAGGATGGTACCATACATACGGAAGGTTACCCCGACATTCCCATAGCAGTCCAGGGTCCTTAAAAAGCTCATCAGCCAGAAAGTCCTGGCCACCTGGAACATTCGGTACCAGAAAGTATGTCCGACATGAAATCTCTCATGAAATCTGTTATAAAAGGGGATGCACTCCTGGGATATTAGGATTACCAGACAGTTTAACAATCCCCACACGATAAAATTCCAGGCGGCGCCGTGCCATATACCGGTCGTAAACCATACTATGATGGTTGCCAGGTATACCGGTATCCTCTTACCAATCGCATCCCCTAACATCCTTCTGCTTTTCTTTGACAGGTTCAGCATGGATTTACTGACAGAGATCGGGTAAAACATATAATCCTTGAACCAGGTACCCAGCGTGATATGCCATCTTCTCCAGTATTCCGTGATGGATTTGGAGAAATACGGCCGATTGAAGTTCTCCTCCAGCCGGATGCCCAAAAGCTCCGCCGCACCGATGGCAATATCGATCCCTCCGGTGAAATCGGCATACAGCTCGATAGCATAGAAGAACATCCCTGCCAGAACGTAAGCCCCACGGTATTCCCCTGGGTTTTGTACAATCGTACTGACCGCTGCAAAAAGCCGGTCCGCAATCACCAGCTTCTTAAAAAAGCCCCAGAGGATTCTCTGCAACCCGAAGGACAGGTTCCTTGAATTATAGAAATGGGGTGCAAATAAGGTTTCCTTTAAAGCATCAAAACGGCTGATCGGTCCCTGGATCAGCTGGGGGAAAAACGATATGAACAAGGCCAGTTTGAATGGATTTTTCTCCGCAGCATACTTATCGCGGTAAATATCGATGATGTAACCCATGGTCTGGAAGGTATAGAAGGATATCCCTAAGGGCAGCACAAAGCCCAGAACGGGCAGGTGCTTCCTGACCCGGAATAAATCAAATACGGAATTAATGTTCAGAATTGCAAAATCCGAGTACTTCAAAACAGCCAGGATACCAAAGTTAAAAACCAGGCACAGGACCAGCCACTTTCGCTGCTTCCCCTTCATCCTGGCCCTATAAGCCTTCCTGTCTTCCCTGGAAAGCTCCTCCTTTTTCTCCTTCAGGTAATCCGTCTGTATCGTCTGCAGCCGGTCCATCCTGCGGCCGGCATAGTATGTGGATACCGTCGTTGCCAGTATATACACCAGGTATCCGAGTCCTGCGAAGCAGTAAAACACATAGCTGGCCAGAAGCAGCAGCTTCCATTGGAGCTTCTTCGGTATCAAATAATACAGGGTTACCAATATAATCAGGAATAGTATAAATCGGTATGATGTAAAAAGCATAGAGCCCCCTGTTATTCTTCTTCAATCAGACGTTCTACCAAAGCATGGAGCGCCTTCGCAGAGTTAAAATTCTTAGGTACGATCTCCTCCACCGGAATGGTGATGTCAAATTCATCACTGATATCGGAAATGATGGACACGATATCAAAGGAATCGATAATCCGGTCATCAATCAGGGTCGTACAGGTTTCAAAATCCACCTCGGGGTGTAATCCGCTTAATATCTCAATGATCTGTTCCATTTTTATATCTCCAATTCTATTGTATTTTTACGGTCAGGCAGGACCTGCCTTATTTTTTCTGATATTTTTCCTTCAGGGAAACCCTGTCTATCTTGCCGTTGGGGGTCAGCGGCATTATAGGAATCGCCTCCATCACATTCGGCACCATATATCTTGGCAGTTTTTCCTTTAAAAACTCAGCCAGCGCAGCGGTCGTAATATCTCCGACGTAATACAGGACAATCTTCTTCTTTGTATCATCAAAGATGCAGCAGGCGCTCTTAATCTCCGGATGCATATTGGTGACAACCTCAATCTCTCCCAGCTCGATCCGGTGTCCCATATGCTTGATTTGGTTGTCCTTACGGGAGACGAAGACCAGCTCCCCGTATTCATTATATTTACCCAGATCACCGGTACAATAGATCAGCTCCGGATAGCAGGTATTCAGGGGATTTTGTACGAAGACCTCATTGGTCTTTTCAAAATTCTGATAATATCCCAGAGTTAACGAGGTTCCGCGGATACAGATCTCTCCGGCTTCCCCGTCGGCGGGATGCTTGTTATTCTCATCCAGAAGGATAATTTCCGTGTTCCGGAAAGGGCCTCCGACTGGTATCATCTCGTCCAAAGCAAATTCCCGATTGACCTCATAATAACAGGACATTCCGGTTGCCTCGGTCGGCCCGTATAAATTCACAAACCTTGCCTCCGGGAGGTGTTTTTTCCACAAATTAAACTGCTTGATCGGGAATACCTCGCTGCCAAAGGCAATGGTGTGTAAATATTTCGGAACCTCTTTCTCCAGGGCTCCAAAGGCCGAAATCATCGTCAGGGCCGACACCACCCAGCAAATAGTATTAATCTTCTTCTCATTCAAAAATTCCACAAGCTTTAACGGAAACATAAACAAGCTCTTTGGAACGATATGGGTTGTCGCGCCAAACTTCAAGGTCGGATACAGCTCCTTCAGACAGGCATCCACATAAAGCGGCGTCTGGTTGCCGAATATCGTATCCTGATTAAACTTAAGAACCTCGGACAAGCTTTCGATATAATCTATGACGGACCGGTGGCAGGCAATAACCCCCTTGGGGATTCCCGTAGACCCGGAAGTAAATACGATATAGATCGGATCCGTATCAATCTGTCTGTCTCTGATTTCTGCCAGGACTCCTTCCCTGATTGGAGTATTGACCATATTCTCATAATTATATACTTTTCCGTGATAATCAAAACCCTCCAGGGACCGCATCGTTTCATTGTCACAGATGACTGCTCCGGGCTTAAGGCTCTGGAAAATCAGCTCAATCCGGTGTCTGGGCATCTCCTCGTCAATCGGAACATAATAACAGCCGGAATAGATTACTCCAAAAAAGGTTATTATGGTCCGCGGGTGCTTTCCCATGAACACAACAACGGGTTCTTTCCTGTGTCCCTCCTGATTCAAAAAGGTTCCGATCGCCCTGGCGTTCCGGAAAACCTCTTCAAAGGATACGCCGGTGCTCTCATCCGCATACGCAGTTTTTGCAGGAACCCTGGTGACTATCTGCTCTAAGTATTCTAATACGTTTCTCTGCATTCTTCTATCCCTGCCGGAAGATATCTCCTTCCGGCATTGCCTTAAACGGCATGCCTTCCTCTTTTATGTAAAACCCGACCGACCGGGCTATTGCTGCTGCGTAATCAGACTGCCGTATTCCGGCTTTAGCTTAGCTTCGCACAGACGGATGCAGCATTTTGCCAGAACCTCCATAGCGTCGATGAAGCCCGGCCCCAGCTCGTTATCCCTCTTGATCAGAGACAGCTCCGTACAACCGAGGATGATTACCTGCGCTCCCCTGGCTTTAAGCTCATCTGAAGCAGCCCGGAACTTATCCATTCCGGCCGGCCGGCCTGCCTTGATATCCCTATAAATAAGGTCTGTCACAAAGGCCTGACAAACTTCCGCGGGAATCAAAGGTTCTATCCCGCAGGCGGACAGCTCCTTCTGAAACAGACCGCTTTGTATTGTTCCGTCCGTCGCCATAATGCCCGCCCTGCTAATTCCCTGCTCCTTCAGATAATCGGCGGTCTCCCTGACAATATGGATGATCGGCGCCCCGATTCCCTTCGTCAGCATATCATGGAAATAATGGGCGGTGATGCAGGGCATTGCAAGATAATCGGCACCCAGAAGAACCAGCGCTTTGCCGGCTTCTATCATGGGCTCCACCGGATTCTCCCGGCTTCTGCCCAAAATATAATCCGTCCGATCCGGAATGGAGGGCTTACTGAAGATGATCATCTCAATATGCTCCTGATCCCGGACGGCATCCGTCATCTTAATCAGCAGTTCATAAAAATAAGCTGTGGCCATCGGACCTAAGCCGCCGATAACACCTAATTTTTTCGTATACATCTCCCCCTTACGGTATGGCTTTCCGGCAGATGGACTTGTACTGCCGGTTTGACTGCCTTCCTGCGGCTTTACGCGTCTCGCAGCTTATTCTGCCGGTGTGGCAGGATACAAGGTTTTATCAAAGGTATAGTAATTATTCCCTCTTTTTTCGGTATAAGCTTCCACTTGCGCATCCGTAAGCATAAAAGATTCTATTTTATCTTTATGGGGGCAGGAATCGAAATGATACCAGCCATCTCCACAGTTAATCAAATTCCAAAAATGCTGGGTCTTACCGCCGACACGGGTTACCCGCATGTTGTCAATACCGGCACGGGTAAGCAACGCCTCGGATACCGCATAATAGGTGAAGCAGTCCCCTATCGCATTCTTTATTCCCCGGTAAGCCTCATTCTTCCAACTGGATTTGTCCGAATCACCGGTATATGCCACATGGTTTTTTACATATCGGTATATTTCATACGCCTGCTCCCGTTTGGTCATGCCGTCGGTTAAAATATCCGACAGTATCCGATCTGTCTGCTCATTCAGCATCTCATCCGTAACAATAAACTCCAAAACCGTAACGGTTGAGGTTGCTGACGCTTTATTCCCCGCCGTATCCACCGCACTATAATAGACGGTATAGACCCCTGGCTTATTCAGCTTAACCTTGCTGGAATCTACCTGGAAGGAAACCTCCCTATCCTTATTGTCACTTACACTGACTCCTTTTTTGTACGCGACTCCGTCTCCCACATAAACGGTCTTGTCCCTGATTCCGGTAAATACCGGAGGCTCTTTATCCTCTTTCACCGTAAGCCTGGCCGTCAATTCGGTTTTGTTGCCATAGGTATCCTTCAAAACTACGGTAACCTCCTGACTGCCCAGCCTGGTAAAATCAGGAATCATCCTGTAAGAAAACTGTATTCCGGACACATCCTGAATATCCGTTACAAAGGCCGATGCCTCGATGGTTTCCCCCTGCCAAATCGTCCGGTCCACCGTCTTTGCCGTGGGAGGTGTCGTATCGATTACTTCTATCGCGGAGATGAATATATGACCGTCTACGGTAATCTCTATCTCATGGACCGTAGGTTTACTGATATCCAAGGCCCTTATATCCGTAACAAAGGAAATATCATAATCATCATGATCCAGGAAATCCTCCGGCTGTATATCCATAACGGAACCGGCTTCTACCGTCACCGTACTTTTTACATCCAAAACCATAAGCATAGCATTCAGCTTATAGCTGTTTCCGCTGGTATCCATTAAAATAACGGAAACCTCCTGCTCTCCCGGAACCGATGTGTCCGGCTCCCTGGCAAATTCCGCCGTGACCGTTGTTGCATCGGTTACATTATTTACGAAGGCCCCTGCTTGAACCTTCTCACCCTTTAATGCTGTTATATTGACCGGCTCGCCGTAAGGCGCCGTACTGTCTACTACCTCCAGATTAGAATTAAGTATCCGGTTCCTGACCTTAATCCGGACTTCATATATTCCGGGTGAATTCAGATCAAGATTATTAATGTCTGTGACATATTTCCCCTCCAATTCCTTCTCAAGAAGAAATTCTTTCACGTCCACCATGGGGGTACCGGCTTCTATGGTCACTGCTTTTACTACCAATGGTTTATATTGCAGATAAGCCAGATAACTGACAGCGGCTAATACCAGCATACTGAAAACCATCAGCATAATCTGCAGGGTGCGTTTTGTTTTTCGTCTCATAGATCCTCCAATATATGATGAATGGAAGTAAACATAACTACTCCATTTTATGCTTTTTATGTATATGATAATCTCATTCTGCTTTATTGTCAATACAACGAAGACGTTACCTTAATGATATATATTGGTGGTATCCAGTTCTAATTATTCACAAAATTAAAAGAACCTACACAAAATCAGTAATTTTATGAGGCAGAATTATTGATTTTGAACAGGTTCTCCGGTATCATTAACGGCATAACAGGGTCTGGGTCCGGATATCGGAAAACACTTCCATCCCCTTCACTTCGGCGATATGGATCACTGACTCATACCGCTCACTGTCAGACAGCAGGGCTGCAATCCGATTCTCTTTGCCCAGGATGTATTCCGGATTGTAGATGACCTCCTTCTGACCATCAAATATGGCGGCATAGAAAATATCCGCTTCCACCAGATCCTGAAAGAAATGACTTCCATAGGATAACTCGGGCAGAAAGCCGTCCTCCTGGGAGGCTGCTTCACAGATGACGGACATATTACATAGTTCGGAGAATTGTACCGGCACTCCCAGGGAAGGAGTTGTCGTTCCCCATCGGCCCGGACCGATGAGCATGCAGTTTTTCCCCTTCAATGCGGTATTAATCCTGCCGATCTGCCTGGCGACGGTATACTTCTCCTGCTCGCTCAGTTCCAGATAGACTCTGGTCCTGACAAGAATAATGTAGTCCAGGGGAAGCCTGATATTCCCGCCCATGAAATTCCCCCTCGTAAGGAACAGGCATTGCTTCTTATCAACAAGCCTGGGGACATCCACGGTTTTACCGAGACCTTTGGTCTGCAGCGGACGGCATTGAAGCAGATTAATCTTAAAGCTTCCGTCCTTCTTAAAGTTCGCAGTGAATTCGATATCGACCGGATAATCATAAATCCGGGATAAAAGCGCCAGCAGCTCTTTCATAATTCCGGGAAATGCGGTTTCCTTCAGCAGCTTCTTAAAATCCAGGATATACGGGGTTTTCACGTTTTGATATCCCAGCTCTCTCAACCGGTCCGCCGTTTCATAATCAATACTGGCAAACAGCTCCTTCTTCACCTTGATATCCTTTGCAAGAAGTTCCTCCATCAGCCTGCTCCCATGGGCGTTATCCTTCAGGCAGAGTACATCCGCATAATGCTGGGAATATTTCCGCTGATCTTCATAATCCATCGGAGGAAGCCTTAAGGGGTTATCAAGACTTACAATCCGGACATAATCCCCCTCCGTCCGGTCCACTGCCCTCGTACCAAGCCCGAAGACCAGGCGAAGCATACCTGCATCCATCTCCACGCTCTTATCCCAGACATAAAGGTTTGAAGAATTGCCTACTCCGGCGATATGGGGGAAGAAATAATCCGCATAATAATCCCCGGATACTCTTTGAACCAGAATTGCCATCTGCTCATCCTTCCCGGATAAACCGCGGTTCATGCGATAATTCAACGCATCTTCATTCATCGTACTGGCATAAACGATTCGTACCGCCTGCTCAAAGGCTTCGTAGCGTTCTTCCGGAGTTCCCTGATTTACGCAGAAAACGCTCTCATATTTACCTGCAAAGGCGTTGCCGAAATTGTCTTCCAGCAGGGAGCTGGATCGGACAATAATCGGGGACTGGCCGAAATACTCCAGCATCTGTACGAACTGCTCCTGGATATTCTCAGGAAAGCTGCCCTTAAGCAGCTTCTCCTTTAATTCGGGCGCATACTTATAATAGCCTTCCTCCGTCTTCTGTTTCGTTCTTAACCTCCACCAGCCGTTCTGGACAATATAGGTATAATAGATATCCGAGCCGAGGAAGTAGGAATCATGGGGTTCAAGGTAGGGCAGGAAGTGTTCCTTTCCCTCCGCTTCAATGATTTTCCTTGCTAAAAGCATACCGACGCTCTTACCGCCTATGAAGCCCGTACCGATCTCCCTTGAGGCAATCCTTAAAATATCCTGTAAATTAAAATATCTGTCGCAGAGCTCCTGCATCTTGGAACCGCAGCCGATCAGCAGCTTCATAAGCAGCGCCTTAACCGTCTCCTGTTCCTTATGGGATTCCCCAAGAGCTTCCGTCGCATTCTGAAACAATACATTCCAAAAATCCAGTCTTTCCTCACTCCGGTGGATACTGGAAAAAAGCTCCGCCGCCTCCGAGCTGGAGGTAATGCCGACGGCCTCCTCCTCTTTCAGCAAATGCGGAAAGAACATGGTCGGAGAATAACGCTGCCATACTTTCAGAGGATGAATATAGATTTTGCCGTTCACGGAATAAAGATCCAGAAGCAATTGGGTCGTTTCCCGAATCCCTGCAATTGTGCTGAAGGTATGGGCATTCCTTCGGATTGCAAAATAGGCGATTGTATCCAGCTCATACAGATAAGGGCATGTGACACGGAAAAAATTACCGATCATCAAATCGGAATACCAGGCTTCCAAAAGGTCCGTCAGGCAGTCAAATACGTAAAATACCTTTCTTCCCTCCTGTTTGACCAGATTATGGATCTCTGTCGCGAAGCTTTCAAAGCCCTTTCCGGCGTCTATCCTGTAAATGATTAATCCGGACTCATCCCCGAATAAAGCATCATGCCTGCCGAAGCGGACATAGACAATTTTCCGCTTATCCCGCCTGGCCTGCTCCACATAGGGAAGCACCATACTTTGATAGCTTTCGACGGAATCCACCTGCCAAACAACATTATCCCCCAGCCTGAGATGATCGATCGTCCGGTCAAAGCCCGGATGACCTGTACTTACTCTGTCATGACGTTCCATATCAATCCTCCATGCTGCCGATGCCCGAAAATCCCGGCGTCAGCGCAAATTCACCGTTTTATCGTACCCTATTGCCGCCACTCTGTCTGTTTATGAATTAAGTTTATCAGAAAACTCCGTTAAGATAAACAATTTTATGTCCTTGAATATTCCATTCGGGGAATACCAAGAATATTCTGGAAAGGAGAATGACCATGCTAAATCAAATCTTCAATGCATCCTTAGTAACCTTCGGAGTATATCTTGCTACTTTATTGTTATCCAGATTGCTGGGACGGAAATTAGTATCACAGATGACCTATTTTGATTATATTGTCGGAATTATGATCGGTTCCGCCGCCGTGAATGCCGTCACCTTCGAGGAAAATCCTCCTCTGTATGCTTTCGTTATGCTGGTCGTTATCTGTCTGCTTACCTATCTGGTTGACTTCTTCCATATGAAAAGCATCCGGTTTCAAAAGCTGGTGGATTCCGAGCCGGTGATTGTCATAGAAAAAGGTAAAATAGCGGATCAGAATATGAAGAAAATACGCCTCTCTGTCATAGAGCTTAATATGATGCTGCGGGAATGCGGCTATTTCAATATAGCGGACATAGAAAGCGCTGTCCTGGAGGCCAACGGTCAGCTGTCCGTACAGGCCAAAGCGGAAAAGCAGCCGCTGACCCCTTCCGATATCTTCTTAAATCCCGACTACAAGGGCATGACCAGGGATATTATTATTGACGGAAATGTTATGGAAAATAATTTAAAATATATTAATAAGGATGAACACTGGCTGAAAAAACAGCTGACCGGGTATGGTGTCCATGAATTCAGGGATGTATTCTATGCCGGAATGGATTCCTCCGGTAATTTCTATGTATCGAAAAGGCAGAACAAGAAGGAAAAACCCGGAATGCACGGAATAGAATAATGCATACAGAACTGTCTGGGCTGCCCATTCCGGTCAAGGGCAGCTCTTTTTTCTTCATATACTGACTTCATCTTCTTTTTGCTCCCTTAATTCACTAAAATCCAACTTCTGCATAAATTAATATTGGAAAGGAGTTGATTTTATGGGATGTATGTTTGGCGGATGCCGCAGAGATTATGATTATCCCAGAAGAAGACCATATGCAAATTACGGTCCTCGCGGATCTTACCGACGTGACCGATATGATAACAGACGATGCTCCGATTGCAAGCCAGTCTTCCCTGTTTTTCCGAGGTGGTTTTAATCAACAGCTCATTTATATTATATCAAAAAGTACTTTACTTTAACATTTTAGAGTGTTAAAATACAAATGTGTGAGATCAAATCACAAGCGGATGAAAGGAAGGATTCCTAACGATGAGCAAGAACATCAGAACAACTGCCGTTGATCATTTATTTGAAGCAATCTTAAGTCTAAAAAATCCGGAAGAATGCTATATATTCTTTGAAGATATCTGTACCGTTAATGAACTGTTATCCCTGTCCCAAAGATTTGAGGTTGCGCGAATGCTCCGCAGCCACAACACCTATCTGGAGATTGCTGAGAAAACCGGCGCATCTACAGCAACCATCAGCCGTGTAAACCGGTCCTTAAACTACGGTAACGATGGTTATGATATGGTTTTTGCGCGTACGCAGCACGGTAAACCCACCGGTGAACAATAAACGTTCAGCCCATAACCGAAGGTTATGGGCTGTTTTATATTTTTCGATTAAATTCGTTCCGGTCCCCTGGTCTCCGTCTGAGCTTCCGGCTTTCTGGCTGTGGTCCTCTGTGCAGCCGCCCCCTTCGGTACGGCTGCTGCCGCTTTCGGAGCGGTTGCCGCTGCCTTTTTTACGGGGGCCGGTTTATTCACCGGAAGGGTATCCGTTTTTACCGGCTTTCCCTGGTTATTCTTACTCTCCGGCTTCTTCGCGGCATCCTTGCCGGCTTTTCCTTCTCCCATCAGGGAATGGTCAATGATCTGTTCGATCATATGCTTTCTCATATATACGTCAAAGCACAGCATACAGATAAAGGAAAACATGGTAAGAAAATCATGATCCTCCTGCTCCTTAATATCTTCAAAGGATTCCTTGGCTTTGGTCATCTTACGGACCATATCCTTCGTCAAAGCATCGGTTTGTTCCTTCTCTAACCGGAAAATCTCCTCATAGATATCCTCCAGCTTTACCCTGGAGCCCTCACCGTAATACCTTTTCGTGAGGGGATTAAAAATATTCTGAATATCATTAATGGAAAGGATATTTTTAAAATAATAAATAAATATTAAAAGAAACATATGCTCCTTCGAATATTTCTTCTTATTCGGAGGGGGAAGCAGCTCGTTCTTCGTGTAATTATTTATCATAGTCTTGGTCAGCAGCTTATCCTCACTATAGCGCTTGGAGGATTTCAGATGCTTGTCCATAAAGGTCGTAACCTGATCCATGTATAAATCTATATTCGGTATATCGTCCGGCATGATGTATTTGACATCCTTCAAATTATCAATCAGGCCCTTGATATACTCTTCTTTCGTCATATCCAATATGATCACCTCGCTTTCCATTATATAGTACCCGATACTAGATGTCAAAGCAAAAATAGTCATATGACATGGAATAACCGGCGGCAGAAAGGATATTCCCTGCGGTTGTTAATGACTTTAAACTGTGTTATAATCTTCATGACTTGGCACAAAGACGCAGAAAGCAGGCAGGTTCAGTTTGCCTTATATGATTCTTAAGGAGGAGCTATTATAACGATGAGTATATACGATACATTGAATCCGGAGCAAAAACGCGCGGTATTACACGACAAGGGACCGCTTCTTATATTAGCCGGCGCAGGTTCCGGTAAAACCAGAGTTCTTACCCACAGGATTGCTTATCTGATTGAAGAGAGGCATGTAAATCCGTACCACATCCTTGCCATTACCTTTACGAACAAGGCGGCAGGCGAGATGAGGGAGAGGGTGGATAAGCTTGTCGGGTATGGCTCCGAGAACATCTGGGTCAGTACCTTTCACTCCACCTGTGTGAGAATCCTGAGAAGATTTATTGATACCATCGGTTACGAACGCAATTTTACGATCTATGATTCAGACGACCAGAAGACCTTGATGAAGGAGGTATGCAAATACCTGGAGATTGATACGAAGCAGACCAATGAGCGCAGCATCCTCTCTGTTATCTCAAAGGCCAAGGACGAGCTGATTACCCCGGAGGAGTTCGAGCTGCAGGCAAGAGACTACCAGCAGAAGAAATACGCCCAGGCCTACATACAATATCAAAAGAGGCTGAAGGCCAGCAATGCGCTGGACTTCGACGATCTGATCTGTAAGACCGTGGAGCTGTTCAGGAAGAATAAGGAAGCCCTGACCTATTATCAGAATCGCTTCCGCTACATCATGGTGGATGAGTATCAGGATACGAATACGGCACAGTTTAGGCTGATCCATCTTCTCTCCGACCGTATCAACGAATATGGGGAACGGGAGCATAATCTCTGTGTGGTCGGTGATGATGACCAGTCCATATATAAGTTTCGCGGCGCCAATATCTATAATATCCTGAACTTTGAACATGCCTTTCCTAATACCGTGGTGATCAAGCTGGAGCAGAATTACCGCTCCACAAAAAGCATCCTGAATGCGGCCAATGAGGTAATCTGCAATAACAAGGGCAGAAAGGACAAGTCCCTGTGGACAAAAAACGACGAGGGTGAACCGGTTCATTACACCCAGTTTGAAACAGATTTTGAGGAAGTTGATCATATCACGGCGGAAATCAAGCGGCTCGTGGACACCGGAGAAGCGAATTACAATGATATTGCGGTGCTTTACCGGACCAATGCCCAGTCCCGTTTGTTTGAAGAGAAGCTGATCCTCAGGAATATCCCGTATAAAATCATTGGCAGCGTCAATTTCTATGCCAGAAAGGAAATCAAGGATATCCTGGCTTATCTTAAAACCATTGATAACGGTCTTGATGACCTCGCAGTAAAAAGAATTATCAACGTTCCCAGACGGGGTATCGGCCTGACCACGATTGATAAGATCAATACTTACGCCCTGGTCCAGGAAATCAGCTTCTATGACGCCCTGACCCGGGCAGCCTTCATCCCCGGACTGGAACGGGCAGCCTCAAAGATTATGCCCTTTGTCAGCCTGATCGAGGGATTGAAATCAAAAATAAAACAGGAAACCTATTCCCTCCATGAGCTAATCGATGACATCCTGGATGCAACCGGGTACTTAAGAGAACTGGAAGCAGAGAATTCCGAGGAGGCCAAGGACCGGATCGGTAATATTGATGAGCTGGTGAATAAGATGGTGACCTATGAGGAAAATGCCGAAGAACCGCCTACCTTAAACGGCTTCCTGGAGGAGGTTGCCTTAGTGGCAGACATAGACAGCCTTGAGGAAGGCTCTGAAAATATTGTACTGATGACGCTGCACAGCGCCAAAGGCTTAGAGTTCCCCTATGTGTATCTGTGCGGAATGGAGGAAGGCATTTTCCCCAGCTATATGTCCATATATGCGGATAATCCGGTGGAAGAGATTGAAGAAGAACGGCGTCTTTGTTACGTAGGGATTACCCGGGCCATGAAAAATCTGTCCTTAAGCGCGGCAAAGCAGCGAATGCTCCGGGGTGAAACCCAGTTCAACAGGCCCTCCCGGTTTATTCAGGAGATTCCCAGATATCTGCTTAAGGTAAGTGCGCCTCCGCAGAAAAAGCAGTCCGGTTTCCGTGACTCCGAATATAAATACAACGGTACATCCTCATTGAATAAGACATTTATTTTTGAAAAAGATACAGATACAGGAAAATACTCTCCTTCCCAGATATCCTACAAGCCCTATGCCGTTCCGGAACCAAAGCAGTTTGCAGGAAGTAAGATGGGTTCTCTGGATTATGGTGTGGGTGATACGGTAAAGCATATTAAATTCGGAGTCGGCATCGTTACGGACATTACGATGGGCGGCAAGGATTATGAGGTTACCGTGGATTTCCCGAAGTTTGGTACAAAAAAGCTTTTGTCTTCCTTTGCGAATTTAAAACTCGTATGAATAAAAAACTTCCTCACTTGGTATTATAATATATAGTAAACCAATCGTTCTGAGGTGAAAGAATCGATAAGAAAAGTAAACCTCAAAGCATATAATATAAGAAAGCAGGAAAGGGAGTGCTATTTTGGGAAATAAATTGGAGGATTTTCTAAACGCAATAAAAATAGGTGAACTGATCCACCGCAAAGACCCTGAAGAGAGAAGAAAACATACCATCATCTGCGTACTTGCCATAATAGGCGGTGTAGCTGCCATCGCCGCAATCGCATATGCAGTATACCGGTATATGAATCCGGATTATCTGGAAGATTTTGATGATGATCTGGATGATTATGAAGAGGATGACGATATCACCGATGAACTGGCCGAACCTGTGGAGACCGCCGTATCAGAGGAATAAGCAAATTTTATATACTATATATATTTGCAGAACAGCCCAACCATATTCCTGCCATGGCATTAGCCTGCCTGGAATATGGTTGGGCTGTTACTCTGCCGCCGGATTATGATGGTATTATCAAAAATAATATCCCAGGGAATCAGGAGGTTTTGTAACCCGAGGTATTATTTTTTAGCCTTATCAGCATATTCTGTCGTAACGATATCTTCATAAGGAACGCGGGCTGTCAGCTCTCCTGCTTCGTCCAGGATATCCTGCAGCAGCTCCAGGCTTTCCTTCTCGAATATCAGGTTATCCTTCCAGGTATCCTGTTCGTAATATCTTGTAACGATCATTACAAGGGTATCCTTATCAGTCTCCTTGAATTGAGGCGCAATCGCATCGGCAATCTCCCCTGGTGTATGGCTCTGTACATAATCCATTCCCTTTTGGATCGCATTGGTGAATTTCTGGATAATCTCCGGGTTTTTCTTAATATAACTCTTCTTAGCGGAAAATGCGGTATATGGAACCTTACCGCTCTCTACTCCCAGGGAAGCCACTACCTTACCGGCTCCCTCCAATTCCAATCCGGTCGCTGCCGGTTCAAACTCAATCGTATAATCTCCCTCACCGGCGGCGAAAGCCTGTGAAGTCAATCCGAAATCAATATTCTGGATGATCGTCAGATCCTTCTTCGGATCGATCCCCTGCTTCTTTAAAATGTACTCAAATACCATCTGAGGCATTCCGCCAGTACGCCATAAACTAATGTAACAATTGTGAGCATTCCATGAGCTTAGATCCGCAGTCCTTACACAACAAGGTGCTGCAAAACGGCGGAAAAGGTCCTTCATTACGATTGCTCCGAAAGTCATTCTTAACGCGTTCAAACATAATTCTGGATTGGCAACCCTTCCTTTTACTTCCTCCATGGTAGCACCATTCCACCATTATAATTTACAGTAACTAATCTACCATTATTTAATACCAACTCTATACTATTAGTTGTACCTTCCTCATCCCAACAAACCATTGTAACTATTTCATTGTTTGAAGATGAATAATGACGAAGTCTCATAGTATCGGGTTCTCCCCAAAGCTTAATAAGGTACTCGAGATTCACAAGTTCACCTAAACATAGCCCACCAGGAAATCTAATTGGTACATTCAACGTATCCTGAATCTGTTCATAATCGAAATATAACTCATCTATAGCACAGTTCTTTACGAATGCTTCCTTGTCAGTGCGATTAGAAAATTCAGCACCTAAGACTTCATTGCCATCCTTATCTAAAAAATCTACATATACCACTCCATAAGCTCGTAATTCGCTTTCTGTATTATCTGGTTCCATTACAAGTCCAAACAAGTTATTTAGTTCTCTAGCAGTAGTTGGTACCTTGAGCTTAGTTCCACCAATACACATTTCAAATGTTAACCAATCAGTACCTAAGTTATCAGGGTCACTCGGAATATCGGCAGAATCCATATCAGGAAAGCCATTCACATATGTGTAGTCTAACACCACATTACTAACCACATCGTCAGATGTCTTAATCTGATAGCAGTTATGTTCAGGATACTCTTGGGTCACATTCCAACTATACATCTTAGAGTATCCTTTATTATCAATCCAACTCATATTACCTAATCGACTTATTAATTCGCTTTCGTTCGCAGCATCACCAATTCTGATGTCACCAGGAAGGACTATATCATGTTCCCATTCGTTCAATTTGCTATCCGTGATATCAAAACGTACAACCATGCATTCAGTTATAGGCATCTCTTCCTGTGATACATTCTTTATCTTAACACGTGCAAATATATATTCGAAACCATCCTGAGAAAGTACAGTAATGTCTTCCTTTACGGAGCATCCTGCCGGCAAATATGTATTAAAGTCATAGTCTTCAAGAACCTGATCAAATGCATTTACGATATCAATATACCTACACGGCAGAGTAAATGCTTTACCATCTATAGTGATAGTATAGTTATTCCACTCACCATATACAAAATTATTGCTTTCCACATTTTCAGATTTATTAGAACTACTATTATTCGAGTCAACCACTTCAGTTTCTTCAACAACCTCATTACCACTCGTTCCTGTAATATCAACATCATCCTCGACATCTGTTATCGAAGCACACCCCGCCACCATACTTGTCGTTAAACACACCACTACAAGTAACTTAACAATCTTGTTCATCAAACTTACCTCCCACACTAATTGTAAATATGATTGTACATCCATTGTTGTAATGTGTCAATCTATGAGTATAGATGTACTCTAGATATAGAGACAAATTGACGATCTATCTGTATCAATCTCCATAAGCCAGCGATTAATGTAACAATCGTGTGCATTCCACAATCTCTGGTTTATCCATAATTATCGTGAACGGTTTTAATTTATCATCTGATTCTTGGAGTACACCACTTGATATAGCAAGATTGATATACGGCACTATGTTTTTTTTATTTGTATCATACCCAAGTTCGTTCATCTTTTTGGATAGATACTTAGCAGACGTGTATTCCCTTTCTTCTTGTGAAATCACTCTGAATACTGCTTCTATTTTCTCATTTTCTTCTTTATTTAAAATGTCCTCAATATTAAATGAAAGATAGTCATTAAGACTATACTTTAATTGAATTTCCGGAATGCCATTTTCGTTAATGATAATTCTGGAAACAAGGCTTTCCACGTCTCGAATGGAGAGATTGTCCGTAATCTTTTTTACAAAATCTATTCCTGTTTTTGTATCCTCTACTCTCTTGTCAATCGTGTCTTGCAGTTTTTCAGAGAGTTTCTCCTTTTCAGCTTTACACGCTGAAAGCTTCTTAGTGATGTCACGTTGCATTTCGGTATAAGTTTCTTCTATTATATCAATATCCGTGGCATTCTTTAAATCATTCAACTTCAGCTTAATCAAGCCTTTTAACTGAGCCGAAAGCTGTTCTTCCCTTTGTTCCAGTTTCTTTATTTGCTGCCTGGTCTTTGTTTTAAGATTCTCATAATCGTCCATCCTAAATTCCTTAATAGCATCTTCCCACACCGGCAGGCAGGCTTTAAGGAATGATTTAAAATATTCTTCGATATCCTCAGCATTGATCAGATGGGCTTTGGAACAAAATCTAACTCCTTTTGTATTATATGTTGAGCATATATAGTATTCTCTTATCTTAGTCTTCATTTTCCTACGAATTAAAACAAGTTTAGACCCGCAGTCTTTGCAGAACATGGTGCTGCTAAATGGAGGAATCGGTCCTTCATTTCGATTGCTCCGAAAGTCATTCTTCGCACGCTCAGACATAATCCTCGTAACAACTTCAAAATCCTCTCTATTCATAATTGCTTCATGATGATTTTCGAAAACGTATTGTTCTTCTTTCGGAACTCTGTGGTCTGTACCATGTATTACCCGTTTTTCGCGTTTATGCAGACGATATGTTCCAATATAAAAATCGTTCTTCAATATATCTCTTACAGAGTAATCGTTCCATCTGCTTGCAACGCTTGTCGGGCACTTCACTCTACCTTCTTCGGCATTTAAAGCTTCTCTCATAGCTGTAGACGGAGTAGGAACATGCTGAGAATTTAGAATATCAGCAATTCTCCTATAACCATGTCCTGATAAATATAAGTAGAAGATTTTCCTGATTATTTCTGCCTGATTTTCATCTATAATAAACTGCTTTTTATCAATCTTATAAGCGTATGGAGCATGTGTCAAATATGATCCCTCTTTTTGTTTCATACGAAGGATTGTCTTAATCTTTTTACTGGCATCTTTAACATATCTTTCATTAAACCACGATTTAATACCAATGATATCGTCATTATCTTTTAACGTATCATAATTGTCATCAATAATTATAAGTCTTTTTCCGATTTGACATATATGATCCAAGAATAGTAAAACTTTTGCATTATTTCGCCCGATTCTTGATAAGTCTTTTGCTATAACCACATCTATATCGCCTGATTCTAACTTATCTAAAAGCTCAGAAAACGAAGGTCTGTCAAATATATATCCTGACACACCATCGTCTTCATAGAACTCACTGATCTTCATTCCATTTTCTTTTGCATATCTTTCTATCAGACTTTTTTGATTTTCAATCGACGAATAATTTTTTTTATCGTCATCTCTTGATAATCTTACGTACCCTACAATATGCTTTTCGTCCATTAAAAAGCCCTCCACCAAAAAATATACACTTTTATCATTAAAGCATTTCACTATTTGTTTTTACTGATGTAAATTAGTGTATATTATTTTTCTTATACAAGATGATATATCTGATTCTTCACCATCACTAATAATAACTACCTTAAACCCTGCATCTTGAAAAAACTTAATCTTCTTTTCTATCTCCTGATTTGATTGATTAACAGCTTTATGTATGTAATATACAGGTTTTATCAAATAATAACTCTCCCTTTCAGGAATATCTGATTAATAAATGCTATGAGCAAATACTAACTAAATATTCTTATTTAGAGATATTATGTTGATAAATTACTTGCCCTAAATCTAAAAATCCCTGGTCCCTATCATCCTGATGATTCATGATTTCTGAGAGCACATACTCAAGATACCGGAACGGATTAGGATTGTTCTCCTTGGCAGTTTCTGTGATGCTGTAAATAACAGCACTTGATTTTGCGCCTTCAATGGTATCAATCAGCTTCCATCTGTGTTTATGCAGACAGAAGCTGCGCAGTGCACCTTCGGTGGCGTTGTTGTCCATTGGAACCTCGCCATCATCAATTTGTAAGCTTATCCGGTTCCTGATATCCCAAGCTGATGGAGAGAGAGCCTTGAGAATTCGCATCAATCAATATATTTCTGACATTTTCACCTAATTACTTGAGTCTACACCTCTAAAATCCTTTAATTACAGCTATATACGTTTTTTACATTAGTTAAGGTCAATCACCCGGTCTTCCGCCGATGACGGTCCTGCCCTTTACGTTATCCCAGGAGAATTCTTCACCCATATCCCTGGATACCAGGAAGTTACCGGCACGCTGCGTCAGCTGTGCAAAATTGATAACATAATCCTCTGCGCCCTGACTGTATACATAGATGGATGCTTCGGCTCCCATGAAGCCTATGTCGCAGTCACCGCTTAAGACTGCTGTCATTGTCTTATCGGCTCCAAGCCCGTTTACAAGGTTAACCTTAAGTCCTTCCTCTTCAAAGTATCCTTCTTCAAATGCCACATACATCGGAGCATAGAAGATCGAATGAGCCACTTCATTCAATGTAATTTCCGTCAGTCCGTCCTTATCCTTACAGCCGCCGAAAAGCGATGCCGCCAGGACAATTACCCCAAGTATGCTGATCAATTTTCTCTTCATTGATACCCTCCCGGAAAATATACTACCTTTATTAATATATCCTATCCCTGGGAGGTTGTGCCTGTTTACTATGATAACTATGTTTTTTTGTCTTTAAGTATATTAAATTTTATCCTGCAAATCCTAATATCGTTAGGAAATTTGTGTCTGATCAATGGGAAAGCAAAGCTTTCGCATCCCAAATTCGTGGGTATCGGCAGCATGGAGGGTTAAAATGCAACTATCCGGTTTTAAAAAACATCTGACCATTAAAAAGTTTCTAAAGGTTTTCACCGCATTTCTGCTGCTCTTTTCTTTTATCTCCATGACCGGTATCGTATTCGTATTCCAAACCTTCTTTGACCGGTTTGATACGAATACCCGCTATCTGACCTATGGGGATGTGGAGGACCGGTATGAGAGATCCGTAATCGAATTCCGGTCCCGTAAGAATTATCTGAAGGGTTATATCTATGGAGAAGATAATAACAAGGGCCTCGTGGTCATTGCCCACGGACTCGGCGGCGGTGCGGAGAATTATCTGGCGGAGAGCCTGTACTTTGTGGATCAGGGCTGGCGTGTCTTCGCCTTCGACTGTACCGGCAGCTTTGGCAGTGAGGGCGGCGGGATCGGCGGCCTTTCCCAGTCCGTGCTTGATCTGAGGGCGGCCTTACACTATATCGGGAATGACAGGGACTTAAAACGGCTTCCCCTGATGCTGTACGGCCACAGCATGGGAGGCTATGCCGTGGCCTCTATACTAAATTATGATCATGATATCAATGCCGTTGTCAGTGTCTCCGGCTTTAACACTCCCATGCAGGTCATGACGGAGAAGGCCAGTCAATACATCGGGGTGCTGGCTTATCTGGAATACCCCTTCCTGTGGGCCTATCAGAAGCTGATGTATGGGGATACCGCCTTCTTAAGCGCGGTGGACGGAATCAATCATTCCGATACTCCGGTTATGATCATTCACGGCGATCAGGATGCTTCCGTATCCTATCATGGTTCCGGTATCATAGCCCATCGGGACCGTATTACCAATCCCAAGGTTATCTATCATACCTGCTCCGCACAGTATCGGAATGACCATAAGAATCTATTCGTTTCAGAAACGGCATATCAATATCGTAAGGAAATGAAGGAAGAATACCGGCTTCTCCAGACCAAATATCATAAAAAGATACCTTCGGAAATAATGACCGGATATTATGATGCGATCGATAAGAAGAAAGCAAGCGAACTGGATATCAGCCTGATGAATGAAATCAACCAGTTTTATGAAAATACCCTGGTGAATCATTATGTTAAAAGTAATTAAAAATACAAGAGGCACCGGACATTTCCCCCCTTCCGTGTACAGGATGGGAAACATCCGATGCCTCTTGCCTTGCTATTATTATATAACCTATTCGTTCTTATCCTTCTTCATCCCGTATACTTCCTCATCGGTATCCGGTCCCTCCGCACAGGTCAAAATCTCTTTATCCGTTTCTTCGTCCATAGCTGCGTCAGAGCTATTGTAGCCATAAGCAATTCTCTGGATATATTCTTTAATTATCTTCCGTTTTCTTTCTTCCAGCATGGAATATTCAATGATGATCCTTTTATCAAATTCATCCAGAAGATAATATTCCGCCAGCTGATCTATTCCGGTAGGAAGCTTCTCTTTAAAGATCTCTCCTTTCCCGTACCTCAGCCAATCATCATTTATATTGAATTCCTTACAAATCATCCGTATCATCTGCTCAGTTAAATTACGTTGACCGCTTTCTATTTTTGAAATACCTGCTCCGGTAATCCCCAATTTATTACCGAACGTCTTCTGACTCATATTCAGTTTCTTTCTAAGAAGTTTCACTCTCGTATTCAACGTCACACACCCTTTCCTCTTTGATATTAGCAAAATTGTTTAAATTAGTCAATAATTAGACTTCCGTATTGACAGGGGATGTTAAACTATGTATAATATTGCCATAGTTAACTTTATCTACTGTCATAGCCATATATTTAAAAGAGGGTAATTTTATGAAAAAAAAGCAACAGCTTCCGATGGTGAAAAAAGATATCGCTGATATCATAAAGGCGATAAAACTGTTGGATTCATCACAAAAGAAGGAGGTTATGGATAAAATTACCGAACTTATGACTAAGCCGGATGACTGACCGTGTTTCCTGGTGTGATTGCTTAGGTTCAATATCCAATAAAGCATAAGACTGTACATATGTATACCCCATATAAATGTTCATATAAAATTATAGTTCCGAACGCTATAACGTCTTATGCTTTATTGGATATTGACCTTAACCATAACATGTTTTACCGTATGTTACCCTATGATCTTCTCATACAGATCCAGCCCATAGCTGGTTCGCTCCGGCTCCTTCTCAAGAATTTTATAGGTCCTCGTTCCATCCGCCAGGCGCTCTGCGCTTAAGAACATGGCTCTTTCCGGATTTTTCTCAAAACAGGATTTGGTAAACTCAAATAAATGGGTCACCATAATCATATGGGTACCGTTCTCATACAGGGCGGTTACCACATCGGAGGCAATCCTGGAGCCCTCCCGCTCTGTGGTCGTGGCAAAGGATTCATTCATCAGAAGCAAAGAGGAAGGTGTAATGTCACTTAAGATACGGCTCATACGGTTCAACTCCTCATCCAGCTTACCGCTGTTCATCGCAGTATCCTCCCGTCTCGTAAAGTGGGAATAGATGCCGTCGTATAAACAACCGCAATAATAAGCTGCCGGAACGAACATACCGCTCTGCAGCATAATCTGGGCAATACCGATGCTGCGAAGATAGGTAGACTTACCGCCCTGATTGGCTCCGGTGATGATATACAGCTGCCTGCTCTGTGTATCAAGGTCATTACTGACCGGCAGCGAACGGTTGTATACTGCCATACTGAGATCATACAGTCCCCGGAACTTGTACAGATCCATCTCCCTGCTTACTATCTGGGGCATGCAGGCAGGCATATGCATCTGGGTCAGCCGGTTTTTCAGATTTGCACAGCCGATATAGAAGGCCAGCTGATAACGGAGATTCTCAAAGAAGGAGGTCAGCTCCTTAATAAAATTCTGGTACATCTTCATGACATGGGCAAGCCCTGCCGCTTCCATCTCTCTGGCCTCGTGGGACAGCGCGGAGTCATCCAGCAGAACTACATTCTTCTTAATAAAACGGTAATATAAAATTGTTGCCAGACTGTTGCTCTTCCTCTTCTTAAATTCCTCCTTGGTCAAATGGTTCACGATGATATTCTTCGCTTTTAAGCCCTGCCCGACAGTTGCGGAAAAGGTTATCTCACCTCCGGTCGTCAGAAAGCTCATCTCACTGATGGAGCTTTTGATCTTTTCCACAAACTCAATATTATAATCCGAAATCAGCCGGTTATAGAAAGCACGCATTCCCGGTGAAGTAAAATTACCCTCTGCCTGGTCGGCATACAGCTTAAGCTTCTCCAGATTATTCACCAGAATTCCCAGCAGCTCCAGGGAATGGAGCACATTAACGGTTCCCGATATCTTGCTGATATTTGCTTTCTTGATGGACTCCAGGAACTGTTCGGTATCCTCCATCGTCCCCGCGGTGATATTATATAGCTCCAGAAAATCATCATAATTCTTGATGCAATCCTGGACGATTGCCTGACGGTAGAGCACCGTGGCCTGGCTCGTTACGCAATCCGTCATAACGGAGCGGGCCGTCTTATAAATATATTTATCATTCCTGGACATGAACTTGAAGATGATATCAAGGTTTAAATCCTTAATTACCTCGTTCCTGTTCATACCCGCATTATTCGGCCCATATTCGCTTTTCTCATATAATAACCATACATTCATCGCCGTATCCGCTCCTTTATCTCCTGATAGGTCATATGATGCTTCTCCACTATGGTATTGGCATAGCTTCTGCCATCCGCCGCCTTACGCTCGATTCGGAAGGTCCGTATGCTGCTGTCCTCACTGAGCAGTGCGGCCACCAGGCTTACGATTCGGGTATCCTCCTTCGTCAGCTCATAGATATGGGTCACATAGATGCCGAGGCAGTCCAAATCCATAAAATAATTGATTACCTTCTTACCCATAATATAGGCATCATAGGAGGTGGCCGAGGTAAATATCTCATTAATAATGATAAAGCTGTGCTTCGTTGCATCCGACATCATATCCTTCAGACGGGTCAGCTCCTCCTTCAGCTTCCCGGCTCCGGTTTCCAGATTCTCTTCTGCGGCAAAATGTGTATATATCCCATCAAAGAAGGGAAGCGCTGCGCTCCGGCAGGGCACCATCAGACCGACGGAACTAAAATAAATGATTTGTCCCAGAGCCCTTGCAAACGTAGTTTTTCCTCCCTGGTTCGGACCGGTGACGACAAAAAATCTCTCTCCCTGTTCATAATAACAATCGTTGAATACCACTTCCTTCTTCAGCAGGGCATTCTTCTTCGCCAGGGCAAGATCATATCCCTGTGTGATATTAAACTTCCCGGTGCTGTCCATCTCAGGATAGCAAAAATGAAAGTTCATCTCCTCCAGCTTCCTCCGGTATTGCACGAAAGCCAGATAAAACTGGCACTCCAGTTCAAAATCACTGAGAGTCCCGCTGATGAATTCCTGATGCTTCCGGTCAAATTCCGCCAGCTCTGCGAAGGTCCCGGCATAGGGCTTTCGGAGCACCTCCAGCACCGTACCCTCCAGATCGGACAAAAGGGAAGTCCCGAAAGGATTTTTCTGGTAGAAATGCGGCTCTGCGGCTTCTTCCCGGAAAGTATCCTGAAGCTGCTTGCAATAATCCTCCTCCAGATATCCGGGATGGATGATAACTCTGTCCCGTTTGATCTGAATATGGAAGGTCATGCTGTCAAACTGTGACATCAGGCGATCCGTATCCTCCTTCAGCTGCAGGAAATCCTCTCCGGCAGTATACTCACCCAGCCATTCACGAAAGGAGGTGAGACCCTCTGAGGCTATCTTCTCCTCCTCCAGCTCCTTCTTAAGCGCAAGGATGCCGGTTGTATAGCTGTGGGCGGCGTCCAGGTTCCATTTTTGCATCTGAACCGCAATGTCTGTGGTGCCGATATATCCCAGATACTCCTTTGCCCTTCTCATTCCAATCGCGAATTCATTCACGCTCTGCCATACGGAAGGCTCCTCCAGATCCTTTAGAACAGCCAGGCGGTATTTAATGTCCTCCGGACCTGCGATATAATAATAAAACCTGCGAAGATCATAAAGCTTCTGCTCATCCATGATATCCTGCACGATCCGGTCCAGATTCAAATCATAGAAGAACTTCGGCATGATAAGCTTCTCAGGATCAATCTCCTCCGGTTTATGTACTCCCAATATGCTTTGATATGGCATGCGACATCCTCCCCTTAGGCATAGTTACCAATTTATATTGATTTTACTATATAATGTAAAGTTTTTCAATTGTAAATACCAATCCCCGTATACCACACGCCCGTGTGCTTCTCAATATGTTCCGCATTGTTCTTCACAGAAAATGGGTGTGCGGCATGAATAGCTCTGTTATCGCTATTATGCGGCACACCCATCTTCTTTAAGTCGTTTGCAGATGCGTGGATATTTATGATATTAGGGGATGTCAGATTATAATTTCATTATCTCTTCGGTCTTTTACCCAAAACCACGTTCAGATCCTTCTCCGTATAAACACCATTTTCCCGGACACTGATCTGAAGGGTGATGGTCTCACCTTCCTTGTAATACGAAAGGACACTCACAAGATCTTCAATGGTCTCTACCGTTAATTTATTCACACCGACGATGATATGTCCGGTTTTCAAACCGGCTTTCTCAGCAGGAGAATTTTCAATCACCTCATTGATATAAACTCCAAGGGGCATGCCAAATTGCTGTGAGAAGGCAGCGTCTACTTCCTGGGCAGTCTCAAGATTAACACCCAGGTAGCCTATTTTTCCCTCTTCAACGACTTCTCTTTTCATAAGATTCTCGATAATGGGGATAGCATCCGTGATCGGAATGGAGTAGCCCATGCCTTCTACCTCCTGGGAGGCATATTTCACTGAGTTCATACCGATTACTTCACCGACGGTATTGATCAGGGCTCCGCCGCTGTTCCCAGGATTGATTGCCGCATCCGTCTGGAGCAGCTTCATTGTAATTCCGTCAATTGTTACTTCCCTGTCCAGAGCACTGACATATCCTACCGTAACGGACTGCCCATATCCAAGTGCATTCCCGATGGCAATTACCATCTCTCCGGCCTTCAGCTTATCCGAATCACCCAGATTAGCCACCTTGATGGTATTCAAGGTCTCCTTCGGCAGCGCCTTTAAATCGACCTCGACAACCGCGATATCCGATCTGGAATCGGCTCCCTTGATCGCAGCAGATGCGGAGGTTTCATCGGAAAATACGATTTCTACGGCCTCGGCCCCTTCCACAACATGATTATTCGTTAAAATCAGGAGTGACTTATCATTCTGACCTATAATGATCCCTGAGCCGCTGCCTTTGACCGGCTCGTTGAACTTCCTTCCGGTAAAGAAATCATAATTTGAAATCGTGGCTGTGGAATTGATGGCAACGATGGAAGGCATAACCTTTTCAACCACATCGGATACATCGGATATGATGCCCTTAACCTCCGTATCGGTCTGAACTACGACAGGCTCCTGCCCTGCCGACTGGGTGGGCTTAATGGTAATCTGGTCATCCGTCCCGTTCGCTTCTTCCTTACCGATATCCTCACCGCCCTCTTCCTCCGCTACGGTCTTATCCTTATTCAAATCCGTAAGATAATCGTATCCGGAGGTGGCCGCACCGGCTAATAGCCCGAAGAATAATGCCGCCGCCGTAAACCTCACCAGACGGAAGAAGCCCCTCTTCTTTTTCTTTGGCTTCCTGCCCTCCGGCTTAAGCTGCGGCGTGGGGTAATACCCATTGTTAACCGGATATTCACGGTAGGTACCATCTATAAAATTATATTGCTGACTATTTTCCGTATACGGATTGCCGTCCTGGCCCTGACTGCCATTCGTATCATTCTGCTGAGGAAATCCGCTGTTATATTCGTCCATCTACATCTCTCCTTTCAAAATCCAAGCATTCTTTCTTTTCATAAGTAAAGTCTAGCAGGAAATTATGTTCACTTTGTGATTAGATTTTGAATATAATATGAAATCCATGGATAAAATCAAATTTCCTTCCATAGGGCAAAGCCGTTATCTGACCGGGAGAAAGCTTCCGAGTATCTTCATTTCATGGGCTTCCTGCCCGATACAGTGAAGGGCATTCTTTACGGAGGGCTGATCGAGGCTGCCTTCGATATCTACGAAGAACCGGTATTCAAAAGCCTTTCCTGCGATCGGTCTGGATTCAATCCTGGTCATGTTAATCTTATTATAGATAAAATGGGACAGCATATGATACAGGGAACCGCTTCTGTGGGGAAGGACAAAACAAAGACTGGTGCGCTGCGCTCCTTTGTGGTATATTTTCCGGTTTGATATGATGATAAATCTGGTGGAATTGGTCTCATCATTATGGATGGAGGCCTGTAACAGCTTCAGTCCTAATATCTCTCCGGCTCTTTCGCTGGCAATCGCCGCCTGGGTAACATTCCCCTCCTCCAGAATCCTCCTTGCACAGCCGGCAGTGCTTGCGAATTCAATCTGCTCCATCTCAGGATGCCCGCTTAAAAAACCGGAGCATTGCAAAAGACCCTGCCGGTGGGAAAAAACCGTTCTGATATCAGTAAGCCTTGCCCCCGGGAGACCCCATAGATTATGTTCAATCTTAACCACATGCTCCCCGATAATGACATTATCATACTCTGCCAATAAATCAAAAATATCCGAAAGAGTTCCGGTGGAGGAATTCTCCAGGGGCAGGACTCCGAAATCCGCTTTCCCCTCCTTCACCGTCTGCATGATTTCTCCAAAGGTAGCGCCGGGAACCCCGTTTACTTCTTTGCCAAAATACTCAAGCATAGCCTGTTCCGTATAGGAGCCCTTCTCTCCAAAGAATATCACACTTGCCGCCTGATCCGACTCCGGCTTATCAACAGCGGTAAACCCAAGCTGAAAGGAACTGTCCAGTAAGGCATATTGCTTCCTGCGGCTCATGGAAATGATCTGGGTAAACAGGTCAACGACGGCTGTTTTATTATAATCATCCTGTGTCAATGCCTTTAACTCATTCAGCTTTTCCTCTTCCCTGGCAGGATCAAAAACCGGCATACCCGTGCTTTTTTTATAAGCCGCTACCTCCGAGGCCAGCTGCATACGGTATTCAAAAAGCTCCAGCAGCTTTCTGTCCACCTCGTCAATCTTCTTCCTGCACTCCTGCAAATCCATCATGTGTTTTCCTCCGCTCCTATCGCTTGGTAAGTATCCGTAAGCCTTCTTATCCTGTCCTCCGGTTTATGTCATTATACTATTAACCGTCCCGCTATGCAATATCGCAATATCTTGCTTGTTGCATATTTTAATTTGTCGAGATATAATGAAATAGGACAAACCTGGTCATCACTTTCATAAGCCATCGGAGGTATTTATGCTCGCATCGATAAAAAAGGTTCTACTCGTATTAGTGTTGGTTACCGTCATCGCATTTGCCTGGATCTTAGCCTATTCCCAGGGAAGAACTTATTTTAATGATGAAGAAATCGTGGGGAATACGGCCGGGAACATCATAAACGGCGGTCTCTTCTGTGAAAAAGACGGTAAGATATACTTCAGCAATGATAACGATGACGGAGCTCTGTATGTGATGAATTCCGATTGTACGAATATAAAGAAGGTTCATCATGATAAGGCAGTTTTCATCAACACGGATGAGAATTACATCTATTACCTCAGGTCGAATAATACCCGTGAAAACAGCTCGGCCGGTATTCTGATGTTCAATAATACCGGACTTTACCGGATTAACAGGAACGGTAAGAACTTAAAATCCATCTCAAGCAACCCCGGAGCTTATTTAAGCCTGAAGGGTAATTTTGTCTATTATCAGAATTATGATGTCAACAGCGGATTATTCTTATACCGTGAACAGATTGATACCAAGCTGGAGCGTTTACTCCTGGAGGAAGCGGTTATTCCTTCCGCCATCATGGATAACCGGCTCTATTATGCAGGCAACGGCAAGAATCATAACATCAATTTTCTTGATTTATCCAGCTTTGTGTCCAGTACCTACATTGAGGGCAATTTCGCTTATCCGATCTTTCAGGGAGATTACATCTATTATCTGGACCTGGACAATAATTATACCGTGAACCGCATGAAGCGGGACGGCTCCGAGAGGACCGTCCTGGTGGACAGCCGCTGTTCCACCTATAATATAACGAACTCAGGCCAATACCTGTATTATCAGATTGATGAAGAAGAGAACAGTAAGATCGGCAGACTCAGCTTGGAGACGATGGAGCAGGAGGTGCTGCTGGAAGGATATTATAAGCAGATCCATGTAACGAATAACTACGTGTTCTTCAAGGACTTTGATAACACTCACACCTTTATCGTCTCAGCTGACGGAAATACAAAGCTGGGAACCTTTGATCCGCCGAATCTGAACGAGAACAACACCGGTAAGAAGAAATAATCCGGTTGTCCCGGGACTCCGGCGAATTATTCTTTCTCTTTTCAGTAACCTTTGCTCTCATCCTTTTGCGACTTAACAATGCGTACCAGATCTCCCAGAAATGACAGGGAGCCAAAGGCAATGATGACATCCTCTTCACCTGCCTCATCACAGGCAAGGCTTAAGGCCCGCGCTGCATCTTTCGCATCAATTACCCTGTCACAATAAGCCCTTGCTTCCTTTGCCAGATGCTCCGAGCTTAACGCCCTCGGATTATCCGGCGTCAGGGTAATGATGGTATCTGCCAGCGGTGCCGTAATATCTAAAATGCTCTTATAATCCTTGTCCGCTAACACTCCTATCATAAAGATGATCCTTTTATCCGCAAAATAAATTCCGATCGATTCTCTCAGTGTTTTTGCGGCTTCCTCATTATGGGCCCCATCAATAAACAGACCGGGATCAGCGGATATCTGCTCAAATCTCCCGCTCCAGCGTGCCAGGGACAATCCTGTGCAAAGGGCGTCCTCCCCGACCGGATACCCGGCCTGGTCAATTACCCGTGCCGTTTCCAATGCCAGAACCGCATTCTTTATCTGGTATTTCCCCAGAAGGCGGATTTTGTATCGTACCGTCTGACCGTTCCAGCCATAGGTAAATTCCGTACCCTGCAGGGTATGGATAATATCCCCCGCCCTCCCGGAGTCCGCCGTATAAAGCACCGCGCCTGACAGGGCGGCTTTTTCCTGCAGGACCTTGGATACATCCGGCTCCTGTTCGCAGGTAACTACCGGACAGCCCGGCTTTATGATGCCTGCTTTCTCTGCGGCAATCTTTTCCAAGGTGTCCCCCAGATACTGCATGTGATCCATACTGACCGAAGTGATGACACTTAAGACCGGCTGCCGGATTACATTCGTAGCATCCAGTCTGCCGCCCAGGCCCACCTCCAGAACAACGAAATCCACCCTCTCCCGCAGCAGGTACAGAAACATCATGGCCGTCTCAATTTCAAAGGAGGTAGGATGGGAATGTCCCTCCCTAACCATACTCTCGCATACCGGCTGTATCTGCTCAATTGCCCCGCAGACACCCTCTCTTGAGATATATTCCGTCACCTGTCCGGCAAAGGGCTCCCGGCATTTAGGAATACCGGAAGCCGCGGGAAGATCGGAGCCTGTCTCCGTCAGGTAAGAAATCTGTATCCTCTCCCGGTATGAAAAAACAGCGGGTGAGATATATCGCCCGACACGGTACCCGGCTGCATTTAATATGGCGGTAAGAAAGGCACCGGTAGAGCCCTTCCCGTTAGTCCCTGCCACATGGATGATTTTTAACCGGTTCTGCGGGTCATTCAGCCGGTGAAGCAGCTCAGTGATTGCTTCCAAACCGAGTACTGACCCATATTGATTTGATTGACTGATGAATTCCCTGGCTTCCCCGTAGGTCATAAAATAACTCCTCATTCTTAAATTTATCTATTATTTCTCGTTTATTACCTGGAAGATGAAGAATTTCAAATAATAGGATTCCTCCGCGGCCCATAATATCGGATGATCCGCAGACTGGGTACGGTATTCGACCTGACGGATTCTCTTCTTCACATTCTTAGCCGCCTGTCCGATGGTCTCGGAGAACAGCTCCGGAGTCATAAAGTGGGAACAGGAGCAGGTGGCAAGATACCCGCCGTCCTTTACCAGTTTCATTGCCCGAAGATTAATCTCCCGATAGCCCTTAATGGCATTCTTAACGGAATTACGGGATTTTGTAAAGGCCGGGGGATCCAGAATCACGACATCATATTTTTCGCCCTGTTCCTCCAGCCTGGGCAGTAATTCAAAGACATCTTCACAGATGAATTTCACCGTCCCGGAGAGTCCGTTCAGGGCGGCATTCTCGGTTGCCTGTGCCACTCCCAGCTCTGAGGCGTCCACCCCGGTTACTTCCTTCGCTCCGTTTTTCCCGGCATTTAAGGCAAAGGAACCGGTATGGGTAAAACAGTCCAGGACCCTTGCACCCCTGCAGAGCCTGGCAACGGCCGCGCGGTTGTATTTCTGGTCCAGGAAGAAGCCGGTCTTTTGTCCTTCTGCCACATCCACCAGATACTTGACTCCGTTCTCGTTGATTTCGACCTTGGTATCAAAGGGTTCTCCTAGAAAGCCCTTGACCCGTTCCAGTCCTTCATTCAGCCGGACCTTGGCATCACTGCGCTCATAGATCCCCCTGATCTTAATTCCCTCGTTCGCAAGAATACCTTTCAGTATCCCAAGCAGCTCTTCCTTCCTCCGGTCTATTCCCAGCGCCAGGGATTGCACCACCAGCACATCGGAGAATTTGTCCACAACCAGACCGGGCAGGAAATCCGCTTCGCCGAAGATAATCCGGCAGCTTTCCGTATCGACGACCGCTTTCCGGTATTCCCAGGCATCCCTTACCCTCATGACCAGAAAATCATGGTCAATCTCCTGTCCCTTAACCCTGGACATGATCCGGACTGTGATTTTGGAATTGGTATTGATAAATCCGCAGCCAAGGTAATAATCATCAAAGTCATGGACATGAACCAGATCCCCATTCACAAATTGTCCGGTTATATGATCAATCTCATTATCATAGATCCAGAGTCCGCCGCCCTTTAAGCTTCTTCCTTCTCCCTTTTTCAGCTTTACGATTGCTTTCTTATCTTCCATTTATGACAAACCTCCACAGTTCATTCTTCTTAGACAGCAAATATATTATCACCGGTCTATCATAAGCCGGTGTAAATGCAACTTTATTTCTAAAACTGCCGGACAGTTCCGGCCGCCAGAAAAGGCCGGGCAGCTGTCCGAACCGCCCTCCTGCAAATAACAGGGAGAGCTGATCCGACGATACCGGGCCTTTGTTCCTCGCATAAGGATTATTTTTAAGCATCCTTCTTCTGGTTAAAGATATAAAGTTTACTGAAGATATAGTTTAATATAATTACGACTACGGATAACCCAGCCTTAACGATCCAGCGGTATACCTGAAGCCGCTCGACAAAGATATACATTCCCAGCTGCTCCACTCCCAGAGAAACCAGTCTTGCACCGTAGAATTTCACAATCTTTAAGGTTTCATCCCGGACCGTATCACTTTTGGAACGGAATACGCTCCGCTTATTTACGATATAGGCAAAGGTAACCGCTATGACCCAGGCCATCCAGTTGGCTGTCAGATTCGAAAAATTTAAGCGGTATAATATTTCGTAGCTGACAAAGTTTACAGCCGTTGTCATGACCCCGGCGATCGCATAGGATATTGTCTCCCGGTTGACCAGCTTACGGTATATGATATGGTTTTGTACTTTCCGGATTAGTTCCTTCATTCTGCCCTCCAAATCCGCTGTTACTGTGGGATAAACGATCCGTACCGGTTGTCCCGCATAAATAACAGTATCCTTATTTCATTGATTAGTCAAGAGGGAATAAGCTTCTTCTTGCAATAATGATTGTAATCTCATCCTGAAGGCCAAAGGAGTCCGTCACCGTAATCTTCATTTCTCTTATGTTCTTATCCTTAATAAAGTAGGCAGGAATATTAAGCTGATAGGTCTCCTGGATGATCGGTCCGTTTGCGGGATCATCCGGTATTAATAGAATCTCTTCCACATCGTCCGGTCCGCCATCCAATAAATTATCAGTGCCCGAAGTATAACTAAGGCTATATGCCGAATAGGCTTCCACCATAAACTCAATGCTTAAGGGAGGCTCACCGGACAGATACTCTTCATCCTCCGCATCAATGGAATAATCCAGGTCCGCATAGATGTATTGGGCCGCCGCATGCGCCACAGGCTCAGGCTTTAACAGAGTCAGTACCGGAGGTTGCGAAAATTCAAGAAATACCTCCTCCGTATCCCTGTTCCCTACATTGTTTTCCGCTGTCAGCGTCAGTTTATTGGTTCCTGCAAGCTGATCCATGGGAAGCTTCAAGGCATACTCCACATCCCTTTGTACTACTTTATCCGTATTATTGATTGCTATCCCGCTGCCAAGATTACCGGCCACAACAGGATAAATATAGTTCACCGGAGTAATCACCGGATCTCCTGCTTTATTCAGTGTAACCGTTAAATCCATATTCGAGGAGCTCTTTTGGACTTTAAACCTGAGTATAAAATCCGTTCCTATCATATCACTCTCCTGGATCATGATTTTCTGGGTACCGTCACCCTGGGGCTGCGGCACCGGTCTTGTGATAACGATTTCAGGCGGAGATGATACCACCCTGTTCCAGGCCGACTTATGGCAGGCAAGAATAGTATTTACAAATAGCTTCATTTCATCCGCATTGCCGCTGACATCCGCGTCAGCAAGCCGGATACCGGTATAATGGCAGGTCCCGTTGCTGAACAAATAGTAATTATTCTTCACATCATTCGGTGAGGAGCTGTAAACCCCTTGATATAATTCATTTGAAGCGCCCAAGGTGAATTCTTCCCTTACCAGCGGATCTCTTTTATCGGACAGGCAATACCAGCCAATCAGTTTCTCCGGTACGGTCTTGGTCAGGTCAAAATCAATCGCAGCATATCCTGAGTAGGAATTATCCACTGTTTTAATTGCTTTATTGATTTTATAAGGATACTGCGTCACGGTACCCTCGTTTGACTTCGTAAGATAGCTCGTCTGATAGGTATTATCCCGATCTAAGTCCGCGCTGTCATTATTCCCCTTCATATTCCGGTAGATATACATGGTCTTTGAGATACTGTAACGGTTCATATAATTATAGGTGAATTCGTTTAAAAAGCTGTTTTCGGCAGTTTTATACAGTTCACTCTGGGCAGTATACCCACGGGCGTTCTTTGTAAATATCACACCAAGATTCCGTAAGGAGATTTCATCTTTGATATTTTGTACCGCACTGGTATTGGTGATTGATGCCGTCGGATTATCAAAGATTACTACATGATAATTAGCCAATTTATTGGTAGCCGTCGGATTCGATGGATTATAGGGAGCTTCCGCATACTTTGCCTCAAATTCATCAATATTTAAGGTATCAAAATTCAGACTGTAATCCGTAAGCTTACCGGGCCCCGCATAATCCGTAATCAATTTATTCGAATTCAGTATCATTTCATCCAGACTATATACCTTCGTTGAGTCATCCGTAATCTGCAGAATATTTAACTCTTTTCCGTTGGCAACAGAGGCGTAGCCGGTCACGACAGAGCGTACATTGGTATTCGTTTTGCGCTCAAGCAGCAGCTTCCACTGATATACCCCATTCAGAGCGGACATATTCACGATACAGGTATAGATCCGGGATCTGCTTTCCAACAGATTTTCCAGTCTTGAACCATCACTTGACCTTGCATCCAGGTTCTCCGAGGCTTCAAAAATTCCATCTCCGTTCTTATCCAGATACAGATACGCGTCATATAGAAATAGACTTGGAATACCGTTTTTCGGCAGCAGCTGGAACCTGATCGTTAATTTGTCCGTAGCCGGGTCTATCGTGATATAATTTCTGGATGCTCCCGCGGCTATCACCGGCTCTGTCAGATTGATAACCGGCCGGATTGTATTCATATAATTCCTTATTTTATAGCGGAACTGGACTGCATTGCTGACATAATCTCCATAATTCATCAGCCTCGTATTACTTTTTGACTCATTGACAAATTTGTATATATTGGTATTCGGATCAACCTTTGCGGTAGAATTGGAGGCATTTGATATATTATACAAATTCGCTTCCAGGACGATAGGATAGCCTGCGGCCAGGAAAGCTTTCAATTCATTCCTTTTCTGGTTTGTGATATCATTGCTTTGGTAGCGGAACGTATTGCTCGGATTGCTCAGAAGCATCTTATCACCCTGAATTGTATAAATATGTCTGTCCAGATTATCATCCGTAAAATTATTCCAGGCTTCGGTTGAATTCAGGTTAAACCGGTTGTAGCTTTTATCGTAAATACTGCTGCCCATATAAATGACATCATACTTACTGTTCAGATCCTCGATGCTGCCGTTAAATTGTGTACTGGTCATATGAATGATCTGCACATCAAACCCGGCCAGCATTGCCCGGATATTTTCCTCCGACTTGGTAAAGTATGCGGTAGGCTGTATGTTCAACACTCTTTTATAGGTTCGTTGGTTGCTGCCCTCCGTACCGTCATCGGGAATCTCTTCCGGATCACTTCCGGGTCCATTGGATTCCGGAGGCCCTTCCACGTAATTCCCGTCCGGATAAGCCACACCGCCTTTATTTTCATAGCCGGTGCCGTTATTTGTAATGACATTGCCCAGGTCCCCTATTGTAAAGCTATTTCCCGCGTTTCCATCCGGATTCACGGTGTTCATATGGTCCTTTGCATCCCCCGATACATCCGAAGGCAGGCCGATCGGATCATCAAATTTGCCCGACATAAAATCGGAGCCGTGCAATATCAGAATATTATAATGCAAATCCAGGGTGTCCTTCAGCATATTATGATTTGTTATACCTGCCGCTTCCATCTCGGCATAGGAACTATAGTAGGTCATAACTCCGTCCGCATTCAGCCCCATGGGAAGAAAGGTATTCGTATTCCAATAAAGCGCCGCATTGGAGTTATCCGCATAGCTTGAGCCCGGACGTACAAAGCTGCCGGTGGACCCGGTGCTGTTTACCGTATTCGTATTAACGTTACTGACCTCATGTATCCTGTTATTTGCGCCGGTAGTAGCAGGATTCATAAAGGAATTATAGAAATCAACCATATTCCTTTGAATCAGCATGATATATAATTTCGCAAGATTAACAGAAGTACATCTGGTGCTGTAGTTGGCCGGATGCCCATAACTGATATTATTAATGCTGTAGGCACCGTATTTACCGCTGCCATTCACAGCCTCCTGAAAATATGTGCTTCTGATAATGGCTGCCGCCTTGTTACAGCCAATTCCGGCGATTTTCCTGAACAGTTTATCCGTAACCGTCCAGTTCGTATCATTGACTGCAAAATTTAAAAGCTCCTGCTGTCTGCTTGGATTATTATAGAACCTTTTATCGCTGGGAAGGGCTCGTCCTTCCTCACTGTAATTTTCATACAGCTCGATATGCTTATGCCCGGTATCATACTTTGAATTGATGTAAAACAGATTGGCTTCATCAATAATATGATAATTTTGAGGGTTATTCAGTTCTGCCGGAGTAATTGTGATTACTCTTACCGGATACTCCCTTACCTGCTCCACCGGAATACCGAGTGACATCGTCTTAAACCATTCATGATTCACAATCTGTGCCATGTATCTGAATTGATAGGTGGTTTTGACAACCTTACGCCCTCTCACCCATATACGATGACTGGTTCCTGACCCTTCCTGGCTGTAATTCGGTTTTGTCAGAGCGGTATCGCTCTGAACCCATCTGTATTTGTAATTATAGGTATATGACTCGTATGTAAAACCGGGGGCGTCAGAGACGGTCAGGTTATAATTACCCGCCTCACCGGCAGCCTTAGGCCGGTAGGTTATATTCTCGCAGGAATAATCGCCGGAAAAATCCTCAACAATCTCATAATCCTTCAGCATATAATAGCTTCCGTTATTATCTGAGACAAACAGCACATTGTATGCCCCATGTCCCTTATTTAATACGAAGGTCCTGGTCGCCACATCATAATCATAATTTCCATTATGATTACCCGCCCCATCCTTACTTTCGGTAACACTGTAGGCCCGGTATCTCCGTGATGTGCTGAACAGCTGCGAGGTATCGCCCGGCATTCCGTATCTGAAATACGCTTTTACATTTTTCGCGTTAAGGGGGGGATTCCAGGTATCATACAAATTACCCAGGTCAAAATTATCCGGTAATTTTGCGGCATAAGCTCCTGTTCCGTCCGCAACATACTCATAGATGGACTGGGTTCCGGTTAAAGTAAACAAACCGGAGGCACTATACCAGGGGTCATTTGAAACCCGTTCGTAATAACCATTCTGCAATTCATATGTTTTTGGCGCTCTCCAGCCTGAGGCCGGCTGCCCGTTTGCCGGAATAGGACTTTCAATATAGCTTGGATATGCCTTAACAGCGTCCCCAAGGAAGGAAAAGGCGCCTTGCGCTACTTCCCAGGTCATCAGATTCCCGTTCACCGGCTCTTCTCCTCCGACCAAATATCCTAATTCACCCATTCCCTTGTAGGGTACGATCTCAACGATCGTGAAGCCGTAAAAATCGTCCGTACCTTCCTGTGACCACTCTGCCTCATCCGCAGCCCTTATGGTATTCTCCATGAAGCCGGGCATCAAAATAACTACTCCCAAAATGAGTATAATAAGTATAATGCCTTTTACTTTATTCTTCATGGTTCCACCTCCTAAAAGTTCCCTGTCATCCGCATAAGGCTTAAATATTTTCCCGTATCATTCTATGCTTATTTTGCATTCCGCATTTTTATTGTCTTTTTAATCTCATAATTATCATTTCCCAGAGCCAGCCTCAGGTCGATTGTAATTGATTTATTGCCGGAGTTCTCTGTAATGATCAGTCTCGTAATATAATCCGCCAGAAAATTTTCCTGCATATTATAGACCGCCGTCTGAGCCTCTGTAAAGCCGGTTGTCTGAACCTGGTACAGCTTATTCTCGGCGCCGGCAAATATAAACGTATAGTATTCATCACCATTGCACTGGAAGGTATATCTGCTTTCCTCAGACGTTACATATTCCTCCATCCCTTTTGCTTCCATTGCAATGTTATTCATTTGGTTAAGAATCGTCTGCGCCTCCATCTGAAGATTGACCTCATCCGAGGTACGGCGAAAGCTCTTTGCAGCCCCGCTGATAAAAAACATGATCATACTGAGGACAATTGCCGCCACAGCCATGGCAATAATCAGCTCAATCAGTGAGGTTCCTTTGTTATTCCCGGTTAATCGCAATCTTAAGCCACCTCATCATTCTATATAATGCTTTCCCGTAAGTCCTACCAATTTTATCGTATAGTCGCTGCCGGCAGAAGACACGTCAATCCGGCTGATTTTCTCATTATTTCTGTTCGGGGATACCCCTCCGGTATCCTTCTTAAAGCAAAGCTCCAGCTTCGGGCTGATATTCCTCCCGGAAACCGGAACATCGCTTACCAGATAATTATCCCCCTCCTGCGTCTCATAGGCGATTTCTCCCCTGACCAGCTTCAGCTTTTCCTTTGTAACTACCTGTGTCCCTGCCTCCACCTGGATATAATAATCCCTGCCATCCCGATAAATAACCAGATAGTAGGTTTTACTCTTCGTCATATTTTCAATCTGGACTGCATCCAACATTGTATTAATTCTTACGACCGTACTCCTGGCGCTTCCATAACCAAGTATATTCGCACCGAAGAGGGAGCCTGCTGCCAATATTCCTATAATTGCCATAACAATGATTAATTCGATTAAGGTAACACCCTGATTATCTTGCATCCGCTTCCAAAACCACCCTTCCGAAGCGTTAATTCTTCCGCCAATTCTCATAGGAAATCATAGCTGATAAATTTACCGTACTCTCCGCCGCCTGTTCCTCTATAGTAAAATTAATGGACATCGCCGTATATTTGAATAAGTTCCGCAGTATTTCGCCGTGTTTCTCAAAAATTTCCGTAACAGCCTCCGGATTGGCTGCGTTAAAGGTATCTCCGATCCCCAATGTTATATCTCCGACCGCAACCAATCTTCCATTGACCGTGACATTATCTCCCACTGTGATATTTCCGCCGGTTGCTGCTTCGGAAGCATCGGAGCCTACTGAGACCACCATTCCGTTGATCGTAACATTATTGCCGATTACGATATTTCCGCTTGCCACCAATAAACCATTAAAATTGGTGTTCAGGACAGCATCCCCGTTTACCACTACAAAGGATGCGCTGTCAGGGTCAATATCGGCGGAATTCAAAGTCTTATTGCCGGAATAATACCCTATGTCCGGATCATCGGCATATCTGCTGCCGATAAAATCCACCCCATCCGGAATCACAACCGACTTCACGGTCTTATCCGCCTCCTGATATGCCCTTGTGCTGTCCAGAGACAGCAGATGGCTTATCTTAGAGTACAGTCCGCCCAGCATACCCACTTCATAGGCCGGAAGCCCTGCATCAACCGTATACACCGCATTCTCCAGCTTCCGTCCGCTGATATGGCCGTCCAGCTCAATATCAGGGTTTACTGCGGCAGGATCTGTGGGATAGAGGTTGCTCATACCGGCTTCCAAGCTGACAGTAAAGCCGTCATAGGACATCCGGTTGCCGGCTGTTATGACCTCTTTCGTATGCCGGTCCGGAAGGGTAACCGTGCCAAGCCGGAAGGGCTCCATAACACTTAAGGTCGTCGGATTCTTGCTGATATACTCCTGAAGAAATGCATCCGCCTGCTTCCCGCTGGCAAAGTCCAGATAGTAATATCGTAAAAGAGAAGCCGCATCCCCTGTAACCGTCTGCTTGGAAGCGATCTTGAAGGGATGGGAGGGGTCCACATAATCCGTATACATAATATCAGAGGGACCGATTGTGCTGAAATCTACCTGAGGAATATCGTAACCTTCAATATCCGTGACCGTAATCGGATTGTGGTTGATATCCGAGATAAATCTGCCCGGAATCAGATATGCACGCTGATTGCTCTTAATCGCAACGGATTCCCCGGTCATAATATCGGATTCCCTCAATACATCAATAACCGATACATTCGCTCTGCCTGCCAGGATAAGGGAGTCCAGCCCGGACAAATTCAGGGAGGAGCCGGAGCCGTTAATAATAATCGAGCTTCCCTTGGCCGTATGCAGCCCCGTATAGCCTACATAGGCTCCTGTGATATTCACCAGACTATTGCTGCCTTCCAGGGTCAGGTCATCCTTTATGAAGCAGATACCGTAGATATCCAGGGTTGTGGCATTTGCCGATGAAGCATCCGGCGTCCTGTTTGTGATAAGGCTGTCCGCCCATATTACGGAGGGGCGGGACCCTACTCCCCGGATGATCAGCTTTCCGCTGTCTTCTGCCTCAATCATACCCCTGGTTATTATCGCCGCACTATTCATTTTCAGGGCATGACTGCCCATATTTTGTCCGTCAACCGTTATCCCTGTTCCCGCATAGGCATTTCCGTTAACCGTGTTCTCTCCCGAAGCATGATCGGAACGGATCCGGCCGTCTGCTACCAATGCATAATCGGTAAAGGGCGGGTCCATACGATAAACGGTTCTTTCCGTCCCGTGGTCAAACGTAAAGTCCGGCAAAGTTATTACAATATCCGAGGTAATGGAGGTTTCGTAATCATTCCTGGTCATTCTCATTCTGACACTAATATCCTTAATCACTACCGTGTCCCCGGTTAAGCTGTAAATCGGCGTATCAGCAGCACCTGTTCCGATCGTAACGGTCAGGATAACATCTGCGGGAGGAACGGAAAGGTATCCGTTAAAGATATCGTCTCCCTGTGCCTTAACCGCAACCCCTGAGGTCAGCTGCTCATCGGACAATCCGCCGGTCACACCGATCTGCCGGATGATACCTGCCCCTACCATTTTTTTAATATATATATTCCTGGCTGCCTCGTCGGTAATACTCAGATAGCCGGCAAAATTCTTTATAATCTGTGTCTCATATACGGTCTGAATCTGATTGGAGGCAAGCTCTTCAATCCCTGTCCGGATTTCTTCCATAACAACCTCACAGGAATAAAAATTCTCCTTTGACTTGCTCTCTATGATCTTCATCTGAAGGTTTGTCATAGTAACAGAGAGCATCATGGATCCCAGGATACCGATAAAGGCTATGCATATCATCACTGTAATCAGTGTGGAGCCTTGATTATTCAGCTTTCGATCGTTCCTCCTCATACTGCCCGTTTCCTTCCTTATTCTTCCATGGTAGATTGCAAGGTATATTCCATCTTACGATATCTGTCCTTCACTGCGACATCTTCATATTTGCATATTTTTATTTCCACATTAAAAATACGGTCTTCTTCCTTTGTTTTTACCACATTGTTATTTACGGTACCCGGCCCCGGTTCCTGGGACTCACCGACATAAGAGATATAGGATGGAATATCCGTATATGCCGACAGATTGTCCCCGTTTCTCTGGAGCTTCACCGGATAAGGGATCACACCGGCTCCCTGATTTGCCGCAAACAGATTTACCGGATTTGCGGATACTTCATTTATGATGCATACCTTATCCGCCGGATGATCGCTTTGAAAAGCGGACGGGGTGTAGAACAGGTATACATTCTGCACCGGATTGGGATAATTCTTCACAGAGATACGGTCTACGATGCTGCTTTGAACCTTATTTTCCGTTATTCCCTGCAGGCTGTTCCCCTTCGGCCAGTTACAGAAATACTCAATATCATAAATAACGCTTTTATCGTTAACCGTAAGCCTCATCGTTTTTGTAATATGCTTTGCTATGAGCTCCGGTTTGAAATAATCCCCATATTCCGGATGCGTCACGGCATAGCTCTCAAGGGTGGGCCTTTCCGGTTCGGGGGGAGGCGCTGTCCCGTTCATGGCCGCCTGTTCGCATTCATCCTGCCAGATGCTATAGCTGTTCAGATAAGCCAGATACTCTGCCGTCTGTTCCAGCTTCATCTGGGCGTAGGCGGTTCCCCACAGGGTAAAGCTGTTAAGCGCCAGAGTATCCATGGAAGGGGTTAATTCCGCTCCATCCGAGCTTCCATGGGAAAAAACAAGCGCATTGGCCTTTTCATCCAGATTAATCGGCTCCGGCATCGGGTATTTGTTCATGGTTCCCGTTATATCTTTATATTCATTGGAATCTATCATAATAAATGCATCATAAGCAGAACTACCCACCCTGATTCCATGAATTGCAAAATAGTAGGTTGCCTGCTTGTCGTGCGAAGTAGATTCCTCCAGCTCCATATGTTCATTATACTCCAGCCGCAGTACATCCTCTGCCGGCTCGGAAATCAAGGTGAAATTCTCTTCAATTCCGTTAAACTGATTTATGATCTCCGCTATATCGGTTGCTTTCAGCCCTTCCATGATACTGGCCGCCAGGTTACTCTGCACCTGCAGCTTCTCGGCCTTTTTATTCATCTGCATGGACCGGAAGAAATTATTCATCAGAGGGACCATAATGATAACAAGAACTGCGATACTGATCATCAATTCAATCAAGGAAAAGCCTTTATTCCCCAACCGTCTCGGTGCATTCCGGCATTTATCCTGCTTCATTGTCTGCCCTTCCTTTCTGTATCAAGGGAATCCCGAGGCTTTATTCTGTTTATCGTACTGTTTTTACCGGAATAATATATGCTTGGATTTTATTTCCGCCCGGCGTTACCGGCACCGAAAATGTTATCAATTCCGATATCAATGCCATCAATGGAAGGCGCCTCATACTTTTTACCGGAACCGGTTAACGCAAATCGTTTTAGCACCATATTCCCTGTTAAAACTCCCGTATTGCTGTCGGCGCTGACTGCGATACTCTCGATGATCGTGTGGTCCGGGTAGCTGCCGACATAATCCGCCAGCTCCTTAAAGCCCTTATAATCCGTAACAAAGCTCATGCTCAGTTTATTGACTGTTGCGGTCATGGTTGAAAGTGCGGTATCCGAATTCTCCGCCTGGGCCAAAGTGTCCGGCGCCGTTTCGCTTTCACTGACACCCTCATTTCCATCCTCCGCAGGCCGAACCGGTAAAATGGTCTCATAAAACATTGCGCTGTCCGAGGTATTAATGGAAGAGGTTTTAACCTTCAGCGCTTTTTCCATCTGCTCAACAAATATGAAATTATCTTCATGCTCGATATAGACCGGAAAGCTGTCAATAATTAACTGCTTTTGGGCATTCACCTCATCAATCTGTGCAAGAATAGAATCCTCTTCCATAAGCATTTGTTCCCTGTCATTGATCTCCCCTTTTACCGATTCGATTTTGAGAAGAGCAGCTTCCTTCTTCTCAATATATCTCTCATAGATATAAAAATACGAAAAGATAAAGATAGCCAGGCTGATGATATTAATAATAAGTTTGATCTGCTTTCCGGTTAATTTTTTCTTTTTCATACTACGGTTCCTCCCGATGCCCGCTACTGTGCATAGGTACACAGAATAGTAAAGCTTACTAAAGAAATACCATCCTGTTCTTCCACGGTTATGCCCGATATCTCCACATTATCTTTAAAAAACTCTATCGTCTTAAGCTGTTTATAGGTCGCTGCCACCAGAGCATTCGGACCGATATTTTTGTCGCTGGCCGTAACAGCCATCCTTACGTCCGCATCGGTAAATTCCATGGAGTGGATTACAGTGCCCTTCGGAAGCTTCTTCTCCAACTCGGTAATTACCTCGGTGATATGCTCCGTATTGCTTTTCGTAAGCTTCTCCAGCTCCTGAAGATTCTCCAGCTCCTGCTTATCCGTTTCATACCGGTCATGGGCACCGCTCAGCTCTGGCAATGCATCCAGCTTGTCCGTAAGCTCCTCCAGTTCCACTCTGACCTCCCGGTAATCGGAAAAAGCCACATATATTGTTCCGGCAGAGCCTGCCAGACAAACCGTCATAAATATGATCGTACCGATAATGGCACTGCGTTTCTGCTTCATTAAGGCAAATTCAACCGGAACAAAATCCACCGGCTTGATCACCGCACCCACACAAGTTAAGAAGTCACTGGGATTCTTGCGGTAAGCGGCCGCCTTCTTCTTCGAACCGAAGGTGGCCAGTTTCTCCATATTCTTATGGGTAATACCGATCTCCGTCGTAAAGAAATTCTCGATCCCCTGAATATGGACGCCGGCGCCGGTGAGGTATATGGTATCAATATCGATCTGCTTGTGACTGGATTTATAGTAATCCAACATTCTCGCGATACTGTTCGCCAGGAAATGAAGTGAATCCCGGACATACCGGTCAGCCTCCTGTTCCCTCTGCCTGCCCTGACTGGCCTGGGTAGAGAATACGCTGACAAATTCGCTGGCAGCCGCGGCTTCCCCTCTCGTCCAGGAGGAATCCAGCTTCAGCGGATCTGAACTCTCCGGTTCCGGGGACAGCAGATTCTTACTTGTCAAAAGCGTCAAAGCCTCCTCCGGGGTCCCGGCCTGATAATATTCCTGATCCATAACAGCTTCGATAAGGGTCGATAAACCATAGCTTACGGTTCTCTGAAGGATTAATACATCATCCCGGAGGATACTGATCAGGGAATCCTTCTGGTTCATCTGAACATATACATTCGTGCCTCTTTTCACCTGTCTCTTAATCGTCTGATAGCTGCTGTTGCCGGAATAATCGATCGCGACGATATCCAGATGCAGCTGTTTCGCAAAGCTGTAATAATTCTTAACCAGCGTGGAGGGTGCGGCAAATACGGATAATCGTATGCTTTTCTTTGCATTATCCGTACCGTACTCGTTCTTATTCTCTTCATTATTTATTTCAAAAGCCTGCTCCCGCTGCCTTGCTTCCATCAGTTCCATGTTATCGGCGATTATCTCTGTCTTACTCTTCTTCTTTAAGGCTTTCTTATTCTGCTTCTCAAGCTTTTTCGCCTGCTTTCTGTCCCTCTTGGCCTGCTTTCTCTTGTTTGCTCTGTCCTTGCGGTCAGAGGTCTTCTTCTCCAGAATCTGATAGGACAGGATATACTCCTTCATATCAATCGGAAAATACTCTGCTGCGCCGGTCTTAATGATCTCCATAATCCGCTTTTCCTTCACCGGCGGCAGGATCACTTCACGGTTTGCTATCTTACTGGAGGTCACGGAAAAGATTACTTTATCGGACTTGAATTTACCGGTCTTCAACTGATTCTTCAGCTCATCACCAAAGGCGGCTTTATCCCTGATATACCCATCCTCGATCGTATTCGGCGGCGTCGGAAAGGAAATACTCCGATACACCCGGATGCCCTTATTCTTATAATTCTTCTTATAGGAAACTTCACATACCTTCGTACATTCTGTTCCGATCACGATGCTTAATACCTTCTTAGCCATACTGTTCCCCCACTATGGTATCCTTCCACTAGATAAAAAACTCTAAATACCAGTCAATCCACTGTTTTCCAAAAAACAACGCCAATACAATTCCAACGGCCAGATACGGACCGAAGGCCAATACCCTGCTCAAATGATTAATCCTCATCCGGATCGGATGGATAAAAGCCGCCAGAATACATCCGATGAAAAATGCCAGTAATATTAAATCCCAACCCAGGAGCAGACCCGCACCGGCCATCAGCTTAATATCACCGCCTCCGACGCCTCTGCCCTTCGTGGAGTAAAAAATCAACAACAGGAATACACTAACGGCAAAAAAGCCGATCCCATGGTTCAGCATAATATCCGTACTCCTGCCAAACCAGAAATATTCTACCAGGGCTGCAGCCAGCCCCATAATCATGATAAATATATTAATACCAACCGGTATAATGTTCGTTCTGAAATCAATCACACTAAGTACAAGCAATGCGGAAATAACCAGACAATAAATCACATTCATCAGAATGGAATAGGTTCCCTTCCATCCGAAAAGATAAAAAACAAGCACATATAAAATCCCGTTCAGTGCCTCAATTATTGGGTATTGGATTGATATTCTGGACTTGCAGCTTCTGCATCTCCCTAATAAAAAAATATAGCTAAATATCGGTATTAGTTCATACCATTTTAGCCGAGAATTACAATTCATGCAATGGGATCTTCCGGTAACCACACTGTCCTGATCCGGGATTCGTAAAATACATACATTCAAGAAGCTTCCAATTATAATACCGTAAAGAAAAACAATTCCGTAAATTATGTAATCACCCATACTAATGTACCGCCTTATATATTTTTAAAGCTTAATTTTATTTTGGATATACCATCCAACAGGGCAAAGCCCTGTTGGATGGGTGTAATAAAAATTATTATTCAGTTACTACGTAAGGGGTATCAGTCGTCACTGTTGTATCATAATCCAATGTAACAGTAAGTAATCCAGTGGTATCCGTGGATATGGTTATCTCTGTATTAGCCCCTACTGACCCGGATTTTAATGTAAAGCTATTGCCGTTGATTACCTTAAATGCAGCTATAAAAGCATCCGCCTGTAAATCTTCAGGGTCACTTTCAAAAGCATCCGTATCCATTACCCACTTGCCATTAGCAGGAGTAAATGTGAAAACTTCGTCTGCGCCTAAGTCAATCGATTTGCTATTCCCTAATGGTTTCTCAACATTAGCTAACTTTGCTGCATTAAAGATTTGGTTGATATTCTCTTCATCGCTTGCCTGTCTTGCTTTCTCCACATACTGTGTCAGTCTGGGTGCTAAGGTAACCGCAAGTATGCCCATGATGGCAATAACCACGATTAACTCAACCAGTGAAAAACCTTTGTTGTTTCCTTTGATACTCTTCATTCTCTTTCTCTCCTATTCATTTGTTTGATTTATGTTCAAAACGGAGCTATTATGATAAGTTGATTAGCAGCATATGCCCGTTTAGGACCTTGGTTATAGTTTCTAACTGAATATTACTTATTATATACCTGCTCCGGGATCACTGCCCATTAAGGAGGTATCCAGCTGATCATACATGGACATCATCGGCTGAAGGACTGCAATGACCAGGCCTCCGATGACCACTGCCAGGAATATGATGATGATTGGTTCGAGGGCTGCTGTCAGGCCCTGGGTTGCCACTTCCACCTCTTCATCGTAATAATCGGCAATTTTGTTCAGCATCTGCTCCAGATTACCGGTGTCCTCTCCGATCTTGGTCATATGGTAAACCATCGGCGGAAAGATCCCTGCTGCTTTGATCGGTATGGATAACGGTACTCCTCTGGCCACCTCTTCCTTTGAATCCATCAGCATCTTCTTGATAATGATGTTATCCATCGTTCTGGCCGTGATATCGATCGCTTCCATCAGAGGAATACCTGCGGCAATTAAGGTACTCAGTGTTCTGCTGAATCTGGCGCTGGCAGTCTTAACCTTTAATTTGCCGATGAGAGGGATCTTCAATCCCAACCTTGCAAAGAAGATCTCACCCTTATAGGTATTACGAAAAGCGGTTATCCCTGCCGCGACAGCGAATATCCCTCCGACCAGAATATACCACCTGGTTGTGATGAATTTACTGACAGCCATGATTCCCATCGTTATGGCGGGCATCTTCATATCCATATCCTCAAACATCTTCATGAAGCTTGGAATAACGAAGACAACCATTAATATCACAACGGCAAGAGAGATAAGTCCAAGCGCCATCGGATAAACCATCGCTTTTTTGATCAGGGCCTTTAACTTGGCTTCCTTCTCAAAATGCACTGCCATTCTTTCCAAGGCAGTCTCCAGATTACCGGAGGCTTCTCCGGCCTCCACCATGTTGATCAGAATCGGCGGGAATATCTTTCCCTGGTTTCGCATCGAATCTGCGAGCCGTTCTCCCTTCTCAACCATAATCAAGGTATTATTGACGGCTTTTCGAAGCGTTTTATTATCTGTCTGCTCCACCAGCATGTCCAGGGCTGCTACAATCGGAACCCCTGCGTGGAGGATGCTTACAAACTGTCTTGTGAACACACTTAAATCCCTGGGCTTTACCGGGTTGGACAGCTGGATGTTGATATCCCTCTGCAGAATTCCCAACTGCTTAATTGCAACCGGGAACATCCCTTCCGCTTTCAGCGTATGAAATACACGGTCTTCGTCCGGTGCTTCCATCTTACCCTTTTTCTCTTTTCCATATATGTCGATGGCGACATAAGCATAACCGGCCAAGGAATTTCCCTCCTTCAACAAATACATCTATTACAGAAATATGATTATATGATTTTACGTTCCATGGTCAGCAAATCCTGTGAAAATAAAAGCGCCTGATCCTTATGGATCGCTCCCTTCAGATAGAGTTCAAAGATTGCGTCGTCCATGGTCTGCATCCCCATCTTCTTATTGGTCTGGATAAAGGATGCTATCTGATGGTTCTTACCCTCACGGATAAGGTTACGAATCGCGGGTGTCGACAGCATAACCTCAAAGGCCGCCGTCCTGCCTCCGTCATCAATGGTCGGTATCAGCTGCTGGGATATGACACCCTCCAGCACGGAGGCCAGCTGTACGCGGATTTGCTGCTGCTGATGGGGCGGAAATACATCAATAATACGGTCTATCGTGTTTACGGCACCGATGGTGTGTAAGGTGGAGAACACCAGATGGCCTGTCTCAGCTGCAGTGATTGCGATCTCTATGGTCTCAAAGTCTCTCATCTCTCCGACCAGAATGACATCCGGGTCTTCCCGGAGTACTACACGGAGCGCATTGGCAAAGGACAGGGAATCCGTTCCGATCTCCCTCTGGTTCACCACGGACTTCTTATGGCTGTGCAGATATTCGATGGGGTCCTCCAAGGTAATGATATGGCAATTATAATATGTGTTAATTATATCCAGCAAAGAAGCCAGGGTGGTTGATTTTCCGCTTCCGGTCGGTCCGGTGACCAGTACCAGTCCTCTCTTCTTCTTCGTCAGCTCAACTACAGGGAAAGGAAGGCCTAACACCTCCGGCTTCGGTATCGTCGTATTAATGATACGGATAACCAGTGCCAGAGAACCTCTCTGACGGAACACATTGACACGATACCTTCCTCTGGCCGGAATAGCGTATGAAAAATCGATCTCACCCTTTTCTGCAAAGGTTTCCTTCAGCCGTTCGGGAATGATCGGCATAATCAGCTCTTTCGTATCCTCCGGTGATAAAGGAGGATATCCCATATCCACCAGATCACCATGGATTCTGCATTTCGGCGATATTCCCACCGTGATATGCAGGTCGGATGCTTTCCGGTTCTGGGCGTCTATGAGCAGGTCATCAATCGTAAGCATCTTGTCTGCCTCCATTCGCTATTAATTTATTAATCCTCGTCAATTGAGATTCTCATCAGCTCTTCCACGGAGGTGATTCCATCGAAAACCAATTCCACCGCTCTTACTCTCAGCGGCTTCATTCCTTCGGATTCCGCTATCTCCGCAATAGCGTCGGTCGGCCATTTTTTACGGATTGCCTCCCTGATTCTCGCTGAGGTCTCAAGGATCTCATATACACCGATCCGTCCGATATAACCGGTATCATTGCATTTGACACAGCCAACCGCCTCGTAAACCTGCAGCGGTTTCGTAGAGGGATAGCCGAGGACATGCTTTTCCAGCTCGTTTGCTTCCCTTTTCCTTTTACAGTCCGGGCACAGCTTTCTGACCAGACGCTGGGCAATAATACCTGCCAGGGCTTCTGACAGCAGATACGGTTCCACACCCATATCCGTCATACGGGTTACCGTACCGGCGGCCGAATTGGTATGAATGGTACTGGCAACCAAATGGCCGGTGATAGAGGCCTTAACTGCGATTTCTGCCGTCTCCTGATCACGGATTTCGCCGACCATGACGATATCCGGGTCCTGTCTTAAGATGGAACGGAGTGCAGTTGCAAAGGTCAGGTTCACCTTCTCATTTACCTGTATCTGATTGACGCCGGGGATATGTGCTTCCACCGGGTCTTCTATGGTAATCAGATTTACCCCTTCCTTGTTCAGGGAGGTAAGCATTGTATAAAGTGTTGTTGATTTACCGCTGCCGGTAGGTCCCGTAATAAGAATGATGCCATGGGGCTGGGCGATCATCTTGTCATAACGCTCCAGCTCCTCCGAGGTAAAGCCAAGCTCCCGCTTGTCCCTGGTAAAACCATTCTTGGAGGCGATACGGAGTACCACCTTCTCACCGTACACCGTCGGCAAAATGGAAGAGCGAATATCATATTCACTTCTGCCCACGGCTAATGAGATACGTCCATCCTGGGGTCTTCTCTTCTCTGAAATATCCATACCGGAAAGGATCTTAATTCTGGCGATAATAGCCGGCATCAGGGTCAGACTGTATCTTCTGCCCTTACTCAGAACACCGTCGATACGATAACGGACCCTCAGGTCATCCTCCAGGGGCTCGATATGAACATCGCTGGCACGCTGTCTGATTCCCTGTTCGATGATGGAACGCACCAAAACAACAATCGGTGCATTTTCAATCTCATCGGATGGGGTGTCCTGCTCCTGAACCTCCGCCTTAATCAGGCTGTCCCTCTCCTGGGTATAACGCTGTGCCACCTTCAGTGCTTCTATGTTGCCGTAATATTTATCGATCGCTGCCGCAATATCCTGCGGGGTCGCTACGGCAGGCTCTATCTGGAAATTGGTTATGATCGCAATATCGTCGATCGCAATATAATCCAGGGGGTTCGACATCGCCACTCTCAAAATATTCGGATACCCCTGTTTGAATTCAAAAGGCATTACCGAATTCTTTCTGAGAATTTCTTCGCCTACCAGCTTGATTATATCGCTGTCAATTCTTCGATCCGACAGGATAACAAAATCATAATTTAATTGTCTATGTAAAGCATTGGCAATCTCGACTTCCGTCGTAAATCCTAAGTCAATCAGTGTCTCACCAAGCTTTTGTCCTTTTTCTCTCTGTACAGCCAGTGCTTCCGTCAGTTGCTTTTCATCAATAACGTCTGCATCGATTAGTATGTCGCCCAGTCTTTTCTTCCTATTGTTGAACTCCATATGCCTCTCCTCTGACTTGCTTGTTACTCAATTATATACTAATATTTTCATAATTTCAACAATTATTTTGCAATTGTGAATCATTTTATTCATTATTAGACAATTTAGGTACTACTACCCATAAATCTTTCAAATTTTCAAGTATTATTTGTTACCAAATACTCTTTTATTCCTATATATATTGTCACAAAATAATTGACAAAACTTTTCATACAATTTACATTATAATTCATTGTTCTACAATAGTCCATACCTATTTTCATTTTTCTATTCATTTTTATGCATTTTTTGTAATTTTTTCACTGCTAATACGATTCCTGGCAGATTCTATCCAAAATCAAACCATTTCTATCGCATTTTATGTAGTTTTCCCTGCATATTCACCATTTCGCTCCTTCATTTTGACATTGACCTTACACCCTGATTCGTGTTAAATTATAATCTGTGCTGTAAAATTACAGTTATATTCAATCAATATGCATAAATCATGAAAGAAACCAGTCAGAGCAATGCTCTTATGATAAAGGAGTTGTAAAATGAGTATTTTAAATGTCACAGCCTTAAGTCACGGTTTTGGCGACCGGGCCATCTTCCATAATGTATCCTTCCGTCTATTGAAGGGGGAGTACATCGGTCTGATCGGTGCCAACGGGGAAGGAAAGTCCACCTTCATGAATATCGTAACCGGTAAGCTGATGCCGGATGAAGGTAAGGTCGAATGGGCCAGGCATGTCCATGCGGGTTACCTGGACCAGCATACGGTTTTAGAAGCCGGCATGACCTTACGAGGAGTTCTTCAGTCTGCATTTTCACACCTGTTCGAGCTGGAGGATAAAATGAACCGTATCTGCGATTCCATGGGGGAGGCTGCGGAGGATGAGCTGCCGGACATGATTGAGGAACTGGGCGTTATCCAGGAGCTGCTGTCCATGCATGATTTCTATAACATCGATTCGAAGGTGGATGAAATCGCCCACGCTCTCGGCCTTGATGAGGTGGGACTGGACCGGGATGTCAACGATTTAAGCGGAGGTCAGAGGACAAAGCTGCTGCTGGGCAAGCTTTTGCTGGAAAAGCCTGATATTCTGCTGCTGGACGAGCCGACAAACTATCTGGATGTGCAGCATATCGAATGGCTGAAGCGTTACCTGAACGAATATGAGAATGCCTTTATTCTGATTTCCCATGACATTCCATTTCTCAACAGTGTGGTGAATATTATTTACCATATGGAGAATCAGGAGTTGAACCGATATGTGGGAGATTATGATAAATTCATGGAAGTTCATGAAATGAAGAAGGCCCAGCTGGAAGCTGCCTACAAGCGCCAACAGAAGGAGATCGAGGAGCTGGAGGACTTCGTTGCCCGCAATAAAGCCAGAGTATCCACCCGTAATATGGCGATGTCCAGGCAGAAGAAGCTGGACAAGATGGAGGTCATCGAACTGGCGAAGGAGAAACCCAAGCCGGAATTTTATTTCAAGGAAGCCAGAGCCGCAGGCAAATATATCTTCCAGACTCAGGAGCTGGTCATCGGTTATGAGGACCCCCTCTCCGCTCCCCTCACACTCTCCATGGAGCGAGGCGAAAAGATCGCCCTGACCGGAGCCAACGGCATCGGCAAGACCACTCTATTAAAAAGTATCCTGGGCTTAATTCCCTCCCTGGGCGGTAAGGTAACCCTGGGGGATTATCTGTATACCGGATATTTTGAACAGGAGATGGCTCCCGGCAATACAACCACCTGCATCGAAGAGATATGGAAGGAATTCCCCGGCTTCACCCAGTATGAGGTCCGTTCCGCCCTGGCCAAATGCGGCCTGACCACGAAGCATATCGAGAGCCAGGTCCGGGTCTTAAGCGGCGGCGAGCAGGCCAAGGTCCGTTTATGCAAGCTGATCAACCGGGAGACCAACCTATTGCTTTTGGATGAGCCCACAAACCATCTGGATGCGGATGCGAAGGAAGAACTGAGACGGGCTCTTAAGGCATATAAGGGCAGCATCCTGTTAATCTGCCACGAACCGGACTTCTATGACGGGATCGTAACAAAGGTGTGGGACTGCTCCAAATGGACAACCAGGAAATAGGACAAAGTTCGTATATTTAACAGGGATATCAATGCCATACCGGAACGTAAACCAACAGGCATTCATATCCCTGAACTATTCTAAAAAAACAATGGCATTACGGAAGCTCTTAATCAATTCCTATTTTCGATAGTTTATATGAGCTGACAATCAATGCGATTACCAGAAACGCCGCCAGAAAAAGCAATGCGGGGATATCCCGGCCAGACCCGGTCATAAGCTGAAAGCCCCAGGTGGCGGGAAAGAGATATCCGGCTTTTTGCAGGGCTTCCGGCAACAGTTCCGCCGGAAACATGATTCCCGACAGCATCAGGGACGGAAGGAATAGAATCTGTGAAAACATCGTCAGTCTGGAAGTGCTTCTGATAAAAAGGCCCAGTACGGTGCCGACGGATAAGCATACGGCAATGAATAAAGCCAATACCGCAAAGTGCTTTACTATGTCCTCCGGAGGCTTTGCGTCGAAGGCAAACGGTGCCGCCAGATAAATGATGCAGCTGGTGAGAAACAGATGCACGAAGGCAGAAATAATATTCTCCACTGCGCCTGTCCATAAGGGAATTCCGCCGACCATATATGCCTTCCTGGTATCACTGGAATACAGCTCCACCAGGGGAATCGGCGTGCCGAGGTACGCGCCCATTGTCACGGCAAATATGGTCATGGACTGGATCAGGGTCTCTCCCGACTCCGGATTGATCGATGTGAAAATCGTACCGATGAATGCGAAGAAAAGCAGCGGGACCATATAATAGGTAATCAATACTCCCTTATTTCTTAAATCCTGCTTCCAATGCAGGAGGATACCATAAAGAAAAGCTTTCATATTATCTTACCTCCTTGGCAATTTCCAGGAAACGCTGTTCCAGGGAAGCCCGTTCGACCCGGATATCAAGAACATCATTATCCATTTCCTTTGTCATTGCCAGCAATTCCAGCAGGGCATCGGAGATGTCCATGGCCGACACCATAATGCTGTTCTGCTCCGGCTGCTCCGTCGCAATATGCCTGCTGTTTATCAGCTTTCTTACCGGAAACGGACTTCTGGTACGAAGATATATTCTGCTTTCACCATAATCGCTTTCCGTAAGCTCCGTTGCCGTTCCAAGAAATGCCAGTCTGCCCTCTTTCAGGATTGCAAGCCTGTCACATAAGCTCTCAACCTCTGCCATATCATGGCTCGCCAGCAGAATTGTCTTACCGGCTTCCTTCAATTTTCGGATTTCATTGTGGAGGGAGACTCTCCCTTCCACATCCAGGCCTGCTGTGGGCTCATCCAGGATTATGATATCGGGGGAAGGCACCAATGCAATCGCCAGATGCAGCCGCCTCTTCTGCCCTGTGGACAAAGATTTATATTGTTTATTCTTAAATTCCGTCACTCCGAAATGGTCCATCAGCGCAAGATTTTCTTTGGCCTTATTCCATTTACTGAATAGCTTAAATGCTTCCAACGCTGTGATTGTACCTGGAAGAGAGGAGGTCTGCAGCTGCACCCCGATTCTGCCGTTAACCGTAATTCTTCCTTCATTGCAGTGCCGGACACCTTCAATACATTCCAGTGTCGTTGTTTTACCGGCGCCATTCGCCCCGAGAAGGGCAAATATCTCTCCCTCCGATACGGTGAAGGAAAGCTGATGAACAGCCGTGAAGCTGCCATATCTCTTAACCAGATTCTCAACCTCAATTGCAATTCCCATTTCTTATCCCTGCCTCTCTGTACATCCTACCCATCCTGTTACTTCTCCGGCAAAATCAATTATTATATGAATTCCCCGGACAAAACCGCTTACCGCGGATAGATCTTATCAAGCAAAATCCGTCCCGACTTCGTCTTAAAGATCTTCTTTCGGGCCTGCTCGACCGCATGCTCCTTCAGGCCTTCCTCCCATATGTTTACAAGAAAGTCCGCCTCCACCAGGATCTGATAATCCAGACCGTCTATCTCCGAATATGTATGATGGTGTCCCACCAGATAACAGACTCTCTCCGCCAGCCCTCCGGTGTAACCCAGGCCGTCAAGCAGCTCTCTGGCAGCCGGCGGTCCCTCCAGCTCCTGGTATTGACCGGCGGCACTTTTATATTTCTCTTCGCTTATTTTAATGCCGATATCATGCACCAACGCAGCTATCTCAAGAAGCTCCTGCATCTCCTCCGCAAGTCCCTCCATCTCACCGATCACCTTGGCAAAACCGTATACCTTAAGAAAATGATTAATTCTCATTGCGTCACCGGCGTAATATTCTATCATGGCCTCCATAACTGCTCCTGTTTTTGTCATAGTAACCCTCCATCTGCCGCTTCAGCGGCATACAAAACCTAAGCGAAAAGCATGTGAGTGCTGTTTTGCAAAGCGAATTCTCCAATTCGCTTTTGAAAAATGCATTTCTTTTCAACCTAGCCTCCTTAAGTCCGCTACCAATATCTTACTACTCCCGGCCCACTCTTTCAACATAAATTTATCGCGATACCATAACAGAATCAGAGAGCTGCTGTCTTCACCAGGCAGACTGCTGCCAGATGGCTATCGCTATAGAAATACAAGAGGCGGCGGATACTTCCCTCATACACAGGCTGCAGGACAGATCACCGATCTGTTCAGCAAACCGTGTATTGCGGGAAATATCTCGCCGCCTCTTGCTCTGCTTTTATTATGCTACAAATTGATCCCCATTGTTTATAATATCGAAGATATGGGTCATCCATGGGAAAAGGTCTCCATTCTTCGTCCGCCGTAAAGCTTATAGGATAGGTCCTCCTTCCCTACGATACCGCAGGCATCGGCACGGCAATGCATACAATGGCGAAATTGCGGCAGATGCTGCCCTGCGGCCTCCCTGGCCTTATTGATTTGTCCGCAGGTCGGCGCCGGTATATCCTTCATTTCATGCTGCGGAATCAGGGGGATGATATTATGTATATCAGCTCCGGCTGATTTGACCGCTTTTGCGATATCGCCGATGTGCTCCTCGTTAATGCCGGGAACCAGGACCGTGTTAACCTTGACCAGAATTCCCCGTTCGCGGACCTCCCGGATTCCCTGCAGTTGATGAGCAATCAATATGGCGGCGGCTTCGGTTCCCGTATACCGTCTTCCCTGCCACAGGATGTGGGAATAAATCCTTTCACCGATCAGCGGATCCACGGCATTTACGGTAACCGTAATCGTTTTAACGCCTACCCGAAGAAGCTCTCCGGCCTTTCCGGGCAGCTTAAGGCCATTGGTGCTGAGGCATTTGATTAACTGCGGATACGCCGCATGTACCAGCCGGAAGGTTTCCAGGCCATGGCCGGTGGCCAGGGTATCCCCCGGCCCTGCTATTCCGACGACGGTGATTTCAGGGCATAGCTCCAAAGCCCGGCGCACGGTGTCAACCGCTTCCTCCGCCTTCAATATCCCATTCGCCACTCCCGGCCGCTGCTCCCCTTTATTGCAGGCGCGGACACAAAACCTGCACTGGATATTACAGGATGGGCTGACAGGCAGATGAAGCCTTCCCTTCTTCCCATGAATACTGCCATTAAAGCAGGGATGGTCGATCAGTACGGTTTTTTTCTGCTTTTTTTCAAAGTAATGGGTTTTCGTAAGGTAAGTAACATAGCTTTCCGTCACGTCATTGATAAAACCTTTTATCTCCAATACCTGAAGCCCCTGCCGCCGCGACAGGGAATGGACGTAATTTCCCGCTTTCACCGCAAAGACGGCCTGGCAATCCCTGATTAGGTCCATACTGCCCTGCACCGACGCATCATCGTGCTCCCCGGTGCTGCAGGAGGGAGAATTCTCCCGCTTTTCAATCAATCGCCACTCCCCGTTCTCCTCATTGATCTCAATGATCCAGAAGGCAGGTGTATGCCCGAAATGCTGATTTACTACAACTCCATCGCTGGAGGCAAATGCCAGTTTCATATCTCTCGCCCACTCCTTAAGCTTAATGCCTACAAATAAAAATCCACGGTTTCTTCCTCGGCGAAATCAAGGATTTCAAGTATCTCCTTGCGGATGCTGATGAAATCACTGCCGTTTCGGTTTCTCGGATACGAATTCCTTACCTCAATGATATTCCGAATTCTGCCCGGTCTGGGAGACATAATGATAATGCGGTTGGACAGATAGATTGCTTCATCCACATCATGGGTAATCATAACGATTGTTGTTTTCTTCTGCTGCCATATCTTAATCAGTTCCTCCTGCATATTCATCCGGGTAAATGCATCCAGGGCCCCAAAGGGTTCATCCAAAAACAGGGCGTCCGGCTCGCAGGCCAGGGCACGGACCAGGGAGACCCGCTGGGCCATTCCCCCTGACAGCTGGTGGGGATAGGAATGTTCAAACTCTTCCAGATCCACCAGCCTCAGAAGCTCATCAACGATATATTTCTTCTCCCGGTAGGTTCCCTGGGCCTTTAGTCCGAAGGCAATATTATCCCTTACGGTCAGCCAGGGGAACAGGGTTGGCTCCTGGAAGGCAAAGCCCCGTTTTTCGCTGGGCCCGTTAATCTCCGCCCCGTCAAAGTAGACCTTGCCCCTGGTGGGGTATTCCAGTCCGGTGACAAGACGGAGAAGGGTTGATTTACCGCAGCCGCTGGCTCCGACAATGGACACGAATTCTCCGGGCTCTATGGTGATGCTCACCCGGTCCAGAGCAGTGATCGTGCTGTTTAAGTCACTCCTGGCAAATATTTTTGTGATATCATCAATCTTTACATGACCTCTGGCTTTACTCATCGAACCACTCCCTCCTGCCAGCGCAGCGCCCGCCGCTTAATCAGGCCGAATACCAGATTGACCGCCGTAAAGGTTAAGCATATGATAATCACCGCCGAATACATCTTGGCAAATTCCGCCCAGCCCCTCTGCCAGTTGATATACCAGCCAAGGCCCGATTCCACGCCCATCATCTCCGCTACGATCAATGTGGTGCAGGCAACGCTCATTCCCTGGGTCAGCCCCTGGAATATATTCGGCAGGGCAGCCGGTATGGCCACCTTAAAGATCAGCCTGAGCTCCTTCGCGCCCAGAGTTTTTGCCACCTCAAAGAAGGATTTCTTCACATTGGAGACTCCCGCGAAGGTGGTCATTGTAACCGGGTACCATACCCCCAGGGCTATGATAAATACACTGCCCTTAAACAGAGAGCTGGCGACGATCAGGATAATCGGAAGCCAGGTGGTGGAAGGGATGGGTCCTATAATCTTCAATAATGGGGCCACCCAATAATTCACCTTCTTATACCAGCCGGTCATCACCCCGGTAACCAGGCCCGCAACCGCGCCGGTGAAAAAGCCTGAAAACAATAAGATCAGGGAATTGGAGATGCAGTCCAGAAGCAGTCTGCGGTCATCAATGATTGCATTCAGGATCTTATCCGGCCATGGAAAATACGGCATCATGAGTTTTCCTGTTTTAAGAGTATTATGATCATATAAGATCAGTGCCAGGATTGCCACCGTATAGATGGGCGCGTTCTTCAATAAAAGCTTATAGGCCCTCTTGCTGAAGAATCCCGAGATAAATATCCCAATCAATACTGCCGTGAAAAATCCTATTATCGTCGGAAAGACATTGGTTCTTGTATTCAGTCCAAAGTCGGGAACATAGAAGTATTGAAGCAGAAGTACAGCGGCTGCCAAAATGGGAGAAAAACAAATCACACGGTCAACAATTTTTTGTAACCTGGTTTTTGGTTTTTCCTCCAGCTCTATCAATTCTCCTACCGTAATATTAGCTGCGCGGCTCATGACATACCTCCCGGTTCGTTATTCTGTTAAATCCCTCAGCTCGTAAGAGTACCAGATTTGCTGCTTCAAAGCTTCCACATCAATCTTCTCATCAATGACGCCGAGATTCTTATATTCCTGTGTGGAGTCATAGATGGACTTCTCTGTCTGTTCATTGGTTCTTACAAAATCATATAATTCCAGCAGGCTGGTGATATATCCCGCTTCTCCGCTCACATGCCCCTTATCAATCAGAATCTGTGCAGCCTCCTCTTTATTCTCCTGTACCCAGAGGCTGGCTTTATAGATGGCCCTGCTGATTTTCTCCGAGGTAATCGGGTTCTCCTTTAAGAACACTCCGGATAATCCCAGCACACAGCAGGTTTCATCGGAAAAATCCTCATCCAGGGTTGTGGAACGGATTCTCTTTACCAGACCCTCCTGAACCCATTTTTCGGCCATCTGGTCTCCGGCGATCGCTACGTCGACATCGCCGTTCTGCAAAAGCAGCAGCAGTTGGTCGGCGGGGAAATCACTCCAGGTAAAATCCTCCGGCAGCAGGTTATCATGGGCTATCATACGATAACCGATATTGTGGTTTACTCCTCCGATCCCACCGCTGATGCCGACAACGCCTCCCTTTGCATCTTCAAAGGTGTTGATCTCCGAATCTGCCAGTACGATGGCGGAGGTGCATCCGGTATGAAGTCCCAGGGTAAATACCAGGTTAACCCCGTTGGTGATCGGTTTTAACCAGCCGGCAATCATACCGGCAGAGGTATCGATCTTGCCCCCGGCAATGGCATCTCTCGGACTCTCGGATTTGGTCAGCTCGGTTGTCAGGCCTTCCTCGGCAAAAAAGCCTTTCTCATGGGCAATGGCGATGGCTCCCTGACATAAGCCGCCGTCATAGCCGATATGAATCACTCTGGCAGAAGCCGGTTCCTTAAGAAAAGCCGCTTCCTTCTTCTCCTCCTCTGTAAGCTCCGTACCCTCCTGCCCTGCGCCGGCAGTCACCGTATCCGCCTTACCGGCACCATCCGTCTCCGTATTCGTCTGAATGCCGGATTCCTCTTTCTTCCGGCATCCCGCGGCAAGCATAAGCGCAAATATCACCAGGAATGCATAAATTGTTTTTTTCCCTCTTCCAATACTCATAAATAACCTCCATTCTGCCGCTTAAACGGCATACAAAGCCTAAGCGAAAAGCTCCTGTCTTCATTCTTTGATATAGCTAAAGGCGTCCTTCTCATACCATTCCGGATGATATGGCTGTTTTACATGTTCCCGTAATCTTCGCTGGTACGAAGAATTGAGAAATGCAAATCCGATCCGTTTTGTCAGGTCAAATAACCCTCTGTAGCCAAAGAAGCTCTTATCCACATGGAACAGCTGAAGGGACGGAATTCCCAGCTTGGCTACCAGTCCGTTGGTGCCGTTATGGATAACCGCCAGGTCGGGCTTCAAGGTTTGAAGCTGATTCACCAGTTCAAACGCCTGATTGCTGACAGAGATAGGCACCTCAGGCAATTCTTCGTTCAATACCTCGTAAACCGGCTCCGCCCCGTTATCAAAATGATAAGCCCGGATGCCGATCACCTTCATGCCCAGCTCCTCCAATAACATGGCCTCCCAGGCTACCCGGATTACTCCGCCTCCGATCAATACTCTCTTATCCTTTATGGGCGGAAGATAGGGCTGCAGCGCCTTTAATACCTTTTCTTCCTCCCGGTCCGCCAGCCTTCCAGCCCTTTCCTCCATACCAAAATGTCCTGCTATGGCCATAAGCCAGTCTCTGGTCGCCTTCAAACCAATCGGCATCCCCTGTATCACATAGGGTATTCCATAGGTCTTTTTCAGATATTCCAGTATATAATCATCATGCACATTACACATACTGACATTTAAGGCCGCCTGTGAAATCAGCCTGATTTCCTCGGCAGAGGAATACTCGGCATAGATCTGCACCTTTAAATCCAGGGCATTTAACAGACGTACCAGCTCCTTCTCATCCTCCGGTCCTATGGAGGTGGCATTAAACAGATTGACCGTATGACTTTTCTTATACTGATACTTCTTTACCGCGAGTTCATAATCCGGGTCCGCAGCTTCAAAAGGGATGTAGTCCTTGTAAGGAACCGGCTCAAAGGGCAGATGCTTCAATAAGCCATGGTAGAAGGTATCATAGGCCGTTGCCACCACTCTGCTTTTAAAGCCGGGACAGTGCAGGGAGACAATCGTTGCCGCGGTTGTTTCACCGGCTGTCTTAACCACCTCCTCGATATCATCTCCAATGATATTCGGCGCACAGGTGGCGACGACAAATAAAATCTCCGGACGAAATTCCCGGTCCGCATATTCGATCGCTTCTAAAAGCTTTGCCTCCCCTCCTCCGATGACGTCGGTCTCCCGCAGATTTGTGCTAAGCCAGATCAAGGGCTTTGGCTGCTTTCCCCGGCTTACATTCCCCTTTCTTGCCCCGGAATCCATCATATGCAGCTGGGTTCCGCAGCCGATCGGTCCATGGACGATAATCACTGAATTCTCTACCGTAGATGCCATCATCAGGGTCAGCGCCATCTGGCAGGAATTCGCCTGCCAGAAGCTTCTCTTCTTCCCTAGCAAGCATCCGCCTCTGGAACATTGAAGCAGATCGCATCCCTTTCCCTCCGGGAACGCATCTCCTATCCGGAGTCTTAAATCCCGCACCGGAGGTATTTTTTGTTCATAATAGCCCATATTAACTTCCGCCTCCTTATTTATTCCCAACCAAAGCATCCACGATATCCTCCAGAAGATGCAGTCCTCCGCGGTATCCGGCATAGCCTCTGTCCACAATAATACGGTTTGGGACCGGAAAGCTGACCGGAAGGTAGTTCAGTCCCCTCTTTAAAGCCAGATCCTTCTCCAGCCTGCTTCCGATCAGAAACAGAGGGGTATTCCCATCATCAAAATAGATCTCGCCGCCGTAGCGCCTGTGTCTTTTGGTTATGTCATTTGCGATTTTGGAGGTGTCCGTCTCAAAGAACAGCTCTCCCATCAGCTCCTCTTTCCGGAAGGCTTCCTTCAGCTCCTCCTTTTGTTCCTCTGTGAGCAGATTGGTTACATAGAGATCGCTCGTAATCCAGCCCAGCTCCCTTTCTAAGAAGGTTGCATAGGGGATCAGCTCATTGGCATTGGTGACCAGGGTCAGGTAGAATTTGTACTCTCCGTCCGCCCATACATCTGCCGTCCGCTCAAAATAATTGTAGTAGATCGCGTTCTCTTTCTGGATCACTCCTTCGATTACCTCGGGGTCAATTGCAAGCCGTTCTCCTATTTCTCTTAAGAAGCGGTCCGTAGCTTCCGGCCCGACCGGAAGATCCGTGATCTGGTAGGGAACTTCATGCCTTTGTTCAAAGTTCCTGGCAAAGTCCACCCCATAGATGCGGGAAAAGACGATGTTAAGCGCCGCCTGGGAGGAGGCCTTAATATGATCAAAGCTTTGGTCCGGGGTAAAGAAGGTATTGGCCTCTATGCCTGCCTGATGAAGTATTCTTTTGATTTCCTCCAGATTGCCCCGGAAGAACGGATCGTATCCGGGTATGACTCCGAACAGATTCACCAGTCTTTTATTCTTTGTTTTGGAAGGTCTGACAAACCGGTTGAAGATGCCCTCCAGTACAATCTCGTAGCCCCTGTAGGCATCCCCCTGGAAACTCGGTGTACTGACCGCAATCACCGGAGTATTAAAATCCTGGCACTCACTGACCGCTCCTTTTACATCATCTCCGATCATTTCTGTCATACATCCGGTTGCCACCACGAACAAATCCGCATCAATTAATTCCTGTGTATTTTTGATCTGCTCCACCAATCGGTCGGAACCGCCGAATATAATCTCTGATTCGGTGATTCCCGAGGTCGGTGTACTCTGTCCCGAGCAATAGCCCGATCCGAAATATCCTGCGCCTGCGGAGATCGCTCCGCTTAAGTTACCTGCACAGCCGGACGCAGCATGGGAAATCGCCACAACCCGCGGCAAAGAGCTGATGGTTACCAGGGCTCCTCCCAAGGCGCAGGAGGTCCGGGGTCTTTCGATAAAACAACTCATATTCATCTTCCTTCCCTTGATTTACCGGGCCTTTCATTACTGATACAGCCCGGTCGATAAATAACGTTCACCGGTATCCGGTAACAGGGCAACAATCGTCTTCCCCTTATTCTCTTTCCGTTTTGCCAGCTGCTTGGCGGCAAAGGCACAGGCGCCGGAGGATATTCCCACCAATAACCCCTCCTGTCTTCCTAGCTGTCTTGAGGTATCAAAGGCTTCTTCATTATGTACCTTATAGATTTCATCGATGTATTCCTTTTCAAAATTTTTTGGCACGAAGCCTGCTCCGATCCCCTGTATTCTGTGGGTACCCGGCTGGCCTCCGGATAAAACCGGTGAATCAAAGGGTTCTACCGCTATGATTTTAATCCCCGGATTTTTCGCTTTTAAGCCCTTGGCAACCCCGGTCACAGTTCCCCCAGTCCCGACTCCGGCGACAAATATGTCTACCTCCCCCTCCGTGTCTCTCCAGATCTCCTCCGCTGTGGTATCCTGGTGAATCTTTGAATTCGCGGGGTTTTCAAATTGCTGCAGGAGGATGCTGTCAGGAAGCTGTGAATTAAGCTGATCCGCCCTTGCGATCGCTCCCTTCATGCCTTGGGTCCCCGGTGTCAGCTCTACCCTTGCCCCTAAGGCTTTAAGCAGGGTTCTCCGCTCGACGCTCATGGTTTCCGGCATCGTGAGAATAAGCTGATATCCCCTGGCGGCCGCTACAAACGCCAATCCGACCCCCGTATTTCCGCTGGTGGGTTCTATGATTACCGTATCCTTATTTAATAAGCCCTTTTCTTCGGCATCCCTTATCATTGCATATGCAATTCTGTCCTTGACACTTCCTGCCGGATTGAAATATTCCAGCTTAAAATACAATTCGGCATCGATCTTTTCCTGCTGCAGGAACTGATTTGGTTTCAGCAGGGGGGTGTTTCCAATTAAATCAACGAGATTTTGCGCTACTTTTTTCATGATCCTCCTCCATATTTTTGTAATTAGAATATTGATCAGCATCTGATTGCAATGGATTTCAAGGGGATACCCTGATTGGATTTCATATTCCGGCTGCCACCCCTCCCGGTATTACACCGGTTTCCAGCGCCAGAAGCTGATCTGACCAGGAAGCGGCCCATTCCCTCAGTTCACCTGTTTCCATCGGAGAAGGGACCTTCGATTCCGTATGCTCTGAAATCTTTTGGGCCAGTCTTAAATATACCTTGGCTTGCTCTGTATCCGGCGCGGCTTCAATCGTTGTCTTTCCCTGCAATTCACATTGGGTTACCGTAATGGATCGGGGTATATATTCCACTATCCGGGTCTTAGTACGTCCGGCAAAGTCGTCTACGATATCCTTGGAGTAGCCATAATTGATTGAATTGGCAATGACTCCTCCCAGTAAGGCGCCTCCTGAGTTGGAGTATTTCTTTATTCCCTTAAACAAATTATTGGAGGCATAGATACTCATGAAATCTGCGGAGGAAACCGTAAATACATGTTCCGCTATTCCCTCCCTGATCGGGACGGCAAAGCCTCCGCAGACCACATCCCCCAATACGTCGTAAATAACATAATCCAGATCAAGATTCTCAAAAACCTGCTGCTGTTTAAATAATTCAACGGCGGTAATAATGCCTCTTCCCGCACAGCCCACTCCCGGTGCCGGGCCTCCGGCTTCCACGCAATAGATTCCGTTAAAGCCTTCATAAATAACCTCCCTGGCATCAACATTGCTCTTCTCCCGGAGGGTATCCAAAACCGTCGGGATGTATTTTCCGTTTCTCAAGGTGTTTGTCGAATCACTCTTCGGGTCACAGCCAAACTGCATCACCCTATATCCCAGCTTTGAAAGGGCCGCACTTAAGTTTGAGGTTGTCGTGGACTTTCCGATGCCTCCCTTACCGTAAATTGCTATCTGTGTAACCTTTTTTGCCATGCACGATCTCCTTTTTTATATATTGTCTTGAATTAACAGATGCCGGAAACAAATTACAGCCGCAGATGTTAACTTGAGAAAGAGTTTGTATCCTGCGGAGCATTTTTCACCATATGGGAGTGGGTTTCCTATATGATGAAAAAAGGCCGAAAACATTAATGACATAATGTTTCCGACCTTTAGTTTACTAATCAATCGAGTATTATTTAATTATCAATGAGGCGGCCCCTGCTGTTCCTGGTCTCCGGGTTTCCCGGTCAACTACTTCGATATCCTGACCTTCTCGCTTCTTTCTACTTGAATCACTCTGCCATCCTGAATAATCAATGTAACGGAACCATGAGTAGTTGTCTTTAGGAATTCGATAATTTTAGGATAAAATTGGTTTGGTATTAAATTCTTTAATTCCTCCATTTGAACCTCCCTCACTCATCAGGCTAAACCTCATTTTCTGTTAAAACTTTATCACTTTCAATTACACCCTTCATTCGAATCATGTATTTGGTACTATATGCTTAAGCCTGACGCATTGGTACATTGTACACCGAATTCGTTTCCTACTATTCATATTTATATACTATGTATTATGCTTTTTTGTTAGAATACTACCTTTTCATATAAATGTCAAGAGTATTTTCAGATATTCTTTCTCCATGCTTGTACTTTATTATTTGTCTTTTTGACATAAAATTAACTAAGATTTTATAACGACGATTATTTGTACAGGATAAAGGGCTGCCAGCCGGTACAGATGATAAAAGACCGAGGAGCGTTGCTGCTCTTCTGTCTTATTTCTGCTGCCCCGGCGGCAGCCCCTCCATATTTGAATGCCCTTCAAGACATTCCCACAGGCTCTCAAAGAAACTGCATTTACATTATCTATTGTTCAAAGCACTCCCGCAATTTTTTTAAAGCTTTTTTCTCTATGCGGCTGACATAGCTTCTGGAGATGCCCAGTTTACAGGCAATTTCCCGTTGTGTTACTTCCTTCCTGTTACTCAGTCCGTAACGTAAGCAGATGATTTCACGTTCTCTATCCGTTAAAACCTTGCCTATGATGTTATACAGTTTTTTTATATCATCCTCAAGGACGATATTTTCAACAATATCAACTTCCGCTTCCTCAATGATATCCAACAGATTGATTTCATTGCCTTCCCGGTCCGATCCGATGGGATCATACAGATATACTTCCTTCGACAGACGTTTGCCGCTTCGGAGCATCATCAGCAGCTCATTATCAATACAACGGGAGGCATAGGTTGCCAGGCGGATCCCTTTCTCATCATCAAAGGTATCGATTGCTTTGATCAGGCCGATTGTACCAATCGATATCAAATCATCTGTTTCCTTATCTGCCATATTGTATTTCTTGACGATATGCGCCACCAATCTTAAGTTATGCTCAATCAGTTTATCCCTTGCAGCTTTATCTCCCGCCTTGCATCTTAGCAGATAATCCGTTTCCTCCTTGGTGCTTAACGGCTTAGGAAATGACTTCACGAAGATAAGCACCCTCAATGCTTAATGGTTCGTTATTATCATATGTGTATTAATGACATAAAGTGCCTATCCTTCTTAAAAAAGGACAGAAGGACTGCTTATATTTCTTTAGTGTCCAAAAAAGGACAGAAGGTATATAATAAGACGGAAGGTAATTACTCCTTCCGTCTTATTATATCATAGAGATTAAGTTTTGTTCCTAAATCAACGTAGATAAACTGCCCCGGATGGGGACAGCTTTCCATCTCATTCCCTTCCTCATCCGTAATCCGCCGTACTCTGGTTTCTATTGTGCTGCCGCTGGGTTTGATGACTTCCACTGTCTCTCCGACCGAGAACTTATTCTTCTGCTCCAGCTGGTATAACCCGCCCTTTGCCCCGGAGACAGTTCCCAGATAAGTATAGGCCTTCTCATAGGTATTATGGTCATAGATCTGGTCCTTATGGTTCGGTTTCCCGAAGAAGAATCCGGTGGTAAACTGACGGTTTACACCCTTTCTTATCTCTTCCAGATAAACCGGCTTATTCTTCTCATAGAGTCCGGGGTCCAGGAAATATTCATCAATGGCTTTCCGGTAAGTTCTGGCTACCGTTGCAACATAGAGGGCTGTCTTCATCCTCCCCTCCATCTTAAAGCTGTCTATGCCCGCCTCCACCAGCTGGGGTATATACTCGACCATGCAAAGATCCTTCGAGTTAAAGATATAGGTTCCCCGCTCGGTTTCCTCAATCGGAAGATATTCACCCGGCCTGGTCTCCTCCACAATGTGGTATCTCCAGCGGCAGGAATGGGTGCACTCACCGAGGTTGGCATCCCGCCCGGTAAAATAATTGCTTAACAGGCATCTTCCGGAATATGCGATACACATAGCTCCATGGACGAAGGTTTCAATCTCCATCTCCTCCGGTATTGCACCGCGAAGCTCCTTCAGCTCCGCCAGGGACAATTCTCTGGCGGATACTACTCTGGCGGCCCCCAGCCTATTCCAGAAACGGTAGGTTTCATAATTCGTATTATTCGCCTGGGTACTGATATGCTTCTCAATCTCCGGTACTTCCTCCATCGCAACGGAAAACACTCCGGGATCCGATATAATCAATGCATCCGGACAATGCTCCCCGAAAGCCTTTAACTCCCTGAAATACTGCCGGATTCCTTCCAGATCGTTGTTATGGGCAGTAATATTCGCCGTAACATAAACCTTCCTTCCGTACTCATGGGCAAAGGCAATCCCCTCCTTCATGTCCCCCAGGTCAAAATTCTTCGCCTTGGCGCGGAGCCCATACATATCCCCTCCGATATAGACGGCATCCGCTCCGTACATAACCGCCGTCCGCAGGGTCATGAGATTGCCGGCAGGTATCAAAAGCTCCGGTTTTTTTCTATTTGAATTCATACCTATCCTTCTTTCTTATTCAGGTTCTCACACTGACCGCAATTCCGTCTCCCACAGGCAGCAGTATAGTCTCCAGCTCCCCCATGTGCGTGATCGTGTACAGATATTCCCGCATTCTGGAGTGTATCGTCCGATCCCTTCTGGTTATGCTGTATCTGGAATTCGTAACCGTACCGTCCTGCAAAACATTATCCGTTACAAGCATTCCCCGGTCGCCCAACAGCTTCATCAGTTCCGGAAGGAAGCTCATATACTGGGCCTTGGCGGCATCCAGGAAGATAAAATCATAGTCCTTCCCCTCCGTCACCAGCTCCTGCAATACCTCCAGGGCTTCCCCTTTTTTAAGGGTAATCTTATCCTTATGGGGGAATACCGGATTGTTCAGATTCTTCTCCGCCTCAACAAGGCGCACAGGAACCTTCTCTATCGTCGTTATCCTGCAGTCCTTCTTCGTATATTCACTCATAAAGAGAGCAGAAAAGCCTATGGCTGTTCCAACCTCCAGAATTCTCTCCGGCTGCCGCATTCCCAGTAAAAAGCGGAGAACCCCCTGGGTTTCTTTCTTTATAATCGGCACATGATTCCCCAGCGCCTCTTTTTCGAGATTAAGGAGCTCCGGTGGGAGCTCCTTTTCAAGTGAATTAATATATGCTGTTATTCTCTCATCAACGATCATATTTATTAAGGCTCCTTCTTTTCCGAAGCTCCCCCGGTATCTGCATCCTCATCCTGAATATAGGATTTCGAATAATCCGTAATGATATCCAATATCTCATCATAGGTCATAGAGGAATTGATTTCATAGGACCCTGCCATGATGTTTAAGTTCTGCAGCTTGGTCTTGACCAGGAAGGAATACTTGTTAACGATCGCACGGTTCAGTTCCAGCTTCGTAGCCACATCCATCGTAGAATCACCCTGTTTGATCTGGATACGAATCGGTCTTCCCGGTGCTTCATCCACCGTAACCGGACCGTAAAGCTGATAGGTAAAATTATATGCCTGCTTGCTCACATAAATCACCGCTATTACTGCCAGAATGTAGAACGTTATATTCAGAAGCATCCGAAGGATAAAGCTGGATACCCTCAATGTGATCCTTAATGATGTTGACTTGTCTGCCATGTTAAAATCTCCTTACCTTGCTCTCCCCTGAACCTATATCAACTGCCTAATCAATAAGCCGGAAAGAAGTTCAGAATGAATTTCCACTGGAATTCATTCTGGAGTTCTTATAATGTGAAATGTCTTTCTTCACAATCAGACCTCCATAATGATGGGTAAAATCATAGGATTCCGTTTTGTCTTCTTCCAGATAAAGTCGCTGAGAGAATCTTTAATCTCCATCTTCATTTTACCCCAGTCGGCATTGTTCTTGTTCATGCACTTATCCAGGGCCTTCTCTACGACCTCTCTGGCTTCATCCATGAGATTCTCGGATTCTCTTACATATACGAAGCCGCGGGATACGATATCCGGGCCGGCCATAATCTGGTTGCTGTATTTCTCAAGGGAAACTACCACAATGATCAGTCCGTTCTCAGACAGAAGCTGTCTGTCCCGAAGTACGATATTTCCTACATCACCGATGCCAAGACCGTCCACCAGAATTCCCTGTGCCGTAACCTCTCCGGTAATTGCGGCCTTATCCTCGGACAAGGTCAACACCTCTCCCGAGGATAACAGGAATATATTCTCCTTCGGGATTCCCATCATCTGCGCGATTTCCGCATGACGGATCAGGTGTCTGTATTCCCCGTGAACCGGGACTGCATATTTCGGCTTGGTAAGCGTATAGATCAGTTTAATTTCTTCCTGGCAGGCGTGTCCGGAAACATGAGTGTCCTGATAGATTACCTTAGCTCCCCGCATGGATAAATCATTGATTACCTTGGATACCGCCTTCTCATTGCCGGGGATCGGAGTAGAGCTTAAGATAACGACATCCCCCGGCTTAATGGACACCTTCTTATGGATGGAGGCTGCGATACGGGAAAGCGCCGCCATGGATTCTCCCTGGCTGCCCGTTGTGATTAATACCAGCTGGTCATCCGTATAATTCTTCATCTGTTCTATATCAATCAACATATTTTCCGGCATCGTAATATAACCATGCTCCGTTGCCGTTGTTATGATATTTACCATGCTGCGGCCTTCGATAACTACCTTTCGGCCATATTTGGCAGCGGAATTAATAATCTGCTGCACACGGTCCACATTGGAGGCAAAGGTTGCCACAATGATTCTCTGTCTGGAATAATCCGCAAATATATTATCAAAGGTCTTGCCTACGGTTTTTTCCGACATCGTATAGCCCGGACGTTCCGCATTCGTGCTGTCACAGAGCAGGGCCAGCACACCCTTCTTACCGATCTCACCAATCCTCTGTAGGTCGATGGGGCTTCCAAAGACCGGAGTATAGTCCACCTTAAAGTCACCGGTATGGAATATGATGCCTGCCGGAGAAAAGATGGCTAATGCCGCCGCATCGGCAATACTGTGGTTCGTACGGACGAATTCGATACGGAAGCATCCCAGATTGATGGATTGACCGTATTTGATAATCTTACGCTTTGTATTCTTTAATAAGTTATGTTCCTTTAACTTATTTTCGATAATGGCAATCGTTAACCGGGTTGCATAAACAGGGACATTGATGTCCTTCAAAATATAAGGAAGGGAGCCGATATGGTCCTCATGTCCATGGGTAATAACAAACCCCTTTACCTTATCAATGTTCTCTTTCAGATAAGTTACATCCGGAATTACAAGATCGATACCCAGCATCTCATCCTCCGGAAAGGATAATCCGCAGTCAATTACTATGATACTATCCTCATATTCAATCGCTGTTATGTTCATGCCGATCTTTTCAAGTCCGCCTAGGGGAATAATCTTAACTCCCTGAAAATCCATTCCAAACTTCTTGCCGTTCGTATCCTTCTGAGGCAGGTTCCTGTTACCCGCATATTCCTTGCCGTTCTTAGCCGCTGCCGGCTCTATTTCTTTTGTATTCTTCATATTCAGTTTCTCTTTATCTTCTCCCGCCTTAGGGGCTGATGTGTTTTTGCTTCTTCCTCTCCTCTTACCCGTAGTATTCTCTTTTCTATTTGCTACCGCTTCTGCTTCATTACTGTTTGCCGCATTCTTTTCATTTGCTTTCCTGCTGTTGCTGCCTGTTGTTTCTTTTTCCTTCAAAAATTGCACCTCCAATGGTATTTTATGTACTTCTATCCATTAACTAAGTGCATGATATGTGATTAGATTTCCTTATTATCCTGTGTTAAGCATTTGCTGCAGTGTCCATAAAGCTTCACTTCATGATCCACGACCTCAAACCTGAGAGTATCCCTGATCCGTTCCTCCAAGGCTTCTAACAGGTCATCCTGAAAAGCGTAAATATTCCCACAATCAAGACATATTAAGTGATGGTGATGGTGGCATGTTTCCTGCGGGCTCTGCCGCCCGATTTCATACCGTATATATCCGTCACCAAGATTAAGTTTATCAATCAGGTTTAAATCCGATAACAACTGTATCGTCCGATAAACAGTGGCAAGCCCGATATCAGGATATTTTCTCCTGACGCAGTCATAAATTTCTTCTGCTGTCATGTGCTTGCCGGGTCTTGAATTCAATACATCCAGAATCGCAATTCTCTGAGTAGTAACCTTCAAACCCTTATTTTTCAATAATGACTTAAATTGTTCTTGATTGTTAGGCATAATCCCACCTTCATCCATCTAATTCGATATCCATGCAATTAAAATGTTTCATATTTATATTATATCTATATCATCCAACAATTCCTTAAATATCCCGGCCACCATCTCCAGCTCCCGGTCATCCTCCACAATATCATAAACGGCTTCTTCCTCCGTCGGCAGTGATATATCCTTTAAGATAAGTGCTTCCTCATCCTCATCAGGATTTTCTCCCGTACTTACCAGAAGATAATCCACGCCTCCCAGCCTTGTCTGCTCTATCACCCGGAAAACAACATTTTCCCCATCCTCTGTTGTAAATGTAATTTCATCCGGTCGATTCTCCATTCCACGCACCATACCTTTCCTAATCACGAAAATCCATATCGTACAAAGGCATCATCTCTCATGGTACAGCTTATCCAGATAACCCTGCAAAATGATTACCGCAGCCAGCTTATCCACTACCATTGCCTTCTTCTTATAATCCAGACCGCCCTCGGTGAGCACCTGATGTGCCGCAACTGTCGTCAACCGTTCATCCCAGAGGATTACCTCCAGACCGGTTCTTCTTCTTAAGGTATCTGCGAATTCTTCTGACTTGACTGCTCTTGCACCGATGGTATTATTCATATTCTTAGGGTATCCAAGTACAATCCTTGCTACCCCGTATTCTCTGATCAATTCTTCAAGCCTGGCCAGGGTCTGCCTCAGTTTATTCTCCTGCTTCCTGCGGATCACTTCAATTCCCTGCGCAGTCAAAAGAAGCTCATCGCTGATGGCTACTCCAACGGTAACAGAGCCGTAGTCCAATCCCATGATTCTCATTTATTGTCTCCCTCGCGGTGCAGGCGATTATTTACGTACTTCATTATCAATGTAGAAGCGTAACAACTCCTCGATGATTTCGTCCCGTTCTACCTTCATAATCAAGCTTCGAGCACCTTTGTGACTCGTTATGTAGGTCGGGTCTCCCGACATAACATATCCTACAATCTGGTTTACGGGATTATAACCCTTCTCCGTTAAAGCGGCATATACGGAGTGGATTACTTCACTTACTACCACCTCGGTATCCTTCTGCACCTTAAAATACTGTGTATTGTTAACCTTCTGCATTGACTCACTTCCTTTTCCATTCAATCATATACGTTAATTGTCGATAGGATAAAATATCTATTCGATACTATATTAATATATTTAGCCGAAAAATTCAATGAGTTATTTTACAAAGCAATATTTCCTCCGTCAGCCCTGTCATAACCTTCACAGAAACAATCCGGTTCGTCAGGTCTTCGTCACTTCGCACCGCCAACCTTAAATACCGTTCGTTATGACCGGTCTGATAGACCTGGTCCGCAATCTGTATTTGTTCTTCTATCAGGATTTTCTCTATTCTACCCATAAATAATGCTTTATATTCCTCCGACAGCTGCCCGGCCAAAGCGATCAGCCGGTTACTTCTTTGATGCTTAATCTCCTCCGGCAGCTGTCCGGACATATCTGCCGCTTTCGTTCCCTCCCGTTTGGAGAATTTAAAGACATGGATATGGGAAAACCCGATCTTCTCCACAAATTCACAGGTTTCCGTGAATTCCGCTTTCGTCTCCCCCGGAAAGCCGACGATAACGTCCGTCGTAAAGGCCGGCTGCTCAAAATACCTTCGTAACAGAAGGACCTTCTCATAATATTCCTGTGAGGTGTACTTCCGGTTCATTCTGCCAAGTACCGTATCGCTGCCGCTTTGGAGGGACAGATGAAAATGGGGACAGAACTGCTTCACCCCGGAGATTACCTTTACAAATTCCTCCGTAATGATGCCCGGCTCCAAAGAACCGACCCGGATCCGTTCTATTCCCGGAATCATCCCCATCTTAATAATCAGCTCTGCCAGTGGCAGCCTATGGTTTTTCTCATCCCCGCCGGGCCGGTCGGTGCCATAGGAGGAGATATGGATACCGGTCAGAACAAATTCCTTGTAGCCCTTCTCCGCAAGACCGGCAATCTCCTCCAGAATATCCTGCTCGTCCCTGCTCCTGACTCTTCCCCTGACATAGGGGATGATGCAGTAGGAGCAGAAGCGGTTGCAGCCGTCCTGTATCTTTATAAAAGCCCTGGTCTTCTCCAGGGTTGAGCTTACCTTAAACTCTTCATAGGCATACTCTGTGCTGATATCTGTAACCAGTTCTTCTTTATTTCTGCTCTCAAAATACCGCTCCACCATAGTAACGATATCCGATTTCTTATTATTTCCCACCACCAGGTCAACCGCACTGTCCTGCAGAAGCTCCTCCTCCGATGCCTGAACATAGCAGCCGACTGCCGCAATCACAGCCTCCGGGTTCCTCTTCCTGGCCTGATGAAGCATCTGGCGGGACTTACGGTCCGCTATATTGGTTACCGTGCAGGTATTAACCACATACACCTCTGCCGCGGCTTTAAAATCCACGATCTCATAGCCCGCTTTCTCAAACATGCCCCTCATTGCTTCTGTTTCATAGGAATTGACTTTACAGCCCAGACTTAAAAACGCCGCTGTTTTCTTCATTTATGTTACTTATCCTTTCTTATCGCAAAAAGCCCGTTTTTATACATTTCCAAAGAGCATTTCCATTTTCCGTAAGAATTTCTCCCACCTATACAACTTTTCCTCTTTTTTTTAGGTACTTTGTATATTGACTTTTATTTTCCTAAAATATAGTATATACATATACCTAATAAAGGAGGAATATGTTACTATGAAAACAGTTAAAATATCTTTAAATTCGATTGATAAGGTTAAAGCGTTCGTTAATGATGTTACGAAATTCGATTCCGATTTTGACTTAGTTTCCGGTAGATATGTGATAGATGCAAAATCAATCATGGGTATCTTTAGCTTAGACCTATCCAAGGTAATCGACCTTAACATCCACGGTGAGGAGAATATGGATCATATCCTTTCCGTATTAAAGCCTTATATCGTAGATTAATTACGAGCACCTGACAGGAGTTGTCAAAGGGAAGTTCCCCTGGGACAACTCTTTTTTCTTATGTTCTGCTTCCTCATCTCTTAATCCTTGTTTACTGCCGGATCGGTATAACTTCAACGGTTTTTAATGCCTCGTCAAACAGCTCGTCTATCTTCTCCTCCAGATTCTGCTCGGAATACCGGATCGTCTTTAAGCTTGGCTTCGTCACCGGATGCTTTGCCACAAAGATGGTGCAGCAATCCTCGAAGGGCTGGATGGAGGTCTCAAAGGTATCAATCTGCTTGGCTATTGACACAATATCCTTCTTATCAAAAGCAATCAGCGGACGGTAAACCGGCATGGTACATACCTCATTGGTAGCTGCAAGGCTGTGCATTGTCTGGCTGGCTACCTGTCCGATGCTCTCTCCGGTCACCAGCCCCAGGCAATTCTCCTGTTCCGCCAGCTTCTCCGCGATTTTCATCATGTATCTGCGCATGATGATTGTCAGCTCTTCATGAGGACATTTTTCATAGATATAAAGCTGGATATCTGTAAAATTCACGACAAACAGCTTCATAGGCCCGGTATATTTTGCTATCTTCTCTGCCAGGTCCACCACCTTTTGTTTCGCCCGGTCACTGGTATAGGGCGGGGCATGGAAGTAGGTTGCAGCCATGGATACCCCCCGTTTGGAGATCATATAGCCTGCCACAGGGCTGTCGATCCCTCCGGACAGAAGGAGCATCGCTTTCCCATTGGTTCCGACCGGCATTCCGCCGAGGCCGGGAATAACAATGGAATATACATAGGATCTGCTCCGAACCTCCACCGTTACCCGGACTGCCGGTTCATGAACATCCACCTTAAGCTGCGCAAAACGTTTCAGAAGATAGGCCCCCATCTCAATACAGATCTCCGGTGAGGTCATAGGATACTGCTTATCCGCCCGTTTGGCTTCTACCTTAAAGGTAAAATGCTTATCCGGGTACATGGCATCGACATAGTCTCCCACTCCCCTCGACAGGGTCTCCCAGTCATTGCCGTCAATTACTGCCACCGGGCAGATGGAAGAGATGCCGAATACTTTCTGTAAGGCAGCTACTGTCTCTTCATAATCATATCCCTCCGGACACTCCACAAAGATTCTGCCCTGCTCCTTACTGACGTTATAATCACCATAGGGCCTGAGGGAATCCCACACCCGGTCCCTTAATGCATTTTCAAACAGATAACGGTTATTGCCCTTCAGACCAATTTCTGCATATTTAATTAAAAAAGCCTTGAACATCGTCTTCCTCCTAAGTTAATGTGATTTACTTCCTGGTATATCTCCGTAAGCCCGGCAGAAGCTCCCTGATCTGTTCCAATGTATAATCTATCTCTTCCTCCGTTGTTGTATCCGACATCGAGATACGGAGGGTGGAATCCATTAATGTCTTTGAAAGACCGATTGCCGTCAGCGTCACACTCGGCTGAGGGTGATGGGAGCTGCAGGCCGATCCCGCGGATACATATACTCCCCTGTCCTCCAGAGCATGGAGGAATACCTCGCTTCTCACACCGTCAAAGCTGACACTGATGATATGGGGCGCCGACTTCATAAGCTGCTCCATCTCAAACTCGCCGGTGCATTCCTTTGGAAGGCCGTTGATATTTACTCCGGAGGTCTTGCTGATTTCTTTTAAAAATTTCTGTTTCAAGCCGTACATCCTGCTTATTTTTTCTTCATGATTCTCATAAAGCTCTGTGACAGCCTGTCCCAACCCCGCGATCGCAGGGACATTTTCCGTTCCGGAACGCATTCCCCTCTGGTGGCCGCCGCCGAAGACAACCGGGTTCACTCTGACCTTATCACTGATGTAGAGTGCACCGCTTCCCTTGGGTCCATGAACCTTATGGCCGCTGATGGTCAGCAGGTCAATTCCTTCCCGCCCCGGATGGATCCGGTATTTTCCGAAGGCTTGTACCGCATCCACATGGAAGATGATATTTTTCTTCCTGCTTTTCATCTCTGCCCCGATTTCCTTTACATCCTGTACCGCTCCGATTTCATTATTCACATACATGACAGACGCCAGAATGGTATCCTCACGGATCAGTCCATATAATTGGTCCTTAATCAGCTTTCCCGTCTCATCCACCGGAGCATAGCTGATGTCGAACCCATTCTCCTTCAGATATTGCAGGGGCTGGTGAACAGAAGGGTGCTCAATTCCGGTCGTTATGATATGCTTTCCCCTGCGCCGGTTTGCCATTGCGGCGCCGATCAGAGCCAGATTATTGGACTCCGTCCCTCCGGAGGTAAATACGATCTCCTTCGGTTCCACCTTAAGGCAGCCGGCCAGACCGGCAGCCGCTTCCTTCATATAATTCTCTGCATTTATACCCAGCCGGTGCATGGAGGAGGGATTGCCGTAATCCTCATATAAAACCTTCATCACACGGTCTCTGACCTTTTCCGTAATTTTCGTTGTAGCCGAATTATCCAGATAAACTTCCATCATCCTTTGTTACCTCTTCTAAGTTATTCCTTATTTATGTTGGCACTTTACGGCATATATTATGCGAACAAGTATAGCATATCCCCCCATGCTCTGGAAAGTATTAATTGAATGACCCCTGTGCTTCTCTGATATACTTTGTTCTTTTATCCTCCAGCATACGAAGCACCTGATAGGGATTAACACTCATTTCTCCATGCTCCGCGGCCACATAAATACCCAGGTGCAGATGAACGGCAAATTGTCCGGTGGTGCCTTCTTCTCCATACCCGGAGTCTCCCATGAAGCCGATCAGCTGACCGGCAATTACACTGTCCCCTGCCTTAATTCCAGGTGCATAGGTATTCAGATGAGCATAATAAAAATATCCCCCGGAAGCGCTTCGGATACCAATCCGGTAACCGCCCTGCTCCAGCCATCCCATATTCTCAATGATTCCGTCCGTCATGCTAAGGACAGGAAAATATCCCCGCTCATTGTTGGAGGCCATCAGGTCCGTGCCCTCATGTCTTCGGTTACCGCCATATTTTCTAAGGACATTCCAGGTATCCTCGTAGGTAATATAGGCATCCCCATCCATAACACTTGGAACCGGAAATACCTTAAGATCGGACAATATTGCCCGGTAATAGCCATACAGCTCCACATAGTCATGGGTTTTTGAAAGCTTCCCCATGCTGCGGACGAAGAGCTCTAATCCCGGATTCGTCTCTTTAAGCATGTTAAAGTCATTTGCCAGCATGGAAAACGTGAGATATCCAATCGGATCCATATAGGGTTTATCCCGCAGATCAGGATACTTCTTTAGAATCCGGTTCATCTGCTTCCCGGACTGTTCTAAGACTTCTTCCGATAATTTCATTTCCCGGAAGGCATCATAATTAATTCCTTCCTTAAGGATATCCTTCACAAGAAGCTCTGTCCGGAGCAAGCTGAGCTCATAGCTTACAATGATCAAAACAATTCCCAGAAGGACACTATAAAATAAAGCAGCCGGATTGATTTTTGGTAAGCCGGAGGAGCTTATCCTCCTTTTCTTCCGATGCTGAACCATGGCACCACCCATATAAATCATTGTTCCTGATTCCGTATCAGGACATATCATTATATGATGGCTGCAACGGCAATATAACAGTTAATCCTTCGCCCCCTTCGGACGCATGAAGCAAGTGCATAACCGGACATGGAAAACTATGTACGGCATGCACTTGAATATAATTTCTCTAGTTTGCTGATTTATTCGCATTCCCAAAGATAAATTCATGGAGCAGAGTCACATTTTCATCCCAATCAAGAATAAGAACATCCATTCCGCGGACCTCAACATTATCCGTAAAGGTTCCGTCTGCCGGCAGTCTTAGCTGGTCGATCTTAGTGGTTCCCATCTTGATAAAGCTGTTCAATAATAATTCAAAATTCTCACTGTTGATATCCGTGGTAATCATCGGCAGCAGACTGAGCATCATGGAGCTAAGCTCGATCTTACCTTTTGTCTTATATTTTTCAAATATTGCATCCAGCACGATACGGTGCCGTTCTGTTCTGCCGTAGTCATTATTTACTCCGCTGATCGTTGCCCTTCTGCGGATACGGGTATATCCCAGAACCTGATTCCCGTTCATCAGCTGCTTTCCTTCGTAAACGTTACGGTATTGCGGTTTGGAAATATAGTTGGTATTATTCAGGTACTTCGCTTCCGAAGCAGTCAGGGTGATTTCAATTCCGCCCAGCCGGTCAATGATTTTCTCAAAATCATCGAAATTAACCATAATGCAGCCATCCAGCCGTATATCATAGTTCATGGATATGGTTTCATATAACAGATCCAGACCGCCCTTCTCATATGCGGTATTCAGTTTATTATCCAGATAACCCGGTATCCTCACCAGGGAATCCCTCATCAGCGAGGTCAGCTTCAGTTCTTTCGTGTTGGTGTTCATCGTAGCTATGATGATCAGGTCTGTCCGTCCTCTGGAGGAACCGGAGCCGATTGCCTCTTCTCCTAACAGCAGAATGTTGTAAACTCCCTTCTCCTGCCTTCCTATTCCGGGATGCTCCGGCCACTTGATTGTATTCGGATCGGCTTCCTCTGCATCCGAGTCTAAATCCTCGGGATCCAGATGATCCGTATCCTCCAGCGCAACCGGGTTCTTTTCAAAAGTTTTGGTCGAGGTCGCCCATATCTTACCGACAATATTTATACCCATCCGCATCAAAAGCTTGTTTCCCGGTTTTGTAAATCCCAGGAAGGAACCCATAGCGACCAGGCATGCCAGAACGATCAGGGCCACGCTTAAGATTTTCCTGCCCTTGCTCATCTTGTCCTTTGCGGGGGCCTTTGTATCCATCTGCCCTAATTCTTCGCAGATCTGCTTTGCCAAGGATGCATTGATATCCAGCAGAGCATCATCCACATTATCACTGAGTTCTTCTTCCGCAGCTGTTGTGTAAGCCGTCTCAGAGGCAGCACCGGCTTCTTCCGTGAGTTCTTCCCCCGGTATCTCATCCCCGGACTCTCCGGCAGGCTCTTCTTCCTGTGTCTCATCCTCAGCTTCCCCGGCAGGCTCTTCTTCCGGTATCTCATCCTCAGCTTCCCCGGCAAGCTCTTCCCCCGGTATCTCATCCTCAGCTTTCCCGGCGGGCTCTTCCTTCGGTTCCTCATCCCTGTATCCCGCGGCAAGCATCTGGTCTGCACCAACATCGCTTAGAACCTTCTCGATATTTTTATAAAAATTATCGTTAAAATCCGGATCGGTATCGTAATTATAATTGTCGTCCTTATTCATCTTATCTCTCCATCCAAACCCTTTTCATGCGAATTACCATTATTTTGAAGAATAATCCCCATTTGTGTCAATTACGTGTTACTTATCATACTTTTTCCTTAAGGATTCTCTCAAGGAACTGGTATACCCTGATCGTAGATGAAATGCTTATCCGCTCTTCTATTGTGTGTACCCGGAAAATATCCGGACCGATGGACACGATATCAATACCGGGCATCTTATCGGCAATTAGCCCGCATTCCAGGCCGGCATGAATAGCCTCTACCTTCATCTCTTTCCCGTACATTTCCTGATAAATTCTCTTAAGGTGCTCCCTTAGCGGCGATTCCTTTCGAAACTCCCAGGCGGGATAATCTGCCCGGATCTGATAGTCACCGCCCAAAAAGCTGACGAGATAATTTAACTTGCTGCTGATATAGCTCTTATAGCTGCCGAAGGAGCTTCTGACCGCATCCGTAAACTCGGCCTTATCCTCCTCGATATGGAATATTCCCAGGTTAAGAGAGCTTTCCACCAGGCCCTCGATATTCGAGCTCATGACCTGGATTCCATCCGGAATGTTGGTCAGCAGGAATAATACCTTCTCAAAGGAAACCGGATGAAGCGGTCTTTCTTCCCCATTACCCATATCTTCTACCTTAAAGTTAAGCTCCGGCTCACTGGCTGCCATTTCCTTCTGGTAAACCGTCATTAATTCATTGATTTTCTTGACGATATCTTCATAGGCTTTCGCAAGCTCCTGCCCGATCTCCTTGTTTTCTTCCTCAAGCTGTTTGTCGGCTGTAAGCAGCAGCTCTGCAAAGGCTTCCCGGGGAATGACATTATCCTTATAGCCGCCAAGCATCGTTATCACTCCGAAGGAATGCGTTTCCCTTAAGTCAAGCAGCAGACGCCCCAACAGCTTGGACGCATTTACCCGGTTATAAATGATATCGATACCGGAATGACCGCCTTTCAATCCCCCAATGCTTAATTTTACCTTCTTGCCGAATGCATCGGTTCTCTTAACCGGGAGGGTACAGGTTGTCCTTAAGCCCCCGGCACAGCTGGCCAAAAGATAGCCTTCCTCTTCTGAATCCAGGTTAATCATGTATTCCGCCTTAAGATTGGAACAGTCGACGGCATGGGCTCCGTGCATTCCCACTTCCTCATCCGTCGTAATGACTGCTTCCAGTCTGGGATGCGGGAGCGTCTCATCCGTCAGGGCAGCCATGATATATGCAATTGCTATCCCATTGTCCGCACCCAGGGTGGTATCGTCCGCATGAAGGAAATCACCGTCAACAATCAGCTTGATTTCATCCTTTAAAAAGTCGTGAGTCGAATCCTTTTTCTTCTCACAAACCATATCCATGTGGCCCTGAAGCAAAATGGCCAGTTCATTTTCATAGCCTTCGGAGGCTTCTTTTATCATAATCACATTGTTCGATTCATCTCTAGTATACTCCAGGTTATTCTCTTTTGCAAACGCAACCAGAAAGTCACTAATTTCTTTCTCGTTCCCCGAACCCCTCGGTATTTTTGATATCTCGCTAAAGTACTTAAAAATCCCCTTATAGTCCAGTTGTTCCAAGCTTTTCTCCATAATAACCTCCATTTGCCGCCTACAGGCGGCATACAAATACGAAACGAATTACTTAATCCGTATCAATTTTTAAAGCTGTGAATCGGAGCAGGTATTCTTCCGCCGCGGTTAATAAAATTATCGCAGCTGAAGCGGTTTACCGGCATAACCGGTGCATAGCCTAACAGTCCTCCGAATTCCACTCGGTCACCGACGGTTTTACCGATGACCGGAATGATACGGACTGCGGTAGTCTTCTGGTTAATCATACCGATAGCCATCTCATCCGCTATGATTCCGGAGATTGTGGCAGCCTTAGTGTCACCGGGAATCGCTATCATATCAAGGCCAACCGAGCAGACACAGGTCATGGCTTCCAGCTTCTCTAAGGTTAAGGCCCCGGCCTCCACCGCATTGATCATTCCCTGGTCTTCACTGACCGGAATAAAGGCTCCGCTTAAGCCCCCAACAAAGGAAGAGGCCATAACGCCGCCCTTCTTTACCTGATCATTCAATAATGCAAGCGCTGCCGTCGTTCCGGGCGCTCCCGCATATTCCAGTCCGATCTCCTCCAGGATTTCTGCTACGCTGTCCCCTACCGCAGGGGTCGGCGCCAGAGAGAGATCCACAATCCCGAAAGGAATATTCAGCAGCTTGGACGCCTCCTGGGCGACCAGTTGACCAACACGGGTAATCTTAAAGGCTGTCTTCTTGATTGTCTCACACAGAGTCTCAAAATCGGCTCCACGAACGCTCTCCAGAGCCTTCTTGACAACACCGGGACCGCTGACTCCGACATTGATAACCGCATCCCCTTCGGTAATTCCATGGAAAGCGCCTGCCATGAACGGATTATCATCGGGAGCATTACAAAATACTACCAGCTTGGCACAGCCGATGGAATCCTTCTCCTTCGTCAGGGCGGCTGTCTCCAGGATAATATCGCCCAAAAGCTTAACTGCGTTCATATCGATACCGGTCTTGGTGGAACCCACATTGACGGAGCTGCACACTCTTAAGGTCGAACTAAGCGCCTGGGGGATCGAACGGATTAAAAGCTCATCCCCTGTGGTCATTGCCTTTGATACCAGCGCGGAATAGCCTCCGATAAAATTAACTCCCACCATTTCGGCAGCTCTATCCAATGTCTTTGCGATAGAAACATAGTCCTCCGCCGTTTTGCAGGCAGCGGCACCCACCAGGGAAATCGGTGTCACGGATATTCTCTTGTTTACAATCGGTATTCCGAATTCTCTCTGTATTCTATTTCCGGTAGCCACCAGATTTTTCGCAACCGTAGTTATCTTATCATAAATTTTTTGATTTACCTGCCCCAGATCCGGTCCGGCACAATCCAGAAGACTGATACCGAGCGTGATTGTCCTGACATCCAGGTTCTCCTGCTCAATCATCTTATTGGTTTCGATGACTTCATGTATATTGATCATGCGCTTTGTCTCCTATCTATATTCTGTGCATTTTATCAAAAATATCCTCATGCTGCGCACGGATATTTACTCCGATTTCAGTTCCGATCTTCTCCAGCTCCTCCGCAATTTCATCAAAGCTTTTGGCTGCTTCTGTCGCATCCACAATCATCATCATGTTAAAAAAACCCTGGACGATCGTCTGGGAAATATCCAGGATATTAATCCTGTTATCTGCCAGGTAGGTACATACTTTGGCGATAATGCCTACCTTATCCTTACCTACTACCGTTATCACTGACCTCTTCATCATGCCACCATGCCTTTCAAAGTATTAATTTATATAACGACGAAATAGTTATGAACGATATAATGCTTTATAAAACCACCAGCGGTGAAGGAACATCCCTGTGGGCTACGCTTAGGTCCAGGGAGGAAAAATTACAGCCGCGGCCCGTAAGCTCACAGCATACCGTTTCATATGCCAGCTCCTCCATATTATTCTCCTGGCTCAGATGCGCCAGCCGGATATATCTTAACCGGGGGGTTAAGAGCCTGCTGATCAGATCAGCGGAGGTATCATTGGACAGGTGCCCCAGGTTCCCCAGTATTCTTTGTTTCAGGTAATACGGATACCGGCCTACCATCAGCATATTTACGTCGTGGTTTGCCTCAATCATCAGTAAGTCAGAGTCCTGAAGCTTGGCTACAATATAATCATCATACATCCCAAGATCCGTTGCTATGCCTACCTTATGTCCCTCGGACTGCATTGTATAGCAAACCGGATCGGAGGCATCATGGGAGGTGGCAAAGGGCTCCACCATAATATCATTGATCAGGAAGGTCTCATTCGGCCGTATGGGGTTGAACAGACTCTCAGGAACCTCCCCCATTGCCTTAATCCTGCGGATTGCTTTGACAGTCTCCAAGGTCGCGTAAACAGGGATATTATATCTTCTTGCAAGAACTCCAAGACCCGAGACATGATCCGAATGCTCATGGGTAATCAAAATCCCCTGGAGACTCTCCGGGTCGATATCAATTCCGTTCAAACCAAACTCAATTTTCTTGGCACTGACACCGGCATCCACCAAAAGGTTCGTCCGGCTGCTTCCGACATAAATGCAATTCCCGCTGCTGCCGCTTGCTATACTGCATAATTTCATGTTAGTCTACCTATCCTCACTTCATATTCTAACTGAGTATCCCTCATTAACGGTGTTTTGTCAAGATTTATGTCCGTATATGTTTGGTGTTCAGGGAAAACTTAAGAGGTACGGATTTCTACGTTACAGTCAATCGGTGCCATCACGGATTGCAGAGACGGAACCCATCTAATTCAATCCTTTGATGGCACCGACAGCCTGTAACGCCTGACACTTTTTCTCCCTTAAGTTTTCCCTGGGATATCATCAACGGCCAGGTAATAAATATTTTTCATTGTTAATGATATCGGAGATCTGTCTTTCCAGGTCCGACAGGTCTCCGTTGTTTGTGATAACAATCGGGTAGTGACGCAGAAAATCCTCATCCTTACTCTGGCTGGTAAAGATGGCATCGATTTTCTCATCGGTATATCCCCTTGACTTTTTCAGGCGGTCTCTCCGGTCCTCCGGTGAGGTCCGGACATACCATACCTCATCGCAGACAGAATCATATCCGGACTCTATCATCAGGGCAGTCTCTATTACGAAATAGGGATGAAGCCCTTCCGACCTTACTGCCTCCTTCTCCTTTTCCACCTCCAGAAGAACGTTGGGATGGGTCAGCCCGTTCAGCTTAAGCAGCTTATTCCTATCCTGAAATACAATTTCCGAAAGCTTTCTCCGTTCAACGGAGCCGTCCTCCGCCAATATTCCCGAACCAAAGTATTCTACGACTCCTGCGTAGCTGATACCGCCCGGCTCCATCTGTTCCCTGGCAATCCGGTCGGTATTAACGATATAAGCGTTATATTTTTCTTCCAGTATTTTTGCGACGAGGGATTTCCCACTGCCGATTCCCCCTGTGATTCCTATTACTATCATTCTATGACCGGTCCATCCCTTCTCTATCCTCTGTTCTAAGCCTATCCCTGACTATTTCGCTTCAAACCAGTTCCCGCCTTCCTTCACTTCCGCCTCCAAGGGCACCATAAGCTCCGCCGCCCCCTGCATTTCCTCCAGCATGATCTGTGTAACCTCCGCTATCTCCTCCTTATGGGCTTCCACAAGAAGCTCATCATGAATCTGAAGCAGCAGCCTGGAGCGCAGATGCTTCTCCTTCAGCTTCCGGTTTACCCGGATCATTGCAATCTTTATGATATCCGCCGCCGTACCTTGAATCGGAGAATTCATGGCAACCCTTTCTCCAAAGGAACGCTGCATGAAGTTGCTGGAAGTAAGCTCAGGAATCGGTCTGCGCCGTCCGAACAGGGTCTTGGAGCAACCCTCTTCCTTGGCTACAGCAACCAGCCGGTCCAAATATTTTTTGATGCTCGGATAGGTTTCAAAATATTTCTCAATATACCGTTCCGCTTCTTTTCTTGTAATATTTAAATCCTGCCCCAGTCCAAAGGAACTGATGCCATAGACAATACCAAAATTAACGGCCTTGGCACTGCTTCTTTGTGCAGAGGTAACCTCGTCAAACGGGGTATGGAATACCTCCGAGGCAGTAATCCGGTGGATGTCCTTTGCTTCCCTGTAGGCATTAATCAGCCTCTCGTCCCCGGACATATGGGCCAGTACCCGGAGTTCAATCTGGGAATAATCCGCATCGAGGAATACATAATCCTCCATCGGAATAAAGACCTTTCGAATCTGTCTGCCCAGCTCCATCCGGATCGGAATATTCTGCAGATTCGGATCGGTGCTGCTGATTCGTCCGGTTGCGGCAATGGTCTGATGGAAACGGCCATGGATGCGGCCGTCCTCCCTGATATATCCTGCCAATCCATCCGCGTAGGTGGACTTTAATTTCGTCAACTGACGGTACTCTAATATTTTAGACACCACGGGATGTTCTCCCTGAAGCCTCTCCAGAATATCGGCCGAGGTAGAATAGCCGGTCTTGGTCTTCTTACCGAAGGGAAGCCGAAGCTTCTCAAACAGGATGACCCCAAGCTGCTTCGGTGAATTGATATTGAAGACCTCCCCAACCTCAGAATAAATCTCCTTCTCCAGAGCCTGAATACCAACCTCCAGTCGATCCCCGTATTCCTTCAGAGCTTCCTTATTTACACGAATTCCCCTGACCTCCATATCATAGAGGGTATAGATGAGGGGCATCTCGACTGTCTCGAACAGATGAAGCATCTCAGCCCGGAACAACAAATCCCTTAGTCTCTCGGCAGACCTAAACGCCACATAGGCAGAGTAGCAGGCATAGGCCAGGAACCCTTCCGGATTCCCGAGGACGGCCTCTGTTAACGTACTTTTCCCTAACAGGTCTTCTCTGGAGGGTATTGTCATTCCCAGGTAATCCCTGGCTATATCATCATAATGGTAGGTATCGGTCAGCGGATTTAACAGATATCCTGCAATCGTCGCATCAAATACATTGTTCTTCTCCGTAACCTTCAGGAAGGGCAGCTGTTCCTTCAGTCCGATGACCGACAGAAGATACCCCTCTCCTGCCTTTCCGGCTTTCTCCATCAGATAATCCGGTGTCAGAAAACCGGTGCTGTGAAGGAAATAAATTGCCTCCTCATTGCTGCAGACGGATACGCCAAGCAATCGGTCCCCTTCCGTTACCATCTGCATTCCGACGGGGCGTGCCGTGCTTTCCGTGATCCGGGAAAATACTTTATCCGCCTCATTCAGGTCCTCAACCAGAACAAAACGCTTCTCTATTCCGGTATTTATGTTCACCTCTTCTGTCTTAAATCTGGACAGCAGACTCTTAAATTCCAGCTTTTTAAACCAGTGATAGACCTCTTCATTATAAAGATTATCAAGAACTGCGTCCTCCATATGAAAGCCAAGGTCGCAATCCGTACAAATGGTGGCGAGCTTTTTGGACAATACCGCCAGCTCATGGTTCTCCCTTAAGGATGTGGTCACCTTGCCCGGCGCCATTTCCTCCAGATGCTCGTAGATATTCTCAATGGAATGATAGGCTTCAATCAGCTTGGCGGCTGTTTTTTCACCAATCCCGGGTACGCCGGGAATATTATCGGAAGTGTCTCCCATGAGACCCTTCAGGTCTATGAATTGCTCCGGAGTGACATGATACATCTCCATGACATCCTCTTCCAGATAATCCTCGATCTCGGTGCCCGTCCTTTTCGTCTTCGGGATACGGATTTTAATCCTCTTACTGGCCAGCTGAAGAAGATCCCGGTCACCGGAAACTAAGGATACCCGGTTGCCTTCCCTCTCCGCAGTCTTTGCCAGAGTCCCCAGAATATCATCCGCCTCAAAACCCGGCTTTTCGATTACCGTTATTTTCATCGCCTTTAAAACTTCCTTCATCACCGGAACCTGCTGTCTTAATTCCTCCGGCATTCCCTTCCTGGTTCCCTTATATTCGGTAAATATCTCATGGCGAAAGGTCGGATGGTGGGTGTCAAAGGCTACTGCCAGATAATCCGGCTTCTCTTCCTCCAGAATCCGGAACATAATATTTAAAAACCCAAGCACCGCATTGGTATGCTCTCCCTGTGAGGTTGTTAAATCCGGCAATCCGTAAAATGCCCGGTTTAAGATGCTGTGGCCGTCAATCAATACGATTTTTTTATCCATCCATGTTTCCGTAAGCCATTAAAATGAAATCTTACGGAATCCTCCTTTCTGCGGGTTATGACACCCGGTAATACGCAATCAAATGGTGCTTATGGTGAAGCTATGCCGCCAGCGAGGTTCACTGCGGCTGCTCCTGTCCCCTCTCCTCAAAAAGCCGGTTCAGCTCCTGCTTCAGCTCCTCGTAGTATTCCTCCCGGTAGGAGATTCTTAAACTGAAATTGCTGTCCGTAACCGGGTTCACCTCTTCCTTCCTGACCAAATAGTGCTGCAGACTGAAGTAAATGGTCCCCATCAGAATCACCAGAAGCATAATCGCCTTCTTCCGGTAATGGATGATCTTTACATGGATTATTTTCTCCTGCTCGCGGTCCAGCTTCTCCGATAACTCCAAGCTGAAATCATCGGACAGGTTCTTATCCTCATCCAACTGCTTCATCGCTGTGAGCAGGGCATAATAAACCTCAAGTTCCTCCCTGCAGTCGCGGCAGGAATGAACATGGCTGATAAATTCCTCAAGTTCCTCCAGCTTAAGCTCATCATTAATAAAGGGAGTAATCAGACTTTGTGCTTTTAAACATGTCATTGCAGTAACACCTCATTTATGGAAAACCATCCTAACGTTAGTTTTTCATTTTCATGCTTGAATTATAAAATCAATTGTGATAGAATAAACCTCGTCACTGATGCGGATGTGGCGGAATGGCAGACGCAGCAGACTCAAAATCTGCCGAGGGCGACTTCGTGAGGGTTCGAGTCCCTCTATCCGCAGTAGGTATGGAGTTTCCGGAAGTCTTGATTATCAAGGTTTTCGGAAACTTTTTTCTTTGCCTGGGCTCGTATAAAATATCAATAGTGTCAATCTACAAATGCCCTTAAAGCCGGGTTTTATATACCTCTTCCAAAACTCGTATTTAAATTATAACATATATTTCATGTTTTGTATTTCAATTTAGAATAAATTTCATTCTAAAATAAATATCAGCTGATATTGTGGCATACTCAACAAACGATCGGCCGCTCCGCCTGCTGCAAAGGGGCTGTCGCATGGACAGCCCCTTATACTATTGTACTATTTATAACGTATTGATATCCTAAGCTTTTAGTAATTCCGATAACCTCATTAAGACAATCTTTTAACGGGGTTATGTTACGTCTTATATCTTGAAGGCTTGTACCAGATTACTTAAGTCCTCTGCAATCTCGGACTGTCTTATTGCCATTTCCGACACCTGCTCCGCTGCCTGCCTTGTCCTATTCATACGCATAAATATGGCCTCTGAGCTGTTCGAGGTATTCTGCATATTACCGGCAATATTGTGAATAACCTTGCTGATTTCTTCGGTGGATGCACTCATCTCTTCTGCCATGGCTGCCGACTCCTGCGAAAAGTCATTAACATATACGGCATCGTTATCATAGCTCTCTCCGGCATGGATAAACAGAGCATAATCATTTCTGACACGCTTATCAATAAAATTCAGTAATTCTCTTGAACTGTCATCCAAATCACCGAAGGCATTCTTTACATCAGCTGCAATCCCAGCAATTTCCTTTACATAAACGGCGGATTGCTCCGCTAATTTTCCGACCTCTCCCGCAACCACGGCAAAACCTTTCCCAAACTCACCTGCTCTTGCAGACTCAATTGTTGCGTTCAATGACAGGAGCCGGCTCTGGGCCGCTATCTCCTGCATCGAATCGGCAATGCCGGAGATTTTATCTACTACATATCCTCTTTGAATGGCGTGCATAACACTTTTCTGCCTCTCTTCATATGTCTTCTCTGCCAGAACCAGTGAAGCCTTGGCTTGCTGATTGATCGCTTCCGCACGTTTTTTGATATCGATGGCCTTCGCATGTCCATCCGTTGCGCTTAAAGACAGCCGATTGATTCCCTCCCCTACCTGCCCAATGGCAGCCGACAGTTCTTCGGTAACCGTATTCATCTCCAGCACTTCACTTACGATACTCTCCGTATTCGTATTGATTGTGTTAAAATCACCGGTAAGCTCCTCCATGGTTGCCGATAATTCTTCACTTGAGGCAGATACTTCCTGGGATTGATCCATAATCTTATAGACAATATCCTTGAGATTCCCCTGGGATTTATTTAATGCTTCAATCAATAATCCGAATTCATCATTACAGGCAGACTTCATTTCAAAGGTTAAATCACCGTTACCAAGTGCTTCTGCAAATAATAGCCCCTTCTTTATCGATCGGCCAATATATCCGGATAATAACAATCCGACCGTACAGGCAAGGATAAATCCTGATACCGTTGCAGCGGTGATAAAGTCCGTCCTGTTTTTGGCATATATTGAATTATCCGTACTTGCTTCTTCCGCCGCAGTATCATTTCTGACAATAAGCTCATCCAGTTTTTCTGACATAGACATTCGTGTCTGATTTACTTTTGGTATTCCGGCTTCTGCTTTATCATAGTTCTCCTGCAGGGCCGCATCAATTACTTCCTGGCAATAAATGATATAATATTCCATTTCCGAATTAAATTCATCCCACAGCTTCCTGTCATCGGCTGATAAACTCATCTGATTATATTTCTCGATATACGCATTAATTTCCTGCCGAAAGCCCTCGATCTCATCTGCTTTCGTTTTTGTTATCATAGAATGATGGGTAAGTATTATTTCGTTCAGCGAGCTTCTTATAGAAGCAAAATCTTCTTTAATGATATGCAGATGGTTCATACCGGTCAGATGATTACGGTACATATATTTCCCATCCTCTGCGATATCCGATAAAGCCAGAGAGCTTATAATGCCAACCGCAATAAGCAATCCCGATATCATCATAAAACCGGCCAGTAGCTTTACTCTGACCGAAATATTATTTATAAGTCTCATATGTTTTTCATCCTTTGTAAGTGATCTTTGGTCTGCTTGCGGTTCATGCTATGGGTGGAATTGTAATAGAAACCGCTGTTCCCTTTTCACTTGATTCTATCTTCAGGGTTCCTTTTAAATCGATCTGCACCACACTCCGGATGATGGCATATCCGATACTGTAGATATGATTGATATCAAACCCCTCCGGCAGACCAATGCCATTATCGGTTACTTTCAGAAGGATCTGGTTCCGGACATACTTGCAGCTGATTGAAATCTGCTTATCCTTCCTGTCCTTGAATGCATATTTATAACTGTTTGTAATTAATTCATTGATTATCATAGATACCGAGGTTGCTTTCGCATAAGGGATAAAGATATCCTCCAGCTCCCTCTCTACTTTAATATCAGAGAACTCAAAGTTCTTCAACACGACTTTAATAATATCCTCCAGATTGATTGCCGCTTCACCGGTTAAGTTAGAGGAAATAAACTCATGCAGGGATGCCGTATTCTGAATTCGTTCGATGATGGAATTCAGGATCTCATTGACATCTGCATCCTTATGGTTTTTGATATAAATCTGCTGCATGCTGATCATATTAACGATGGTCTGCAGATTATTTTTGATACGGTGGTTACTTTCCTGCAGCAGAATAGAATTGCCCATTAAGCGGGAGGTTTCGATAATAACTGCAATTTCTTTACAGAAGGATTTCAGATAGAGTAAATGAAGTTCATCATAAACAAAATATCCGTCATAGATAACCTGCAGCAGTCCCTGAGCTTTTGATTTGTTATAAATCGGAAAACAAATCAAAGTTTTACAGGCCACAACCGGAGCAGCAAAATAATTCTGGAAATTGGCATCGTCAAAGGTGGCGTAAAAAACCTCTGAGGGAAATCCCATTTCAAGATGATACCTTATATAATCCGGTTTCAGTTCATCAGAATACTTTAAGGATGGGTCAGAAAAGGAATTGATTTGCTGGGATTCATCATTATAGAGATATATGATAGCCTTATTGGCATTCAGGACCTGGGCAATATTCCTGGCGACATAACCTAAAGCATCCTTGATCTCATAATTGTTCACCAGGTACTCCGCACCGGAATAAAGCAGGCTCAGCAGCTTGGAGGTTTCCGCCTGCTTTTGCTTCTCTTCAATCAATTTTCTTCCTGAGAGCAGATAAACCAGATGCTGAGGGTTCTTCTTAACTTCCTCCGTACTCATCTCCCCTAAAATAACATCGTCCATTACTACATAGATTTTGGTTGCAACCCTGATCGCGTCCTCCCATTTTGTAGTAAAATACAGGATTGCCTTCTGCCGTTTTCTCATATCGTTTATAATAGAAATCAGAATATTTACATGTTCAAAGCCCAGAAGTGAAAATAGGCTGTCTAAAATTAATACGTCCGGATCAATCAGATAGGATCGGATGATCTCAATAATGATCCGTTCACCCGGCGTCATCTTTTTTACCTTCATATTCAAGTCGATATTAATCCGGTAAATTTCACAGAACTCTTTGCATATCTCAATTACCTGCTTCTTATTATATGGGATCAGAAGCTTTTCAGTCATCAGGAAATTCTCATAGGCTGAATAAGGCTTAAACAGATCACTGTTTCTTTTAATACAGTGAATCCTGGAAACGGTACCCTCCGCGCTTTTTTTATTGAGCTTTAATTGGGCGATCGGATCTTGGATATAAAACCGTTTAAATATCCTGCTGATGTCATTATCCTTGATACCTATCAGCGCAACAACCTCACCGGCTTTCACAGTTATGTCCAGCGGATGAACCGTCACCTTTTTATTATTTTCATATTCCATTGATTCTCCCTTTATCCCAAAGCTATTTCATTCCTAATGCTTTGTTCATGCGGATAACCTCTTTGGCAACATCTATCAGTTTTTTATTACAGTTTCGGCTCTTCTTCTGGAGATATTCCATCGCCTGCTGTTCTTTGAAGTTGAATTCCACCATCAGAATCCCCTTGGCTTTTTCGATATACTTCCTGTTCTCCAGATTATTTTTCGTATCGGCTAATTCCTTATGTATTGCATTAAATTCCTTAAAGCGTATCATAGCGATTTCGATTGCCGCTCTTAAGCTGTCAAAACTGATGGGCTTTATGAGATAATTAAAAGCGCCGGCCTCCTTTGCTTTCTCGATTAATTCTATATCACTGTAGGCAGTAACAAAGATACAGGGAATTATCGAATCCGGCTGGCTGTTAATAATCTCTAAGGCTCTGATTCCGTCCATTACCGGCATTCTTACATCCATGATCAATAAATCCGGCTGCAGCTGCTTTGCCAGATTAATTGCAGTTTCCCCGTCATATGCTTCTCCTATGACCTCATGTCCCATTTCATCTAAAAACATTTTAAATCCAAATAACACCATTGCCTCATCTTCTGCTATCAGGATTCGAAGTGATTGACTATTCATCATAACCCTCCATGTTGCCGTGTGAAAATTAAGATTTTCACACTACCCTCCTATGTTCCGTTGTGCACATTGTACAAATTAATGCTTTATATTAATAATTATAACATATAATTCACCATATTCAATACAATTATCCGGTTTTGTATTGTATATTATTTACACTTTAAAAACAATATGTTAATATTTCCTATGTAATTTTCACCAATAATTGGCACAAATCCAGGCCTCCTGATTATGGGGCCCGGATTATGTACAACGCAAGAATAGATTGGGTTAGGATTAGTAATGTTACAGTAATGTATTGACAAAATCGACGGATTGCTTTACATCAGCAAGAATAGCTTCCCGTGGCATAGGTACATCAGCCGGCTTAATGGCACCAAGCACACCTTTTACATGGGTTGGTATCTCGAGTCCGCAGGGAATCGTTTTCCCATAGTCCTTCAGAACCTCAAATAACTTTACAAAATCGATATCTCCGCCACCAATCGGACGGTATTCCACCTGGTTTCCTTCGATATGTATATCCTTTAGATGAAGATGCTCCATATACTCAAGACCATATTTGATATCTTCTTCCACATGAATGTTACCATTGCAATAGAACAGGGTATTACCGGTATCATAATTGAATCGTACCAGCGGATGGTTATATCTCTTAAAGATATGCATACTGTCCTTTGCAGTCCCGATGATATCACCGTGGGATTCCAGTCCGATAATGACATTATACCGTTCGGCATATCCAATGATTTTCGGCATATTCTTATGGAATATTTCGATCCGTTCCAATGGACCGGAGTTGGTATTAATAATTTTAGCGCCTATCTTACCTGCAAATTCAATCTTTTTAAGGAAGTCTTGAAGTTGTTCCTCAATTGTCAGATCCACATGCCCGGAAACCGCATGACATTTTATGTTCATCTTGGCGAGCAGCTCTTTGACCCAAGCAATGTAATCATCATTAATCTGTTTCGGATCAATGTGTTCGCACATGTTCACAATAGAGGATAATTCGGCATATTCAAAACCGCTCTGCTGTACCAGCTCCAAGGCTTCTTCCAATGTATAGCCCAGACACAGATTCGTGCCCAGGGAAAATGGTTCAAATAGCTTCATATCAGTACTCCTTTCTTTATCTGATAAATTATGCCGTTCTTATAAATCACTTATATATAACCGCTTAGCAATGATTTTATACCATAAAGGTTCAGAGGGGGGAGTTAGTTTAAATGAGGGATCATTACTAAGCGGGTATATGATTATTTACCGCACCATTTCGGTGTACGGTTTTCTTCCTTAGCCTGGAGCACTTCCATTCCGTCCACAGATTTAAAAAGGGTGACCATCATGGATTGTCCCATATGGAGACGGTTCTCATAGTCATTCATTCCCATGTCTGTATAGAGTTCCTTGAATAGTTTCACTGCCGTCGGGCTTTTGTCTTCAAAGAAATTTCCGATTTCTATTGCTTTATCCATAACATCCTGCTTCAAAACAACGCAGTTTAATATTCCGGACTTTAACACCTGTTCCGATGTCAGCGTCTCACCCATCAGTCCGATTGCCATCACTTCTTTTTTTGTCATCTGGGAAAAGATACCGGATAGTCCCATAGCAGGAGCCAGCCCACCCAAAATCTCAGGAATTGCAAACAATGCATCCTCTGCTCCTACCGCCAGATCGCAGGCTTCCACCAGGCTGAAGCCGCCGCCGAAGGCATTCCCTTCCACTGCTGCGATAACCGGCTTCGGAAAATGGACAATAGCCGTATGTAAACGGATGAAAGCCGCACCGAATTCCTTGATTTCCATCGGACTCTTCTTACGGAAATCACCCAGTTCACCGCCGGAGCAGAAGAATTCGTCTCCTCCGGCTATGATTACGCTGCGGCAGGCTGCATCGGCAGCTTTCTCCTCAAGAACCCGTTTGACCTCCGACATGCAGGGGATACTCAGTTTATTGTTCGTCTCCGGACGGTCAATCCGGATGATACAGACACTTCCGGACATTTCAGTAATTACACCATTCTGTTTCATCGTTATGCCTCCGGATTATTTCACGAATTTGCGAACATAATCCATCATTTCAAATGCGTCCGCGCCGCCATTCATCATTTTGAAGATGTCGCCTTCCGCTTCAATAGCATCCGTGATATCGAATAAGTAATCCATCCATTCAAAGGTCTTTTCCATGATACGGACCGGGTCATGTCTCTGCGGGAATACGTCTGCCGTAATCCATTCATTGTATCCTACCTTATTGAGGTAGAGACAGAATTCTATGAACTCCCAGAAGTTGATTACGCCGGGAACCATATCCCAGTCCCAGTTACGGTAATTATCATTAACATGAATATGGAACAGACGGTTTGTCGCCCCCAGGAATGCTGCGGAGTCTCCCATAATTTCCAGGGACTGCAGTGCATGTCCCGTATCAAGAGTAACACCCACGTTGTCAAGTCCGACTTCCTTACAGAAATATCCCATCTTACCTGCATTGTTCAGCAGGCAGTGTACACGGGGTTCAGAAGCCTTATACTCCAGGCTGAGCTTTACATCTTTTCTATGTAATGCCGCTTCTCTGACTGCTTCTACAGCGTCATTGAAGGCACGAACGAAATCCAGTTCAAAAGGATAATCCGATCCATCGTTCAGGAAAGCCACTGTCACCTTATCGCACTTTAATTCTGCCGCCATATCAAGTCCGTTCTTTAAGTACTGCACCGCTTCCTTTCTTACCGCCGCATCCGGGCTGCTGATGGAACCGAACAGCCACTTGGGCTCACCCTTCACGTTAACATTCAGCGCAGCCACTCCCATGCCGTAGTTGTCAAGAATGGTTTTTGTTCTGACCGGATCTGTCACCTGCTGGGGATATACTACCTCAAGGCCGGAACAGCCCTTAATCGTCGAAGCCATCTGAACCATCTGTTCAAAGCTTCTTTCCGGGGCATACTGCGCAAATCTGTCCTGGATTTTACCCATAAAACCTGTTATAACTGCATATTTTCTTCTCATTATGTCATCCTCCTTGCCGTTATCGGCGGTATGTTGATCCTGTGAAAATACCTATGTAGCTTTTGTCATTTTAATCTTACTTTTTAATTGCATTTGCCCAAAGAGTCTCATCCTCAACATTATCAATGGTAACCGGAGTGGGCTGGATACGTACTATTTTATTTTCAACCGTTTCTCCGCGAACTGCTTTATAAGCCAGATCCATAGCTTCATTACTCATAATCAGCTTGGATTGAGCTGCAATCGCATCAATAAAGCTGTTTCGTACACCATCCAGTCCCTTGGGACCTCCATCAACCGTGGTAATAATGATGTGACCTTCTTGGCCAACCGGCTTTAGTTTATCTAATTGGAGCAGTGCTGATTCAACGCCATTATATAATGCATTATCACTGGGAACATAAATTGCATTGATATTAGGGTGTGCCTGATAAGCATCCAGAATTGCTGAGTATGCCAGATCCATTTTGAATTCTGTCGGTAAGGAGATAACAATTTCCATTCCAAGCTCTATTGCTTTCTGCTCAAAGCCTTCATGACGCTCTAAACCTGAGGACGCGGAAAGTGGTCCCTGCAATTCAAGTATCTTTAAATCAGAAACTTTTAACCCTGATTTTTCTGCCGCCTCCGCCATAAGCTCCGCTGCTTTTGCACCATGCGCCCGGTTGTCTGATTCAGCTAAACCTGCAAGTTCTCCGCCGGATACATTGCGATCAAAGGCGGTTACGGGAATACCTGCCGCATTTGCTTTCTGAACTGCCGCTGCCAGTGCACCCGAGTCAATCGGGCACATAACAATGGCGTCAACGCCCTTAGTTATAAAGTCTTCGATCTGCTGCATCTGTGTATCCGCAATGGTCTTAGCATCCGTCGTAATAATCTCGATTCCGTTTGCTGCGGCATACTGCTCAATACCAACCAGATTTGCTTTAAAGCCGTCATTATCAAGCTGAGGCATGGAGATGCCAAAGGTAAGCTTCCCCTCTGTGTCTGTTCCTTTTTTGTCATCCTGCTTATCCTCCGGCTTTGCAGTGGCACCTATTCCTGTAGTTTCGGTTTTGTCATCTTTCTTTGTGGAACAGGCAGCCAAAGTAAACATCATTGTGACCACCAATACGAATGATAATAGTTTCCGCAACTTTTTCATAAATAAAATCCTCCTTGTTTTTGATTGTTAAGTCTTCCTGCTCATAATATGGCAGGGTCCGCCGGCTTGTTCGCATTATCTTGCTTCACTTTGCCTGCGTATATATTAAAAGTTGGTTTACCAACATTTTAATCCTCCGACAGAAGCATCTTTATCTTAACCCCGCACCGCTATTCAGCCGTATTATAGCGCTGACGCAAAGCATCTACTACGATAGCTAATAAGATAACAAAACCTCTGGCTGCTTCCTGCCAGTTCGCATCTACACCATACAGATTCAATGCATTATTGATAATACCCATCAGCAGAACACCTGCGAAGGTTCCTGCCAGGCTCCCGACACCGCCGGACATACTGGTTCCGCCGATGATTGTACCGGCGATCGCCTGAAACTCAAGATCTGTTCCCATGGCCGCCCAGAAGGAATTCATTCTGGCAGTTTGCAGGATACTTGCGATGCCGACCAGAATACCGCACTGGATATAGGCCAATACAATTGTTTTCTTTACGTTGATTCCGGATACTCTGGCAGATTCCGCGCTGCTGCCGACAGCATATATTCTTCTGCCGAATATGGTATGTTTTAACCTGAAGTGGAACAGCAGGTATAGTGCAAGAACAATAACTACAATCATCGGGAGCCCTAACATGCTTCCTGATGCGATAAATACAAATGCCTTCGGCAGGTCAAACCAGGAGACGCCCCCGGATACTACCAGGGTTAGACCCCTGGCAATAAATTTCGTGGAAAGCGTTGCCAGGAAGGCGGGGATTTTCAAGAATGCTACCAGATAACCGTTCAGCAGACCGAAAAGTATGGAGACCAGGATAATCATAATCATCCCCAGCCACCAGGGCATATTAAATACCTTTATCAATCCGATGCCAACGGCGCTGGAAATTGCCATAACGCTGCCCATGGACAGATCATTATTTCCTGTAATGATAACAAAGGTTACCCCAATTGCCATTGTTGCAATAATTGAAGTCTGTAACAGTACATTGGTAATGTTGGTTTTTGTTAAAAATGATTCCGTAGTAAATGCCAGGACCACACAGACAACCAATAAGAATATATAGATGCCGTAATTCAGTGCCAGCTTCGTTAATGCCTTTCCATTTATGTCTTTAATTTTCATTAACCAACCCTCCCATGGATGCTTCCAACAAATCTTCTTTATTGAATTTGTCCGCTGTAAATTCTTTTACAATTTTTCCTTTTCTGATTACTAAAATTCTGTCACAAAGACCCATAATTTCATTCAGCTCCGATGAAATTACAAAAACTCCTTTTCCCCTCTGGACCAGCTTGGACAATATACCGTATATCTCATGCTTTGCTCCTACATCAATGCCTCTGGTGGGTTCGTCCAAAATCAAAACCTTAGGGCTTCTGTTAAGCCACTTTGCTATAACAACCTTCTGCTGGTTTCCGCCACTCAGATGGGCTACGATTTTCTTCAGGCTGGAGGTCTTTATATTCAACTCCTTCACATAGGTCCCGCATTCCGAAGCTTCACGTTTATGATCCATAATGCCGAATTTTCTAATATAGGCATTCAGATTGGCTGCCGTAAGGTTAAATCTTACCGACTGGCGTATCATCAGCCCTTCTTCCCTTCGGTTTTCGGTGATCAACCCGATGCCGTGTTCAATTGCATCCATGGGCTGACGGATTTGACACTTTTCGCCCTCCATATACACCTCACCGCCATCAAATTTCTCCAGGCCGAATATCGATCTTGCAATCTCGGAGCGTCCGGACCCAAGCAAACCATATAAGCCCACAATTTCACCTTCGCATACCTTGAAATTAATATTTTGAAAGCGTTCCCCCCTGCATAATTTATCTACCCGCAGAAGTTCTTTGCCCGGTTCCATATATTCACGATTGAACATCTCGTCCAGATCCCTGCCAATCATCAGCTTTACCACATCAGCAGTTGTGCACTCTGTAATATCCTTTGTAGTTATTAATCTTCCATCCCTCATGATTGTAATCTTATCGCAGATCTCAAAAATCTCATCCATACGGTGGGAGATAAAGATAATCGAAATGCCTTTCTCCTTTAATTGCCGCATAAGACCAAATAAAATACCAACTTCCTTCTTCGTCAATGAGGATGTCGGTTCGTCCAGAACCAGTATCCTGGTTTCCATGATCAGACACCGCGCAATTTCAATCAGCTGACGTTCTCCCATCTGGAGATTCTTAATCAATTCTTTTGGACTATGATTTCCAAGGCTGACCATTTCCAGTATTCGTCTGGTCATCTTCAGCAGTTTTCTTTCCTGGATATAGCTGTATTGGTTAGGCAGATCCTGCATGTAGATGTTTGTTGCTATATCCAGATCCAGAAATAAGGATAATTCCTGATGGATAAATGATATTCCGTTTTTCTGAGCTTCTCTGGGGTTGTGGATATTTACTTTTTTCCCTTCCAGATATACCTCTCCTGAATCCAAAATCTCAATTCCGCCCAGGACCTTCATTAAAGTAGACTTACCGGCGCCGTTCTCGCCCAGCAACCCCATGATTTCTCCTTTATTTAAAGTAAAATCAACACTTTTTAAGGCATGGACACCCGGAAAGCTTTTATGTATTCCCTTCATATCTAACATAATTTCACTGATAGTAATCACCTTCCTTCATTTTATGGGTTTATTATTAGTACCGGACACCTTCCTCCTTTCTTTCCGGGCAACAACGAAAAAAAGCACTTATCAAAAAGATAAGTGCAATCATAACCCTTATAGTAATAATACCCGTTCATGAGGTATAAGCAATATTTAATTTAGTTAAATTGTACTATACTTTACTGCGTTTGTCAACCATAAATGACATAACTTCTAATATTGCGAGAAATAATTCTTCACATCATCAAGACAGGCCTCCAGCGTCTCCCGGTTCAGACTGTAATATATCCGGTTCGCGCTGACCTCCGCCTTTAAAAGTCTTTCCTTCAGCAGAGCATTGACATGATAGGAGATAGTAGCGGTAGACAGCTGTAATTCACCCGCCAGCTCTTTTCCGTAACAGGGCTTCTTACTGGCAAATTCCAGAATATCCACCTTGCTCTTATCACTCAGGAGCTTACCGATGTTAACGATATCCTCCTTCTGGATCCGTTTCCCTGTCAGGACAAATTTCTCATTCAGCATAACACCGATCCGAATCACATCCGGTTTGGATGGATCATCCTCATCAACAGATAATGCTACGCTGAAGGGCTGAAATAAATGCGGCAGGAGAATTATTCCGGCAGCACTCGCTTCCCAGGCCAAGCTCAATTTCTCCTGTATATTCTCTATAATATCCTTCTTACTCTGATATTCACTCCAGTAATCGTAGAAGGTCTTCTCCAGCATTGTTATTGAAGATTGATGCCGCTTCTTAAACAGCTCTATCGTCTCTGTCAGCAATGCCAGGACTTCATTATAATACTCCTCCTGATTATGATATATCTTGATTGCTTCCCATTTCGTCTCTTTATTATAAGGAGAGCCTTCCAGGAATGCGATAAGGTCCCCCTGGCTTCTCAGTTTCTCGTCCGGCGTGCTGATACTGTCGTCGCAGTCAATCAATCTGGCATAAGCTTTTACCTTACTCTCCTCATCCAGCCCGCCAAACACTTCTTCATAAGGCCTAAGCCGGTTATTATAATCATTAAAATTCCAAAGTATAGATAACGCCGCATAGGTTGAGAAGTTATTACGGTCTTTGAAGAGATATTCGATCCGCTCCCTGCGGCCCGCAAAATGCTCCTTGACATCACAATAGATGGAATACAGGATATGGAATCGCTCCTTATGCTGTTCCATATCCTGCTCCGGAACATATGCATTCCTCTGAAACGCTTCCTCCATATCATCCTTGTTCACCCAGTAGTATAGCAGTATAAAAGCTTCATCTACCAGATTAGCCTGTTGTAATATCTGCAATCTCTTCTTCATTCTTATTGACCTCCGCTGCACTCTGATCCATGGCAGCAAATCGTTTTTTGCTGCATAGCGCGATGCTAATGATGATACCGCATATTCCTGCTACTAAGAATAATACTACAGTCGGAGTGATTCCTGCAAGTATACTTATAATAAAAGATACAACCGGAATTGCTGCCACACCGCAGGCACTAAAGATTGCCGATACCCTTGCGATATATTCTCCTTGAATATTCTTGATAAATTCAATATGGCAAAAGCTCGATAGAGTGGCTACCGCAACCCCTAAAAGAAAGGATGCAATTGAAACGACACCATAAATTATAAGCTCTGATGTTATAAACCTGCCCACGATGACAAGCGCCAGATAGAAACTGCCAATGGAATATGCACCGAGGGATGCGATCCAACGCTTATTCAGACGGCGACTTAAATATGGATAGACGGCGGCGCTGACGATCATTCCAAGGGATATGGACACCCCAAGCACCGACAGCATAATCTCGTTCACCTTCAATACTTCACTGACCAGCGGTGCCTGAAGACTGTTCAGGGGAACCAGAACCGCATTCAAAAATACAGCCAGCAATACAAAATATCTCAGGACAGCATTATTCTTCAGATAGCCGAAACCGCCCCTCAGGTTATCAATATAGTCTCTGGCATTAATTTTTCCCCGGACCAAACCTGTCTCCTTCACTCTTAAGGTAAGTATAATCAAGGCGGAAAGGAAAAAGGTGGCCATATCGATATAAATGGCGGCAGAGACAGAAAACACAGAGATGATTACCCCTGCCATACCCAAACCGATGAGCTCCATCGCACTGCAGGCACTGGAGTTTAAGGAAAGCCCGAAGGCGTAATACTTTTTCTCAATAAGCTTAGGCAGCAGAGCGGAAGAGGCAGGTCCCCGGAACGCTTCGGCACTGGATATAATAATCGTTGCCATCAGTAACAGCCATTGATTTAAGAAGCCGTTTAAAAATGCCGTTGCAATGAAACCTACACAGACACCTCGTATAATATCCGTCAGTATCATAATCCGTTTCTTATTCTTCCCTTCGATCGCCGCTCCCGCAAAGGGCTGCAAAAAAATCGTCGGAATCCGATTCACACCAAAGATAATTGCCGACCAGGCGGCACTCCCTGTAAGCTGGTATACCAGCCAGGTGAGGGCAATGCTGTCAATGGAGTCTCCAAAGCGATTGATTACTGCTGCTATCACTGTCTTCATGTATTCCTTCTGCCGAAATATCTGCTTATATCCTACCTTTTCTTCCCCTTTCATAAGAATCCCCTTTCTATCCATCCATTACTATACCTTATTCATCAGCATTTCTTTCTTGTTAGATATCAATCTAACATATTGTTCTATTTTTGTCAAACACTTTATTAGGTTATTATCTAACATCAATCTCATATTCATCTAATGTTCTCTGGTTAGATTGCACCCATGCCGGGCGCACGGCAAAAAGGGACTGCTCCGTTACCGGAACAGTCCCTTTAAGTCTGCTGTTAAAAATATTTTTTATTTCCCCACAGGTTACTCTTCTTGAGGTCAATATATTCATTATATGCCCGCTCGAGAATCTGCTTCTCATTGGCAAATTTCAACATATGGAATGCCTCATGATATTTGTAGTAGCCGGAGTCCATAAAATACTCTTCCCTTTGTGGTTTGCTGTAATAACTTTCAGACATCATTAAATACCAATGAACATCCTTTAATACTGTATTTTGAGGTGTGCTGAAGGAATATTGACTCTTTCCGATGTATTTGATGATGGAAGCATTCGTCCCAGCTTCCTCTCTCACCTCTCGGATTGCCGTTTCCTTATATTCCTCTCCTTCTTCCACAGTTCCTTTTGGTAGCACCCACCCCTCATATTTATTCTTGTAATTTTTATACAGTAATAAAATCTTCCCTCTGAATATAACTACACCACCACAGCTCGTTGCTTCTACCATCGCAATTCCTCCTGCTTTTGGTGTGCCGTCTTAACTAACCTAAAGTATACATCAATATGCACAAGTTTTCAACTTATTTATATTAATTTTTAACATATCCCTTTAGATTACCATCCTCTTTACAACAAAAACAGTTCGATAAATACCTTTATCACTAATTAAAATATGCATCAAATATCTTACTTGCGATAGGAACAGCATATTCACTTCCGGTTCCCACACTCTCAACAATAACGCTGACCACCAACTGCGGATCGTCCGCCGGAGCATATCCGATGAACCAGGCATGGGCCGGTTTTCCCTCTGTATCCGCGGAGCCCGTTTTGCCTGCGGCTTTAATGCCAAGTGCCTCCAGCTCCTTGGCGGTTCCGTTCTTTACTACTTCCCTCATCAGTTCGGACAGATAATCCGCTTCCAGGAAGGTCATAGGCTTCGCATAGGTTTGGGGCTTATAGCTTTTAACAATACCGCCGTCGGCATTTTCAATATGGTCCACCACATAGGGCTTCATGATAACGCCGCCATTGGCAGCCGCAGCGGCGATCATGGCATTGTGAAGCGGAGTAACCAGGGTTTTTCCCTGTCCGATGGCAGTCTGCATCTTCTCCTTCACTCCCGAACTGCCTGCCTTTAATTCAAAGCTGCTGATACTGCTGGCCATATTAACCGGAATCGGTTTATTATAAAGAAAATCCTCACAGATTTCCCGAAAATTCATCATATCCAAATCCTTTCCGATGGAAGCAAAAGAGGTGTTGCAGGATTTGGCAAAGGATTGCTTCAGATCAAGCTCCCCATGGGCTTTATTATTATAACAATGGACGACCATTCCCTCATATTCGGTACTTCCGTCACAATCATATTCATATTCCAGATAATCCGGATTCTCACGCAGGAAGCTGAGTGCGGTCAGCAGCTTGAAGGTAGAACCGGGCGGGTACAGACCCTGGGTCGCACGGTTAAGCAGGCGGGACTCTATGGCTTCATCCCTTACCAGCTCATCCCATTCCTTTATAATCTGATTCGGATCATAGGCAGGCTTTGAAACCATCGCAAGAATCTTTCCGGTTGCCGGCTCCATAACCACAACCGCACCGCGATAGCTCCCCAGGGCATCATAGGCAATCTGCTGCAGGGCAGGATCCAAAGTCGTGACGATATTATCTCCCAGGTTCTTCTCCCCGATCAGATCATGATACATATTATCCATGGAATTCACATTAGAGGTCAGCAGCCGGATATTCTCACTCTCCTCCAGACCGCTCATCCCCTTTATGGATCTGCCGACAACATGGGCAAATACATCACCGTAGGGATATCTCCTGGTCTCATTGCCCTCCTCATCCACTACGGTTTCCGCCAGGACGCTGTAATCCGAAGCCAGGATCTTACCTCTGAGAACCCGCTCCGATAATATCTCTTCCCTCCGGTTATAGGTACTGTTAATAATCTCCCTGCTTCGAAACAGGAGAAAATAAGAAAAATATCCCATTACCAGCACAAACAGACCCATAAATATATAGATAATTGAAAAAATCGTTCTTCTCTGGCTCCTATTCCTGTCATCCTCCGGGATCATGGCCGCCTCCATTCCGACTCCGTATCCGTCTCTTCTGTCTCTTCTGTCTCCTCCGTCTTCTTCACCGCATATCCCTTCAGGTAGATTCCCTGAAGTATCATAAACATTAGGAAGGTAGCAAATACGGAGCTGCCTCCTGAACTGATGAACGGTAAGGTTACTCCTGTGGAAGGAATAAACTTAATCACTCCTCCGACGGATAATATCACCTGGAAGCCGAACATTACGGAGAAGCCTGCGGCAACCAGACGATAAAACATATCCTCCATCTTCAGGGATATATTTATCATCATCATAAAGCAATTGATATAAATCAGAATTACACAGATTGCAAACAGTCCTCCAAACTCCTCCGATATGGCAGCAAAGACGAAGTCACTGTCCACAACGGGGATGCTGGTGGGCAGTCCGCGGTTAATGCCCATACCGAACCATCCTCCGGTTCCGATAGCAAATAAGGACTGGGATATCTGATATCCTTCGTTATCGATATAGGCAAAGGGATTTTTCCAGGCCATGACCCTGACCTTCACATGGTCAAACAGCCGGTAAGCCACTAACGCGGCCAGGCTTCCTCCGGCCAGACCGGAGAACAGATAGGCCGGCTTTGCCGTAGCCGTATATAACATAAACACATAAGTAACAAAGAAAATAAGTGCTCCGCCCAAATCCCTCTGGAGTACCAGGATCAGGACGTTTACCCCGGATATCACGGTCACCGTGATGACCCTCTTAAGATCCGTACCTCGGACAAACAAGGATGCGATACAGAGTACAAAGAGCAGCTTTACAAGCTCGGAGGGCTGAAAGCTGAAGCCCACGATGCTAAGCCAGTTAGTAGCCCCAAATCTTGTCGTACCGGCAAATAAAACCACCAGAAGAGCTGCGATCCCTGCAAGGGCATATAGCCAGCCGAAGCGTCTGAGGTAGTTAAACCGTCTTATGACTACCGGTACCAGAATACAGAGGGCTGCGGCAATAGCGACAAAGGCTGTCTGTCTGACTGCCTTATCAAAGGACAGCCTGGCAAGAATAATGAACCCGATCGCCAGCAGCATCAGCATATTCCGCAGCAGCAGCCTGGACAGCTTCGGATAAAAGGCTTGATAGAAAGCAATGATCAGGAAGAATAAGGCAGCCTGGAAGCCGTATAATAGCAGCACTTTATCGCTGAGGCTCTGGATATATAATGTAAAATAACCGACAAAATGAACCGCAAAAATAAATACCGTCAGCATTCCATAGGATCTCGCCTGCTGTTTTTTATTTCTTTGCCGGAAAATTCCGAAGCTGTAAAAGGTATATGCGCCTAACATCAGAATCATAAGATATTTGATTAACTGGATAATCAGATGCAACCCCCGTCACCCGCCTTTCTGTCACTGACATTCCTGCCCTTTGCATTAGTATGTGCCAAGCATGCTTACACGCTTTGATGACACAGGCACAAACTATGAGGAGTGAATTATGCTTTTCATAATTCACTCTACCCCCCGTTTAAAATGTCCAGTCGTAAGATTATCGATATCAAGCTCTGCCGGCTGCCCTCCCCGATAAGTCCTGATAAAGGAGGAAAGCACCTGGGAAACCTCCTCCCCCTTCTCCAGGGTAAAATCCAGACGAAGATTCCTGGGCTGCAGCACATTGATTTCCTTTGAGTATTTTAACAGGGAAAGACATTGTCCGTTTAGAATAACATTATAGCAGCCATTGCAATTGGTCTGCACATAAAACTTACTGCCCATCCGGTCCACCAGATATTCTATCCTGTGTTCGCCTGCCTTACACCGTAAACAGCCCTCTGTGCTCTCATGGAGACACTGGGCGGAAACCATAAGAGGCAGGTATCCATAGACCAGGATATCACAGTCTATGATTCCCAAAGCTGTAAGCTCCTTCTGATTAAGCTCCACCGGAGCGGTAAAGTGTCTGATTCCCTTTGTGTGCCAGAACGCCCTGGCTTCCCTGTTAAATACATACATATTATGGTTTAATATGATTTCCTTCTGTTCAGGCTCCTTATACCGTAACGATTGAAGCAGGAATATTTCTTCATAATTCTTAGCAACAAATCCGGTTACCGCAGGTTCCCTCCACAAAAGCCCGATATCCTTCTCCAACTGCTGATAAACCGGCCTTCTGCAGATATGGGGCAGCACCGGATAGAAGCTCTTCCCTGCTATAGCTGCTTTCTCTGCCATACGAAGCAGCTCCGGGAATAAAAAGCCCTCGCAGTCGGCATAGATGGAGGTGACTTCCCCGGTTTTTACAACGGCCTGGAATTGTTCCCCGTTCCTCACTGTAACACAGATACCGGGTAACGGCTTCTCTGTCTCTGATTCCTTACTTATGGCTTCCTTATTCACGGTCGGTATTATTTTACCCTCATCCCTCCGGTAATATCCGATAATTGCTTCCTGAAGCTTGCGAAGAGCATCCCTTCGGATCTCGTTCAGCCAGGCAACCGGGACGAAGCTGCCTTCGTCCGCATGAATTTCCAAGTCCTCCAGGAAGAATAAGGTATCCCCAAGCTTTTCAATAGGACCTTTCAGCTTCTCCCTGGTCATTGGCTGCTTCTGTGCCGCCTGCACGATATCTTGACAGGCAGAAGCCGTAAAATCCTTATCCCTCAGGGTAAGGGACAGTCTTTCGCCAATTCGCGCCGTTAATACGCCGCGAATTCCCCTCCTGGCATCCTGCTCCATATATTCCGACGCAAGCCGGTTCAAAAGTTCATTGTTTCTGGTCCGGTAAACAGGCGCACCCGGATCAATTACTTTCCGACCCGATTTTTTCTTGTCCCGGCCGCCGGGAGGGCTGCCGGTATTGGCGATAAAGGTTTCTCCCTTTTCCTTCGAGGTTTTCAGGGTAAATTCATAACCGGGTTCCTCGTCCCGGCCACGGATTTCGAGGATATCCTGGGCATTGACCTTCTCCTTTACGAGAATGACTGCCTGGCTGCCTTTCATGCCGACAACCTCTCCTACCAGAACCCCGCTATGATTTGGACGAAGCAGGGACATCATCGGTTTCCCATGATAGGTTCTGCCATACCCCTCCGAAAAGCCGCCCCGGTTATATAGATCCATCAACGCTATACGGTCCGTCTCATATTCCGGACTCCGAAGGTATTCCTGGTAACGCTCCCTGCCATACTCCAGATACCGGTCCGTGCATTTCCGGTACATATAAGCTACACCGGCAGAATACTCCGGACGTTTCATTCTGCCCTCTATTTTAAAGGAATTAATCCCTGCCTCCACCAGCTCCGGTATCAGGGCAGTCGTATTGATGTCCTTGGGGCTTAACAGATATTTCTCGTTTCCGGCAGAGACCTTCCGGCCCTCCGAGTAGAATTGATAAGGCATCCTGCAGGGCTGGGCGCATCTGCCCCTGTTGCCGCTCCGTCCGCCGATCATACTGCTCATCAGGCATTGGCCGGAATAACAATAACAAAGGGCGCCATGTACAAAGGTTTCGAGCTCCAGATCCGTATTGTCCCGGATATCCCTGATTTCCTTCAGGGATAATTCTCTGGCCGTAACAAGTCTTGTCACCCCGCTGTCTTTAAAAAGCCCGGCCCCCTGGGACATGGTTACCGTTGTCTGCGTGCTGGCATGAATCGGAAGCAACGGAAAATTTCTATGGATAAAATGCATTACCCCCGGATCCTGTACGATTACGGCATCCAGCCCTTCCCGGTAAAAGCTCTCCAGAAATCGATATAACCGGTCCGCCAGCTCTTCTTCCTTAATCAGAGTGTTCACGGTCAGGTACAGCTTCTTATCGCGGATATGAGCTTCATCAATGGCCCTTAGCAGGGTCTCCTCATCCAAATTATTGGCATATGCCCTGGCTCCGAAGCTTCCTCCTCCGATATAAACCGCATCGCAACCCGCATTCATCGCTGCCCGCATACTTTCATAGGAGCCTGCGGGAGCTAATATCTCTATCTGTTTATTCACTTTAACTCCCATCTGCCGCTTCAGCGGCATATAACTGCTTTGCGAAAAAGAAAGAGGCTGTCTTTCGGAAGCGCACTGCGGCCTGTAATGGTACAGCATGCATCATTCCTTTTGGACAGCCCCTTAACATGTATGTTATCTCTTCTTTTCATCATTCAATTCAGTTTCCAGCCGGACTATTTTCTTCTGAGCTTCGTTAATCTCCTTCTTCAGCTCCTCAATTTCTTTCTGGGCAGAATTTAATTTGCTCTGCATAGCAATAATCTCATGCTTCAAATCAAATATCTCATTACTCTTTGAGTCATTCTCTGCTTCGATTTCCTTAATCTTCTGCAATGTTTTGTGAAAATCATCCGCTATATTAATCTGGAGCAATATATTTTTTAAGTCAGCATCCAAAAACCTGTAAGCATCCCTGTTCCGGAACTCATTATATTTACTGTTGATATAGGAAGCTATCTTCTGAAGATATTCTTCGCTTTCATATCCACTTAACGTATATCTTTTGTTATTAATGATAACCTCAATATCGTTAAACTTATTCATGCTATCTGCCCCCCAATAATTGCTCCGACACCCATATTATAACTGATTGCCCGTAGTTATACAAGCCATCTTTGTAAAAGTCTTAACCGGGCAGCAACCCGATATGCCGGTAAGCCAGCTCCGATGCCACCCTGCCTCTGGGTGTCCGTAAAATCAATCCGTTCTGGACGAGATAGGGTTCATATACCTCTTCAATCGTACCCACATCCTCCCCGATGGTGGTGGCCACCGCTTCGATCCCAACCGGTCCTCCGCTGAATTTCTCGATCATCGTAACCAGGATTTCCCGGTCAATATGATCCAGACCCAGCTTGTCAACCTCCAAAAGATCGAGGGCAAATCCCGCTACTTCCTTTGTGATCCTTCCATCGTATTTCACCTGGGCAAAGTCCCTGACTCGCTTTAACAGGCGGTTTGCCAGACGCGGGGTACCTCTGGACCTTCTGGCCAGCTCCACGGCTCCTTCCTCATCGATTCCTACCCGGAACACCTCCGCGGACCGCAGGATAATCTTCTTCAAATCTTCTATCGTGTAAAATTCCAGCCGGTTAACGACACCGAACCGATCCCTTAAGGGAGGGGTAAGCATCCCGGCACGGGTGGTTGCTCCGACTAATGTAAATTTCGGAAGCTCCAGACGGATGGATTTTGCGGAGGCTCCCTTTCCTATGACGATATCAATTGCATAATCCTCCATCGCCGGATAGAGAAGCTCTTCTACCTGACGGTTCAGGCGGTGGATTTCATCCACAAACAAAACATCCCCCTCCTGAAGATTATTTAGAATAGCTGCCATCTCGCCGGGCTTTTCTATGGCAGGGCCTGAGGTAATCTTAATATTTACACCCATCTCATTGGCAATGATGCCTGCCAGAGTCGTCTTGCCAAGTCCCGGCGGTCCGAAGAACAGGACATGATCCAAAGTCTCATTTCTCTGTTTTGCCGCCTCTATATATACCTTCAGATTCACCTTCACCTTCTCCTGCCCGATATAATCCCCCAGCAGCTGCGGTCTAAGGGTGCTCTCCAGCTTTTTATCCTCATCCAATAATTCCGTTGTTATCATCCGCTTAGCCATCATTTTCTCCATCTGATCCGTATTAACTGCATATTCTTAGCGGCAGACATTCTGGTGCTTATATCTGCCGGTTCTGTCCGCGACTATCGCATATCCCTGTTACATCTTCTTCAGGCAGAGCTTTAAGATCTGCTCGGAGGACATATCCTCCGTAATATCCACCTGATTTACGATCTTTAAGGCATCCGAAGCGGAATATCCAAGTACGGTAAGAGCCTGGACGGCTTCCTCCCGCTTACCGAAGATTCCTGTGCCCTCTCTCTTCTCCGACTGGTTCAGCAGCCTCTGTTCAAAGGCTGTTTCCAGCTTGAACTTATCCTTTAATTCCAAAATCAGCTTGCCGGCCGTCTTACTGCCGATTCCCGGAGCCTTTGCAATTGCTTTCGTATCCTCAGCCAGGACAGCGAACCGGATCTCATCTGCGGTAATTGCCGACAGGATTCCCAGCGCGCCCTTGGGGCCGATTCCATTTACCGTGATCAGAAGCTTAAACATCTCCAGGTCATCCTTCGTCAGAAAACCAAACAGATTGATTGCATCCTCCCTGACATGGAGGTAAGTATATAGCTTAACTGCCGTCCCTTTGGAGGGAAGCTCCAATATGGCGGATGCGGGAAGATAAACCTCATATCCGATGCCCCCAACCTCAAGCACGACATAGTTCTCCTTAATTTCCGCCAGTTCCCCTTTCAGATATCCAATCATATTTTCTCCCATTATGGCGCTTTTGTTTCAGCCGTCCACATTCCAAAGCCTTATCTATTAGTCTTACGTAATTTACCGCTTCACATTGCATGCTTATACTTTAGTCCGGCAGCTTCTCAAAATGACCTCTCGCAATGTTCAGCCTGCCCTCCTTCAGGTAATTTAGAACCTCAAAAGCAGTGATTCCCAGTGCCTCGGAAATCTGAAGCGCATTACTATTCGGATATTCCTTTAAATATGCTTCGATATCATCAAAATGATCGCTGTCCAGCTTCCTGCAGCCCTCGCAGGAATAAGCCTTCCTCCTGGACAGGAATACCTTATGGCAATGCTTACATACATTGGTATACATCTATGACTCCTTCCCTACATCAACGTCGAGAACAGGTTCAAAAACATCTGATACAGCTTTAATGCAAGAGGCCGGTTCTTCCATTCCTCATAGGTTACCTCCCTGCTCTCCTCCATCGTTTTAACAAGATCCTCCCGGATCGTACCGATCACTTCCCGGTTACAGATAAAGATCCCGCATTCATACTGCAGGTGAAAGCTTCGATAATCCATATTGATCGTACCTACGATGCCGCAATCCTCACTGATGATGGTCTTCGCATGGATAAAGCCCGGTTTGTATTCAAAGATGCGGACTCCTGCCTCCAGAAGTCTGCCGTAATTATAATTGGTCAGGATCTTAACGTTCTTTTTATCCGGAATGTATGGCGTAATGATTCTTACGTCAATTCCGCTGATTGCCGCCGTAATCAGCGCATCCCGCATATCATCTTCAATTATAAGATAAGGTGTGGTAATGTACAATACCTTCTTGGCATAATATATCATCTGTTTATAGATGTTTTCAATGGGATTCTTCGGGTTATTGGCCGGTCCGTCCGCAATCACATGGCAGAATACATCATTTTGTTCAAAGGTTTTTGTCGGCCGGAATGCCTCATAATCCACCTGATCACCCCCGGAAGCCTCCCACATCTGCAGGAAGGTTACCGTAAGACCCCAGACCGCATCCCCTGTTACCTTAACCGCATTATCCTTCCATACCCCAAATCGCGGAACAAGATTTACATATTCATCCGCCAGGTTCATGCCTCCGGTAAAGCCCACATTGCCGTCAATGACAATAATCTTCTGATGGGAGCGGTAATTCATATACAGCTTGTCCGTATATTGATGGATCGGATTAAAGACCCTGATTTCAAAGCCCTCACTCGTAAGGCTTCTTCTGAAATGCCTCGGGGTCCGCAGCATTGCTCCGAAATCATCATACAGAAAGAGTACCTTGACTCCCTGTCCTATTTTCTCCAGCAAAAGTGCATGCATCCTGTCCCATAGTGCACCTTCTCCGACGATGTAGAAATTAATCAGGATAAAATGCTCTGCCTTATCCATCTCCTCGAAAATAGCTTCAAAGGTATCCTCTGCCATGGGATAATAGTCAATCCGGTTGTTCTTGTATAAAGGTAAATGGTTGCTTTCCAGATACCTGGTCATTCGACTCTTCGTAGGGTATTTTTCAGCAAACTCCCTGATGATTTCCGGCTTATACTCCAGATAATTATGTCCCCTGGCAAGCTTTTGCAGGATTCCGCTGTGAATCCTCTTACCCCTGCGGTTCCCCCACAGCATGAACATGAAAAACCCGGTAATCGGCAGCATGGCTATGATGCAGATCCAGCTGATTTTATATGAGACATTGCGGTTATCATTGACCAGAGCAATGATAATGATAATACTCAGCATCTGCAAAGCATAATACAGGTATACGGAGAAGCCGCGCAAAACATAAGTACAATAGAAGATTAAAATAAACTGTATTAAAACAAACAGCCCCACGATCGCGGCCCGTAAAAAACCGCTCAGATAACCCTTGATTCTGCCCGTCATCTCTTCTCTGGTATCCTTACTCATTGCCCTTACTCCCTTCATAGCCAGCTTTTCCCTCAAATCACGCAGGGCCGTTTCCCGTTTTCCTGCCTGCATGGAGGGAAAGGCCTTCAGAAGTCGGATATGTATTTTCTTCATGGATAATGTCTGATAATGTCTTAATAGCTCCCTCAAACGGTTTTCCATTGTCTGTCCCCCATTCCCCCGTTCCTGTTTCCCATAGGCGGACAGCTTTAACAGGCCTCGTTCCAGAGAACTTTTTACCTCTGTGATAATTCCTGACAGCTTCAGATGATAAAGCTTCTCCTTCATCTCTTCCTTCGTATCATATAGCTTCCCGATAATTGCATATTCCAGCAGCTCTTCCCTCAGCTTCGTAAGTTTCTGAAGTAAACGGTCAAATTGTACGGTATAAACAATCGTAATAATAATATCGGCAATAAACAAAAGGATTATAACATAGCCGGCGACTTCTCCCAAGCTCCTTGGTACTATGCGGAGTATGGCATCAATGGCGGGCTGAAAAATTTGAAGCATCAATATCGAATAGAAGCCCCAGAGCAGGGATACGGACAGACAGATTCTGCCCTTAAGATTAAACCGGTGGGTGCTGTAATCCCACCATCTGGCGTGGAACAGCCGCTCCATAAGCACCGAAGTGAAATATTCCAATAGGGTTGCAAGACTCATGCCCCCAAGAAATACCAGCACCGGCTGTTTTCTGTAGTCCCAGAAGATGAAAAAAATGATAAGGGCCCCCACGCCATAGATTGGTATGACAGGGCCGTTTAAGAAGCCGCGGTTTACAAAAGTCTTCTTCCTCAGGGACACCAGTGCGCTTTCATAAATCCATCCGATAAAACCGAATATAAAAAATATGTAGAATGCACGATAAAATTCATAACCAAATAAACTGAGCTCCCACATAACATCCTCCATGCCGCTGCTTCATGGCAGCGGGAAAACTTCACACTAACCGATATGCCTGCCCTTTGCATTAGTTTGTGCCAAGTGTGCTTACACGCTTTGATGACGCAGGCACAAACTTTGAAGTGTAAATTATGTTTTTTATAATCTACACTAATCCCTTGGTTAATTTTATCATAACCCATTATGAAGTAAAGTATCGATTTATAAATATTTCGTAAAAAAATCAGATATTTCCCCTAAAAAAGCCTGTCCGTCCTTCTTTCTGCTTGGGTTTTCCCTCGTAATATGGTAAAATATCCACGATAAGCAGATTAGTCCATGGAAGATAGGGCATTTCCCGAACTTGTTCGGGAGAATGGCATGGCTTTCATGGATAAGTGCAACGTGAACCTAATCTGCACATAGTCCATGGAAGACAAGGCATTTCCCGAACTTGTTCGGGAGGATGACATGGCTTTCATGGATAAGTGCAACGTGAACCTAATCTGCGTGTTGTTCATGGTATTGATATCATTCGTTTTGGAATAACCCAAGTAACTTCCGGAAAGGAGAATCTTAAGATGCTCATCAGACAATTTCCCGTTGCGCTGACCCTGGACTATCCTCTGGATCAAGCCCATGAGCTTGACAAGCTTGCATTCTTTGATATTGAGACTACCGGATTTGCAGCAGAAACCACCTATCTGTACCTGATCGGATGTGTCTATCACCGGGAAGATTCCTTTCATATCATCCAATGGTTTTCTGAAGACATCCGGGAAGAAAGTAAGATCATCTCCCTGTTTTTTGAATTTCTGAAGGATTATCAGGTACTCCTTCACTATAACGGCTCCGGCTTTGACATTCCCTACCTGTTGAAAAAATGCGCGCAATACCAGCTCCCCTATTCCTTCCGGGAGCTGCAAAGCATTGATCTGTATAGAGTCATTTCTCCCATTAAGAAGCTGTTTAAGCTAAAGAATTATAAACAGAAAACGATGGAAGCCTTTCTGAATGTATCCCGGAAGGATCTCGCCGATGGGGGCGATCTGATCCAGGTCTATCAGAGCTATCTGGGTAAGAAGCGAATCGAGAAGCTGCGCAGTACCAGACAAAATAACAGGGAGTCTTTTGCTCCTTCCGAAGCGGAAGAATTGCTTCGGCTGCTCCTGCTTCATAATGAGGATGACCTTAAGGGGCTGGTGCAGATCTGCCCGGTCCTGTACTATTCGGACCTTTTCCATAAGCCCTTCCGCATCCTGCAGGCCGGTGTGGACGGGGACAGACTTGCCCTCCGAATTGAACTTTCCTTTTCACTTCCGGTAAGGGTCAGCTTTGGCAACGATCTGTGCTATTTTACCGCCTTTGAAAAATCAGTCCTTCTGACTGTCAGAGTCTATGAAGGTGAATTAAAATATTTCTATGACGATTACAAGGATTATTATTATCTTCCCGAAGAGGATTCCGCCATACATAAAAGCGTAGCTCTCTTTGTGGATAAAGAGTTCCGCCGTAAAGCAAAGCCCTCGAATTGCTATACCCGCAAGCAGGGGATCTTCGTCCCCCTGTATGCACCGATCCTGTCCCCCGTATTCAAGCTTTCCTTCCAGGATAAGCTCACCTTTATCGAAGTCCATACGGATTTCCTTCTGCAGGAGAAGAATCTGGAGCTTTACGTGGAACATATCCTCCAGCATATGATATCAGGGACATGAACAGGTATTCCTGATCCTGCCGCTTTTGATCGGTTTTTGTAAGATTAATCCGCTTCCTATGGGCATCGCAGCAGCTACAGGGTGACTCCCTGTTTAAAGATTGCCATATCATGATATCCGGCTGCCTCTGATTTCACCCTCCTGCCGGAGGCTACCTCCAGAACATACCGGAAAAATTCCCGGGTCAATGCTTCCCTGTCCATATCCTCCGCCAGCGTTCCGGCATTAAAATCAATCCAATTATTCTTCTTCTTTGCCAAAGCAGTATTGCTTGAGATCTTTACGGTAGGTACCGGGCAGCCGAAGGGAGTTCCCCTGCCGGTGGTAAATAATACGATATGTGCTCCCGCTGCCGCCAGGGCGGTGGAAGCCACCAGGTCATTTCCCGGTGCGCTTAAGAGGTTCAGGCCCTTCACTCTTACCTGATCCCCATAAGCCAGAACATCCCTTACCGGGGCATTGCCTGATTTCTGGGTGCAGCCTAAGGACTTATCCTCCAGCGTGGAGATCCCGCCCTTCTTATTCCCCGGGGATGGGTTCTCATAGATTGGCTGGTTATGTTCGTTATAGTAATTCTTAAAATCATTGATCATGGCTACGGTCTTTCGAAAAAGCTCTTCATTTTGGCAGCGGTTCATCAGCAAAGTCTCTGCGCCAAACATCTCCGGAACCTCAGTTAATATAGCCGAACCTCCCTTAGAGATCAGCAGGTCGGAAAATTCCCCGACCAGAGGATTGGCCGTAATTCCGGATAAGCCATCGGAGCCGCCGCATTTCAGTCCCACTACCAGTTCTTCCGCATCGATTTCCTCTCGTCTGAACCGTTCTCCATATTCGATCAGCTCCTCCAGAAGTTTCCGTCCCGCTTCCATCTCATCCTCCACATCCTGACATTGGAGAAAGCGTACCCTGTCCGCATCATAATCGCCCAGATACGGGATCAGCTCCGTTATATTACAGTTCTCGCAGCCGAGGCCAAGAACCAAGACCCCCGCCGCGTTAGGATGGATGATCAGATCAGCCAGAAGCTTAAGGGTATTCACCTGATCGTCTCCCAGCTGGGAGCAGCCGTAGGGGTGCGAAAAAGCTAAAACCTCGTCCACATTAGCTCCTGCCGGGCAGGAAACCTCCCTGGCCATGGCGGCTGCGACGGAATTAACACATCCTACAGTGGGTATAATCCATATCTGGTTCCTGATTCCAACTCTTCCGTCCGGCCTTCGGTATCCCATGAAATACGCTTCTCTTGTGGGTTCCAGGTCAGTCAGGACAGGCTCATAGGAATAATCCAGGATATCACCGAGGGTAGTACGGATATTCGGGGTATGTACATGACTTCCCGGCAGGATATCCGTCAGGGCAGTTCCGATCGGGTTCCCATACTTTATCACCTTCTCCCCTTCTCCTATCCTGCAAAGGGAGAATTTATGCCCGGCCGGAATTTCCTCGAGCAGTACAAGCTCCTGCTCCGGTAAAGCTTTGGAGAATTTCTTTGACTCCACTGTATCGCCCTTGTTAAGCTTTGTAAGGGCAACCCCCACATTATCCTTATCATTAATGATGATATATTCCCGCATACGGTTCCTTTCTATGAGATTCGGCGTTAATACCGGCATGTTGTATTTCCGGAATTAAGATTTATTATACTGTTAAGCTTTTTCATACCACGCTTCTCACTATCGGATGTTTTCAATTGCCTTCCGGATTCCATGGGTTTCGATCTCGTCCAGATATCCGGTTATTGCATCTTTCAGTCCTTCATAGCCGGTCATATCTTCTCCGAAGAATTCGGTTCGGCTAAGGAGCGCTTCCGTATACTCCTGATTGGTTCGCTGTGAGTTCCCGGCAAAGAAATCCAGAACTGCCGCATCATCCATAATCTGATAGGCATTCCCGTTACGATAACCGACCAAAGCCTCCCCATCCCGTTCGGCGCTGCGGTAAAAGCTCATCAGGGCGGCCAGGGAGAAGGTCAGGCGGGACGGCAGCCTGCCGAACTTACTCACATATCCCCGGAAGCTCGGCAGACACCGTGCTTTCCATTTGGATACGGAATTTAAGGAAATAGCTAACAGCGAATGCCTGATATAAGGATTCTCAAACCTCTCTATGACGGAATTCGCGAAGGAAACCAATTCCTCCTTCGGAAGGGAAAGGGTCGGAATGATCTCGTCGAATATGATTCCTCTCATATAATCACGGATCAACTGATCCTGCATGGATTCCAGCACCATATCATTGCCGGCCAGATAGGAGGCTAATACAAAAGAGGTATGGGCGCCGTTCAGGATTCTGACCTTCCGCTCCCGGTAAGGCTTCTGATTGTCAGTGAAGATGACCGGCAGCCCTGCCCCGGCAAGAGGAAATTCCGCAGAGATATCCTTTCTGCTTTCAATTACCCATAATGCGAAGAGCTCTCCGGTGTCCAATAATCTGTCCCGGTAGCCCGCCTCCTGCCAAAAGCTCTCCGCTTCCTCCTTCGGATAGCCCGTTACGATACGGTCCACCAGGGTACTGCAAAAGATGCAGCCCTGTTCCACCCAGGTAATGAACTCCTCTCCCAGCAGCCAAAGCTTTGCATAGGACAGGACACATTGCAGCAGGGTTTCCCCATTATTCTCAATCAGCTCACAGGGTATGATGATCAGCCCCTTGCTCTGATCCCCGTTAAAATGAATAAACCGTTCATACAGAAGCTTCGTCAGCTTACCGGGATAGGTCTTCGGCGGCCTTGCTTCAAGCAGATCGGTGCCATCATATATGATTCCGGCCTCCGTGGTATTGGATATGATAAACCTCAGGCTATCCAATTTTGCATAGGCCGCATACTCTTCATAATCCTCATATGCTCCGACGGCTTCCACTATACTGGTGATAATACGGTTGACCACCCTGGGCTTGCCGTCTTCCATCCCTCTTAGGGATAAGGTGTATTGGCATTCCTGTTCCCGGAAGGCGTCCAGGCTTCCATAAGGTATCGCCTTTACGATAACGATATTGCCGTTAAAGCTTCCCCGTTCATTCGCCATATCTATCATAGAATCAACAAAACCTCTGAGAAAATTACCCTCTCCGAATTGAAGCACCTTAACCGGCCTCTGAACCGGCTTCGTTATACTTTTATTTAAAACCCTCATCCTGCGCCTCCTGAAACTCCAGTATGCCCATCCCGTTTTTCGTCAGGGCTTTCCTATCCATTATGTATCATTTCGTTATATATTTCATTGTACCTAATCCGTTTTTGCAAGTCAATCATACTATATTTACCTTTTATACCCCGGTTCATACTTTATTGATTATTATTGCGGGGGCTATTGCCCGAAAATACGAAATAATGTATAATTCTATGAGATTTAACTATGTCAGGAAATGAACCGTATCAGGAAGTAAGGTTAAAGGAATTTTACTTTCATCAGATTTTGTGATGGCGCAAAGCGCCATAATGGAGGTATATATGAAGAAATTTATGGACGAAGATTTCCTGCTTGAGACAGATACGGCTAAACGCCTGTATCATGATTATGCGGAAAAGCTGCCCATTATTGATTACCACTGCCATATCAATCCCAGGGAAATCTATGAGGATAAGACGTTTACCAGTATTACCGAGATCTGGCTGGGTGGTGACCACTACAAATGGAGATTGATGAGAGCAAATGGAGTTTCGGAGGAATATATCACCGGAAATGCCTCTCCCAGGGAAAAATTCCAGAAATGGGCGGAAACCCTTCCGAAGGCAATCGGCAATCCCTTATATCATTGGAGCCATCTGGAGCTGAAGCGTTATTTCGGCTATGAGGGAATCCTAAACGGCAAAACTGCAAAAGAGGTATGGGATCTGGCAAATGAACAGCTGAAACACCCCTCCATGACCTGCAGGAATATAATAAAGAGGTCCAATGTAACGGTAATCTGTACTACGGATAGCCCGACTGATACGCTGGAATGGCACAGGAAGCTGGCAGAAGATGAGACCTTCCCGGTCCGGGTTCTTCCCACCTTCCGCCCGGATAAGGCCATCCATGTGGAAAAAGAGGATTTCTCTGATTTTATCCGGCTGCTGTCTGAGATCAGTCATGTTGCCATCAATAGCTTCCGGTCCCTGTGCGAAGCCCTGGTGAACCGGATTGACTTCTTTGCAGAAGCCGGCTGCCGGATCTCGGACCATGCTCTTCCCTATGTTATGTATGTACCCGCTTCCGAGGAAGAAATCGAAGCAATCTATCAGAAGCGTATGAAAGGCATTGTACCCGGGGAAAAGGAACAGCTTGCTTATAAGACCGCCATGATGCTGTTCTTAGGCAGGGAATATCATAAACGGGACTGGGCAATGCAGCTCCATTACGGAACCCTCCGGGACAATAACACTCTGATGTTCCAAAAGCTCGGTCCTGACACAGGATATGACTGTATCAATGATTACAGCTCCTCCGCAGAGCTTTCCGCCTGCCTGAATGCACTGAATATGACCGGCCAGCTGCCTAGGACCATCATCTATTCCCTAAATCCTGCGGAAAATGCCAGCATCGATACTGTGATCGGCTGCTTCCAGGATGCATCCGCCATAGGAAAGCTCCAGCATGGCTCTGCCTGGTGGTTTAACGACCACAAAACCGGTATGCTCGAGCATATGACCTCCCTGGCCAATTCCAGCCTCCTGGCCAACTTCATCGGTATGCTGACGGACTCCAGAAGCTTCCTCTCCTATACCAGACACGAGTATTTCCGCCGTATTCTATGCAGCTTCCTCGGTAATCTGGTGGAAGCCGGTGAATATCCTGAGGATATGGAGGCCTTGGCAGCCATTGTGCAGGATATTTCCTACCATAATGCAATGAGATATATAAAAGCAATATAGTTTGAATTTTGAAGAAAAATGCAAAATATATTAGTAGTTTTAAGTGGAATATTATCTTATAATCGTTTTATAAAACAATAAATGGTATTTGATAGCTTGTCTATTGTGAATAGCATCGGCAGTATGGAAGATTTATCTATAACATTCCAAGAAACGAGGTATTGACATGAACTATAGTGACAAAAAAGTTTCTGACATCAGGATTGCATATATCGGCGGAGGTTCGATGGGATGGGCCTGGACCTTTATGACCGACCTGTCCCTGGAGGATAAAATCAGCGGCACCATCCTCCTCTATGATATTGATCCGCAGGCTGCGAGGAACAATGCAATCATCGGCAATTCCTTAAAGAACGAACCTGGACGGAAGGGAAAATGGAGCTATGAGACAGCTGCTTCCTTAGAGGAGGCTCTGACCGGTGCTGATTTCGTAGTGATCTCTATTCTTCCCGGAACCTTCGAGGAGATGCGCTCCGATGTACATACCCCGGAGAGGTACGGAATCTGGCAGCCGGTTGGTGACACCGCCGGACCCGGCGGCCTGATGCGGGCACTCCGCACGATTCCGATGTTTATAACGATTGCCGAGGCGATCCGCGCGTACTCCCCCAAGGCCTGGGTCATTAATTATACAAATCCCATGAGCCTTTGTGTTCGGACCTTATATCATGTCTTTCCCGAGATCAAAGCCTTCGGCTGCTGCCATGAGGTGTTCAATACGCAGAAGCTGCTGGCGGATATGTGTGCGAAGGAGCTTGGCATTGACAGCATCGAACGGCACGAAATTTATGTGAATGTTATGGGCATCAACCATTTTACCTGGTTTGACCGTGCTTCCTATCAGGGAGTTGACCTCTTTCCCATGTACCGGAAATTCATCGATCAATACTATGAGACCGGATATGGGGAGAATGTTGACGGTTATCTTACGAATCCCTTTGCCTGCGCTCATAGAGTAAAGTTCGATTTATTTAAGAACTATGGCTTAATCGCCGCAGCCGGTGACCGCCACCTGGCAGAATTCATGCCCCCGATTTATCTGAAGGACCCCGATACCGCCCATTCCTTTAAGTTTGCCCTGACAACCGTAGATTACCGTATTGATGATCTGCATCAGCGTCAGGCACGGAGCGCCCGCCTTCTTGCAGGGGAGGAGACACTGGATATGAAGCCCTCCGGTGAAGAAGGAATTCTTCTGATTAAATCCCTGGTCGGCCTGGAGAGAACAGTGAGTAATGTGAATATTCCGAATTCCGGGCAGATTGCCAATCTTCCCTTAGGCGCTATCGTAGAGACCAACGCCTTATTCGAAAAGGACCACATCTCCCCTGTTTTTGCAGGCAGCCTGCCCGAGAATGTAAAGGCTCTGATCATGCCCCATGTAAATATCCATAAGGAGGTTATGGAAGCAGCCCTTACGTTTGATAAAGACCTTGCCTTCAAAGCCTTCCTGGCAGATCCCTTAATGGTGATCGGGGAAGCGGACGCAAAGAAATTATTTGACGAGATGTTAACGAATACAAAAGCATTTCTGCCCGGGGAATGGTTCTGAGGAAAACAAATTACACCGGGGCTGCTTGAATAGACAGCGATATAGATGCAAGAGGCACGGATGCTCCCCATATCCCATGGGGGAAGCACCATGCCTCTTGCTTTGCGTATCAATATAATAATTGAAGCCCATTCTATGATTTCTTCATAAACTTCTTACGATATTTTAACGGTGACAGCTCAAGATATTTCTTGAAAATCTTCTCGAAATAGGTAATGCTGTCATATCCGATCATCTCCGCAATCTCCGTGATGTTATACTCCGAATGCTCTAACAGCTGCTGTGCTTTCTTCACCCGGATGATGTTGATATATTCATTTACCGTAAAGCCTGTTATCTCTTTGAAAATTCTGCTCAGATAGCATTTGCTGATATAGAAGTCCCTGGCGATATCCGACAGAGAGATATCGGACTGGTAATATTCATTGATGTATTCGGCTATCTCGCTGATTTTTCTGTATTTCTCTGTTTTTACCGGTTCCGCCTTTACCGTGGAATTCTCCCCGTTCTTACACCGGAGAGCATATATCATCAACTCTGCCAGCTTCGCCTTTACCAGAAATTCATAATTTGACTGCTTCTGCTTCATCTCTCGGATGACGGCTAAAAGGATGCATTCCACATGCTTCTGGCCGGCTTCACTCAACTCAATAATACCGGAGTTTTTCGTAAAAAAGGAGGCAACATCAAAGTTATCACACAGACTGAGGATCGGCTTCAGCTCCTCCTCGGAAATCAGCATCAGAATTCTGTCGTGGTAATTCGTATTCGCTCCGACCGTCTTATGGATCTGGTTCCGGTCAATAAAAACCAGGCTTCCCTTCTTCACATAAAAGATCTGCTTTTCGATGAAATAATACCGTTCTCCGTTGATCAGATAATAGATCTCATATTCATTATGAAAATGCTTTGACAGCATATTGAAGTTAAAATCCCGTTCAATACGCTCCACCGCAATACCGCCGACCGCATCGTTAAATAAAATATTCTGCATCTAAACCTCCATACTGCCGACAGGCAGCTCAAAACTCCATTAATACGGGAAGGGCAGCAGGTCCTCATACTCAACCTTCCACCTTCCGTTCTTCGGAAAGCCGGGATTCTCCTCGCCGCAGCCATGATATCCGGCCGTCATCAAAGGGATCGCAAGCAGCAGGGACCCGTTGCCGGGAAGATATAAGGGGAGGTCCTCCCGCTTCCTCTGGGAATTATTGCCGCTCTCTGCATATTGGTTATTCGGTGTATCCATCAGGAGGAGCTCGACAGCAAGCTCTGGAAGACCCAGCCTTACGGCTGTCATGGCCATCATGGCAAAGTCCCAGCCCCACATGGAATTATAGTCCCAGCACTCCACCGTCTTCCTAAGCGTGCGTTCCATGGCTTTTCGGTCCACCCGGTCACTGTTAATCAGTCCGTAGACCGCAACCATCATCGGATGATCCCGGTTAAACTTCTCATAGGTATCCGGGCAGTTCTCGTGAGCAAGGTATAAGCCGTCCTTCATTGGCAGCTCCGCCATATTCCGGGCTACCTTAAGCCATTCCCCGGAAGCCTCCTCCTGCTCTAAGCGTCTCGCCCACCGGACCGCCAGGAACAGCGTAAATCTCCAATACTCCACCTCAAAGACCGGGTTTAATGTATGTTTCGGATCATGGGCCTCCTGCGCCGGGATGACCGGAGGAACCAGGTCGTATTTTCGGGTCTTAACATTATAGACGGCCAAATCCGCCATATAATCCGCCGTCTCCTTTATCAGAACCCAGTACCGGTTCAGAAGCTTGGGGCTCTCCGGATTCACCTGCCCGGCCTCTGATTCCGAGCTACGGATACTCTGATACAGCAGCTCCAGCATATAGATGATATGGGGCTGCTGCCAGATCAGCAGTGTCGCTATCGGGGATGGGCTGTCTATCCCGTCATATGCCACCTGCTTCGGCCATTTTGCTCCCTTAAAACCGTTTCTGGCAGCACCCGCCTGTGCCTGCGGCAGTATCTTTAAATACCAGTCAATACTTCTCTCCAGAAGCTTTCTCCTGTTCCAGAGCGGCAGGTATGCCAAATGCCATAGATACATCTCCAAATGAAATTTGCCGTGCCAGCTGTTACAGGTAAGGCCTGTCTCCTGAGGGGGTAAGGAACCGCAGGACTGAATTGCGGACTGGTACATGGACAATACGATCCTGCGCTCCAGTTCAAATGCCCGGTCATCCTCTGATCGGTGCAGTTCCACTGCCCCGCCGTTCGTCCAGAAAGCTTTCCAGCCTTCCCGGCTGCTGTTAAATACCTGCTCCGCGGCCGGGGCTGTCTTTTCCCCCTCCGAGAAGGTGACGGAGAAGGAGAGCCGGTCAGCCTCATCCGTTGTTATATGATATTGATGCGGTTGTATGTTATCAAAGTTTACTTCATGGTCAAACAGGATATCAACCTGATATCGGGTACGGTCAAGCTGCCTTTTAAGAGTAATCTCCCGCCCTCCCTGATATATTACCTGAGTAATATGCCGGTCCGGCGCATCAAAGTCCGATGCCGTAATATCCGGTGATCCGTATGGAAATGCCGCCATTACGGACAATGAGCCCCCGGTTAACAGCTCTGATTCTATTCTGACCGCAATGGAATCCATGTCCGGGTGGCATGCCGTTAAAACCCTGCAGGGAACTCCATGCAGCAGGAAACGGCTGTCCAGGATACCTTCATACAGATACAGGGTCTGACGGATGCCGGTCAGCTCCTCCGGCAGGATTTTCTTTCCCCGGTAGAGAAAGCCCAGCCTGCCGAGATTCATACGGTGAGGGTTCTGCCTCAGCCAGAAATAAACCTCTTCATTGCCCTGCTTCTTATCCACCGCATAGGTTACCTTACGGCCGGCATAAGCATACTCCGTCATCTCGATATCTTCCGCCGCGTAAGCATATCGCTCATTGCTTACCGGCGTCGTATGCCATCCCCACTGGCTCATTGTGCATAACGGGGAGTTGTGCTCCTTATATTCCTCATACAGGGTCTGCAGACCTGTGACATCAGCGGTAAAGGCTAAATCACCGTTTCCTACCGTAAGCGGTGATTTATATTCAATTGTTTTCAAAACAGGATTATGTCTGGTTACCCATTCATATCGGTTGATCGCCATAATAGTTCCTCTCAGTCATAGTCCGGCCGTATTATCGATTGCTGTTATCTGTCCTATCCCTTCAGGCCGCTCGTACTGATACCCTCGGTCAGATATTTATTAAAGAACAGGAAGATCAGGAATACCGGAAGCAGGGACAGGGTGGACATAGCAAACATCGCACCATAGTCCGTTCTTGAGGATGAGTCCGCAAAAAGCTTCAGCGCTATGGACATGGTATATGACTGCGGTTTGCTTAGATATATCAGGGGCCCCTGGAAGTCATCCCATTTCCAGTAGAACTGGATGATGATTGTAGTAATCACTGCCGGTTTTAATAATGGTACCACAATCCGTCTGAAAATACCATACCTGCTGCAGCCGTCTACGAAAGCAGCTTCGTCCAGTTCTCTGGGGATACCTGCCATAAACTGCATCATCTGGAAGATAAAGAAAGCCTGACCAAGGAAATGAGGTAACACTAACGGAATAATGGAGGGCACTAATCCCATCTTATTATAGATTAAATACTGCGGAATCAGCAGAACCTGTCCCGGTAAAAGCAAGGACATAATCATAAGAGAAAACAGGAGCTTCCTGCCGGGGTATCTAAGTCTGGCAAAGGAATAGGAAATACATGCGGAGCTCATTACAGTAGCAGCTGTTGCAATTCCCGTTACAATGAAAGAATTCTTGAAGAAGGTAGCAAAACTGATGCCGCCAAAGCCCCTCCAGCCGGTGGTATAATTATCAAATCTCCAATGGGGAGGAATCAAGCCCATGGTGCCGTTTAGAATCTCCGTATTATTACGAAAGGAACCGCTGATCATCCATAATACCGGATATACCATTACAAATCCGATCAATGTAATTACAATATGGTATACAAATGGAGCGATATGCTTCTTGTATTTAATCTTCATGTTTGCCTCCTCCCCTAACTATCTGCTTCACTGAACACCCAACGCTTTGAAGTCTTAAAGATCAAAAGCGTTATCATGCTCATGAGAGCCAGCATAATCCAGGACATTGCGCTGGCATAGCCCATATTGCGATATTCAAAGCTATGTTTATATACATACAGAGCATAGAAGTTCGTGGCATCATTGGGACCGCCCTTCGTAATAACGAAGGCCTGGGTAAAGGTCATGAATGCCGCGATTGTCTGCATAACCAGATTGTACAGGATAACCGGGGACAGACAAGGGATCGTAATATTGAAAAACGACTTGAATTTATTAGCACCATCTATTTTTGCCGCTTCATAATAGGTAACCGGAATCTGTTTTAAGCCTGCTGCAAATATAATCATACTGGAGCCGAACTGCCAGGTCGTCATAAGTATCAAGGGAACCATAGCAAAATTCATATCACCGAACCAGGAGATCGGCTTAAGTCCAATCAGGGTAAACATGCGGTTAATTAATCCCTTGCGGGCAAAGAGTTCTTTCCAGACCAGAGATACGGCAATACTGCCGCCGATCAGGGATGGGACATAAAACAGGGACCTGTAAAAACTGGCCATTCTTGTTTTACGTGTCAAGATCATAGCGACCAATAGAGCAAAAGATAACTTCAGAGGAACAGAAGTAACCACGTAATTCAGTGTTACCTTAACAGAATTCCAAAAGCGGGAATCCTTCATTAATCGAACATAATTATCAAACCAGATAAAATTCTCCTTATTAATCAGATTATAATCGGTAAAGGAGTAATAGAGGGAAGACAGGATCGGTATTATGATAAAACCTAAGAACCCCAGGATAAAAGGGGTTGCAAATACATAGCCGACCGTAGCCTCCTTATGGAAAAATCTTGTTATATTGCTTATTAAACCTTTAAACATTTCGGAGCCTCCTTATGTTCGTCACTTATGAAAGAACTCTTATACTAATTGAGGAATATAGTATAAGAGTTCTCAGTAGTACAGGTTGAATTATCTGATGCCAATTCATGATATTATTAAGTTACACGGGGAAGAAAGATCAAATATCCAGGTTCTTTTATTCAAACTGGGCTTTTGCAAACTCGTAGAAGTCCTTTGCGGCCTGATCCGCTGTCATCTCGCCGTAGATTACCTTCTGAATGGTAAGGTCATGCTGATCCTTGATAATCTGCCACTGCGGAGGGCTGATTACGTTAACTTCACCCACTTCGAAGCTGCCGATTAAGTTAACAAAATCATTTACATATGCCTGCTGTTCCGTCATGGTTGCTTTCTGAGCTTCAATAACATTGGTGTGGATGGAGATACCGCGCTCGCCTGCCAGAATCTTGTTCGCTTCTTCGTCCGTCCAGAAGAAGCTTAAGAACTTCGCTGCCTCTTCAGGATTCTTGGAATCCTGAGATACACAGAACATCTGGGAAGACTGTATCGCGGAACCGGAACTGCCGTCCGCATATTTTCTGGGCAGCGGAACTAATTTCAGCTCTCTGCCGGCCGCATCGGATAATGCGATAAACTGGTTGCTTGCCACCCAGGTCATAGCCGCTTCACCGGTCACAAGATAGTCGCCTTCGATATCCTTAATCTCAGCGATTGCGCCGGGATCCGGATATGCGCCGGCTGCAACCAGGTCGGCCCTAAGCTGGATGTAATCTGTGAGTAAGGTATAATCATCAAAGCCTAATTTGTCATTGCTCATCGCAAAGAAGCTTAAATCTTTCTGAGACTGGGGAACACCGGAGGAACAGCCTGCGATAAAATCATCCAGCTTGGAGCTTCCGAAGATGCCTAATTTCTCATGGATCGTCAGACATGCATTCTTCCATTCGTCCCAGGTCCAGTTCTCCGTAGGCTCCGGAACACCGGCATCGGCAAACATCTGAGGATCATACGCTACACCGTAGCAGTTAACGCCGTTGGATAAACCAACCTGAATTCCATCGCTTCTTGTTGTCTTAAGGAATGCTTCTGTTGTATTGGAGGTATCAATGATACCTGCGTCGATAAAATCATTTAACGGAAGTACCTTGCTGATATATGTAGGGAAGTTGCCGCCTAACTGGAAGCAGTCCCAGACCTCATTGGAAGCCACCAGCGTATTCAGCTTTGTAAAATATCCATCAAAATCGTAAAACTCGTATTCAATCGTAACATGAGGATTCTGATCCATGTACATATTGATTACTTCAATGGTTCTGTCGTGACGGGTCTGAGAGCCCCACCATGCCATACGTAATGTAACAGGCTCTTTCGCTTCTTCTGTAGGTTCTGCTCCCGCATCCTCCCCAGGGGATTTCGTAGCTTCTGTTGTGGGTTTCGCATCATTTTTTCCGTCTGTCTTTTCTGCTCCGTCTTTCTTGCATGCCGCAACGGCAAACATTGTCACAATCGCCAGAAATAACACCATAATCCTCTTGAATTTCATGTAATATTACCTCCTCCTAAATAATTGAACAAGTTTCTTATAGGCACATTATATAATATCAATTGATAACAAACAATATATAACGAATAAATCAACAATATCGTTTGAAAAGAAACATTTTTCAAACGATATTGACCTGAGAAGGGTTGGCAGTAGAATTATTCACCCTGTTTGACCTTTAACGTCTCAGAAATCAAATTCAGGTAAAATGAGATAGGCAGCCAATAGATGAAGGATGTATTTATTTGCAGTTTTAGAATACTTACGATATAATTTTTAATACAGAGGTGATGTGAATGTTCAAAATAGGTGAGTTTTCCAAATTAACGCAGGTATCAATCCGAATGTTAAGATATTATGATGAGACAGGCTTGTTAAAACCTGCGAAGATCGATAAATTCACAAATTACAGGCTGTATTCCACAGAGCAAATTTCCACTTTGAACAGGATTATATTCTTGCGGGATTTGGGTTTTAATGTCACTGAAATTGCGGTTGTCCTTAATAATTGGAACAATGAATTTATAACTGACCAGCTCGATAGTAAACGTTGGGAAATTGAAAGCGCAATTAAGGCCGGACAAGATAAACTGTCTAAAATCGAGCTGGCAAAAAGAGATATTCTCCAGGAAAAGATAACGATGCACTACAATGTTTCCATCAAATCCATTCCCGGTTATCAGGTGCTTTCTTTAAGGCGAATTGTCTGTGATTATTACGCCGAGGGTCAACTGTGGAAAGAAATGTCGGCTTTCGCAGAGGAAAATAATATTCCCATTTCAAACAATACCTTTACCGTTTATCATGACACAGATTACAGGGAAACCGATGTTGATCTTGAAATATGTGCGCCCGTGGCCAAAGCGGGAAAGGATATGTGCGGTTTTACCTACAGGAATACAGAACCTGTGCCAATCATGGCATGTACTATGGTATATGGGTCTTTTGAAAATATTGCGGGTGCATACCTTGCCTTTGCAAACTGGTTACAAGCGCATATTCAATATATAATGAGCGGACAAAGCAGGCAAATTGTCCACCGCGGACCGTGGAATGCGGAAAGCCCCGATCAATATTTGACCGAAATTCAAATCCCATTGGAAAAGATATAAATAAAAAGCGTTTTGCAGATTATTGCAGGACGCTTTTTTGCTGTTGACTCTCACATGATGTAAGGGTCTACACTGAATTTACAGACAAATCAATTTTATTATGGAGGTATGCACTATGCAGAATTATCAAGTAAACCCTATCGGTAAAATCAACGTAAACGATGACGGAATGTTCATTGAGCTTGATCCAAAGTATATCCCTGCGTTACAAGCATTAGATGGGTTTAGCCATATCAATGTTATCTGGTGGTTCAGTGACTTTGATAATGAGGAAATGAGAAATATACTTGAAGCACCCCAGCCATACAAAAAGGCTCCGCCTGTAATGGGTATATTTGCAACAAGGTCGCCCATCCGCCCAAATCCTATCGCATTAACTACGGCACAGGTTATCTATACTGACCTTTCAAAAGGCATCCTTCAAATTGCTTACATTGACGCCAATAACGAAACGCCCGTGCTAGACATAAAGCCGTATACACCAAGTCTTGACCGGGTAGAAACTCCCGGTGTGCCAAAATGGTGCAATCATTGGCCTGCAAGTTTAGAGCAATCGGCGGACTTCGATTGGAAGAAAGAATTTAACTTTTAGTGCTAAATGATGTAAACCACGAAAAAAGGCTCCCCGGAAAATACCGGGAAGCCTTGATTTTACGATTACTCTGCCTGAGGAAGGATTTCCTTCTTGTTGTAAGAACCACAAGCCTTACACACTCTATGAGGAACCATAAGCTCACCGCACTTGCTGCACTTAACCAAGTTCGGCGCACTCATTTTCCAATTAGCCCTGCGGCTGTCTCTTCTGGCTTTGGATGATTTGTTCTTGGGACATATAGACATAGTCACACCTCCTTAAAATTGTTAAAGATATCTCGGATTACTGACATTCTGGGATCGTATGATCTGTTATCACAGCTGCAGGTTTTCTCATTCAGATTCACTCCGCAGATCTTGCAAATTCCTTTGCAATCCTCGCTGCATAACAGCTTCATCGGAAAACCCATCAAAATCTCATCATAGATTAATATGTCTACATCCAGATTGTATCCAATAATATAATTTGTTTCGTCCAGTCCTTCTGCACGTTCTTCTTCCGTCAGATTAAAATCAACCTCTTTTATGATATGAATATCCATCGGATAGGTCATTTTCTTCAAGCATCTATTACAGAATAGGAACAGGGAAATATTCGTGCTGCCCTCTATCATTACCGTCTTATTTCCCAGATTGGTGATTACCAGATCAACCGTATCCTTCCCGGCAAATTCATAGGCTTCACCCTGGAATTCAAACCGCTCCAGCTCAATAGGAGCCCGGACATGTTGAACCTTATCCTTCGTGGTCATAATTTCTGATAAAGATATTAGCATATTTTCTCTCCGAATATCCAATGCAAAAGAATTCTAATCTTCGCTTTTAAAACTCTTTTTGCACGCTATTAAGTATTATAACTACTGGCTACCTGTTTGTCAATGAAAAGTTATAATAAAGCTACGGTTTCCCTGGCGATCGCAAGCTCCTCGTTGGTAGGGATAATAGCAACCTTCACCTTGGAATCCGGTGTGGAAAGCATAATTTCTTTCCCCCTTGCCTTATTCGCTTCCTTATCCATGGTGATACCCAGATAGCCCAGGTATTCGCATACTTCTTCTCTTACCTTATGATCGTTCTCACCGACTCCTGCCGTAAACGCAATCGCATCCACACCATTCATGGCAGCCACATAGCCGCCGATAAACTTGGCAACACGATATACAAATACGTCAAAGGCTGACCTGGCCAGCTCGTTACCGGTATCCATCGCCGCATTGATATCTCTGAAGTCGCTGGATACATTGGACATCCCCTGGACGCCGGACTGCTTATTCAGCAGGTTCATAATCTGATCCAGATTCTTGTTCTCCTTCTTCGCAATAAACTCGATAATAGAAGGATCGATATCACCGCTTCTGGTACCCATGACAAGACCGGATAACGGAGTAAAGCCCATGCTGGTATCAACCGATTTACCGTTCAATATAGCCGTGATGCTGGCTCCGTTGCCCAGGTGGCATACGATGATCTTGGAATTTTTCAGAGCAAGACCGCAGTATTCTGCCGCACGCTTGGATACAAAGCTGTGGCTGGTTCCATGGAAGCCATATTTTCTGATTTTGTAGTTAGCATAATATTCATGAGGAATACCATACAGATAGGCCTTTGCGGGCATGGACTGATGGAAGGCCGTATCGAATACCGCTACCATCGGAACACCCTGCATCAAACTTGCACAGGCATGGATACCGATCAGGTTTGCCGGATTATGAAGCGGCGCCAGATCATTGCACTCCTCAATCGCTTGAATTACTTCATCGGTTATGATGGTGGATACCGCGAATTTTTCTCCGCCATGTACAACCCGGTGTCCGACCGCACCGATTTCCGATAAATCGGCAATTACTCCGTGGTTTTTGTCTGTTAATGCATTAAGTACCATCTGCACCGCAGTCTGATGGCTCGGCATGGAAGCCTCTTTTACAACCTTTTCGCCGTCCGCCGGGGTATGCTTCAATACACTTGCTTCCTGTCCGATACGTTCACAGATCCCGACCGCCAATGCCGACTCGGTATCGGAATCGACTAATTGATATTTTAATGATGAGCTTCCGCAATTAATGACTAATACTTTCATTTGTTTTCCTCCAACCTTATTTTACAGCAGATGCCTGAACGGCAGTGATTGCTACAACACCTACGATATCATTGGCAGAACAGCCTCTGGACAGATCATTTACCGGCTTTGCGATACCCTGGGTAACCGGACCGTATGCCTCCGCCTTTGCCAGTCTCTCCACAATCTTATAACTGATGTTTCCTGCATCCAGATCCGGGAACACAAGAACATTCGCATTCCCTGCCGTCTTGCTGCCCGGAGCTTTGGAAGCGCCGATCTTCGGAACAATTGCGGCATCCAACTGGAATTCACCGTCCAGATTGACCTCAGGATATAATTCCTTGGCAATTCTGGTTGCTTCCACTACCTTATCGACATCCGCATGCTTTGCACTGCCCTTTGTGGAATGGGACAGCATAGCAACAACCGCTTCTTTTTCTACTAAAAGCTCAAAGCTCTTCGCACTGCTTCCTGCGATTGCTGCCAGTTCTTCGGCATTCGGATTCTGATTTAATCCGCAGTCTGCAAAAATAAAAGTGCCCTCTGCACCATATTCACAATTCGGCACTACCATAAGGAAGAAAGCGGATACCAGCTTGGTTCCGGGCGCTGTCTTTAAAATCTGGAGGGCAGGACGAAGCGTATCGGCTGTGGAGTGGATCGCTCCGGATACCAGACCATCGGCATCTCCGGTCTTTACCATCATCATGCCAAAATAAGGATAATCCTTCGTTAAAAGCTCCTTTGCTTCCTCCGACGTCATACCCTTACTCTTTCTTAACTCAACGAACTGGTCAATATAGGACTGCAGTTTATCAGTATTATTAGGATCAATTACGTTTGCCTTGGACAGATCCAGACCCTGTGAATTCTTTGCAATCTCCTCCTGGCTGCCTACCAGAACGATATTTGCAATGCCTTCTTCCAGAATCGTATGTGCTGCTTCCAGTACTCTTCTGTCACTCGTCTCCGGTAATACGATTGTTTTCATATTTTTTCTTGCTCTTTCTTTAATTACATCAATAAATCCCATGATGTTTTCTCCTTCCTAACATCTTCCTTGTTATAGTATGTACAAAATTAGTAAAACCCATAAATTTTATTATAGTGCAAGTCCGATTCAATAACAAGTATTTTTTGTTACCCAAAGCACAAAAATAGCAGCTTCTGCTTGTCTTTCTCTGGTATTTTCGATATAATTTAACTATATTATACTGATATCCCCATTTTAGGTTATGTGTATGCAGGGAGGCAACCTTTTTCTGTATATTTACCAATGTTTTAGGGCCTTACGTACCACTACGTACTTCATCCGGGCAGAAGCGTGTTGCGAATGAACTATGTTTTGTATCACGCTAACCAAATACGCCTTCCCTTTGCGTTAGTTTGTGCCAAGCGTGTTTACACGCTTTGATGACACACCTGAAACATCAATTATTCAGAATACATCAAGCCTATAAAAACATATCGAAACGAAGGTAGGTAAATGAAGGTAGCAGGCATCATCGTGGAATATAATCCATTCCATAACGGTCACAAATATCATATTGAGGAAGCGAGAAGGGTTACCGGAGCGGATTACGTTATCGCAGTAATGAGCGGTAATTTCGTCCAACGGGGAACCCCGGCAATTATTGATAAATACAGCCGCACCAGAATGGCTCTGAATAACGGTGCGGATATTGTTCTGGAGCTGCCCGTCTGTTATGCTGCCGGCAGTGCCGAATTTTTCGCCATGGGCGCGGTATCTCTCTTAAATAAGCTGGGCATCGTAGATTATCTGTGCTTTGGCAGTGAATGCGGTGATATCGCTTTACTGGAGGAAACTGCAGAATTTCTACTAAGTTCTCCCGGGCTTTACGAAGAAAAACTATTTTCCTATATGAAGGAGGGTCTGACTTATCCGGCTGCCAGAGCAAAAGCTGTCGGGCATATGTATCCCTCTGCTGGAGACAAGCTGTCCGATAGGAGTATTGAGGCCATATTATCCGAACCGAATAATATACTCGGTCTGGAATACATGAAAGCTCTGCACAGACTCTCCTCTCAGGTGGCGCCGGTTACAATCCTGAGACAGTCTGCCCATTACCATGATACCGAGTTGTCAGACCGGATAACCTCTCCCTGCACGCTTCATCAACCTTTTCCTGAGAAGGCTTCTACAAAGGACAGGACAGATCATCCGGTCATCAGTTCAGCTACTGCAATCCGCAGCGCCTTAAGGACTGAAGACAATGTCTTCGGTCTTTCAGAGGTCAGAAGCAGCGTGCCTGAGGATGTGTATGAACTCCTGAGCCGGAGTTACCATCATTCATTTCCCATTACGGAAGAGGATTTTGCACCAATTCTGATGTACAAGCTTTTATCTGAGGATAATAAATCCCTGGCTGAGTATGTGGATATCAGCTCCGATCTGGCAGATCGTATGGCAAATATCCGGAATACCTTTGTCAGCATTGCTGAGCTTACCAGGCAGATCAAGACCAGAAATGTCACTCACACCCGAATCAACCGGGCTTTGATCCATCTTCTGCTTAATATCAGGAAAGATACCTTTGACGGGTTTCTTCTGAATGGATATACCTTTTATGCCCGGGTCTTAGGACTCCGGCGTGCATCCTCCCACCTTCTCAGGAGGATTACGGATCATGGACAGATTCCTGTCATAACCAAGGTAACCAAAGCGGATAACCAGCTGGGACCCCTTGGCAGGCAGATGCTGTCCCAGGACATCTTTGCAGCCCATATCTATAACCAGGCAGTTTACGGAAAATATAATACCACCCTTTTAAATGAATATAAAAATGGTATTATTATTCTATAAGGAACCGCGTTCCCTCCTCTATGCCGATTTTATAATTATTTCATAACAGTTTATCAGAAAATAGATTGACATCGCTTCCATATTGCTTATAATAATATTAGTAATTATTATCATAATAAGCATCTATTTGCGGTTCTTCTTCGGATACAGCTATTTACCCGGGTTAATTGCCGCAGACAGCTGCAGTTGCGGGATTGAATTATTGATAAAAATAATGAATGTGCGTGGGAGAGAAAACATGAAGACTGTACGAATGAAAATGACTTTATTGTTTGGGGTACTGCTGTCGGTAATCTGCTTGGGGCTTTTGGTAACTTCCTTTCGCTCGGCTGAAAGCGCCCTGACTGCAAAAACCCGGGACTCAATGATGCAGCTGGCAGAAAAGGCCGGAAAGGCATTGGATGCCGGGACTTCCAATTACCTTAACGCTCTGGAAGCCCTGTCCTACTGCGAAGCCTTCCGCCCTTCGGAGAATGGGACAAGTGATGAGCCGGAAATTCGGAAGATTTTGAATAATGAGGCGGTGAGAGCTTCCTATTTGCATGTGGCCTATGCCAATCGGGACGGCTATGCATTTTATGAAGACGGCAGCAGTATAGACCTGAGGAATATGGATTATTTCCAGAGAGGTTTACAGGGCGAGAATACCGTTACGGAGCCCTTACTATTCAGTGACGGAAGTCTCATCATGATTTATGCCGTTCCGGTCAGGTCAGACGGTCAGGTTACAGGAGTTCTAATCGGGATCAGAGACGGCTATGAGCTGGGTGACCTGGCAGGTGAATCTGCCAGCGGACAAACAGGCTCGGCATTTATTATCAACCGGCAGGGCAATACAATTGCCCATTCCAATAAAGAACAGATGCAGTCCGTTATTGACGCCATTACTTCGGAGCATGGCCAGATATCGGAGGGAAGTACGGATGCCGTATCCTCGGCAACCGGAACTGAGGATGCCGTATCCTCGGCAACGGTGGAAGCAGACAATAGCGGAGAGAACCTGATCGGTTATTCTAATTTTTATGATATTCAGAAGTCCATGCTGGAGGGGAAAACCGGATATGGAGAGTACGAATTTCAGGGTGTTAAAAAAATAATGGGCTATGCCCCGATTACCAACGGTAATTGGTCCATCGGCCTGGAAATAAACAAGGACGAAGCTCTGTCCGGGATACATGATTTACTATACCGTTTTATATTGATATCCTTTATATTTGTCACAGCCAGCCTGATTATTATCTATCTTGTATCAAGGCAGATGTCAATGCCGCTGGAATACCTGACCGGTATCTGTCATCGGATGTCTCAGGGAGATTTCTCCGCAGATGTGAACGAAAAATACAAGAAGAAAAAGGATGAGACCGGACGTCTTGCCCTGGCTTTTCAAGCGATTACAAACTCCACGAAGCAGCTGCTGTCGGAAAACTCCGAGATCTCCAAGAAAATCTCAGCCTCCTCTCAGAAGCTGGATCAGATGATCAAGCAGTTTACCTCTATGATGGGGGAGATCTCTCTGGCCATTGAGCAAATAGCGGCAGGTAATCAGGATTTGGCTGAAAATACCCAGACCGGTTCCCACCATATAGCGGAAATGGAGCAGTTAATTGAAAAGGAACAGCAAAACATGACCGGTCTGCATCATTCCTCTGACAAGGTTGACCAGTTAAAGGAGGAAGGCCTTTCCCTTATGAAGGATCTGGTTACAAAGGCAGAAGCCAGCAAGAGCATGTCTGAGGAGATTTATCAGGTGTTCCGGGATACGAACGAGAGTGCGGCCAGAATTGAAGAAATCAGTCTTATGATTGGCGGCATCACAAATCAGACGAAACTTCTTGCATTGAATGCTTCCATTGAGGCCGCCAGAGCCGGTGAAAGCGGAATGGGCTTCTCGGTGGTTGCAAAGGAAGTCGAAACCCTTGCCGTATCTGCAGACCGATTATCCAAGGAGATCGCCGGTGTTGTTCAGGAATTAAGCAATAAGTCCCAGGCTTCCATTGAAAAGGTTTCCAAAATCACGAAAACAGTCAATCAGCAGGCTCAGAGCGTGGAGCTTACTCAGGCCAAATTTGCCGGAATTGCCGAGGCGATTGTTGATACCAGGGAGAATATCCATACCCTAAGTGATTCCATAATAGAAATGGATAAGAAAAAGAATGAAGTAATACGGATTATCATGGATCTTTCTGCCACCTCGGAGGAGAATGCGGCAGGAACCGAGGAAGTGTCCGTATCGGTGCAGGAACAGCACTCCTATCTGAATGAGATTGCCGACTTAAGCAATCTGCTGTCAGAAATGTCGGAAGAAATGAATCGTTATGCCAGGAAGTTTATCTTCTAAATTTTGAAAAACGGATTAACTTAGCTGATGGGTTTGTGATAAGGGTATATCAAGTAATGGCCGTAACATAAAAAGGCTGGACAGGCTGATGGTATTGGTACCGGAAGCCTGCTCCAGCCATATTAATCCCTAACTATTGCATACGCTGAACTCTTAGCTCCTACCTCATCAGCTCTTCCATCTGGTCCAGCAGTTCCTCAAACAGAGCCAGCGCCTGGTTAACCGGCTCCTTGGTGCTCATGTCAACGCCTGCTGCCTTTAAAAGCTCGATCGGATAATCAGAGCTGCCGCTGCTTAGGAAGCGGATATAATCCTCCACCGCCGGTTTTCCTTCTTTTAAGATCCTCCTGGACAGGGCAATCGCAGCCGAATAGCCGGTGGCATACTGATACACATAGAAGGCATTATAAAAATGGGGAATTCTCGCCCACTCCATGTCAATCTCAGGATCAATTACGATATCCCCGCCGAAATAAGCTGCATTCAGTTCATGGTATATTTTACACAGGGCATCCGCAGTCAGACTCTCGCCCTGCTCCACCATCCTATGGGTAAGCATCTCAAATTCTGCGAACATGGTCTGACGGTACAGGGTACCCTTAAACTTTTCAAGGAAATGGTTAATCAGATACGCTTTCTGCTTTCTTTCCTCCGTGGTCTTCAGCATATAATCAATCAGCAGCGCCTCATTACAGGTAGAAGCTACCTCAGCCACGAAAATCTTATAACCGGCATATACATAGGGCTGTGTCCTGTCTGAGAGGTAGCTGTGGATCGCATGCCCCATCTCGTGAGCCAGGGTAAACACATTGCTTAAGGTTTCATTATAATTTAACAGAACATAGGGATGGGTACCATAAGCTCCCCAGGAATATGCTCCGCTCCTTTTATTCTCATTTTCATAGATATCAATCCAACGGTTATTGTAGCCTTCCCTCAAAATGTGATGATATTCATCTCCCAAAGGCTCAAGTCCCTTTGCAACAACTTCTTTCGCCTCCTCAAAAGGAAGCTCCATCTTGACATCCTGAACCAGCGGTGTATACAGATCATACATATGAAGCTCCTCCAGCCCCAAAAGCTTCTTACGGATGGATACATACCGATGCATCAGTGACAGGTTGTCATGGACAGCTGCAATCAGGTTCGTATAAACCTCCACCGGAATATTCGTTCCGTCCAGAGCCTTCTCCAGGGAAGAACCATACTTTCTGGTCTTGGCAAAGAAGGTCTCCTGCTTCACATTGGCACTGAAGGAGGCTGCCAGCGTATTACGAAAGCTCCTATAGGTGGAATATACTCCTTCAAACGCATCCTTCCTGACCCTTCGGTCATTGCTCTCCAGGAGCTGACCATATCTTCCGTGGGTGATTCGGATCATCTCACCGGACTCATCCTTAATCTCCGGGAATTTGATATCTGCGTTATTAAACATGGAGAAGATGCTGTCTGCAGCTTCTGCAATCTCTCCGGCATCCGCCAGCAGACTTTCCGCTTCCGCAGACAGAATATGCGGTTTTAGTCTGAGGATATCCTTCAAATAGAAATCATACAGCTTCAGTTCTTCATTCTCGGCCCTATACTGAACCAGGGTCTCCTCCGGAATGGTCAGGATCTCCGGCGTAGCAAAAGCCATTGCGGAATTCACCTGGACGGACAGCATATTTGCCTTATTTGACAGGTCCTGATAAACGGCATTGTTCGTATCCTCATGGCATTTCTGATTCGCATAGACATAAACCCGTTCCGTCAGTCTTCCAATATCATCGGACAGCTTCAGAAAGCTGAGCAGAATCTCTCCGGACTTTGCCAGTCTGCCCTGATACTCTGCCGCCTTCGGAAGCATGGCTTTTACCTGGTCAAACTCCTTCTGCCACAGTTCATCCGAGGTATACAGATCTTCAATCGCCCAGGTATGCGATTTCTCTACTTCATTTCTCTTCGGTAATTTCTTATTCTCTGCCATACAAGCATCTCCTTTTGCCCTTTTCCATTAATATGTTAATTATTTGAATAAACCTTCTGCCCTTCCAATAAATTATATTAACCTTCCATTTATGAGGAGCCTCTTATGTTCCTGTCCCAATATAAATATAAAATAATCAAGGGTTCTATTCTTCTTTTTTTTATCCTGATTTTCCTTTTTCCTTATGCATCCTATCAGGGAGCCAGCTCCGGGCTGCTGCTATGGTTTTTAAATGTTCTTCCCAATCTGCTGCCCTTTATTATTGTCTCTAACCTGATGATCCGGCTGAATATTGCGGGGCAAATCAGCCGGTTCCTATACCCTGTCCTGGGGAGGCTGTTCCGGTTAAGCCATGACGGCTGTTATCCGCTTCTGTTAGGCTTTTTGTCCGGAATTCCGATGGGTGCCAAGTCCTCTGCCGATCTGGTCAATGAAAAGCGGATTACCCGGGAGGAAGGAAGCTTTCTTCTCAGCATGTGCAATAATGCCAGTCCCATCTTTATTATGAATTATATTGCCGTCAATCAATTAAAGCTTCCCCGATTCAGACTGCCGTTATTCGTCATCATTTACAGCTCAGCCCTCATTAGCGCTTTTATCTATCGTTTCATCGGAAACAGGATATCCGGGAGCGGCAAAATCAAATCCGGGGCTCCGGCGTTTGTTCATGCCGCCTCGGTTCAGGAGAACCGTTCTGTCCGCTTCTCCTTCGATATGGTGGATGCCTCCATCATGAATGGCTTCGAGGTTATCACAAAGATTGGAGGATACATTATTCTTTTCTCCATACTGGCTCAGATCGTCAATGAAACCGTACCTGCCGTCGGGATTTTAAAAGCATCCTTCATGGGTATCCTGGAGATTACGACCGGTGTGAATCAGATTTGTAAAATCCAGATGGCAAGCCATATAAAAATAGTCTTGGCTGCAGTACTAACCTCCTTTGGCGGTTTATCCGGCATGGCTCAAACCAAAAGTGTACTGGGAGACTCAAGACTATCTATAAAATCCTATTTCTTCGTTAAGATACTGAATGCCTTCGTAACATTCCTGATTACTATGATTTATGTAACCTTAATCCGGGTTTAGTTTACATTATTTAAGAAGGTGTTCTCATCAAAATCAAAATCCTCATCCTGGTAAGCATCAGCCGGATCTGCATCAGCCTTTTCCTTGGGATACAGCTGATCGTTTAATTCTCTCTTGTTATGACTGATGATTTCCAGACTGTTTTTCAGGGTCCCGATAAAGCCATCGTATTTGGATAGCGCCGAATCATATGCGGCTGCTACAACCCGTTCTACCTCAGCCAATACATCATTAGAATAAACCAGAGCTCCGGTCCTGATCTGGTCTGCTTCCTCCTGGGCTTCCCTGCGCAGTCTTTCTGCCTCCTGGGAAGCCTGCATAATCATCTCATTGGCTTCATAATAAGCCTGCTGCATGATTTCATGCTCATTGAGAAGTTCTTTCGCCTTCTCCCTGGTCTGTACCAGGATTGCTTCCGCCTTATTCTCCGCATCCGCAATGATAGCATCCCGATTGGAGATGATCTTCTGATAGCGCTTGATCTCGTCCGGAGTTCTAAGCCTCAGTTCATCCAGCAGATCATATAGCTCATCCTTCGGAACGATAACCTTTGTGCTTGATAATGGCTGCATTCTGCAGCTTTCAACAAATTCATAAATGTCCTCAATTAATTGCTCGATTCTGCTTGCTCCCATATCAAACACTCCTTACTATATTGTATTTATCATATACGGACTGTACAATGCTCTCCGGAACAAATTGTGTGATATCACCGCCAAAACTGGCTATTTCCTTCACTGCACTGGAACTTAAGTAAGAATACTCCACACTGGTGGTAAAGAACACCGTGTCAATCTTCGGGTTCATTTTATGATTCATCTGGGCGATCTGAAGCTCGTACTCAAAATCAGTAACCGCACGGAAGCCTCTGACGATAATGGAAGCATTCTTCTTATGGGCATAATCAACCAGCAGTCCATCGAAGGCTTCTACCTTCACATGGTCCATATTCGGATATTTTCTAATGACACGCTCTATTAATTCAACTCTTTCTTCTGCTGTAAATAACGGTCTCTTGGAACTGTTCCTTAATACACCGATTGTCAGATTGTCCACCAAACCGGAGGCACGGATGATAATATCCAGATGTCCAAGGGTAATCGGGTCAAAGCTTCCGGGATAAATACCTATTTTCATGCTGTTCCTTTCCTATCACATGTCTTGTCCTACTTCATCTCAATAAAAACATGCTGGTTTGTCTTATATTCCTTCTTCTTAAACGCCCTGAATTTTGTCTGTTCAAGATAGTCAAAATTCGTTTTCAGGGATGCTTCTACCACGATGATGGTGTCACAGTATATGATGTTGGAATTCTGCAAGGCCATAAGCACCTCGTATTCCAACAACTGATTATAAGGAGGGTCCATGAATATTACATCAAAAACCTTGCCCTTGATCTCCAAAGCGCGGATTGCTTCCACGGCATTCATTGCACAGACCTCGGCCTGTGCATCTAATCTCGTGTTTTTTAAGTTGGCCCGGATACAGTCCAATGCTGCCCTGTTATGATCAACAAGGGCGGCATACTTCGCACCTCTGGATAAAGCTTCAATTCCAATTGCTCCGCTGCCAGAGAAAAGATCCAGGAAGTCAGCATCAGCCAAGTAAGGATTTAATATATTAAACAATGTCTCCTTCGTCCTGTCTGTAGTAGGTCTCGTTTCGAAGCCTTCCGGTGTCCTAAGCTGCAATCTTCTGGCTTTACCCGCTATAACTCTCATAATTTTCCCCGCTCCAAAGAACAATTGCTATATTACTTATTGTATAATATTATGACCATTTGTCAACTATTTTAAGACTAGTTTATCCTATCCTGTAAAAGATTTCAATATTATTTTGAGGAAGCGGAATATAAAGATTGCTGCCCGATACCCGGACAGCAGTACTGATTTCATAAATTTCATTAATTATTATAATAACGATTAGAAAAGCCTGTCGATTTACTCGACAGGCTTAAATTTATACAGGTCAAGGGTGTTTTCGTATCAATGATTCAACCCTGCATCCGGTTACTGACCGGACATTTTCTTTTCCTGCTCCTGGATCATTTTCTTAACCATATATCCGCCGACAGAACCATTCTGTTTCGAGGTTAAGTCCCCGTTATAACCCTGCTTTAAGGGAACTCCGAGTTCGTTGGCAACCTCATATTTGAACCGGTTCAATGCCTCTCTTGCCTCTGGTATTTCTGCTCTGTTTCTGCTTGACATATAAACTCCTCCATTTTCTTATCCTGCAGCAGCCGTCAAACCGGCTTTTAGGATAATTTGTGTTGTTGTTTACGTTTGTTTACGTTCTGGTTACTTTTCAAATTACATTCACCATCATTTATTATAAGTAACATCGGCTAGTAATTATTTTTATTTCTGAATAATACTCTCGCCTTTGTTACGATAATAGTATATGCAGAATAAATTGATATACACAGGCAGTTTTTTCAATTATTGTCGATTTAAAGTATTTTTAGCACAAAAAGATAGGCTCGGAGACAAGCATCCGAACCTTTTATCTTCATTTTATTTTAATATATGATACAAATTAAGAAAGCTCTTATCATCCTCTGTCAGCCATATCCTTATATTCCTGATGCTTCGCCACGCTCTTATAAGCGGGACGGATGATCTTTCCGGCGTTATTCAGCTCCTCAAGCCTGTGCGCTGCCCATCCGGATATTCTTGCGATAGCAAAGATCGGTGTGAACAGTTCCATCGGAAGATCCAGCATATGATATACAAAACCGCTATAGAAGTCCACATTGGCGCTGACGCCCTTATACATCTTCCGCTCTCTGCCGATAATTTCCGGTGCAAGACGTTCTACCATCTCATACAGTGCAAATTCCATCATTAGTCCCTTTTCCTCTGAAAGGCTCTTCACAAAGCGTTTAAAGGCATTTGCTCTCGGGTCGGAGATGGAATATACGGCATGACCCATACCATAGATTAAACCGGCCTTATCAAAGGCCTTTTTATTCAGAAGGTCGGACAGATAGTTACTAACCTCCTCCTCATCTCTCCAGTCCTTAATCGTCTTCTTCATATCTTCAAACATCTGCATTACCTTGATATTTGCACCGCCATGCTTGGGTCCTTTTAAAGAACCTAAAGAAGCCGCCACAGTGGAATAGGTGTCGGTTCCCGAGGAGGTGACAACATGGGTAGTGAAGGTGGAGTTATTGCCGCCGCCGTGCTCCGCATGCAAAACCAGGGCAATATCCAGTATTTTTGCCTCCAGTTCGGTAAACTTTTTATTCGGACGAAGCATATAAAGTATATTCTCAGCTGTGGAGAGTCCTTCCTTCGGAGGATGGATCACCAAGCTGTCTCCAAAATAATAGTGTCTGTAGGCCTGATATCCATATACGGACAACAGAGGAAAAAGGGCGATCAATTGGAGCCCCTGCCTCAGCACGTTCTCAATGGAGATATCATCGGCTTTCTCATCATAGGAATACAAGGTAAGTACGCTTCTGGCAAGGGTATTCATCATATCCTTACTTGGCGCCTTCATGATAATGTCACGGACAAAGCTGGGAGGAAGCTCACGGTATTTTTCAAGAAGCTTGTTGAAATCATCAAGCTGCTGTCCGGTTGGCAGCTCGCCAAATACCAGAAGGTAGGTAACTTCTTCAAATCCAAAACGTTTGTCCTTTAAAAAACCGTCGATAATTTCCTCTACATCAATCCCCCGGTAGAACAGCTTACCCTCACAGGGTACATAATCATTATCCACGATGGTATAGGAACGAACTTCACAGATCTCCGTCAGACCTGTCAGGACGCCTTTACCGCTGACATCCCTCAATCCGCGCTTTACATCATACTTTGCATACAATTCCGGGTCAATCACATTGTTCTTCTTGATCAGGTCTGCTAAATCCATTAATTCCGGAGTAATTTCAGAAAACTTATTCATTGCATATGCTCCTTTCTTATTGTGCCCCCAAATTCGGGAATGTCATGTTAAGAGAATCAGACATGGCCTGGTCCTAACTGTCAAAAGAATTACGGGATTTTTAAAGACTCCTTTAATTCTTATGCGCTTAATATGAATATTCTATCACATTTGGCGCGTTTTGGAAACTAAAAAAAATATAAATTCTCCCCTGAGATAAAGCTATAGCAGGCAGATGTCCTACGGCTTCTGCCTGCTATATTCGTTTGTCGTACTATTATTTTACCCTATATTATGTATTATCACAAGCTTCTTCTGAATGAAAGCAAAAGATCAAAGATGAATAAAGTAAGCGCTACCCGGTTCGCTTTGCGGATCGTAGAGGTCGAAAAATAACTCAGGAACCGAAGAATAGCCGGATGGATCAGCCGCACAAACAGGATACCGCACAGCCCAAACAGAATTGAAGCTCCCAGACAGACCCGGCCGTTGAGATTAAACATCATATTGGAATAGTTCCACCATCTTTTGTTGAACACCAGTTCCATCCAATAAGAGCTGAAATATTCTATCGCAGTTGCACCGAGGGCACAGGAAAAGAACAACGATACAATGCCTCTGCACCGGTTAGCGAACAACACAACCATCGCCAGGATGCTAAGACCGTAAATCGGAATTAATGGACCATATAAGAACCCTCTGTTCATAAGCCTGCCTGTTGTGAGATAACAGTAGGAGGTCTCATAAATCCAACCGATGCAGCTATAGATAATGAACCAGTTAAATAATGTGGACAAATCTAACGTACGAAGACGTTCTCTTGCTATTATCATATGTAATTCCTCCACTCCCCAGATTACTTACATAATGATAACCAAATAATTCCTACTTGTCAATAATTAAAATGTACTGTGTATTGTACGGTATTTCCGGCGTCATCTGTCGCTTCATAGGATATAAGATAGAATTTATCGCTTTCATCTTCTAAAATCTCCTCTATGGTGACATTAATATCCTCCGGATGAAGATCAGAATAATTATCCGACACGCCAATTCCCCGCAATGCATATGTTTTGTCCGGAATCTGGCCGAAATCAAGGATACGATCGTTTATCCCCGTTAATAC
>JAFAFU010000053.1 GCA_023423335.1 Bacillota bacterium | reverse complement strand
GGGCTGGGCGGCGCGGGCGTTGGCCGCGCGCTCTTCGGCCAGCACGGCAAAAAGAAAGGTGGTCAGCACCGGGCTCAGCTCCAGCAGAAAGTTGAGAATCTCCACCACGTTTTCCGGCTGGCGGACAAAGGAAACGTGTAGCGTGCCGATGACCTCGCGGTTGATGATCAGGGGCAGGGCAATGGTGGCGTTGAGGCCCACTGTGGCCAGAGAAAGGGGCGCCATGCCGAAACCCTGTGAGGCCAGATCGTTGATGACCACGGGCTTGCGGGAGGTTATGGCCAGGCCGGCTACCGTGTTCTGGGCAATACGGGTGTTGGAGAGGGATTCCACCACGGTGCCGTCGGCGGCGGTGAAGAGGTTCAGAAATTCCCGCTCGGCGTCATAGAGATTGATGCAGAAACGGTCGTAGTGAAATAAAACACGAAGCTGCTTGGCCAGAATCTGGAAAAAGGCGTTGCGGTCCATCTTTTCCGTTACCAGGCGCGCAAGATGGTGCAGTACCTGCCCCACCGTAAGGGAAGGATTGCTGAGGCCGTTGGGGCTGATCTGATAGGGCATGGGGGCTCCTGTTTATATATGGGCTTTTTGCTGCCTGTATATGGACATCACTGCTTAAAAGTCAACATGTTGATTGGTTAAACAAACATGAATGTGAAAAAAATATAGAGGCAACGCCAGTTTCCGGTGTTGGATGGTGTTGGCATGCTGCTTGCTAGTATAAGGCCAGAATGATGTTTTTGGATAAATAATAATTTATGAAGTGGTTTTTATGAAACAAATTGTATGTAGTATTCTGATATTATTTTATGCATTGTGGAAGGATAACATTAAGGCCCGCTTTGATTTTAAAAAAGCGTATTACTAACAGTACTATGAAGGAGAATGGCATGGTAACCCATTTTGTAGTGCACGAGCCCGGCGACAGCGTCGGCGTTGTCGTGGTCGAAGGGGTGAAAAAGGGCGATAAGCTCAACGGCTGGATCATGGACGGCGATTCCAGTGTGGAAATGGCCACCCTTGACGACATTCCCATCGGGCACAAGATTGCCCTTAAGGACCTGGCCGAGGGCGATACAGTCATCAAGTACGGTACGGACATCGGCAAGGTGGTCAAGCCCATCAAGCGTGGCGAGCACCTGCACGTTCACAATGTCAAAACCAAGAGGTGGTAATCCGATGCAAAAGACTTTTATGGGCTATCGCCGCGACAATGGCCGGGTAGGCATCCGTAATCATGTGCTCATCCTGCCCCTGGACGACCTTTCCAACGCCTCCTGCGAGGCCGTGGCCAACAACATCAAGGGCACCCTGGCCCTGCCCCACGCCTACGGCCGCCTGCAGTTTGGCGAAGACCTGGACCTGCATTTCCGTACGCTGATCGGCGTGGGCTGCAACCCCAACGTGGCCGCTGTGGTGGTTATCGGCATCGAACCCCAGTGGACCCAGCGCGTGGTGGACGGCATTGCCAAAACCGGCAAGCCTGTGGCCGGCTTCGGCATTGAGCAGCACGGCGACCTGGAGACCATCCGCGCCGCTTCGCTCAAGGCCAAGGAATTTGTGCACTACGCCACCGAGCTGCAGCGCACCGAGTGCCGCGTGGACGAGCTGTGGGTTTCCACCAAGTGCGGCGAATCCGACACCACGTCGGGCATTGCCGCCAACCCCACGGTGGGCAACGCTTTTGACAAGCTGTGGGAAGCCGGGGCCACTACCCTCTTCGGCGAAACCACGGAAATCACCGGCGGCGAACATCTGGTCATGGCCCGCTGTGCCAACGACGAAGTGCGCGCCAAGTTCAAGTTTTTCTTCGATCGTTACGCCAAGGTGGTGGACGACCACAAGACCAACGACCTGTGCGATTCCCAGCCCACCAAGGGCAACATTGAAGGCGGCCTGACCACCATTGAGGAAAAGGCCCTGGGCAATATCCAGAAGATCGGCCGCAAGGCTCCGGTCATTGGCTGCCTGGACAAGGCTGAAAGCCCCACCGGCCCCGGTCTGTGGTTCATGGATTCTTCTTCTGCCGCTGCCGAGATGGTGACCCTTTGCGCCGCCTCCGGCTTTGTGGCCCACTTCTTCCCCACGGGGCAGGGCAACATCATCGGCAACCCCATCCTGCCGGTGATCAAGCTCTCCGCCAACCCGCGCACTGTGCGCACCATGAACGAGCACATTGATGTGGACGTTTCCGGCATCCTGCGTCGGGAAATCAACATGGACCAGGCCGGCGACATGCTGCTGGACATGCTCTTCCACACCTGCAATGGCCGCAACACTTCTGCAGAGGCTTTGGGCCATCGTGAGTTCATCATGACCCGCCTGTACGAAAGCGCGTAATATGTGATGACGATTTCGGTCAGGGGCCCGTGCCTCTGACCGAAATCGTTTCCCCCTCACCCCTAGGAGGCACGGATGAAACCTACCACCTTATTCCCCAGCCTTGCTCTCGCCCTGACGCTGCTGCTGGCCGCCATGCCGGCCGCTGCGGCCTACCCGGAAAAACCCGTCAGCATGATTATTGCTTTTACGGCTGGCGGTTCCAGTGACGTACAGGCCCGTATCATGCAAAAATACTGGGACAAATACGTGAAAGAGCCTTGGGTTTTTGTGTACAAGCCCGGGGCGGGTGGCATTATCGGCTTTACAGAAATAGCCAAGGCCGCTCCTGATGGTTATGCCATCGGCGGTCTCAACGTGCCCCATCTGGTGTTGCAATCTCTGGCGCAGCGCGCCGCATTTGATGCGGAAAGTTTTGACTACATCGCGCAGGTGGTCAATGACCCCCAGTGTGTTGTTGTGCTGAAAGGCAGTAAATTTAAGTCGTTTTCTGAAATTCTCGAATACGCCAGAAAAAATCCCAACAAACTTAAAGTAGGTTTGGTGGGCCCACTTAGTGGGCATCACCTGATGTTTCTGGAGTTTTGCAAGCTGTTCCCAGATGCTAAGCTGAGCCGTGTTTTCTATAAAGGTGCTGCAGACCAGAACGCCGCTTTGCTGGGCGGCGAAGTGGACTTGATTTTTGGCAATATAAACGATGTGATGCGCTCCATTGAAGAGTTCAATGTGTTGAACGTAGCGGCGGAAAAGCGCAACAGTTTCCTGCCCGACGTGCCAACGTTGAAAGAGCAGAACATCAATCTTGTTTCGGATATCCGCCGTATTTTTGCCGCGCCCAAAGGCACTTCGCCCGAGGCGCTTGCTTTTTTGCGGAAAACTTTCAAAAAGATTTGCAACGACCCTGACTACTTGTCTGATATGAAAAAAGCCGGTCAGCCCGCGGAATATATGGACGGCGCCGCCACCGCCGCCTATATCCGTTCGGTGCAAGAAGCCGATAAAAAACTGCTGCAGGAAGCCGGGCTGCTTAAATAATTCTGCAGATTCCTTGCACTTTATGCGGGTGGGGCGGTTCGCTGTCAGTACAGCATGACGGCGAACCGTTCCACGCCCGCCGGCGCAGGCCCCAGGCTTTCTTTTCGCGCCGGCTCCGCAGCGAGACCTGTCCAAACCGCAGTCGGGGCGGCCTTGCCCGCTGCCCCTGATTCAAGGAACCCCCAATGACAGAATTTATTGTTCCTTCTTTACTTAACTTGCTGGACCCCTTTAATATCATCCTTATGTTACTGGGGCTGGCGGGCGGCATTATTATCGGGGCGCTGCCGGGGCTTTCCGCCACCATGGGGGTGGCTCTCATGGTGCCGGCCACCTTTGCCATGTCTCCCACTTCTGGGCTGGTGATGCTGGGGGCCATTTACGTGGGGGCCATCTATGGCGGCGCCAACTCGGCTATCCTCATCTGTACGCCGGGCACGCCTTCGTCCGTGGCCACCACTTTTGACGGCTGGCCGTTGACCAAACGCGGCGAAGCCGACGCCGCCCTGTACACCTCTTTGTTGTCTTCGGCTTTCGGCGGCATTGTAGGGGTTTTTTTCCTCCTTTTTCTGGCCGGGGCCTTGGCCCGCTTTGCCTTACGCTTCGGCGGGCCGGAAAATTTTTGGCTCTGTTTGTTTGGCTTAAGCACCATTGCCGTCATGAGCCCTGGCAACATGGGCAAAGGCATTGTTTCCGGCGCTATCGGCCTGCTGGTTTCCACCATTGGGCTTGACCCCAATACTGGCGTGCCACGTTTTACCTTCGGCAGCTATTCCCTCATGCAGGGCGTTTCGGTTATCCCTTGCATGATTGGTCTGTTTTCTTTTTCCCAGGTGCTGTATCTCATCGGCACGGATAAAACCTTTGTGGCAGAATACAATCCGCGCAAGGGCACGTTCCGCCGTACGTTCAATTATCTGGCCGGACGCTGTAAAAAGGTGCTGTTGCGTTCTTCGCTTATCGGCACCTGGGTGGGCATGTTGCCCGGTGCGGGCGGTGAAATAGCTTCTATTATTGCCTATAACGAAAGTAAGCGCTGGTCCAAGGACCCTTCCAAATACGGCGCGGGGTGCCTTGAAGGCGTGGCCTCGTCCGAAAGCGCCAACAATGCCGTTATCGGCGGTTCACTGATTCCCATGCTGACCCTGGGCATTCCCGGCAGCGCCGTGGCTGCCGTTATTCTGGGCGCGCTCATGGCCCACGGCATCCAGCCGGGCTTCAAGATTTTTACCGCCACCGGCGAGCTGGCCTACACTTTTATTTTCTCACAGTTCGCCGTCAACCTGCTTATGGTGCCCGTGGGCTTTGTGCTCTGTCGCTGTATGGCCAAGCTGCTGACCATCCGTCTGACGTTTGTGGCCATCAGCATTGTGGTTCTGTCCTATAT
>JAFAFU010000070.1 GCA_023423335.1 Bacillota bacterium | reverse complement strand
ATCTTCAACAACGAGCCAGTCTGCGCTATCGTCGGACAGGAGTTTCCTATTGCTGCCGTCCGTATTTATGCTGTAGATTTTCCCCTCATTCCCATTATTATAATAAATCAGGTCATCAACCACATTTATACTTAACGCATAATCGTCATTCAGTTTGTGCCTGCCGCTGCCGTCAGTTCTGATGGCATAAAGTTTATAACCATCGTTCTGATTGTTATAATAAATCCAGCCGTCCGCCACAACCATAAGATATATGCTGTCATCGGACAACTTTATTCTGTCGGTTCCATCGGTTTTTATACTGTAGATACCCTTGATACCGCTAAGTTCACCGGAATAATAAATCCGGTCACCGACCACATTCATATACAAGGGAATGTCACCATTCAATTTTTTCCTGTCACTGCCATCGGTGTTCATGCTGTAAAGCGTGAAGCCGTCATCAGTATTGCTATAATATATCCTGTCGCCGATGACATTAATATTCCCGGAATGATCGTCATTCAGCTTTTCCCGCCCGCTACCGTCGGTATTCATAACGTAGATCTTCATCCCGTCTATCCCGTTTTGGAAATAAATCCGGTCGCCGGTTACATAGAACCACGGCGTCCAATCATTGTTAAGTTTGCGGTTATTACTGCCGTTGACATTCATACTGTAAAGTGTTTCATTATCATAGCTGTTAGCATAATAAATCTTTTCACCATGAATCGCACAACTCCCACAGTTATTTACAACCTTTGATGTGATTACCGAGTTGCTTGACTGTGTGGTTTCTGGTTCTGACGTTGCAAAGAACACGGATGGTTCGGCATCGCTTGCTTCGATTTCCGGGGAATTAGCTACTACTTCCGTAAGTTTCCCACTTTGAGTCCTACAACTGCTGAAACTCAAAATAGATAAGAGAACGATAAAAATAATCACACTTTTTTTCATACCTGCTCCTTTACACTAGAAAGGGCCATCATGGTAACTATTACATATTATAGCAATAACACGCTTTCCGCACCTTATCGCCCAAGGGCGTACAAGTTATAAATAATAAGTGCTGTGACCTCGCACTCCTATTGACGCAGAAAAGAATGATGCAGCGTACTATAAATATAGCATAGAAATACCATGTATTCAATTGGACCATCTTCTGTCTTAATTTGTCATTTGAATATGTTGGTGAGATATTGATATGCATAAAGCAGAGCTCCTGCAAATTCTTATAAATCCTCAGATGCAATTTTTCTGATCTCATATTGCGAATTTATCACCAGCCACATTTGTGAAAAGTAGGTCATAATATTCCATATGGCAGCGCCATTGATCCCATACTCCGGTATTACTTTTATAAATGCATCGATGCTTCTGGCATCAATAAACCAAACAATATGCTGCCTCGGTATTCCGGACCGGTCATCCATATACTCAAAATAAGGCGTCTGGGAAGCTTCATCAAACTGTATAACCGCATTAACCTGCCGGGCTAAATCAATGACAGAATTTATCGTTAATGAAGTGGCTCCTGAAAAACCAATGACATAGGGCAGTTCCCAGTCATAGCCGATTACCGAGAATCCAATATTGATCTTTTCCGGTGTAATTAAAATAACGGCATAATCCAGATAGCTTCTGATATCATAAATTGAACTGACAGGCAAGGGAGGTCCAAAGTTATATCCCCAATTATAATTAAGGATAGTGATACCATTGGCATCCCCGCCGATGATTGAATAATCAATCTTTTCAAATGTAATCTCATTTATGTTAACAATGGTATTGGGAGTAATTGTAACAAATACTTGAAACCCTTCATTATTTAAGCGCTCCGTCAACTGGGCAAGGTATCTCTCATAAAGTGTCCGGGTCTGATTATCAAAAAACAAAAAAGTCGTATTTAATCCATAATAGCCCTTTGTCCTCAATATATAAAGTATATCTTCGATATGACGATTGATCAGCTCTTCATTGGTTAATACGGTATACACGGCTTCATAGCTGCCTACTCCCTGAAAGGTTAATGTTGACAACAGCATGATTGGAGCTACACCGTATTCCTTCGCCAATCGAATAAGCTCGCTATCCTCAATATCTACGATTCTACCATCGTCCGTGGTCCTGTAACCAAAGATGGATAAATAGGTCAGAAAAGGCAGAGTCCTTCTCAGAGTTTCTAAATTAATAAATGAATTCGCATATCCGTTTGTAGCAATATAGCCTTTATCATTATTATAACTGATCACTAATGTTTCTCCCGGATAAATATACTCCCGATCGGACAAGTACGGATTATTTCGTAATAATTGATTGACGGTTACGCCATATTTATCCGCAATGGAGCCTATCGTATCGCTTTCCTCGACAGTATGAGTAATCAATGGATATGCTATTACTATTGTCTGTCCTATGACCAAATTCATAGGATTGGTTATATCGTTATCAAGAATTAACCTTTCTGCAGACATCTGATATTTATCCGCAATGGAATTTATTGTTTCACCAGCCTCAACTACATGTATCATCATAATATAGCCTCATAAAACTTACTTATTCCAATATATGATAAGCGATAGGTATATTATTAAATTATAATAAGTAAATTTCATTTGAATCGTTATGATTGACAATATGCTTCCGCTCAGAAGCTTTATATTTTTTTCCTTCGCTATCATAAGTAACCCACTCACCGACAGGCTCTCCCATATCAAAATGTCCTGATCGTTTTATCGCATGGTATTTGTTAGAATATAAGAAGCGCCGGATAATCTTATCGTAGTATAGCATAATTTCAATGCTTTGGCATTCCATTATTATAAATATATCGCCGTATGGTATGTATCAGGAACGAGGCATAACAAATACTCCCCTGAAATGACAGCCATACCGCTGCCGGTTCAGGGGAGAGCTTATTACTGTGCACCTCTTTATTAATCCTGTACGAAGATATGATAGATTGCCCTGGTAGCTTCCTCAAAATCCTCCTCGGAAACACCAATGATGATGTTCAACTCAGAAGAACCCTGGTCGATCATCTTAATGTTTATCTTAGCCTGTGCTAACGCAGAGAAGATCTTCGCAGCAGTACCTCTCGCCCTCCTCATACCGCGTCCTACGACCGCAATCAGTGCCAGGTCATCCTCGATCTCGATATGGTCGGGCTGAGTACGGGAGATAATCTCATCCAGAACCGCTTTTTCTTTGCCGCGGATTGCCTCCGTGCTGACAATGACACTTAAGGTATCAATGCCTGACGGAATATGTTCAAAGCAAATATTATTCTTCTCAAGGGATCTCAGAACGTTTCTGCCGAAGCCAACGGTGCTGTTCATCATATCTTTCTCAATGTTGATAACAGAGAAGCCCTTCTTACCAGCGATACCGGTAATCGTAAAATCGCTTCTGTCCACGGACTGGGACACGATCATTGTACCCGGGTCCTCTGGATGGTTCGTATTCTTAATATTGATCGGGATACCCTTCGTACGTACCGGGAAGATAGAATCCTCATGGAGTACGGTGGCCCCCATATAAGAAAGCTCCCTCAGCTCCCTGTAGGTAATCGTCGTTATCGGCTTCGGGTCCTGCACAATTCTGGGATCACAGATCAGGAAGCCGCTGACATCGGTCCAGTTCTCATATATCTTAGCATCGGCAGCCCTGGCTACGATGGAGCCGGTGATGTCGGAACCGCCTCTGGAGAAGGTTTTAATTGTATCATTCGGCATTGAACCATAGAAGCCGGGAATAACTGCATTCTCCATCTCACTCAGCTTCGGAGCCAGCTTGGATATCGTCTTATCCAGATCAAACTCACCGCTCTCATTAAAACAGATCAGTCCGACCATATCCAGGAACGGAAATCCAAGATACTTCGCCAGTAAAATTGCGTTGAGGTATTCCCCCCGGCTGGCAGCATAATCCCTTCCCGCACTGTGTGCAAAAGAATATTTTATATGCTTCAGTTCCTCTTCCAGTGATAAATCCAGGTTAAGGCCCTTAATAATATCGTTGTAACGCTCCTCGATGGCATCGAATTCCGCATCGAAATTTAAACCCTTTGAAGCCTTATCATAGCAGCCATAAAGCAAGTCCGTAATCTTTGTATCGCTGGCATACCGTTTCCCCGGGGCGGAAGCAACGACAAATCTTCTGCTCTTATCGGCATGGACGATTTCCGCTACCTTCTGAAATTGATTAGCATCAGCCAGCGAACTCCCTCCAAATTTAACTACCTTAGTGTCATTCATAAGTACTCCTCTTTCTGCACGTTAGTCTGTGCGGTGTATAATATGGAAATTTTAAATATCATTATATTATAAAATGTTTAAATAATCAATTATTGTATTAAAAAAGTATAAACTTTCATTATTGTTGAATTATTCCATTTTATAAGCCCATTACCTATCCTGTTCCATTCACAGAAATTATATTTCATAGACTTTCAATAACGCACATAACAAAAATGGAAAATAAATCGATTATACTCTACGATTTATTTCCCACTCCTGTCAACTATTTAAAATTAAGGAGAATTAGTTCGATGCATCGGCAAAATATGGAACTATGATATAATTCCCTGCATGGATCGTATCGGAGGTAAGACCGTTACTATCCTTTAGTTCCTTCACATATTCATTAACATCTCTATATTCATCCGTCATAAACCCGGATGCAATACTCCATAAGGTATCGCCCTTCTTTATCTCTATACTGGTAACCAACTTTACTCTCTCCCGGCTCCCCTGGGCCGTTACTGTCTTAGTGAAAATGTACATGGACATTACGATTAAGACAAGGAGGATCAAAATGCCGATCAGCCCTATCCTCCCCTTACGGGTGGTCACTTTATTCCTGCCGGTATAATTCAATGCTCTGTTCATACGGTATTCCTCCCACTAATTCCTAATTGGCTTCTATGCTTCATTCAGCTTTGCTGCGCTGTATGACCGTCAATTCAATCTTTGGTTAATTATAATATGGGTCAAGGTCATCCGATGTCTATTGTAAAAAATTTTTAAATAATGTTCTCAAAAAGTCCGGTTATGATTCATTATTATAAGTAATTCGAACATATGATACGAACATTTGTTTCTTTATTAAGATTATATCGAACACATGTCCGTTTGTCAATAGATTTTTTCGAACATAGGTTTCTTTTTACAAACATTTTTTCGTTTTTCAGAACATTAGTTTTGCATTTTTCTGGCAGGTATGGTATAATATACACGACAAGAATTTAAATACCTACGCTAATGAGAATATAAGATGGAGGATGATTGAATGGGATATGGCAGGATAAGTAATAAACAGAAAGAGATATTGGAATATTTGAAGTCTCAGATCATCAATAAGGGATACCCGCCGGCAGTGCGTGAAATATGTGAAGCAGTGAAACTGAAATCCACCTCCTCTGTCCACTCCCACTTAGAGACACTGGAGAAGAACGGATATATCAGAAGGGACCCTTCCAAGCCCAGAGCAATTGAGGTCATTGACGATGAATTCAACCTGACCAGACGGGAGCTGGTGAATGTACCGATTGTCGGTACCATCACTGCGGGTCAGCCGATACTGGCAGTTCAGAATATAGACAGCTATTTCCCCATCCCATCCGAATATATGCCGAACGAAGAGACCTTCATGCTGATGGTGAAGGGAGACAGTATGATCAATGCCGGCATCTTTAACGGGGATAAGATTCTGGTGCAAAGACAGTCCCATGCGAAGAACGGAGATTTTGTTGTTGCCCTGATCGAGGATGAAGTTACTGTGAAAACCTTCTATAAAGAGAATGGCCATTACCGTTTACAGCCGGAGAATGATTCCATGGAACCGATCATTGTTCCGGATCTCCAGATTCTAGGAAAAGTCATCGGACTATTCCGAATTTTTTCATAAGCAAGAAACAGGCATCTTTTGCTTTCCATAACACATGTTGTGTTTGAGGGAAACAAAAGGTGCCTGTTGTATCTTTATCGCTATCGATGCAGCCACTCTTTCGATATTTTAATAACTATGATGCAGCCATACCTTAGTCTTCGGTTATTAACCTTCCAGCTGTTCCTTGCTGATGGTCTTGCCATCTCTCCAGATTCGCTCCAGGTTGTAGAATAACCGGTCTTCCTTAGAGAAGACATGGACGACAAGATCACCGTAGTCCAGCAGAATCCAGCTTGCAGACCGAATTCCCTCGATCCGCTTCGGTTCATATCCATTTCTTCCAAGTATATCCTTCACATTGGATACCAAAGCATCCACCTGTGGTGCATTCGTTCCGTTGGCAATGATAAAATAATCCGCAAGTATTGAGATATCCTTAATCTCAATCACCTGAATATCCTCACCCTTTTTCTCTTCTAAAGCCTGATAGGCCAGTTTTACCATTTCTTTCGAATTCTCCATTGTTTCCCTCCTATGCCTGTTTTTTAGGCATTTGCCTGTTTTTTAGGCATTTGCCTGTACTATAAGCATTTTGCCCGATATGCAGCTCTTACTTTTTCTGCAGGACAGCTTTGTAATACTTGTATGTTTCCAAGGTACGGGTATCGATCCTTTCCCCGGTATTTGTAAGATAATCCAATATATTTTTCGTTATCATGGTAACCGCACGGTCCAAGTCATTGTAGGCTGCCCGGCGAATCCGGTCAATGTCCGGCAGCAGCTCTCTGCAGGGTTCAATATAATCCGCAGTATATATTATTTTCTCCAGCAAGGACATACCGGGCCGGCCGGTCGTATGATACCATATGGAGTTTATGATATCCTCGTCCGTAATACCGAATTTGTCCTTCGCATAGGCAGCCCCTACTTTGGCATGGAGCAAGGATGCCTTTTGCTTTTCCACCTCTGTAACCGGAAGCTCGTAACGGTCACATTCTTTAAGTAACTCCCTGTCGGACAGACATTTTGCACAATCATGCAGGATACCGGCAATGCTGGCTTTTTCCGTATCATAACCATATATCAGGGCCAGGTCATAAGCAACTGCTTCTGTACCGAGCATATGCCTGTACCTGGATTCCTTCATCATTGATCTGACCTTATCCCTAAGTAATTGCAGTTCCATGTGCTTTAACCTCTTTTAGTTCGCAGAATGTCCATACAGACCATGTTCTTTAATATAATCCAGGACCTGCTCCGGTACATAATACCGGATGGATTTGTTTGAAGCGGTTCTTTCTCTGATATCTGCGGAGGATATCTCTATTGCAGGCATATCCATCAATATGATACTTGCCCCATAAGCCTCATGCAGCCTCTTTACCTGCTGTTCCAATGTATTTCTGGGCAGTTGGTTCCTCCCCGCCGCAACAATGGTGCATAGCTTAAATACAATCTGCGGAGCTCTCCACTCCGTCATCTGCAGCAGAGAATCGCCTCCAATGATAAAATAATATTCGGTATCCGGATTTTCTCCGGCAAGTATGGCAAGAGTATCGGCCGTATAAGTCATTCCCTCGCGGTCCAGTTCAAGAGTCGAAGCAACAAAATGCGGATTGTTCCCTATTGCCAGCTTCACCATATCCAATCTGTGTTCGCCTGAGGCTACCTCCAGACTTGCTTTATGGGGAGGCTTCTTGGAAGGCATAAAGAGAATTTTATCCAGTCCGATTTGTTCATATGCATTTTCCGCCAGAAGCAAATGTCCGTAATGGATCGGGTTAAAGGTTCCGCCCATAATTCCGACCTTTCTCATATCATACCCTGCCTTTCTTATCCTAAGTATTTTAACTTTACCTGATATATTTTATGCCTTAGCCTTCTTATTTTTTTCTTCCGGGAGGACAATTTTCTTCTTGTCCCTGGATTCTCTATACAGAACTATTTTCTTACCAATCACCTGTACCAGCTCAGAACGGGTACGCTCTGCCAGGGTATGGGCTAAAACTCCGATATCCTCCGTACAGTTCTTAAGTACATTAATTTTTATCAGCTCTCTGGCTTCCAGTGCTTCCGATACGCCTTCCGTGATTTCAGGGGTCAGAGAAGCTTTGCCGATCTGATAAATCGGTTCCATTGTCATCGCCAGACTTTTTAAATAGGCACGCTGCTTTGTCGTCATTTTATTCTCCTTTCCGGATTATTTATAATAATCAAATTCCAATCCATACATTCTTACCGTATCTCCTTCCTCTATGCCGAGGGCTTCCAATTCCTCCAGGATGCCGTTTTCTCTCAGGAAACGCTGGAAGAAGGTAAATCCCTTCTCGGAATCCAGATTGGTATATCCCAGCATTCTCTCAATTCTGGGACCTTCGACAATGTACAGATGCTCCTCTTCCTTCTTAACCTCATACGGCTCCTCGAATTTTATCATATCCTCGGGGAAGAATTCCTTCGGGAAGATCATCGGAGACTGATCCACCTGCTCCAGCATCTCCTTAACATGATAGAGAAGCTCCTTAACGCCCCTGCCGCTGACTGCAGAAATCGGAAATACGGATATTCCCTGCGGCTCAAAGGTCTCTTTCATCTTCTTAATGACCTCTTCTTCCTCCCCGTCATAAAAAACATCTGTCTTATTGGCAGCGATTACCTGAGGACGGTTGGCCAGTTCTGGATTATAGGATACCAGCTCGGAATTAATCAGCCTGATATCCTCAATCGGGTCCCTGCCCTCCGTGGAAGCAGCATCCACCAGATGGATGATGACCTTCGTCCGTTCAATATGCCTGAGGAATTCATGCCCAAGGCCAAGTCCTTCTGATGCGCCCTCAATGAGTCCCGGAATATCTGCAATAACGAAGCCATTTCCTCCTCCCAGGTCAACCACTCCAAGGTTGGGACTGGTCGTGGTGAAATGATAATTACCGATTTTCGGCTTTGCATTGGTAACTCTGGACAAAAAAGTGGACTTACCCACATTAGGGAAGCCGACCAGGCCGACATCTGCAATTACCTTAAGCTCCAGAACCACCGTCATCTCCATTGCCTTTTGACCGGGCTGGGCGTATTTCGGTACCTGCATGGTAGCTGTGGCATAATGCTGGTTACCTTTCCCTCCCCGTCCTCCGCGGAGTATCACCTCTCGCGTATTCGCATCGGACATATCGGCAACAACCTTACCGGTTGTCTTCTCTTTAATAACCGTTCCCTGCGGAACCTTAAGAATCAGATCCTCGCCGTCCTTACCATGGCATCTTCTCTTACCGCCGCCTTCACCGTCCTGTGCCGCGTATTTTCTGATATAACGGAAATCCGCCAGGGTATTCATACCTTCATCTACTTCAAATATCAGATTGCCGCCCCTGCCTCCGTCGCCACCGTCCGGACCACCGGCCGGAACGAACAGCTCTTTTCGAAAGGATACATGTCCGTCTCCGCCTTTGCCCGACCTGATATAAATTTCTGCTCTGTCTGCAAACATATTAACCTCCATTCAGCCGCCAAGCGGCTAACCTTGCTGTGCAAACTTGTTTGCGCCATCCACGGACTAATCTGCTTATCGTGTATATTATTGCATGAATTCCTGTTGAATATTTTACAATTCAGGCAGTTTTCAATACTTTAAGCATATTATAATCGGAATCCCTGGCAAATACAACCAAGTTTGCAAAATGCACAAAAGAACCCCAAATCCTTTGGGAATTTGGGGTCATTACCGAAAATACAGGCTCTTCATTGTCAAAGACAATAAATATATTACCTAAGGCAAAAATTATTTGCTTTCAACAGGGTAGACACTTGCCTGCTTCTTATCCCTGCCTTTTCTTTCGAATCTAACAACTCCGTCAACTAAAGCAAATAATGTATCATCGCCGCCGCGTCCAACGTTAATTCCGGGATGGATCTTAGTACCGCGCTGCCTGTAAAGGATATTACCGGCAAGAACGAACTGTCCGTCAGCTCTTTTCGCACCCAATCTCTTGGATTCGGAATCTCTGCCGTTCTTGGTAGAACCAACACCCTTCTTATGAGCGAAAAATTGAAGGTTCATTCTTAACATAGTTACACCTCCTAAATTCAATGTTTACGTTACTATGATTTCTGAGTCAATTTAACATATTTCGGGTAGCCGTCACTGACTCCCTGAAGCCCTAAGACTAAAGAATTCAATAACAAACTCGTGTTATTACTGATCGGTGAAATCACATGGAATTCTATATGACCCGAATTCTCCTCCTGTTCCAGCCGGAACTGATCGGAGGTAAAATGTTCTATAGAATTTATGGTATTGATTACTAAGGCGGATACTGCAGAACAAACGATATCACTGCCTGCTTCGGCATAACCGGAATGTCCCGATACTTTAACGCCTGTAATCATGTTCTCTGCATTTTTATAAATGGCTATATTAATCATATACCATTACCTATGCATTAATCTTGTCAATCTTAACCTTGGTATATGCTTGTCTATGGCCGTTCTTCTTGTGATATCCGGACTTTCTCTTGTATCTGTAGACAATGACTTTTTTCCCTTTGCCTTCTTCAACAACAGTTGCAGAAACCTTGGCGTTTTCTACAGTAGGATTTCCTACTACTAACTCGCCGTTATTAACTGCAAGTACCTGGTCAAAAGTATAGGATGCTCCTGCTTCCAAACCAAGCTTCTCTACTCTAATGATATCGCCTTCCGCTACCTTGTACTGTTTACCACCAGTTGCAATAATTGCGTACATATGGCACCTCCTATTATCATTACTCGCCAATTACGGTGTCCGTAAAATCCGAAACTTAAACCTCATTGTGCGGCACACTGAAATATGGTATCACAAGCCGTGTATTTTGTCAATACTTGTTTTCATCCGAAACCCCGGCTGAAGATCCGGCAAGGTTCTGGCTAAGACCAATGGCTTTCGTTACCGGTAATACAAAACAAACACCGTGGGCAACCGCCCTGAATCTTGGGTTTTGCTTTATGGCTTCCATAATCTTGTCAGCGGTTTCATTGTCAGTAAGAGTTAATATCATTTCTTTTTCACTGTCGGTACTAATTCCCATGATCTCTTTGTGTAACGAACTAATACCGCGAGCATTGATTATAGTAGCACCGGTTGAGCCTTTTGAACGGATAAATTCCACTACTTGTTCAGCGAATCCTGCATTGATAACGATATACAAGGCTTTCATATTACTATTAATCATTTCATCCTCCTCAAATTATACTGACAACTTATCCACAGGAACAACAAAAGCAATGCCTGTATTAGGTTTGTCAAACTCGAATTTCGTAATTAATTGTTCCAGCAATCGGCCGGATAAATTACCTTTAATTAAGCAGGTAATCATAACCTTCTTCTCCTCCGGTACAAGCCCCAGCATATCTTTAAAATATCCGGTTTGTACCGATCCTTTGGCATATACTACGTCGATAAGATGACACCCGGAGTCCAACAGCAATTTTAAGATTTCATCTTTATGCTTTCTGCCTGCTATCAAAGTTAAAAAATCAACACCATATTCACACTCAGTCAAGGTTGTTATTTCCCTCCTCTATGATATTCTGCTCCAAGCTGTTACTGTTATCCATGCTGATATCGGGCCGCATATCTTCCATGCCGTCAACGAGGTCTTCCTCTTTATAATCCTCATTCAATCCATCAACATGACCGGTAAGTAAAGCCAACTCTTCCAAACCATCAATTTCGACATCCTCTTGGGATCTGTCTACCTTCTTAATCGCTATATCATACACTATACCTAATAATTGAACAGCAATCAATGGGGTTACCGAAATAAATGCAATAATTCCGAAACCATTAACCAAAATCGATTGCCCGCCGGAGTCGGATACGGCGGCTACAGCCTGAGCTGCTCCAAGAGTGAGGGGTGTCAGAAATGCGGAGGTTAAGGCACCGCCGGATACTCCGCCGGAGTCAAATGCCAATCCCACGAACAGCTTCGGAGTAAATATCATCATAATAAGTGCAATCCCATAGAGGGGCACTAAAAACCATAATATATTGATCTCTGTCAAAATCTTTACCATGGCAAGCAACGAGGCAAATCCTATGCCTATGGCAAGTGTCATACGAATTGTAATCTTTTTAATATGACCGTTGGTTATCTCCTCCAGTTGTTCTCCCAATACCGTAACAGCCGGTTCCGATAAGGTAATCGCTGCCCCTAAAATATATCCGACAACAAGAAGGAGCCATTTGAACCATTCCGGCCGGGAGGCATCCAGGAAGACTTCTCCGATGTATTTACCGGCAAAGGCAAATCCATAATCAATCCCTGACAGGAAAATTAATAAGCCAATAAATACGATGACCGTTCCGAGCAAAATATTTATAAATTCCTTTCTGGGCTGCCTGATCAGGAAAAATTGAAAAGGCAAAAATACGATTATGACCGGCAAAAGTGCCAGGGCTACCCCCAAAAGGTTGCTGGAAATTATCTCGCTTAAGGTTACCGCAGTGCCTGGAGCGTATATCTGCTCCGCAGGCAGTACACCATGATACCGGCTGTTAAGAATTAATCCATAGATGGCCAATGCAAGGATGGGGCCTACCGAAGCCAGACCTATGATTCCAAACGTATCATCATTGCTTTTGTGCTTGGACATGGTAACAGAAACGCCCATGCCCAATGCCAGAATAAAGGGTACGGAAATATCTCCTGTCGTTGCTCCGCTGCCGTCAAAGGCTAAGGCAACAAACTCCTTGGGAACAAAGAAAATCGTTATGAAGGTTACGATATACAGAACGGCAAAAACTACTTTAATATTTAGGTCCTTCAAAAGCCGAAATAGAGAAAAGCCGACCATAATACCGATTCCGATACCCATAATCCAGATAAAAACCGTTTCATTAATGATTGGCATGACCATGTTTGTCTGCTTTGCCAATACAGTTAAAGCAGGCTCGGCAACCGTAGCAAGCAGGCCGAAAACAAGACCGAAAAAGATAATAAACGCCGCCTTCTTAAGCTTTATTAACGATCCGCCAACAAGCTTTCCTATGGGAAGGATACTAATATTTAATCCATCCAAAAACAAGGTTTGACCCAAAACAACACTGGCATAGCCAACGATTAATTTAATATAGTCTTTCATGCTGTTCAGGGGAGCAATAAAACCACAAACAATAATTATAATTGCTGCAAGAGGTAGTGAAGATATAAAAACTTCTTTTAACGTGGTGGCAAAAATATTGAGTTTACTTTTTAGGTTCATATTATTCATCACGATCTCCCATTTCAAATTGATGAACATACAAGCTAAATGATTCAATGGAATACTGCTTACATTGAGTTCAATAAACGCATTGATATGTATGAAACATAAAAAATATTGAACGAAAACTTCGAATGCTGTAAAGAAAAAGCCATGAAATGAAAGTTATTACACTTTTCATTAATTAGAACGAAATTTATCTATAACTTGCACGCACATAACATAATAATACTATATATTGAATAATTAATCAATAAATTAGCAGTTATTTTTTCAATCATTCGCAATTGTTTTTCGATCAAAGCTTATGAGGCCAGTAATCAACCCTTTACTTTTTGATTGAACGGATGACCGGTATCATGATCGCAGCAACAATACCTGAGGAAAAACCGGTATTATACAGGTTCATACCACCATGCAAAATACCGACGCTTAAAACAACAGAAGAATTGATAAAACCGGCAATCATTCCGTATTTCCATCCATAGACACCGGAAATCGGTGCCAAAGCTGTTCCAAATAGTGCTGCCAGCAGCAGCCTTGGATCATCAACCTCCCAAATCTTTGTCACTACCCCGATAAATCCGCCAAGCATGATTGGTGTAATATTTTTGACATTCTTTCCATAGGCTCCAAAACCGACAATGGTTAAGATACCTCCTATGGTCGGTCCGTTTAGAGGGCCGCCCACCGCCAGGACATATCCCATCCCAACAAAGCCGTTCAGTCCCATGTTGACCAGACTGGCCCCGAAGCTCTCCGACTTGATAAAATCACTGGCTAATCTGCCATTGCTATTCATAATATTTTTCACTCCGTGAAAGGAATTATGGTTCAGAATATAGCCTGTCAGAATAAACGCAAGAAAGATAACAGATAGATAAATTCCCAGGATAATATTATTTCCGGAGCTCCAGATCAGATGACTCCTGGGTTCAAACCCATAGGAAATGGACAGGGCAACCGCAACGGTACCGATGATACCTGCAGCAAACCCCACATTATACAGGTTATATCCCTTATGAAAGGCAAATACATGAGCTGTTAAAGGCGGCAGTATAAAACCGATAAAGCTGCCGATCAGAAGTGTTAAGACCAGCCTGATCCAAAGGGGCTGATCGATGTGAAATAAAAGCTCCGTAACTGCCGGTGCCATACTGGTTCCCAGAAGCGCCGTAGTTACATTGTCAGAAAAACGTTCTTTTTTGAATTTGGTATAGAGATATACACCGAGGATGATTACCCAGATATTTACGATATTCTTACCGAATAACGCAAAGCTGGACATAAGAAATACAGCGATATAGGATCTTCCGTCCAGATCAATCCTTAATACAAGCAGCAGGATAATAGCTGCCAGCGTCACCAATCCTGAATTAACAAAGCAGGCCCCCATCCCACCCACTGCGATATAATCCGTAATCAGGATATCCGGACTCAAAACGATGGAGTATAGTCCTTCTAAAATCCTTTGGGGCTTATCTGCCATTAAACCAAACAGAAGTAAGGAAAGTGCATAAATCAATAGAAATAGGTATTTCGTTCTGTTGGTGGCTTCCGGTCTCTCCTGCCCCGTCTTTTGCTGTCTCTGTATAGATATCCCTCCTAAAATAATCTGGCGTCGTTCCCGCTGTTTACTATTATACACGATCCGTAAAACAGTATCAAGTATTACATTTTTATCTTGATTTTTCTAATTTTACCGCTCTTATTCAGCAACATCAATAAGCTCGGCACCAATATATTCTACCAGCTGCTCCCTGGGTATGCACAGCTGGCAGCCCCGAACACCGGCGCTGACGGCGATCTCCTCATAGAGAATAGCTGTCTCGTCCATATAGGTGGGAAATTTCTTCTTCATACCGATGGGGGAGCAGCCTCCGCGGATATATCCGGTTGTACTCAGAAGCTCCCTGACATGGAGCATCTCAATCTTTTTATCCCCAATTGCCGCGGCAGCCTTCTTCAGATTTAATTCCAGGTTAACCGGGATGCAGAATACCACGAAACCCTTCTTCTCCCCTTTTGCCACCAGGGTCTTAAAAACCTGTTCCGGCGGCATACCGATTAGTTCTGCCGCATGCTCTCCGCCCAAATTATTCTCATCCACTTCATATTCCATAGCCCGGTATCTAATTCCTGCCTGCTCCAACAGGCGCATCACATTTGTCTTTATCATACGTCTACCTGCTTATACTTTCTTAACCCCTATTCCCTCACCTGCTCATGAAGAGGTTTACGGACCTTCTTTCTGGTCACCTCAACCAGTCCCAGTGCTGTCATATCCACCAGGGTGGTCTTTACCGGATCCAGCTTAAAATAGCCCTCCAGCTCCTCCATCAGAAGCTCCTTATCCTTCTTAAGCTCCATATCAATGAAATCAATAATAATAATTCCGCTTAAGTTCCTCAGACGGAGCTGCTTTGCAATCTCCTTCGCAGCCTCTCTGTTAACCTTCAGAAAGGTCTCCTGAACCTTCTTCTTTCCCGCCACCGCTTTTCCGGTATTTACATCAATCACCGTCAGCGCCTCCGTCGGCTGGATCACCAGCGTACCGCCGGACTTAAGCCATACCAGGAACTTTAAGGCATCCTTCAGTTTCTCATGGATGCCATACAGATTGGCCAGACTTAAGGAAGGCTCCTGGTAGTATCTAAGCTTTCCGATATCCTCAGCCTGATATCGCTCCAGATAGTCCCTGATATGCCCATATAGTTCCTGGTCATCCGTAATAAACTCATCCACATGGTCCGCATATCCATCCCGGATATCACAGATATAATTCGGCGGCGTGCTGTATAGCAGGTCGAAGCGGCTCTGATGAATGCCGAAGGTCCGGATATTCTCATAGGTTTCCCGAAGCTTCTGTAATTCCCGGAGGATTACCTCCTCCGGCATATAGGCTGCATTGGTCCGTATGATAAAGCCATAGCCTTTCAACTCCTGGCGCTTCACAATATCTTTAAGCCGCCGCCGCTCCTTTTCATCTTCAATCTTGGCGGATACTCCAAGGGTAGTCTTCCCATGGGTCAGGGCAATGTATTTCCCGGTCAGATTAATGTTTGAGGTTACTACAGGGGCTTTGGTTTTCACATCCTCCCTGGACACCTGGACAATCAGCTCATCTCCGATCTTTAACGGGCTTCCCTCAGATTTGCCTGAGTCTTCCGTAGTACGGTTCGCCATGATTGGATAACGGTTTTCCGCCATGGAATAATAACACATCCTGCCGCCCTCTATCTCAACAAAAGCGGCATTGATGTTCTTTATAATGTTCTTAACCTTTCCAAGATAAATATTGCCCAGAATCCCGCCGCCCTGTGCCGCATTAACGGTAACCTGCACCATATCCATACCTTCAAAGAAGGCCGATACAATCTTATTCTCCTGTTTCGTAATCACAAGCTTCTGATCCATACCCCGCTCCTAAAACATTCCGAATTTCTATTTTTCCCAATCATTATCTATCCAGCTTGTCCAGAGAAATCAGCCTGCCGCTTTCTTCCTCTTTGGCATAGACCTCGATCCGGTGTACCTGCCATGCAAAGTCCTTATATTCAATACCCAGACTATTGCAGAAGGCTTCCATCACCAGCTCCGGCTTCAGATTGCCGGAACTGCCCGTATCCAGCTGAAGATAAACCTTGATTGCATTCTCATACCGGTCGGCAGCACTTTCCGGTCTCCCGGTCCCTTCTGTATTTTCACCTGCAGGGCCGGAAGGCATCCCCTGTAAGGTATCTCTCTTACGCTTCTCATATTCTTCCTCAGTGAATGCGGCAAAGGTAATCATCGGCTTGATATCCACTATCTTTTCACTGGTTTTCGTCTTCTTTTTGATAACAATTTCCGAGCCGGCATAAAATGCTTCAAAGGCCTTCTGAAAGCTTTCCGGGGTATTGATCCCATCCGGAAGCGGATATCCATCCTTTAAGGAAACCAGATAATCCGCAGAGGCTACCAACGCCATGGCTGTGACATTCTTCCGGTTCTCTTCCCTGTCCTTTAAGAGCTTGAAGCCGATAATCCTAAAGCCCTCCGTCATAGCGGCATTTATCCGTTCAATCATAGCATCAGGAGAATCGGAGGATTTCAATTCGACATCCAGATATTCTCCGTCACTGGTGAGCCCTACTCCCAGCGGTGCGGCAAAGGACATGATCTGATGGGGGTTGAAGCCTTTGGAATATTCATTGTCCAATCCGGCTCTTCGGAAGGCCTTCTGGAAATATCTCATGACATCCAGATGCCCGATAAACTTCATAGCTCCATATTTCTGGAATTTGATTCGTACCTTCATTGACTGCCTCCTTCAAAACACACTCCGCCTCCGAAGGCTTTTGCTCCGCAATTAAAACAGGTCTGCCTGCAGTTTGGGGTGACCTTCTCTCCGATTGCCCTTTTGTATTCCCGCAGCAGAAAATCCTTGGATACGCCCACATCAATGAAATCCCAGGGGAAGATTTCATCCTCTTCCCTTTCTCTACTACTGTAGAATTCCATCGGGATGCCATTCTTCTCAAAGGCCTCCACCCACTTTTCATAACGGAAATGCTCACTCCAGGAATCATAAAGGCAGCCGGCCTGATAGGCATCATAGATTACCTTGCTTATCTTACGGTCGCCTCTGGCCAATACACCCTCCAGAACACTCAGCTCCGCCTCATGCCAGTTAAATTTGATGCTTTTCCGGTTTAACTGCTCATTAAATTTCGAGCGCAGATACCTTTGCTTCATAATATATTCTTCACCGGTATTCATTCCGGACCACTGGAACGGGGTAAAGGGCTTCGGAACGAAAAAGGAGGTACTGGATACAATACTGACCTTACCGTTTCTCTGCTCCTTTGGTATCGTATAGTATTCCCTTGCGATCCGGTCGGATAATACGGCAATTCCTTCAATATCCTCCATGGTCTCGGTCGGAAGTCCCATCATGAAATACAGCTTCACCCGGTTCCAGCCGCTCCGGAAGGCATCCATAGCTCCCTTAAGGATCGCTTCCTCACTAAGTCCCTTATTGATAACATCCCTGAGTCTCTGGGAACCGGCCTCCGGTGCAAAGGTCAGGCTGCTTTTTCTTACATCCTGGACCTTTCCCATAACATCCAGGGCAAAGGCATCAATCCTGAGAGAGGGCAGGGAAATATTCACTCCCTTTTCCCCGAACTCTTCAATCAGATAATACACCAGTTCCTGAAGCCTGGAATAATCGCTGGAGCTTAAGGAGCTTAAGGAGATTTCCTCATGACCCGTGGATTTCAGCATCTCATGGGCACATTGTTTCAGATACTCTACGTCCCTCTCTCTGGTCGGACGGTAAATCATCCCGGCCTGACAGAATCTGCAGCCCCGGATACATCCTCTCTGGATTTCCAGTACGACGCGGTCCTGTGTCGCTTTGATAAAGGGGACCAGCGGTTTTGTGGGATAGCAGGCTTCACTTAAGTTCATTTCCACCTGCTTCCTTACCCGGTCCGGCGCAGCCGGCTCATTTTTCGTGATACTAAGGATAGTACCGTCTTCCTTATATTCCACGTCATAAAAAGAAGGCACATACATCCCTTCAATCTGTGCCACCCGTCTTAAATATTCCTTCCGGGAGCAGCCCATAGCCCTGCATCCCTTATAGGCATCCAGAAGCTCATTATAGGCAGTCTCACCCTCTCCGATATAGAAGAAATCAAAGAAATCCGCAATGGGTTCCGGATTATAGCTGCAGGGTCCGCCGCCGATGACAATCGGATCCTTTTCCCTCCTGTCCTTCGCGAAGAGAGGAATCTGTGCCAGCTCCAGTACCTGAAGAATATTGGTGTAACACATCTCGTACTGCAGGGTGATTCCAAGGAAATCAAAATTCTTAACCGGCTCCTGGCTTTCCAATGCAAAAAGAGGGATACTCTGCTCCCTCATCCGCTTATGAAGATCCACCCATGGGGAATAAACCCGTTCACACCAGGTGTCTTCCCTGCGGTTCAATATATCGTATAATATTTGAATTCCCAGGTGTGACATTCCTATCTCGTACACATCGGGGAAGCACATACAAAACCGGATATCAACTTCCTTCGGGTTCTTCACCCTCATGTTCACCTCTCCGCCGATATAGCGGGCGGGCTTTTCCACGGACAGCAGTATTTCGTCCGTCAGTGCTAATTTTCTCATTTCGCTTGTCCTTTCATCTTTCCTACCGGTTATTATAACTGATGGGAAGATAAAATACAACGAACAATCATTGCAAATTCCCGGGGATATCCCATGGCACCCTTACTTCAGCCAGGATACGATTAATTCCTCCAGCGCAGCCAGGCCATCCTTCCCGCGGATAAAATTCTCAACGGTCTGGAAAGAAAAGTCGCCCCACTTCATTTTAAATCTATCGATGATGAAGATGCTTAAGAAAATAACCACCGCGCCTACGGTACGGATAATCAGGGAACGGAATGCCGCCACCTCCAGTGCGCTGTTCTCCTCTTCATCCATGCTCTGAAACAGATTCCCTTCTCTTTTTTTTCTGGTATTTGAAAATACCGGATGCAGGATTTCATTCTCATCAATGGGATTACCGGCTCCCCGGGTGATGGAGGATGTGGTATTCATCTGCCTTAAGCAGGCTTCCCTCGCCTGTCTGATGTATTCTGCCCTGGATAACTGCGGGAAAGAATGATCCAGCTTCTTTTCCTCATAGACTCTTCCGGCAGTAAATAGATTCTCGTTTATATTGTTCGAGAGATTCTTCTCAATCTGATGTACGATTTTATCCTCAACGGATGTCTCCATAACGGTCCTCCTCCCCGTGCAGATCATAATGATATTCCTTGCAGCATTATGGAATATGCTTGTATATTCACTTCATTATATTTCATGCCGGGAGGACTTATTCCATTTATTTGAGGTGTCTCTATCCTTTTACGGAAGAGAATTATTCCATTCGGAGGCATCAATTTCCTTTGCGGATACATTTTCTTTTATCGTAACCATCTCATTTCCATTGACCCGGTATCTATTTTCCGCAATCACTTTCCTTCTTTAAGGCATCGTAAAGAGTGTGCCAGCACAAAACCGCGCATTTAACCCGTGCGGGCATGTTGGATATATTTTGGAACACAAGCGCCTGCTCTAAGCGGTTAAGCTGATTTTCCTCCGTGACAGATTTTTGAATCATTCCCAGAAAGATTTCAACGAGCTCTCTCGCCTCCGTTACGGACTTGCCTTCCAGCAATTCCAGCATCATAGCCGCGGACGCCTGTGATATCGCACAGCCGCTGCCGGAATAGACAGCCTTTTGAATAATGTCATCCCGAATGTCAAGATATAAGGTGATATCATCCCCGCAGCTTGGATTAACACCGCGCTTTTTGATTGCCGGAGGCGGCAATGTATTCCTGTAAATTTTAGACTGACTGTATTCGGCGATAAGCTCCGTATATAATTCACTAAGATCCATACCCGAGCCACCTCCTGACCCCTTTCAAACTGTCCGCCAGCCGGTCAATGTCCTGAACTGTATTATAGACATACAGGCTGGCTCTGCAGGTAGCTGCATATCCCATATGTGCATGAAACGGCTGTGCGCAATGATTTCCCGAACGGATTGCTATATTGTCGGCATTGACAATCGTGGCAACATCATGGGGATGTACATCCTCCATCACGAAGGATACAATGCCGATGCGGCTGTCCGTATTTAACGGGCCGAGAATATGAACATAAGGAATCGAGGATAATTTCTCCAAAAGATAGCCTGTAAGCTGTTCATTTATCTCCATAAGCTTAGGAAATCCGATTTTCTCTAAATATCCAATTGCAGCCATCAGGCCGACCGCGCCGCCTATATTTTGTGTTCCGCCTTCGAATTTCTGCGGTACCGCAGCAAAATCCGACGCCGTTTTTTCCACATAGTTAATCATGTCACCACCGTACAGAAACGGAGGCATCGCATCCAATAAGCGCTTTTTGCCGTAAAGTACGCCGATCCCCATCGGTGCAAGCATTTTATGCCCTGAAAAGACGTAAAAATCCGCATCAAGCGCACCGACATTTACCGGAAGATGGGGAACCCCCTGTGTTCCGTCAACCACAACGGTTCCGCCCATTTTATGAGTATGACGGATGATTTCCTCCAGCGGATATATTACACCGGTCACGTTGGAAACATGTGCTATGGCGACAATGCGGGCCTTGTGTGTAATTTTTTCCTGTATTTCCTTGCCGGAGATCCGGCCCTCTGCATCTGTCAGAAGATAAACAAGCTCGGCTCCTGTTGCTTTTGCAGCAATCTGCCAGGGCACCAGATTACTATGATGCTCTGATATGGATAATACAATTTGCTCGCCTTTTTTTAGAATTTGCATACCATAACAATAAGCAACTAAATTCAAAGCTTCCGTAGCAGATTTTGTGAAAATGATTTCTTCACTTTTTGCCGCTCCAATGAATCCGGCGGCCTTTTGACGCGCCGCTTCCATCCGGTTCGTGGACTCAACGCTTAAATCATATACGCCGCGGTGAGGATTAGCGTTAGACTGTGTGTAATACTGATGAATTTCATTCAGTACCGGCACAGGCTTTTGCGTGGTGGCGGCGCTGTCCAGATAAGCAACCGGCTGTCCTTTTACATTAACTTTTGCCAATATCGGAAAATCTGAAACAAACATATGCCCTCCTTCAATTAAACAATGGACTTCATGGGAAGACACAGAATCTCTTCCCTGAGACTTTGATCCGGGATCTTTTCTAAAATTGAATTGAATGCAGCTTCGGCCAGCAGCTTTTTTGCGCTTGCTCTGGAGATCCCCCGGCTCATCATATAAAAAAGAGTTTTTTCTTCCAGACTTCCGGATGTGGCGGCATGCTCCCCTTCAACATCGTCTTCTCCGCATAAAAGCACCGGTACAGAGATATTGCGGATACCCGGATTAAGCATTAATACATGCTCTTCCTCCCGTCCCTTTGCCCCTGACGCACCGGAAATAAAATCCAGTGTGTCACGAAGCTTTTTCCTGCTTTTATCTTTCATAATGCCCTTGCATACAATTGTACCTTCTGTTTTTTTAGCAGCAAACTCAAGGCGGACGGTAAAATCCAGCTGTCTTGTTCCGTCTCCGAAATAAAGCATATCCATATTACAGGAAGCTTTCTCCCCGGATAGAATAACGTCACAGCTGCTCATTGGGTTCGCGGCGCCTATTTCCGATAAAATGATTTCGGCAATGCCGTTATCCATCACCTGTCCCTGCACAAATTCCGTGTGACGGGATCGGCTGTTCAATAACTGAGCTTTTATTAGCATCAGCCTGGCACCGGGATTAACCGCAAACCGGATTCTTCCGCTGTGGCTTACATCATCGCCGTCCTCTGAGGTATATTTAATAATAACAGTTGCATTACTGTTCTCCCGGGCTTCGATAAACAGGTCGTTCACCAAGACCGGATTTTCTCTTATAATATGATAATTGATCACAATCGGGGCTTCTGTGCGGCAGCTCCCGGGAATTACAATATGATATGCGCTGTCAGCGTTTTTTTCTATAAACGGAACAATGTCTTTGTACTCCTGTTTTTCATATCGAAAATAATCATTGGAGGATGGAACGCTTTCATAACAGGAAATACCGTCCGGGATAATAAGCTCTGCTACAGCCCTCTTATTTGTCTGTGATGCTTCCAGCAGAAAATCAGCTTTGTTTACGCCGTTATGCTCCCAGGTCGGCACCGGCATCCGCTGTATTTTGCCGGACAATCTATTTTTTGATAGTGTATTCATTTTTACCTCCACTATGGCGCTTTACGCCGTCACAAAATCTGATGGAAGAAGCCGCTTTGCGGGTTCTTTCCTCCTATCCGATTGTTCCCTCAAGCTCAAGGCTTATTAAACGATTCATTTCCACAGCATATTCAAGAGGAAGCTCTTTCGCGATAGGCTCGACAAAACCGCGTACAATCATAGCTTTCGCGGCTTCTTCGCTAAGTCCGCGGCTCATAAGATAAAAAATTGCTTCGTCGCTTATACGACCGATCTTTGCTTCATGTCCAATGTCAACTTCGTCGTTGCAAATTTCCATAACCGGTATCGTATCGGCCCGTGAAGAATTATCCATCATAAGAGATTCACAGATAATAGAAGATTTTGCTCCTGCGGCCTTTGGGGTCATATGAATACTGCTTCTGTAAACAGCCTTTCCGCCATCACGGGAAATGGATTTTGAATATACGGTTGAGGATGTATTGGGCGCTGCGTGGATAACCTTTGTTCCGGTATCCAGCTCCTGCCCCCTGCCCGCAAAGGTAATGCCTGTAAACTCTGATTTTGCACCTTCGCCAACCAATACGCTTGATGGGTACAACATGGTTATATGGGAGCCAAAGGTTCCGGATATCCATTCAATGGTGCCGTTTTTTTCAACCTTTGCCCTTTTTGTATTCAGATTAAACATATTTTTCGACCAATTTTCAATGGTTGAATAACGAAGCTTTGCGCCCTCGTGTACATATAGCTCAACACAGCCGGCATGAAGGTTGAACGTGTCATAACGGGGCGCGGAGCAGCCTTCAATAAAATGGGCGCCGGCTCCTTCGCCGATAATAATAAGTGTGTGTTCAAACTGTCCCGTGCCGGGGGAGTTCATGCGAAAATATGATTGAAGCGGCATTGAAAGGTGGACTCCCTTTGGTACATAGACAAAAGAACCGCCCGACCAGACCGCACCGTGAAGAGCGGCAAATAAATGTTCTTCCGGCGGCACAAGCTTCATAAAATGCTCTTTCACCATATCTTCATATTCCCGCACAGCGGTTTCCATGTCAATGTAGACAGCACCCTGGCGGATGATTTCTTCTTTTACGTTATGATAAACTACCTCCGAGTCATATTGGGCTCCGACACCGGCCAACGAATCACGTTCGGCCTTGGGGATGCCCAAACGCTCAAAGGTACGTAAAATGGAATCGGGTAATTCTGTCCAATCACTTTTCATTCCGCTTTTCGGACGGACATAAGTGATAATTTCATCAATATTCAATTCATCCAGGGAAGGCCCCCAGTTTGGAAGAGAAGCTCCGTTATATATCTCCAAGGATTTTAGCCTGTGCTTAAGCATCCAGTCCGGCTCATTTTTTAATGCGGATATTTCACGGACTATTTCCGGGGTCAAACCTCTGGCCACTTTGTAGTTTTGAGTGTCATCGTCCCGCATATCGTAAATTTTACGGTCAATCGCTTCTATCATTGTTTTCTTTTTTTCCACAGCTTCACCTTCTTTACAAAATCGAAGCAAATCCAAGTTTATTAATTTGCTCAATAATTGAGCTGTCACTTGTCTTTAAGATACGTCCATCCACCATAATATGCACAAAATCAGGCTGAAGATTTTGTAATATCCGTGTGATATGGGTTATAACAAAGATCGCATTTGTATCTGATTTATAGTTTTTGATACTCCCGGACAGGGTTTGAACCGCGTCCACATCCAAACCGGAGTCCGTTTCATCCAGCATTGCCAGTACCGGGTTCAATACGGTCATTTGCAATATTTCACTTTTCTTCTTTTCTCCTCCGGAGAAGCCGACATTTAAATATCTGGATGCATACTCCTTATCCATGCCAAGCTCAGACATTTTTTTATAAAGCTCGTCTTTAAACCGAAAAATGCTGACCGGCTTTTCGCTTACCGCTTGTTTTGCCGACCTTAGAAAATTCTCCAGTGTTATACCGGGAATTTCCTCAGGTGCCTGAAAGGACAGGAACAGTCCCATCCTTGCCCGTGTGTCGGGGCTTTCATCCGTGATGTCCTTCCCTAAAAAAATTATATTCCCGCTTTCTATTTTATATCTGGGGTCGCCCATAATGATATTGGCCAGCGTAGATTTGCCTGCGCCGTTTGGTCCCATTAATACATGGACCTCACCGGCGTTAATTGTTAAATCCACTCCGTTCAGGATCATTTTATCTTCAACAGAAACATAAAGCTTTTCAACCGTTAATATATTCTTTTGCATTTTTCACACCTCCCATTCTTTTCTTCCGGCGTGTCTTCCATAACTGATTTTGCAATATTATCATGTTTCATGGAGCAGTGGTCATGAACGTCTATGCTTTGCAGCAAGACATCAAGCAGCCCGCTTATTTTTTCTCTCACATCGCATTCAAGGTTCCTAACATAATCCTCCAATAGCTTCCTTGATTTGGAATAATAGGCTTCATATCCCTTACAGGCTATCATTCCGGCTTCCGTTAGGCGATAATAAACCTCTTTCTTATTGTCTTCATTTTGATATGGATAGAGATACCCCTTTGCTTCAAGCTTTTTAGCAAACTGAGTAACGGCACCGTTTGTGATCCCCATATACCTTGAAAGATCTCCGGCGCGGGCACCTCTATAGTGATCCACACATTTCAGCAAGGTAATATCGGCATAACTCAATTTATGCGCTGTTCCATATTTTCTGGATACTTTTGATTCACAAATCATGATACCCATTACCTGATAAATTTTAGATACTAAATCTTCCATTGCTTGCTTCTCTCCTTTATTGCAAACAGATTTTGCACCGATTAAATTTCCCCCAAATATTTTTCAGTAACTAAACAATAATTATTATAAACTAAAATTTAACAAAATGCAATATGTTTTAGTAACTAAAACATATTGCATTAATATTTTATACCTAATAGACGGATATCCTTTGACTTTTTATAAATTCTTCAGATACTGCACTGCGATCTGGGTGCGATGCTCCAGACCGGTTTTCTCCAATATGGTACTGATATGATTCCTGACGGTACCATTCGTCAGATAAAGCTTCTCACCGATCTCCCGGTTGGATAAACCGTCCGCAACCAGAGTTACGATCTCCAATTCCCTTGGAGATAACAGCAGTTCGAATACATGATTCCCGGTGGCGCTGGCAGAAACCCTGCTGCGGATGAATTCCAGGATATCTGCCTGGAAGACCGTGCCTCCGCTGTTGATCATACGAAGGGCAGAGAGAATCCGTTCCGCCGGACTGTTCTTTAAGATATATCCATTCACTCCGGCTTTTAAAGCCCGCAGAATCAGATCCGGCTCGTCGAAGGTGGTCAAAAGCAATGGCTTTGACAGCTTTCGCGCCATGATTTCCTCAGCAGCCGCAATTCCGTCCATCACCGGCATACGGATATCCAGCATCGTTACGTCCGGCCGGAATTGCCCGGCCAACTCCACTGCCTGCCTTCCGTCCCCGGCAGCTCCCAGAAACTCCATATCTGCCTGTGTTTCAACAATCATCTTCAACCCTTCCCGGATGATGGCATCATCATCCGCAATCAAAACCCGTATCATAGAATCTACCCACACCTTTCTATGTCATCATATCAAAAATTCAGATGTCAAAAGCCCTTCCGGCATCATAGCTTCGTTAATTTGCATATTCACTAACGATATTAAAGCGATGCAGGACATAGTTCAATGAGCAACTGTTATGAATTCGCTGGTACTTAGGTCCTGTATTTTAGGGCCTTACGTATCACGCTAACCAAATATGCCTCCCCTATGCGTCAGTTTGTGCCAAGTGTGTTTACACGCTTTGATGACGCAGGCACACTTAATAAGTAAATATATTTGTCACACAAAAACCGCTCTCACTTTTGTTAATAAAGCACCGTCCCCTCGTGTTAACGGTCCTCTCCTCGATTGCCTCCAGACCCATATCCTTTTCAAAGGCTTCCTCCGATTTCCCGTTGTCCTTATATTCAATCTTGATAATCTTCTTAAATACCTCAATATTCAGAGAAAATTCCGTTGCATTGGAATGCTTCAGCAGATTAGTCAGACATTCCTTCAGATTGTCATGGATGCAGGACCACATATCCAGGGAGATATTATTTAAATCTCCGGAGGTCTTAAGATGGGTATTGATATTATAGGTAACCTTGAATTCCTCCAGCGTCAAGATCACATCATTGATTCCAAGCAGATGACGCCCTGCCCTTTCTTCCCGCAAGGCAGTCCGGATCTCATCGACACCCTCCCGCAGGTTGCCTACCGCCTTTCGTACATTTTCCGTTGCTTTGCCCGGATTATCCTTCATAACCAGAAGCGCCGCCTCCAGCATAATGATGCTGCCCGAAATACCATGCCCGATCTGGTCATGGATTCTGGCTGCAATCCGGTTCCTCTCCTCAACGGAAGCTGTGTATTTCAAGGTTTTAATCAGACCTTTCAGATCCTTTAGCTTTTTCTCCATCTCACTGATGGCATCCTTCCGGTTCTCATTGATCTCCTGGCTGACCGCCAATTTATCCAGCAGGTACCTTACCAGCATGGTAAAAACGATCAGCACCACGGCCAGCGCAAAAAGCTCCTTCTTCGGAGCAAAGATAAAGAAGGAAAGGAAAAATGCCACGGCAATGATCTGATAATACATATTTTGTTCTATTGTCAGGTCAAACAAATGCATAATCAGAATGATATAGAGCGGAAACAGGATTTGAAAGCCTATGGTAAAGCAGGCGATGATACAGCCAAGAATCAGGATAACAATAATATCCGTCCGTTTCATGATACGGTAAATCAACAGCTCCAATATAAAAATGCAGGCAAAGCTAAGAGCCGATATAATCCAGAAGACCATATCGGCTTTCTCATCGCCTGCGATTAAAAACGAAGTGATTACCGCTGCCAGTTTAGCTAACAGATAGAGGAACGGCTTATCAATCATGGGAACCTCCGCCTAACTGTGTTTATAGTTTTGCGAAAACAGTACTGCTCCGATCAGGAAAGTCAATAAGGTAAACAGTGCCAGTATTATAATATTGGGTAGTACATTGGCTGTATTATCCAGCTGTATCATGCGGAAGGTATCCATAAACCAATATTGAGGCAATATCTTCGCCAGATTTTGAAGACTCTGCGGTGCCAGATCCAGCGGAAAATATGCCCCGCCAAGAATGCAGCCGATTGTGGAAAAGGCCATGCTTACTGCCCCGACCGCGGTTTTTGTTTTAAGCGCCAGTGCAATAACGATAGCGAAGCAAACGGTAAACAAAGAAAACAGCACCATCATTAAAACCAACAATCCCAGGGAGAACCCAATGTCCATCCCTGTCATCAGGATATAGCCGCAATAGATAATGATCTCCAGCAGGCAGATTATTATCCCGAAGATACCGGTTCCAAGGATATATTGGACCGGTTTTACCGGAGTAATCTTCACCCGGTTGAATACCCCGGAGATCCGATCCTCTAATACAATAAAGGAAAGGATGATGCTTAAACCGAAGACAAGCATCAGGTAAAATCCTATGGAATTATTAAAGCCTTCCTTTTCCTTCAACAGCTGTTTATCTATTTCCTGTGCAGCCGACTGGGTAACCGAAATATCCTCCCGCTTGTAATCCTGAAACAGCCGGTCAAATTCTTCTTTCACACCTTCCGCATGCCCGGACAACAGCCGGATACTTCCCATATAGCTGTTCAGGTAGGCCTCCAGAAAGGCAGCGTTCTCATAATCATCCAGTGAAGTCACCGTAATATCCGCCATCCGTCCGGATGCCGCAGCCTCATAAAAGTCTTCCGGTATCTCTATTATAACTGATATGTTCTTCTCAATCAACTCCTGTGAAAGCTCTTCATAGGTCTTACCCTCCATCAGCTTAAATTCCAGCTCTCCGGTCAGATACTCCTTAAAATCCAGGGATAATTCGCTCTGATCCTGATCCATAACACCGACCGCAACCTGAGAGAGTCTGATATCCACAGACAGATTTCCCATGGAATTGATCAGAAAGCACAGGATCAAGCCGCCGAATACGGACAATAAGAGGAACATCTTGTTCCGTTTCATGCTTGTTAAGGTAAGCAGCCATATATTCTTCATCGTTCCTCCTCCTTTCTGCTGAAGGCATATGCCCCGATAGACAGCATGATGACGGTAATCAGGATGCAGATGACGATTACAAAATTGCATCTTTCATAGCGCCCGAATACGGTCAGGTCAAAGGCAGCCTCCTGGATTATATAAATCGGCATACGATCCGAAACACCGCTAATGTTGATTTCCTTCGAATAGGTACCTGAGAGGAACATCATAACCCATAAAATCGGGAACATGACTGCCATCGGATTCACCTTTATGAAAAGTCCGGCTACGGCACCGATGGATATCATCGTCAATGTGACAATAAAAAACATAAAGAACAGATAGATATTGTCCTGCAGGGAGGATGCGTAATTGGCATCAAAGATAAAGACACTGCAGAGCATTATGATTGCTATCTGGAGAATGGTCTGCGGCAGCATGCCGAGAATCTTTGAGAAGAACAGGCTGATCTTGTTTTTCGGTGCAATCAGCAGCCGGTTCATCGTCTTATTCTGTCTCTCGCCGATAAATGCGCCGGAGCCAAGAATAACACTCATAAAGCAGACCATTGCAATCATCGTTACCGCATAATAATCCAGCATCGTTCTGTTTACTCCAAGATCCTTCTGTTTCACAAGATCCGGCTGTTCGCCGGCACCTGCGGTCAAGGCAGCGGGATTGGCTTTAAAAACCGCTCCCAAGGCTTTGTTCGTCAGGACGAAGCCGTTCATTATGGCGCCGATCGTCCTGTTCTTGATATGGTTTGTTCCCTCATAAATATTGATTTCCATGGGCTCTCCCGCAAATATGACCACTGCCGTAATTTCATCCCTGCCGGCCATGAGCTTGGAAGCCTCTAAATCGGCTGTCTGCTGAAAGCTTATGTTCCGGTCATCCTCCAATGCTTTTATAAAGCCTTCAACCGCCATCCTATGAAGCTCATTATCGGTCCGGACCAGGTAGTGGACCCTGATATCGCCAATCACTTCCTCCGCCTTATCCATCGAATGCAGCAGATTACCGAGCAGAAAGACCAGAATAACCGGAAACATCAGGAAGAAGAACAGATTGGCTCTGTCTCTGAGAAAATCCTTCGTTTCCTTTATTATAACATGCAGCATGGTACTCTCCCTCCTATCTGAGCTCATGACCGGTCAGGGTCAGAAACAGGGTGTCCAGATTCGGTACTTCCGAGTTAATACTGATGATCGGGAGACCATTGGCCATGAATTGTTCGATTATTTTCGTAATATTATCCTGTTCTATGGAGATATCTACCCGGATAATATTTTCCTCCAGCTTAATTCCCTTAATCCCGGGCAGCAGCTTCTGCCGTTTGATGAACTCCTCAGTTTGGAAACCATACGGGAATCTGGTCTCAATCGATACGGACTGTACATCCGTTACCATGGATACCAGCTCCGCCTTCCTTCCGCTGGCGATCAGGTGTCCCCGGTCAATAATCGCAATCCTGTCACAGATCTCTTCCACCTCATTCATATAATGAGAGGTATAGATGACGGTGGCCCCTCTGTCCCGTAATAACCGGATGGAGTTCAGTATATGTTCCCTGGACTGGGTATCCACACCGACGGTCGGCTCATCCATGACGATCAACTGGGGTTCATGGGCAATCCCGCAGGCGATATTCAGCCTTCTTCTCATACCTCCGGACATTTGCTTCGGATGCATTTTATATTTATCTGACAATCCGACGAATTCCAGGGCTTCCGCCGCCATGTCGTTCAGGTGTTTTCCGCGAAGACCATACAGGGAGGCGAAAAACTTTACATTTTCCAGTGAATTCAGGTGGTCGTACACCGCAATGTCCTGCGGCACCATACCGATCAGCCTCTTAATCTTCATCTTATCCTTCCGGATATCCATTCCGTCCACGCTGATCTCTCCCTTATCAAAGTCCACCAGAGTCGTAAGTACGCTTAAGGTGGTACTCTTACCGGCGCCATTCGGTCCCAGAAGACCATAGATCTCTCCCTTCTCCACTGAGAAGCTTAAGTTATCTACGGCACAGAGCTCGCCATATCTCTTTAATAAATTTTGGATGTTAACATATGACATTGTATATCCCCTCCATATATTTTTAACTCCGAACAGCACCGGCTCATTTTACCGGCCTCTTATTTTCCTAAGCGGTATGATACAACAGCGCCTCTTCGTAAGTTCCATGGTATCATCATAAACGTTCCGGCATTAATATGGAAGTTACTGCTGTTATAATCTGACCATGACAAATGTCATATCTTACGAATCACAACTGTAATGTGATACCCCGGAAAATAGTAGAAGCAATGGCATTGAAAAATAAAATGTTTTCATTTATAATGTCTTTAGTTAATTAAGACCGTTATTACAAGGAGGAAAACCGATGTCAACGAATGTATATGACATATTACAAGAACGTGGGTTTATCGAACAAAGTACCCATGAAGAAATTAAAGAAATACTGGGGAAGGAATCCGTTACCTTTTATATAGGCTTTGACGCTACTGCTGACAGCTTGACTGCCGGACATTTCCTTACCGTTATGGCAATGATGCACATGCAGCGTGCCGGACACAAACCGATTGCCTTACTTGGCGGCGGCACGACCATGATCGGTGATCCCACCGGCAAATCTGATATGCGTACCCTGATGACGAAGGAAACGATCCAGTACAACGCCGACTGCTTCCATAAGCAGCTGGCGAAATTCATTGATTTTGATAATGACAGAGCCATCCTCGCCAACAATGCGGACTGGCTTCTGGATTTAAATTATGTGGAATTTTTAAGAGAAATCGGCATTCACTTCTCCGTAAACAAGATGCTTACCGCTGATTGCTATAAGCAAAGGATGGAAAAGGGTCTCACCTTCTTTGAATTTAACTACATGCTGATGCAGTCCTATGACTTCTGGAAGCTGAATAAATTATACGGCTGTACCCTGCAGCTCGGCGGTAATGACCAGTGGTCCAATATTCTGGGCGGCGTGGACCTGATCCGCCGGAAGGAGCAGAAGCCGGCCTTCGGTCTTACCTTCAAGCTTCTGACCACCAGCGAAGGAATTAAGATGGGCAAAACCATGAAGGGTGCCGTATGGCTGGATCCGAATAAGACAAGCCCTTACGAGTTCTACCAATATTGGAGGAATATTGAGGATGTCAAGGTTGAGGAATGCTTAGGTCTGTTAACCTTCCTGCCGATGGACGAGGTCAGACGGCTTGGTGCCTTACAGGATGCCGAAATTAACCTTGCAAAGGAGGTTCTGGCTTTCGAGATCACCAAAATCGTTCATGGAGAAGAAGAAGCCACAAAGGCACAGGAAGCAGCCAGAGCCTTATTCGGCGGCGGCATGAAGTCCGAAGATATCCCGACTACCACCTACCCCGAAGCCAGGTTTGCAGAGGGAATTGACCTCATTACTTTGATGTGCGATGCAAAGCTTGCAGCCTCCCGTTCTGATGCAAGACGTACGATCCAGCAGGGCGGTGTTACCGTAAATGACGTAAAGGTGGAGGATTTTGACCGGGTATATACCGTCAGGGACTTTGATTCCGACGGAGCCCTCCTCGTAAGAAAAGGCAAGAAGGCTTATCATCGTTTCATGGCAGAATAACTGACTGCTCTTAACTCACTATACCTGCTTTTATTGACCTGCATTATTCATAACAGCTTCTACTGGCGGCTGACAGGCCGACTATCCAAAAATATAAGAATGGAGTTGAAATTATGCCTTGGTGTCCTAAATGTAAAAATGAGTTTCAGGAAGGTTATACCGTTTGCAGTGATTGTAAGGCGGAACTGGTAGAGGAGCTTTCGGAGGTGGAGGAATACATACCCTTCTTCCAGTCCGAGGCAAAGAGCATCGCTGAGAAGCTCTCTAAGTATTTTGCTTACTCCGAATTAAAATCCGTGATCCGCTATAACGAGGAATTAGAGGTATACATCGTATATGTACCCTCTGATCTGTTCAAAAAAGCCCAGAAGCTGTATCAGGCCTTTTATTTTGTCGAACGTGATCTGCATGAACAAAAGTTTACTTCCTCTGATCAGGAGACAGCTGAGGATGCAAACGGCCTCAGGGTGTCCGAAGCGGAGCCTCCGGTCGAAGAAGCGGATAAGCCTGCCAAAGAAGGGGCGATGAAGGAGGAACCGTCGGAGAATACCCTTCCGGGCGATACGGATCATATGAAACCGGGGAAAGCCTTTTATACCGACTCCTGGAATGAAGAAATACCGGAAGAGGAAGCGGAGGAAGAAGAAGTTGAGGAAATGCCTGAGCCGGGCGCCTATGTCCTAAGCTCCGAGAAATACAAGGATTATACCGCTACTGTGAGTGTATTCTTAGGTGTCGGTATTCTGGGTATCCTATTCGTGATCTTGAATATTGCCGGTGTTTTAACCATCTTAAACAGTCCGCTGTCCATCGTGGTTATGGGCGCCTTATTCCTTGGCTTCATCTATATCGCCCTGTCAACCAATAAGAAAGCAGGGGAGCTTAAGCTTCTGATGGCTGAGGAGAAGAAGTCGACGGAGCTGATCAACCAATGGCTGAAGGAGCATGTTACTGCCGGTTATCTGGCAGCCCTGAACGATGATTCCCTATCGGAAGAGCTGAACTATATCCGAAAAACGGAGGCTGTTAAGAATTTGCTGATGACAGAATTTCCTGACCAGAATACCGCCTACCTGGACCGTCTGATTGAAGAATATTATAATGCAAATTTCGAAGCCGGTGAAATTGAAAGCTGACAAAATAAAACTGCAAAGTAAAATGTCTTAAGAAAAACAACTGTTTTGAATGTTTTAAGATAGAATTGGTACTCTCCTGCACTTCCTGACCGGAAGTCCGAGGGTGCCTTTTTCTAATCTCTTTTTGTTTATATTTAATTGTCGACTCTTTGATTCGATAGGGTTGACAATGACCCCTAATCTGGTATACTGAGAAATCATATGATTAAAGGATTGGTACCTATGGAATTACAACGCCAGGTGTTAAAGCTATTGGAGGAAAACCGGGGTAACAGCGTGAACGGAGCTAAAATGGCAGAAAGTCTCTATGTTACACGCAGCTCCATCTGGAAAGCGGTTAAGGCGCTTCAGAAGGAGGGCTATAATATCACTGCCGTTACAAATAAGGGTTATTGCCTTCTTACCCATAACGATATTCTGTCGGCAGAAAGCATCCGGCCCTATTTGAGGGGAAAAGCCGCCGGATTTATTCTGGATGTACATCAAAGCGTCACTTCAACGAATATTCTTGCCAAAGCAAAGGCTGCGGAAGGGGCGCCGGAGGGAACGGTTGTCATCTCCGGCGAGCAGACGGAAGGCAGAGGACGGATGGGACGGACCTTCTACTCTCCCGGCTCTACGGGAATCTATCTCTCCCTCATCCTGAGACCTAAGCTAAATCTGGAGGATTCCCTTCTGATCACCACCGGCACGGCGGTGGCTGTAGCCAAAGCGATCGAGAAGCTTGCCGGAGTAAAGGCGGGAATCAAATGGGTGAATGATATCTTCGTGGAGGGGAAGAAGGTCTGCGGTATCCTGACGGAAGCCTCCATTAATTTTGAGAACGGGGGATTGGAGTACGCCGTTGTCGGAATCGGAGTCAATATCACCACCTCGGAATTCCCGGAACAGCTTAAGGATGTAGCCGGCTCTCTATTTAAGGATAAGCCGGAGAATATGCCGGTCTCCTCGCTCCTTACGGCAGAGATCTTAAGCAATATGGCAGAATGTATGGATTCCTTAACGGACCGGAAATACCTTGAGGAATATCGCAGCCGCTCCATCCTGATCGGAAAGGACCTTCTGGTTTTAAGGGGTACTGAGACAAAGCCCGCGAAAGCCATTGATATTGATGACCAGGCCAGGTTAATCGTCGAATATCCGGACCGGCAGAGGGAGGCGCTTTCCTCCGGCGAAGTCAGTATTCGTCCCCTCCCTGCCTGAGCCGTTATACTTAAACACGTACATAATCAAATCATGAAGAAAGGAAACAGGATTCCTGCCCTCCGGGCGGACCTCCTGAATATTAAAATCCTATGGAAAATATGAAAGCAACCGCGAAAGAGATACAAAAAATAAGTACTCCCGGATTGGTTCTTACCGGAATGTTCACCGCATTACTCTGCGTTATGGCGCAGATTACGATCCCGACACAGCCGATTCCCTTCACCCTGTCCGTTTTTGCCATCTTTCTGATCGGTGCCCTGCTTCCGCCCCGGTATGCCCTGCTGTCGGTGCTCGCCTATGTCCTGCTGGGAGCCTTCGGTTTACCGGTATTCGCGGGAATGAAGGGGGGTATTTCCGTTGTTACCGGAATGACGGGCGGCTACATTATGGCATACCCGGTTATGTCCTTTATAACGGCGCTCTTCAATAAATACATCAAACGATGGAAAATCGCCGCATTGTCTGCCGGAATGATCGTTGCACTGCTTTTCTGCTATGCACTGGGCTCCTTATGGTTTTCCGTCTCCGCAGAAACAAGCTTCCAAAAGGCTCTGACGCTTTGCGTATATCCCTTTGTCGTTTTTGACCTTATCAAGATTGCTCTGGCGGTGTCCCTCAGTCAGGTGATCAAAGGTACGGTGCTGAAGCATTTCAACAGTTATAATAATTTATAAGCCGGTTAAAAAAGGAATTGCAATATTACCGATACTCTATGTTATATACTGTAATGACACCCGGTAACCAAAAATTATGTTCACACATGAAAACCGCTGGCTTAGCCAGCGGATATTTATTATATTATGATTCATATATACCTCCATGATGGCGCTTTGTACCATCACAAAATCTGATGAAAGAAGCCGCTTTGCGGGTTCTTTCCGAGTGAAAGTGATTTTTCTTTCACTCTTCACCCATTACCGTTATTTATACAACCATTTTCCCATCAAATATGGATATCACTCGTTTACTATGCTGTGCTACTTGACTGTCATGGCTAATCACTATTATGGTGTTGCCATTGTCATTCAGTTTCTGAAAAAGTGACAGTATATCTTTGCCGGTAGCAGAATCCAAAGAACCGGTCGGCTCATCTGCCAGCAGTAAAGCAGGCTCTGTTACTAAGGCACGGGCAATGGCTACTCTTTGCTGCTGTCCTCCGGAAAGTTCATTTGGCTTATGAAGTACTCTGTCAGATAAACCAACAAGACTAATAGTTTCATCTGCTTTTTTTAGTGCTTCGTCTCTGCTCATTCCTCGTACAAGTAAAGGCATAATAATATTTTGTATTGCTGTGTATTGAGATATCAGATTATATTTTTGAAAAATAAATCCGATTTTCTGGTTCCTAATCCATGACAATTCCTTATTACTGCACTTATCCACCTCCATATCCTCAAATTGATATGTTCCGCTGTCCAGAGTATCCATGCACCCTAAAATATTCATTAATGTTGTCTTCCCTGAACCCGAAGGACCAAGTATGGTTAAGTAATCGCCTTTTTCAACTGTAAGACTAATATCCTTGAGTACATGTAAACTTTCCTCACCCATGAGATAAGATTTATTTATATTTTTCATTCTGATTATTTCATTCATAAGATTAGCCCCCCCTTTCAGTTCAAAATTGTCAGCCTATCTATACCTGCATCCTTACCATCTATAACTTTGGGCTTAATCATTAGCACGGAACCTTTTTTAATGGAAGCCAAAGTTGCTTTTTTGCCTAAAGTATTTCGGATATCAGTGCCTGCAGGAATAATCAATGTCCTGCTTTCATCCGTATACGTTAAATTAACTTCTCCATCTTCTCCGTATATAGGGTTATTTGGATCTGGTGCATGATAGTCCTCAAATCCAGAGGAATTTTCTTTTTCCTCAACCTTTACCATGGGAACACCTGGGTTCTTCTTATCTTCAGGTTCTATGTTCTCGTCTCCGTTACCTCCGTTCCAGTCTGGGACTAGCCCTATCTCGATCTCAACTTCATTGCCTATGATACGCTTTACCATACCATAGAAAATCTCATCCGCTACTTCCGTATTGCCGTCAGAATCAGTATGATTTTCATTTAACTCAGTCTGAGAAGCCACTTCATCTGCTCCGATTTTTTTTCCCGGCGAATCAATATTATTTGTATCATCTGAGATTTGTGTATTTGAACAGCCTGTAAGCATTAGGACTGTAATTATTAAAAATACTTTATAGTTTTTAGTTTTTTTCATACTAACCCTCCATACTGCCGATGCCCGCGAATTTGGGCGTCAGCACAAATTTGCCGTGTGAATTATTTTCTTTATAATTCACACTAATCACCCTCCGTTTATTCATAATTTAGTGCCTCAATAGGTTTCTGCTTTGATGCTCTATATGCAGGATAAAATCCAAAAACTGTACCTGTCAGCAAGGAAAAGAATAAGGCTGCCAGTTGTCCTCCGGCAGATGGAAGGACCGGGATATCCGTATATTTCATAAGAGGCAATATAAAAATGCTTAAAATCATACCGACCATACTTCCAAATGCGCTTATGGTTACTGACTCAAGAAGAAATTGCAGCAATATATTGCCTTCGGAACAGCCTAAAGCCTTCAAAATACCAATTTCTCTTGTACGCTCCTTAATTGATACAAAAAGTACATTCATAATTCCGATACCGCTGACAATAAACACAATCGCCGCAACGGAAACCAAAACCATGCTCATAATCTTTGCTGATTCAAGAGCAGCTTCCATTCTGCTGCCTACATCGTCAATCGCATAGGCATCACTGTTATCAAGAAAATAGGTGAGAGAGCTGCGGATCCATTTTATTGCTGAATCGACATTGGACACATCATCAGCCAGGGCAATCGCCCGAGGAATTGAACGATCACTGAATACATATTCTTTACCCACGGAATATGAAATAAATATAGCAAAATCCGGAATGATAGTTCCTATATTATCACCCCTTCTGGGCAAAACGCCTATGACTTTTAACAGCTTATTGTTGATAGAAATATAGTTGCCGACTGCATGTTCAGCGATGCCATAGCTCTGTTCTGCCACATTAAATCCTAAAACTGCAACCAATGATTTGTTTTCCTCATCATCCCTTGTCAGGTTTTCACCATAGGCTGTTGATATATTCAAGACCTGTTCGTATTCCGCTGTTACCCCTGTAATATTCTTAAGATATGCTTCTCCATTTATCGTTACATTTGCAAGGCCCGAATCTAAGAGCATAATATCTGTAAGATATGGGTTTTCTTCTTTTATCTCTTTGGTCAGCTCAGAATTTAGCTTTTCAATTTTAGTAAAATCCATATCATCTGAAACAGCCTTCGACTCATCCGGATTAATATAAATAGTAGATGCCGACAGATCGCCAAACTGCTTTATTATTTCTGCTTCTCCTCCATTACCGACGGCAATAACTAAAACAATTGTGGCAGCTCCCACAATGATACCTAAGGAGCTTAAAATAACCTTGAATTTGTTCTGCAAAATATTAATCCATATAATACGTAACATTTCAATCAATTTCATACTTATCCTCATTTCTGCGCTGCCCAATGTCTCGCTTGCTAGACTATGCACATCACAAGTTTATAATCCCTTATCCCTCCACATAGACAATATCACCTGCAAAAAGACCCGATAGTATCTCACTGTACCGGCCATCTGAGAAACCTGTCTGGATTTCCTGTTCAAATAGATTGCCTTTTTCGTCCATAAGAAGTACGATTTGTTTGCCCTCTTTTAATTGAATCGCCTTGTTTGAAAGACATAGCACACCCTTTACCTGTTTTTGAATAAGCCAGGCTGAAAACGTCATGCCTTCCAAGAGAAGCAAATCATCTGCTTCAATGGATGCATAAGCAGTATACTCCAAGGGGTTGGCATTGGTCGGTGCCAGCTGAATTTGTGTAATTGTACCTTCTAATGTCTGCGTAGGATAAGCACTCAAAGTAAACTGCACCAGCTGATCAATTTCTACTTCGCCAATATCTGACTGAGATAATTTTATCTGAGCACCTATCTTTTTTGGATCGCCGATTTGAGCCACTATTGGCTTCCCTGCAGTCATTTCTCCTTCCACTGAAGGAACAGAAATAACAATGCCATCCAGCTTTGCATAGAGATAAGGATCATTTAATTCGTTTCCCACCGCTTTAGCGAGTTTATCTCCTGCCCTTACTGTGTCACCTTTTCTGACATACACAGCTTCAAGCTGAACCGGAACATCGAAATAATGGGAAGTATATGGCATAGATACATTCCCGTCGGCAGAGATCCCCGCCGTAATATCCCCTTGAAAAACCTCGTATTCCCTTAATGGCATATTGTCTTCCTGACGTTCATTCATTTTAAATATTGCATATCCAAAAATCGGCAGTGTTAAAATTATAATAATAGGTATCACCACTTTTCTTTTTCGTGTCTTTTGGTAATTCATATAGTTCTATCCCTCACCTTTCATTTAAAATATTCTTACAGGATGGAGTATAAATGGTCGGTGCATCATAGTTGTATCCTGCATAAAAAATACACCATGGGCTTAACAAACCGCCAGGGTGTATTCTTGTGTCTGAAATCTTAATCTCCTTGTATAAATCTTCCTGTAAATTCACTTAATGTATTTCATATCATGGTATGATCTTAACGGAAGTATCCTGATAGCTGGATATAAGTTTCATTATATAACCAAATCCGTAACCATTTTCAAAAATATAAAATGTATAAGGCAAAGCATTATCTTCGAATCCAAGTTCAAAATTATAAACATTGTACCCGCCTTCCGATACCTTAGTTGTTTCATCCTCCCGAACAGAATACGTTTCTGATTGTGATTCTATATTCTGTGCCTCAAGTCCAAGATACTTTGCCCAGGTTTCGATGGCCTTATTTTCGATGCCTAACGGTTTATCCTGCACGGTTACAATAAATTGTATAATCTTACCGGTACTATCATCCATATAAAAATTTCCGTAAAGCTTATCTTCTTGCAAAACGATATTCCAAAATACTCCGCTGACAGATGGCTCATCTTTCTGAATATATAGACTGACATCGATTTTAACGGCGGTTTTATCGCCTGGTTCTGTTTCAGATAACAGGCCAAGCTTTGTAAGCACTGAAATTTCTTCAAAAAATTTAACACTTGCCGAAGTCAAGTTGAAATTTGTCCCGATCTCAAGTGCCACCTGATTCACCTTTTGCGGATAATCTCTCAATAAGCTTATTTTCTCGATCATCGATGTGTCATTGCCTGCTATGATTTTCAGTGGTTCCATTGATTCATACCGGACCTTATCAATAATATTTTGATCCGTATAAGCGCTCATCCATTCAGGTAAGAGAAATCCGGTCGCAATAAAAATGAAAATCAAGTTGATCGTTAGTATATATTTTATTGATGCCCTCATAATTCTCTACCCCCTTAAACACAAATGAACACTGGTTCCCGTGCCTACCTGAGATTCAAATTTCATCTCACCGTCATGAAGCTCCACGATTTCTTGGCACAAAGAAAGTCCAATGCCTACGCCTTTGCCTCTTGTTCTTGATTTATCCACCATATAAAATATCTCTGTAATCCTTGAAAGCTCTCTTTCCGGTATTCCTTTGCCATTATCACGAACAATAACGATAAACCTGTCCATGGATATCCGTTTGCCTGTCAAACTGATTACTCCGCTCTCTGAGATTGCTTTTCTGGCATTATCTACAAGGTTTAAAATAAGGGTTTTCATCAAATCCGGTTCCACCCTGATTTGAATATCCTCAGCAGAAATTCTAAATATAATATTACTGCCGGTAAGAACAGGTTCCATAATACCTTTAATATTATTAAACAGCTCCTTCATATTGACTTGTTTCATTTGAAAGTTATGATTTTTTACTACCAGCAAATCCAGCAGCTTTAATGAAATGGTTTCCAGACGCTTTCCCTCATTAAAAATATAGTCTGCCGCTAAAATCCTATTTTCTTCAGCCATTTTTTTTGAACGGAGCATATCGGCATACCCAATAATGGAAGTAAGCGGGGTTTTAATTTCATGAGCGAAGCTGCCGATAAAATCACGCTGGCTTATGGTTGTCGCTTCCAGATCCCGTATTTTGGTTTCAAGACAGTCTGCCATCTGATTGAAATCTTCTGCGAGTAATCCGATTTCATCTTTGGCCCGAATAATTACCCTCTCACCATATTTTCCTTTGGCTATTTCCCTTGTTGTATTTGAAAGTCTCTTTAACGGAGAGAGCGTCCATAATGTCATGAGAAAAACCAAAAGTCCGTTAGCAGCCAACATGCAAAAAATCAGTTTTCGATAAAAAGAAAATAAATCCTGTCTGTCGGTAAAAATTGAAGATATATCATGAAAGGTTTCCAAATATACTTTCCCGCTATAAATCTGAAGAACCGAAGCTGTCTGAATATAATAACCGCCATCATATTCGATAATTTTATATACTAATAAGTTATCTTCAAGCTGTTTCAACAAATCCATATCAAAGTTTACATCCTCATTCCGGGCAATTACATTCTGTTCCTTGTCAGAAATTCTGATTGCCAATTTATTATTCGCAAAATGAGATACAATAGATTCTGAAATATTCACCATAGTTTTTTTATCCTGAATTTCAGATGCCGCAGTTGAAATTACTGCTCCAAAATAACTGCACAGCATTTTATTTTCCTCCAGGGCTGCGCTGCTTTCTCTATCAAGGGCAGACTGAAAAACAGCGGATATAAGGAAATAGCCGCCTATGCTGAAGGTCAATATCGTAATGATCAGAGTGCTGATAAATATTTTCCATGACAGTTTCATTGGTTTATCTCCAACCGATAGCCCACTTTATAGACCGCTGTAATAAGCTGTTCCCATCCAAGCTTTTTTCGCAGCCGTTGGACATGGAGATCAACGGTCCTGCTGTCTCCCGTAAAATCTCCGCCCCATATTTTTTCGTAAATCTTATCTCTAAAAAGTGCAATGTTTTTATTATTGATAAAGAAAATTAAAAGCTCATATTCCTTTTTCGTCAGAGGAATTTCCGTACCTTCCCTTTTCACTGTTCTTGATCCCGTATCAATGGTAAAACCACCTATCTGCAGGATAGTCTGGTTAAGATGGTATCGTCTTAGAACAGCTTCGACACGCGCTAAAAGCTCAATGATTTCAAAGGGTTTCACAAGATAATCATCCGCACCGAGTTTTAACCCTTTTACCCTATCCTCCAGACTGGCTTTCGCTGTCAAAAAGATAACCGGAATATCCAGGGGTTTTATGTACTCCATTACTTCATATCCATTCACTTCCGGAAGAAGTATATCTAATAAAATTAAATCATATTTGTTTTCATCCAGCATATTCACTGCAGTCATTCCATCAAAGGCACAATCACAAAAATGCCCTGCCTCAAATAAGTTCATTCGTATTAAATCAGAAATGGGTTTTTCATCTTCTACAATTAAAATACTAATCACACAATCACCCCTTATTTCAGAATACATCAAAGTTGTATCCTAATTGCATCATTTTGTCTCCGGTTAAAATCCTTATATCAATTACCCGGCTCTTCCCGCCTGGATTTATGAACAAAGACTTGATCAATGAAATGCTCTTAGCTGTTTTAGGTAAAAAACAGCAGGACATATGAAAATAATATATCCTGCTATTATGAATATTTATCTGATTCCTTAGCTTAATGACTTTAAAGTATATTGAACTTCGTGTATTCATTGTTACAATATGGCAGCTCCCTGCTTTACATCGGTTTGAACAGCTCCTCCAGCTCTTCCTTCGTCAAGGTATTGATGAATACCTCCTTTGAGCTTATTACGGAATCGGAGAGCTCCTTCTTCTTTCTCTGCAGCTTAAAGATTTTCTCTTCAATTGTTCCCTTTGTTATCAGCTTCATGACATGGACCTTATTCTGCTGTCCAATCCGGTAGACACGGTCTGTGGCCTGCTCCTCCACCGCCGGGTTCCACCAGGGATCATAGTGGATTACCGTATCCGCACCGGTAAGATTCAGTCCGGTTCCACCGGCCTTTAAGGAGATCAGGAAGATCTTGCCCTCCCCGTTGTTGAATCTCTTAACATAATCATTGCGGTCCTCGGTGGGAGTACTTCCCTCCAGATAGAAATAGGGAATATTCATATCCTTTAATTCATTTTCAATAATCCGAAGCATGGAGGTAAACTGGGAGAATACCAAAACTCTGTGCTCGTTGGCTATTGCATCGGGAATTACCTCCATCAAAAGCTCCAGCTTTCCGCTGCCGCCCTGATAGTTTTCCAGGAAGGTGGATGGATGACAGCAGATCTGCCTGAGCCTGGTAAGGGCAGCCAGAATCTTGATGCTGCTGCGGGATATCCCGTTTTCTTCAATCTCTGAGTTGATTTCACCGCGGATGCTTTCCAGAAAGGATAAATACACCAGCTTCTGCTCCTCCGATAATTCCGTCAGCATCTTTGTCTCGTATTTATCCGGCAGCTCTGTTAATACGTCCTTCTTCATGCGCCTTAAGATAAAGGGCGTGATATGCTGATGAAGATCCTTTAATGCTTCCTCATCCTCCTTTAAGATCGGCTTCTCATAAACCTCAACGAATTTGGAATGACTGTTTAAGTATCCCGGCATGATGAAATCAAAGATGGACCACAGCTCCGAAAGGCTGTTTTCAATCGGGGTTCCGGTCAGGGCAAATTTATTGTCCGCCAGGAGACGCTTAACGGATTTTGCATTCTGGGAAGAATCATTTTTGATAAATTGTGCCTCATCAATGAAAACCGTATGGAAATATATTTTCTCATACAGGGTAATATCCCGCCGGATTAATGGATATGAGGTAATCAGTACATCATAATCCAGGTACCGAAGGATCGTTTCCTGCCGTTCCGCCGGGGCGCCGCTGATTACGACCGCCTTAATGAACGGAGCAAAATTCTCTATCTCGTCCAGCCAGTTATAGATCAGGGAGGTCGGACAGACAATCAGAAACGGTTCATGCTTTTTCTTCTCCCTGACTATGGAGGCAATATATACAATGGACTGCAAGGTCTTTCCCAGCCCCATATCATCTGCCAGAATTCCGCCCAGCTCGTTGTCCGCCAGGGTCTTCAGCCATTTATAGCCTGTGACCTGATATGGCCGCAAAGTGGTCAATATCCCCTCCGGAAGCGCATACTCCGTAATAACCGGATTTAGGATTCTCTCGGTGAGTGCCCGGAAATCCTTATCCCGCTCCAGTTCAAACTGCCTGTCGGCAAAGGCCTTATCCAGATATACCGCATGCTGCTTTCCCAGCAGTAAGGTATCCTCATTAAAGCTCTTGCTGTTTACGTTAAGCGAACTTAAGATACCGGTCAGCTCCTCCAGGGTTTTATCCTCCAGATTAATAAAGCTGCCGTTCTTCAGGCGGTAGTACTTCTTCTTCACCTGATAGGAATGGATCAGGTCCTTAAGCTCCTCCCTGGGTATCTCACCAAACTCCAGATCAAGTTCCAGCATATTCAGGCCGGTATTCATCCGCACTCCGGCTTTGAAGCTTCCCGTACTGCGAATTCCCAGCTTTTTAAAATCCTCGGAGTAGTATAAGCCCGCTTTACTCTCCAGCTCCATAACCCTGCCGGACAGAAAATCATATATCTTATCCTCATCCTTCATCAGATAATAATTTTTATACGGGACGAAACCTAACTGAAGCAGATCATTGATAATAGCATCCTCCCGCTCCCTCTGTCTTACGATGATATAGGAGCCGGCGGAAGCATTTTCAAAGGAATTAAATTCATAATCCCCATAGCTGTATTTTAATTCCGCTTTGATTCCATGCCTGTGCTTGTCAATATAGAGCTTTGCCTCCATATCACAGGTAATATACCGGCTCTTTAATTCCTCCGGGATATCCAGTACCATCGTTTCACTGATCCGGGGCAGGACATGCTCCAGAAATCCCGCCTTACTTTCCCCTTTAAACACCAGAGGCTCCTTATCCCTGCCCAGGCTGTTGTAGAAGGGCTTAAAATTCCGGATAAATTTTCTGTCGGGCTGGTAGATGACCCCTTCATAAAACAGAAGCTCTCCGGTTTCTGTAATCGGAAGCACAGCTTCCTTTCCCTGGTAATCCACGGTTACCGACTCTTCATCCAATGATAGCTGATAGGAGACCTTCGGATTCGCCCTGCAAAAAACCACTTCACTATATACCTTACCGTATAGCTCCAAAGTAAAGGGACTGCCGTTCATAAGCTCCAGAAGCTTAATCAGCATATTTTTTGTTATGATAATCTGTGACTTTGAAAATATTTTGGAAAAATGGACGCTGTCAATAACCTCCTGGATTTCATAGATCTCCAGAAGAAAATCCAGCAGTGCCTTTGAACTTGTATCAAAGGTACTCTCCCCACTGACATATTTAAACTCCTTACCCAGGACAAAGCTTTCGTGATGATAAATATCCGACAGAAATTTCTTGATGGTCTGAACCTTATACTTCCGGTTGCTTCCTCCCCGGAGGGCAACCATAGCTCTTCCGCCCTCTCCCTTTATGATGGAGGGAATGGCAATAATGGGCTCCAGCTGAAAGGTTTCGCCCACCAGGACGGTATCCTCCTGAGATACGAAATAATCCAGAATCTGAATAATTTTTCTCTCCTCGGGAGATTTTGTCTCTGTCAGCATACTGCGTTCCTGATATTTCAGAATAAAAAGCAAGGCGGCTACGACATGCTTACAGGCACCCTGATCCTTCAGCCTGGACGGGCAATTACAGCTATAATCAAAAGATCCGTCCTCCTGCTCTTCCACAGCGACAGAATAATTGTAATTACCCTTTACGACCAACCGGTATTGCTTCGTTGTATTCGAGTAAGTCGCATTGATAATACGGTTATCCTTATAATATTGCAGGCCTCTGGCATAGGTGGTATCATTCGATGCCAAGTTCCTGATTCCTGTCCTTGAAATCTGAATCATAAACGCACACCTTTCATGAATGGTATCCTACTATTATACCACAATAAGAAAAAAAGTGTATTACTATTTATAAGTTATTTCTGCGTCATTTATTAAAAATAAATATGATACTTTTTAAAAATAATGTTTGTGTTTTTACAACGGTTATATTAGAATATTTAGTTAGGATGTGAACCCCGGTACAGGCACCGGGTACATTGTCCGTAAAAATATGCTTATCCTAATCACATATGGAGGTGTCTAATGAAACATATCATCAGTCCGACGGACCTTACTGTTTCTGAACTCAGTGAGCTTCTTAATCTGGCGGAAGAAATCATTCAAGCCCCGAAAAAATACGCTGATCTGTGCCACGGCAAAAAACTGGCCACTCTATTTTATGAACCAAGCACACGAACCAGATTAAGCTTTGAAGCTGCCATGTTAAATCTCGGCGGCAATATCCTCGGTTTTTCCTCTGCCGATTCATCCTCCGCCGCCAAAGGCGAAAGTGTTGCCGATACCATCCGTGTTGTTTCCTCTTACGCAGATATCTGTGCAATCCGCCATCCTAAGGAAGGCGCCCCCTATGTTGCCTCTATTCATTCTTCAATTCCTGTTATCAATGCCGGAGACGGCGGTCATAACCATCCCACCCAAACCTTTACCGATTTATTGACAATTAAAAATCTCAAGGGACGATTAAATAATATAACCGTAGGCTTTTGTGGTGACCTGAAATTCGGCCGTACCGTCCATTCCTTGATCGGAGCTCTGGCCCGTTATGAGAATATCAATTTCGTACTGATATCTCCGGAGGAGCTGACGATACCCGCCTATATCCGGGAAGAAATTCTGGAGTCAAACGGTATCTCCTACAAAGAGGTCCGGAAGCTGGAGAAAGTAATGCCTGAGTTAGATATCCTGTATATGACCCGTGTACAGAAAGAGCGTTTCTTTAATGAGGAGGATTATATCCGCCTGAAGGATACTTATATTCTGGACGCCAGGAAGATGTCACTTGCAAAGCCGGACATGCTGGTACTCCATCCGCTCCCCAGGGTAAATGAGATTTCTACCGAAGTGGATGAGGACCGTAGGGCTGTTTACTTCAAACAGGCAGAATACGGCGTTTATGTGCGAATGGCACTGATCATGAAATTACTGGGACTGGCCTGAAAGAATTAGTTCTATTAAAATAAATCACATGGATGGAGGTAGCTATGTTAAATATCGGTGTATTAAATCAGGGAATTGTCATAGACCACATCAAAGCCGGCGGTGCTATGAAAATATATACGTATTTAAATCTGGAGAATATGGACTGCAGCGTTGCAATCATCAAGAATGCGAAAAGCAATAAGATGGGCAAAAAGGATATCATTAAGATTGAAGGTACCCTGGATGGAATTAATCTGGATGTACTGGGTGCCCTGGATCATAAGATAACGATTGATATCATCGAGAACGGTGTCATTATTGAAAAGAAGAGCCCGGAGCTTCCCCGGCATGTCGAAAATATCTTAAAATGCAAAAACCCCAGATGCATCACCTCGGTGGAGCAGGGAATCCCCCATTCCTTCAAGCTTACGGACCGGGAAAACGGGGTATACCGCTGCGTATACTGCGAGCAGGCTTTTGAAAGGCAGTAGGCCCCTAACAATAAAGCATACCAGCAAAGGCGTAATACTTCCTTCTCCATAGATTGGTGCGGGAAGCATTACGCCTTTTAAAGCTTTAACACCCAGCTTACGGGCAGAAACCCTGATCCTTTGCAAAGCAATCAGCTATAATAATATTTCATTCTTTCGTCGATTACGGACCAATTAATATTTTTCATAAAGTTTCGGATATAGGCATCCTTATCGTCCGCATATTGGAGGAAATAAGCATGCTCATACACGTCCAGCACAAGGACCGGAGCGGAATAGGCAATATTCCCCACATCATGGGCATCCAGACTGATATTGCGGAAACGGCAGCTCCTCTGGTCATAGCACAGGACCGCCCATCCCCTGCTCGCCTTGGCTGTGGCTATAAAATCCACCTGCCAATTTCCCACACTGCAAAAATCCTCTTCCAGAATATTAGCCGTGTTTTTATCCGGTTCTGTCACGCATCCCCCGATATTCTCAAAATAAAGCTCATGAAGAATTACTCCGTTTAAAGCAAAGGTCTCGCCCCGTTTGCATTCCCTGTAATAGCTGAAGGTTGAATTGGCACGATCTCTTCCTGAATTTCCATACAGTGCCCCGTCTACTTCATTGATTTTTTCCACATAGCCTCCATACAGCCTTATATGTGCTTCGAATTGCGCCCTGTTTACTACCGTGATATCCTCGGTATAATGAAAAGGTACCTTCTCTATCATAGCTTAGCCTCCTTATTCCCTTTATATTGATGAATGGTACAAGTAGCTGTCATCAATAAAGTATACGGGAGCAGGCTTACTATTATGTCATAGGAATCATCAAAACCTTGAAACAATATAATATGCGGCTGTAACCCTTGTTCTAATGTGCAGGGTGCATAAGAAAGCAACTACCAAATACAAAAAATAACGATAAAGACAGCTAACGGACGGAGTGTATATCATGTTCAGCGTCAAAAAACTTGCCCTCTCTTCACTGATACTGGCATCGTTGCGATACTCGGAAAAGTGCGATATAATATCATTTACTACCACTTTTCTTGTGTTGCAACTACGAGTTGCGGATCTTCAAGGTCAAAATGGTAGAATGCAATTTGAAGAGGGCTTATAATTGAAGCACAGAAAAGGAGGCTCCGAAATGTTAGGTGAAAAGATACAGCGATTACGAAAAGAAAAAGGCATGTCACAAGAGCAACTGGCGGCGCAGCTCACTATTTCCAGACAGGCAATTTCAAAATGGGAATTGGGCGAGTCAGTGCCAGATACAGATAATATTGTGCAATTGAGTAAATTGTTTGGCGTTTCAACAGACTATTTACTGAATGATGAATATGAGGAACATGCGAAAGAAGATAGTATATTGCAAAAACAAGATGCAAATACTCGCCTTCCGAAATCCTTCACGAGGAAAATTGTCGGCTTGATTTTTTTAGGAGTAGGTCTTATTGCGATTGTATTCATGCTCGTTTTTTCGGATTCCTGGGCGGCATTGATTATTGGTATCCCCTTGATAGCAAGCGGTATTATTTATTTAACTGTGAATAAGCACACCGCGCTATGGTGCTGTTGGGTAGTATATATTATGTTTTACACCTTTTTTGCGATTGTAACAGGGAGTGGATTTTTATGGATTTTCCGAGGATTTGGGAAAAATGCAAGTTTAATAAGTTTACCATTAATTCCACTTGTTGTTGTCACTAGTCGCTTGCTGTATGTTACATGGAAAAGAAAAAGGTCTTAGCAACTAAAAATGGCTAAATAATCGCATGTCTGCCTATGACAGCATAATAAAAAAGTCGTCATTTGGCAGATGATAAGTTATGCCAAAACGATAACGACATAGAAAACGGCGGTGCTGAAAACCGCCGTTTTCTATGTATACGGAGAGCGTAATAACTGCGCCCAATTTTAAACACACGGCGGCATGAGGAGGGCCGCCGTGTTTCGTTTTACCCACATTTCCAGCTTGTGCAACAGACCGCTATGGAAACATAACGGCCTGATTTAACCTGCTGACAATGACGGTGAACTTCGGGACGTCGTATTAAAATTTACTCGTTCTTTTATCCCAAAATTTATTTATAATGGATGCTAATGTTTCCGGTGCATCTACATTTACTTCATGCCCTGCTCCCTTAACTATATGCAATTCAGCTTCGGGTATATGGTCAGCTAATTCCCGTGCCGCTTTTTTGTTGACATTATCCTTTTCACCGCACAAAATTAAGGTATCGCACCGAATGTCCGCTATTCGATTACTGAAATCCAGCGGTATAAGGGATTTCGACAGTTGAATAAAGCCCTTTTTCCTGAAGCCGAAATTTTGAAAAGAGGCTTCGGGTAAGACCCGGAAAACAGCATTTTGAATTCTCAGCAAGCCTTTCGGTATTTTGTATTGTGCCCCAATCAAAATCATAGATTGAACCGTTTCCGGTTGATCAAGGGCATAATTCAGCGCAAGAACAGCCCCCAAGGAAAGTCCGCACAAACAGACCGGTTCCCCGAATTCCCGGCAGTATTCAGAAAAAGCAGGGTACAGATTGTTGTAAGTAGGCTCCTTATCACCCAGAAGCCGGATTATGTCAGGACAATCTATACGGTATTTTTCGCTCATATATGAAATTGTCCTATCCCAACTGGAAGAATTTTGTCCCAGTCCATGAATTAGAATATATCTCATTACTTCCTCCGTGATAAATTTCTGCTCCATTGGTGCTGACTTGAAAAAACACCGCCCGCCATGAGTTTATGCCTCCTTCAGGCTACTGTCCTAAGGGCGAGGCAGAAAAAATAGTATCCATTTTTCAGTTCATTCAAAATAATCCTGTGATTCTGCCATCCGCATCGACATCGATGCCCTCTGCCGCAGGTATCTTCGGAAGACCAGGCATTGTCATAACGGTTCCGGTAATGGCTACGACAAAGCCGGCACCGGCAGATACATATACCTCACGGATGTTAACGGTAAAGCCGATTGGCCTGCCAAGCTTCGCCGGATCATCGGACAGGGAATACTGGTTCTTCGCCATACACACCGGTAATTCCTTATATCCGAGAGCTTCGATGGTTCTTATCGCACTCTCGGCCGCAGGATCAAAGGTCACTCCCTCCGCACCGTAAATCTCCCTCGCTATTGCCGTAATCTTCTGCTTAATTGTCAGCTCCAGCTCGTACAGGGGTTTATAATTGCTCGCCTTCTTCTCCATCGTCTCAAGCACCTTCTTCGCCAGATCCAGGCCCCCATCTCCGCCCTTCTCCCAAACCTCACAAAGAGAGAATTCACAGCTTCTGCTTTCACAGAATCCTTTCACATAGCCCAGTTCCGCGTCCGTATCCGATACAAAACGGTTCAGACTAACGACCACAGGAACACCAAACTTGTGGAGATTTTCGATATGCTTCTCCAGATTAACAATTCCCTTCTCCAAAGCAGCCAGGTTCTCCTTAGCCAGCTCCGTCTTAGGAACACCCCCATTATATTTTAAGGCCCGGACGGTAGCCACCAGTACTACCGCATCAGGCTTCAGGCCTGCCATCCTGCACTTGATATCAAAGAACTTCTCCGCCCCCAGGTCCGCGCCAAAGCCTGCTTCCGTAACTACGACATTCGCCAGCTTTAAAGCCGTCTTTGTTGCTCTGACACTATTGCAGCCATGAGCGATATTAGCAAAGGGTCCGCCGTGGATAATCGCCGGGGTATTCTCCACCGTCTGTATCAGGTTCGGCTTCAGGGCATCCTTAAGCAGAGCTGCCATGGCACCGACGGCATTCAACTGCTTCGCCGTAACCGGCTGCCCATCGTAATTGTAAGCAACCACAATCCGGCCGAGACGTTCCTTCAAATCTTTCATATGATCCGACAGACAAAGGACAGCCATGATCTCTGAGGCCACCGTAATGATGAAGTGGTCCTCCCTTACGACTCCGTCCGCCTTTCGTCCCAGGCCGACCACAATATTACGCAGCACCCGGTCATTCATATCCACACAGCGTTTCCAGACAATCTGATTCGTATCAATATTAAGGGAATTACCCTGCTGGATATGATTATCCAGCATCGCCGCCAGCAGGTTATTGGCAGAGGTAATTGCATGAAAATCTCCGGTAAAATGCAGGTTCAGATCCTCCATCGGCACTACCTGGGCATAACCGCCGCCGGCTGCGCCGCCTTTAATACCAAAACAGGGCCCCAGAGATGGTTCCCTGAGGGCAATGACAGATTTTATATTCATTTTTCCTAAAGCCTGTCCCAGACCTACGGTCGTTGTCGTCTTTCCCTCTCCTGCCGGAGTCGGGTTAATCGCGGTTACTAAAACCAGCTTACCGTCCGGACGCTCCTTTACCTTCTCCCACAGCTCATCCGACAGCTTGGCCTTATATTTCCCGTAAAGCTCTATATCATCCTCCGAGATCCCCAGTTTCTCCGCAACCTTACTGATGTGTTCCAGCTTTGCTTCCTGTGCAATCTGAATATCTGATTTCATTCGTTCGCCCAACCTTTCCCTTCGTCCATAATAATCTAGGAGTATTGTAACATATTAGGATAATTGAGACAATAGATATCCTCTTTCCGCAAATAGGTAAATGCTGATCTGACTATTTATGCACAAGGAGGTTTTTAAGAATATCATATATGACTGCGGCTTCTTCCTCGGTTTGAACAGCTATATGGATACACCTTGAATCTTCCGTAATAAAATTACTGTAGTCTAATCTGCATAAATGAATTCCCTCATATATTTCTATGTTACTTTGATCTGAGCATTTTCCGCAGCCGATACAATGAAAGCTTTGGATACACTCCCGGATACTCCGGGGCAATTTTATTCTCCTTGTTATAAGATCTTTCGCTGCGTCATAGGTCAAGGGCAAACGTATTTTAATATAATCGCTATATATCTGAAATGTACATACGGTTTTCTTCTTTCTCAAGCATTTAACTGCCCAATGGGGAAATACATAAGGATTGACAGAAATGTCCGTATCCAGACCGAATTCTTTTTTTATTTTATCTACAATTTTCAGCCATAATTCTTTTTTATCCCCTGCCGTATTGCATATACCGGCTCTTGACGGTTCCACTTCGCTTCTCTTCGTGCTCTTCTTTACTATTATACTTTCATAATCCGCCATCAAAAATAAGGTAGTCCGGCCGGCATAATCCGCCTTAACCTCGACTGCGGGCAGCCTGTCACTTAAATATTTCATGGCAGCCATGAGCGAAGCATTGCTTTCATAATAGACTTCAAAGGTATTACATAATTGATAGGCATCTACTTCTTTGCCATTTTTAAAATATCGGAAGTAAAAATCGTACTTTTCCAGCATATTGATGAAGAAGGTGACCAGTTTTTTAAAGTTCTTTTTAAACAGGGATTTTTCCAGGCGCAGAAAACTGACTGCTCCTTCCGAATGCTCTTGGCTGACTGAGGCTATGCAGTATAGACACAATCCTAAATCAGTGAGATTATGATAGTTCTCTAAATCGTCAGCCATAATGCCGATTTTTGTTTGGACGCTTTCGACGGTTGATACTTCATAGGATTGGTAATCACTGTATACTCTTTTCATTAATGAACCGAATTCTTTCAGCCCTTCTAATAAACTGTTATCATGAATTTCGCTTTTCATAATTTCATCCGGAAAATCACAGACATTACGCAACCAAAACATTGCCTGATTTTTAATTGACATGGTATTTTTCCTTTCCTCGTATTTTATTCCGTATTTTTAACAAATAACGGGTTAATCTCTGATAATATTTAAAAACCACTTGCAGGATTGTACGCAGAACTATATACTATCTATTATAATTTCAATAATGCATAATCACGAAAAGCCTGTTCCCAGGCTTGATTCATATACCGGAAAGGATGCTTCCCATGAAATACGATACGATAATCTTTGATCTGGACGGAACCTTATTAAATACCCTGGACGATCTTCGTGACAGTCTCAATGATATTTTAGCCCGGAAGGGTTATTCCACCCGGAGTCTGGAGGAGGTAAAACGCTTCGTTGGTAACGGTGTGCGTAACCTGGTCCGTCTCTCCGTCCCCGGCCACTGTGCCGAGGATGAAGTAACTCAGTGCCTGGAGGAATTTAAAGAGCATTATAAGCACAATATGCAGAATAAAACCAGGCCCTATAACGGTATCATGGAGCTGCTGCTGGACTTGAACCGGTTTAATTATAAGCTTGCTATCGTCTCCAATAAATTTGACACAGCCGTAAAATCCCTGTCCAAAACCTATTTTGGTACCCTGATTCCCGTGGCGATCGGTGAATCTGCCGAGGTTAAGAGAAAACCGGCTCCCGACAGCGTATTTGAAGCTGTCCGCGAACTGGGTTCTGATTTATCAAAAACCATATTTGTCGGTGATTCGGAGACAGATGCGCAGACCGCCAGGAATGCCGGTATTCCCTGCATCGGTGTTACCTGGGGCTTCCGCAGCCGTGAGGTTTTAAAATCCGCCGGCGTGGACTATCTGATTGATACTCCGAGGGAATTGCTGACCTTGATTTAACTACCGCCGGTAAGCCATATTCCCGTGCGGTTTTTCGCCCCGGCGATGCCAGGGTATCCCCCTTATAAACAAATAAAAACCGACACCGCACCAGGCAGTCCGGCATATTTCATGTATATCGCGGTAACAATAGTACAAATTACTATAGCACAAAATATGGTAATAATCAAGATTTTGCTCCGTATAACACAAGCTATCTGCAAAATCAGTCCGGGGCCGAAGATCATGGACACGATGCATGTATTTATAATATAAATTTCAGCGTGACTACTTGGTACCAATTAAGCATATTATGCGAGGAGTTTAACAATGAATAGAAATAAAAAAAATAAAGCAATTCTTTTTACCCTGCTTGGAGTTGTAATTACATTATTTATAGCGGTATTTATCTATATACAATCCACTGATTCTGATCATAATATAAAACCCACCGGTATTCCGAGTATTACACCAACGATTGCCCCTACCCCTGCTTTAGAAGCTACACCAACGATTTCTCCCACTGCAATAATTACGATTGCTCCTACTCCCTCAGATGAACCCTCTAACAATACGCCTACCCCCACAGTAACTCCAACAGTCAAGCTTCATTTTATTGATGTTAACCAGGGAGATTCCATTCTAATCGAAGATAATGGCCACTTTATGCTTATCGATGCAGGAGTAAACGAAGAAGGCGCTACCGTTACAAAATACCTGAAAAAGCTTGGAGTAGAAAGACTGGATTACGTTATTGGTACCCATCCGCACAATGATCATATCGGAGGGCTCGATACCGTTATTAATACGTTTAGCGTAGGTAATGTACTCCTGCCGGACGTTTCGGTTGATTCAGAAAATTATGATGATGTACTGGAAGCCATTGCAGATAATAGCCTTATCATTACAAGGCCTGCAGTTGGGGATAATTATACTCTCGGCAATGCTTCCTTTGTCATAATCTCTCCTAATGCCTCTGGTTATGAATCCTTAAATGATTATAGTATTGGAATAAAACTTACCTATGGAAGTAATTCTTTCCTGCTCACGGGAGACGCCCAGGCCGTCTCAGAAGCCGAAATGCTTGAGAACGGCATTGATTTATCCGCCGATGTATTAAAGCTCAGTCATCATGGATCTTCTACCAGCAGTACAATTAACTTCTTAGATAAGGTTGACCCGAAATATGCTGTAATCAGTGTTGGGGAAGGAAACAAATACGAGCATCCGCATTCAGCGACCATGCAGGTTATGAAGGAGCGGGCTATTCCTCTCTATCGGACGGATGAACAGGGCAGCATTGTCTTCACCACAGATGGCAAAACCATCTCGGTTAATGTGGAGCCTTATGTAATTACTTCTTCTGATATAACTTCTGATGCGGCAGAAAAAGCGGCAATCGCAAAGGGTTATTAACATGTAGTCCTTGGTGATTATACCCCTTTTGTGTGGCAGAACGTATCAACCGCTGGAAAGGAACTTCATTATGAGCGTATTAACACTCCGACCTACAAATACTTGCAAATATTGTCGGGTATTTGTTCTTGACCTGTATTATACTTAACGTGAAAGGAGAAGTATAATATGGATACACTGGAAAACATGAAACAAGCGATTGATTATATCGAAAGTAATCTTGACCGCGAAATTGAATATGCAAGGATTGCACAAATTGCATTATGCTCTCAATATCACTTTCAGCGCATGTTTGGTTTCCTTATCGGAATACCGCTATCCGAGTATATAAGGCGACGTCGTTTAACCCTTGCTGCTTTTGACTTGCAGAATGGTAACGAAAAGATAATTGATATTGCTTTGAAGTATGGCTATAATTCGCCTGACGCGTTTTCTCGTGCATTTATAGCAATGCATGGAATTATACCGTCAAAAGCAAGAAAAAGAGGCATGTCCTTAAAGGCATATCCTCGTATAACATTCTCCTTATCACTAAAAGGAGTGGTTGAGATGAACTACAGAATTGAGCAAAAAGATTCATTTGCCATTGTAGGTATTAAGCAAAGATTTTCTCATGTTGAAGGCTTAGGTGAAAACATAGGGAAAATGTGGAGTGAGACACCGTCGGAAACAATCGGGCAAATCGCCGAGCTTGGGAATGGGTTAGTGGGTGTATACAGTGGAATGTATGAAGATAATACGACTGATTACTACATTGCCGCCATAACAAAAAAAGATTGTCCCAAAACGATGTGTAAGCTTGAAATACCATCTCTTACATGGGCAATATTTGAAATAACCGGTCCAATGCCTACAGCAATGACAGAAATATGGGGACGGATTTTTTCAGAATGGTTTCCTACATCCGGTTATGAACACGCAGAAGCACCAGAAGTTGAATGGTACTCAAATGGTGATCTGAGCTCATCTGATTACAAAAGCGAAATATGGATACCCGTTATTAAAAAGTAATATTCTATGTCTAATAGACACACTACCATTTACATTGCAATCTACTAAATTTAAACAGCCCGTCGAGGTTCTATCGGCGGGTTGTTCTATTTCCGGGGGGATTGTCAACGCCTATTTATAACTACAATCCAAAATTCCATATTGTTTATTGTTAATACGGCTGCAAACTCAAGTTCATCGTCGTTCACATTCACAAAAATATCAATCGGAAAATCTGTGCTTAGGGTGAGTTGACAAAATAGATGTCATGTCTCCAAATGTAGAAAATACTTATCTGGTATGCTGAATATCTATAAATTTTTTGAGTGCAGGTATTATGGGAGGGCTTAGGTTTTCCGGAATATCATCTAAATCAAACCATTGTAAATCAATGCACTCTTCTTTTTGAAAACTAGGGGTTCCCGAGAAATCATTGCAGAGAAATACAGTATCAATTATGTAGACCTCATTTCCATCGGGATATATGTGATGTAATTCTGGTCCAGAGAAAACACCAAATAAATCGAGAGTATTAGCTGTCAGCCCTGTTTCCTCTAGCAATTCTCTTTTTGCTGCATCTTCGACAACTTCTCCCAATTCAACCCGACCACCATGGTAACCCCAACATTGATTATCTTTTCTTTGCTGTAATAAAATCTGTTTATCTTTATACAAGATAATACTTGCACCACATAATTGAAACGCTTTTCCCACTATTTTTCCTCCAGTTGATTATATAATTTTTTTCATTACAACTTAATCTTTCCTCGACATCAACACGACATTCTCCACATGTGTCGTATGCGGAAAGATGTCCACTGTATTTTACGACTTTATACTGCTATTTTCGACACATTTCAGCACGATATATGGCTTTTTTATCAAGAAAAACGTCACTTTCATACTATGGATTCATACACCCTTGAAGCTGTTATATTTGAAAAGTATAAATTCGCTACCTATTTCAACTTAATAAAGATTAGTAACCATTACAACTCCCGTTTTAAATTGAATTATGAGTGAAGCTCCTGCCTTTACTGAGATCCTTTCAATTAAATTATAAACCATGGTATCATCGTATATATCTAAACAAAGCGGGGCTTTGCACTTCTCTAAATAAGCTTTATATACTGTAGTTGAATCATCCGGCAACACACTTGAACCAGAGGATTCTATTACACTTTTCAGGCAACTCATAATATTAGATTGGAGTTCTTCTTCCGCTAATGATGGCGACTGTTTACAAATGCGGTTGCCGTGCTTTAATCTATTCCCGCATCTCCATACTATCTTTTTTTTGTTACCTTTACTCCAAGTCACTCTACGGTAGGGATATCCGCATTCTTCGCAAAACATGATGTTTGACAATACGTATTTGGAACTATATTTCCCTTTTATATTTGAATCTAACTTAGATATGGCTGACCGTCTTTTCCTTTCTGCCTGAGCTTGAAGAAAAGTATCCTTAGATATTATTGGTTCATGATTTTTCTCAATATAATACTTTGGGACATATCCGCGGTTAATCACCCTTTTTCTAGTCAGAAAATCTATTGTATATGTTTTCTGCAGTAGAGCATCTCCGCAATATTTTTCGTTTGAAACCATCTTTGAAATGACAGACGGACACCAATTTTTGTTTCCAGTTACTGTCCGAATACCTTCTTTTTGAAGTATCTTTGCTATGCTATCGAAGCTTTTACCCTCTAAATACCATCTAAAAATATTTCTGACTACTTCAGCTTCCTCAGGGACAATTGTTAACTCTCACCATCTGCTCCTTTTGTATAGCCCATAAACTTTTTGTAATTAACATTTACAATGCCCTTTTCGTATTGCCATGTTAAACCTCATCGGATATTCTCGCTCAGGTTTCGGCTTTCCTCCTGAGCCTGACTGCTCAATATCGTTATTAAAAGTTCTCCTGTACTTTCCAATGTATAGATGTTCTCCTTTTCAAATAGGATACCGATATTACGATCTTTTAGCTTTCTTATTGTCTGCAAACAGTCTACTGTATTTCGCGCAAATCTGCTAACCGATTTAGTAATAATCATATCAATTTTTCCCGCCATACATTTTGCTATCATAGAAGTAAAATCGCATCGGCTTTTAGTACTTGTTGCACTTTTCCCATCATCAGCAAATAGTCCAGCAAATTTCCAATTCGGATTATTTGTTATTTTATCAGTGTAATAACTTTTTTGAGATTCGTAGCTAGTTTCCTGTTGCTCAAGACTAGTACTTACCCGGCAATAGGCAGCAACCTTTAACGCTTTTGATTCTGCTCTAATTTTTCTATCATACTTAGGGTTGGGTGGTATAATGGATACCTTTTTGCTTTGTTTATTCAGCTAAAAACCTCCATATCATTTACTAACCTATCTATTGTAAATGATATATGAGTCATTAGAAGTATTTTTATGTATAAAGAAACTGCTTTGTACGCTAACACAAGTGTTAGCATTATTAGTACTCTAAAAAGCTTACTCTACATCCTGCTTACGGAAAGCTTGTTCAATAATTACCATCACATCATCAAGAGCGTCCAAACTGTCCAGGCCAACTTCCACATCACCGTTTCCCCATCTGCCCACGCCCGTAACATCCTTACATATTCCTTTGGTGTCAATGACATCTACAAATTTCATATTTACAGCCAAACGAAGCCGTGAACTCTGAATAACGACATCCACAAAGTTAGTATCAGCTTTATAAGCGATATACAGCTTCTTAAACTCACGTTTTACAAAAGTACCAAGATTGAGAATGCGGGTGTTCAGCTTTTCAAAGAGCATCCGGTTGAAAGCATTTAGGTATTGATAGCTCTCAAGTGTGTATTGTGGTGCGGTATCATCCTGCTTGTGATAGGGGGCTAGTTCGGCGTCAGTAAGATTCGGATAAGGCCACGCTTTTTTCGCCACTTCGCCGAGTAGAGAAGCGCGTTCGTTGACTTGTGATTCGCCCCAAGAAATCTGAGTGACAACGTACTTATTCAGACGGAGTGCGCTCTCTTTGAAACCACCCTCCATATCGAGTTTGTCGGCAAATGATGAATCACTCATCTCGGAGTTATATGCCGTTAGTGTCAAATTGCCAATGGAATGTAGATATTTCTTTTGAATCTCTTTCCAGTCGCTACCGAGAGCGGCGATCCAATCAGCTGATAAATGCGGGTTTTGAGGAATAATGTGTTCGATGGTCAGATTATCCAATGATACGACCGATTTATTGTCCCAATTCTCGATCCTCCCAAGGATATACCGGCAACGGTTCATGTTATAGATATCCCTTGTCAGGAGAGACGAAAGAAAGCGCTCATTACTTGGAAATTCCTTATAGGAATCGAGCAGGATAAAGAATGCCTTGACCGAATTTAGGTAATCGTGCGACTTAATATCATCCTTCATGGTAGCGAAGGTCTTATTTAAGGAATTTGTTGGGATATCACAGACGGCACGACGCAGCACATAACTCACGCAAAGCCGAACGATTTCCTGCAATTCCTCGACTGTAATCAATCCCTTATCACAGTCGTCGTGAACTTTCAGCAAGAACGGATAGGCTACTTCCATTCGGATTGCCTTCATGTCACCATACAGCAATTTAAGGATTGTATTGGCACTCCTTACAAAGTACATATCGGTGTAATGCTTCGCATAACTGTAAATATCTTGGCAAAGATCACGTATAGTTAAGCCACTCCCATTATTGTAGGCTCTGAACTCTTTATAAACCTCATTCTTTTTTGGTATTCTGCCTAGTTTCATCGTCAGGTAATCACGGAAAAAATTGTCCAATAACTCACTCTGGTGTTCGTAATCAAAGAGTAGTTCCGTTGGCCGCCAGATATTGTTGTAAACGTCTGCCTGTGTTACGGAATCTAAGCCCATCAGCAAATGATTGCGGATAAGATCGGAATCCTTCAAGTCCATCCCCGTCGAGTTCAAACTCTCAAAAATCGCCTGCGGGTCATCGTATTGGCGATCAAGAACAATATCCACGATCTGAAGCTTGCCGATGGCATCGTAAAGATCAGAGGGCGTAATCTCCAATTTGGCAATTTGGCCAGTAAAAAAGCCATAATTGTCAAGCACACGGGATTTTAGGGTATCAGAAATTGGCGAGCCTTCAATCTTCTTTATAAGGGCATCCCTGTCAGCTTGCGTAAGAAGCAGTTTGTATTTGGCACTGCCCGTTTCGTACTGGTTTAGCAACAAGGTATCTGTAATTTTATTAGGATTCACTCCACTGTCCGTATTTTCCTTTGCGTAGTCCCGCAGAGAGACGAGAAGCAAGGTCAATGTAGTAAGGCGTTGCTGACCATCAATAATCATTGCAAGGGTCGACCCTGCAGCTGAATCCTCGTCTATGCGGACGATAGAGCCAACAAAATGTCCCTCCCGATGTGTATTGTGAAGGTTGACAATGTCATTCCAAAGGCGAGCGCATTGCTCTCGCTCCCAGCTATAGGTTCTCTGATACAGTGGAATCAAATATTGGCAAGTACCACCAAGATATTTATAGATATTGCTTTTAAAAGCATTCATTATTTTTGTCCTCCCTTAATTATCCGTCCACACCTCGCACTGTCCGATAACAGTGGCAATTGCATCTTCCATACCTTCTGGTGGATATTTATACTTTTTCAGCAGTTTTTTTACCATTCGACGCATACCGGCGCGAGCGGATTCTTTCTTTTGCCAATCTATAGTTCTACTTTTTCGAAGCATCTCGGTAAGCTCATGGGCCATCGCCACCAACTCCTTGCTTTCATAAAAATCTTTTACTGCTTGCGGGCGTGTTATTGCGTCATAGAACGCCAATTCTTCATCTGTAAGTCCGAGTGCATCGCCTTCCGCTTGAGCATTCGCCATATCTTTAGCCATCTTCATTAACTCAGCGATAACTTCCTCGTTCGAGAGCATACCGTTGAGATATGCTTTCATAGCACGGGAGAGCATTTCTGAGAACTTCTCACTCTTAACGAGGTTTGTTCTACGGTATAGCGATACTTGCTCAGCAAGCAGTTTCTTCAGTATTTCAACAGCTAAGTTTTTTTCTTTCATCTTAGCGATTTCGTCAAGAAATTTCGGATCGAAAAGGGAAAAGCCTGTATCAATATCCGAAAACAGATTGATAACGCCTTCGCTTTGGATGCTTGCTTTCAACAATTCATTGACTCGGGCATTTATTTCTTTTAAGGATAGTGGTTTGTCTTCGCCGGTGATACGTGTAAGCAGTGTCCGCACTGCCTCAAAATAGGCCGCTTCATACCGATGCTCTGAAGTAAGAAGCGAACGACAGAGGGAGAGTGCTTGTCGCAAAAGCATTGCTTCCTTGATGAACACATCGCGTTGCTTTTCTCTGTCAACTCTGGAAAGGAAGTTCACCCCTCCACTAATCGTTTTGGCGCGGGAGAGGTCGGTAGCATTCTCTTTCATAAAGCCAGAATAGTCAAATTCATGGAAGAGGTTACGACAGACCTCCAATTTCTCAATAAACTTCGGTAAAGCGGTTTTGGCAATATCCGTATCGCCATAGTTATTCTTGTCTCGATTCGTGTAGTCGTTCATTGCCTGCTTCAACGCTGAAGCGATACCAACATAATCAACTACCAATCCACCTTCTTTATCCTTGTAAACTCTATTAACACGAGCAATTGCCTGCATGAGATTGTGTCCTGCCATCGGCTTATAAACATACATTGTAGCAAGAGATGGCACGTCAAAGCCTGTCAGCCACATATCTACCACAATGGAAATTTTTAGCGTATTTTTATTATCCTTAAACCGTTTTGCCATCTCATTCCGATGACGCTTATTCCCAATAATGTCGTGCCATTTCTCAGGATCGTTATTGCTCTCGGTCATAACCACCCCAACCTTTTCTGTCCATTCGGGGCGGAGCTCAAGAAACTTACTATAAATTTCCATAGCGATGGTACGAGAGTAGGCAACAACCATGGCTTTACCGGTGAGCTCATATTGTCGATTTTCCTCGTAATGCTTTATGATATCTTCGCATAGAGCGGTTATTGTCTGTTTCGCTCCGAGGATACTTTCCATATTACCGAGTTCTTTTTTACTCTTTTCTATCGCGTAATCTTCGGCATTCTGCGCCATAATATCGTACTCAGCATCAATAAGTCGCAGGACGTTTTCATCCAGTTTCAAGTGGATAACACGGCTCTCATAATAAACAGGGCGTGTTGCTCCGTCCTCCACAGCTTGTGTCATGTCATAGATATCAATATAGTTACCAAACACTTCGATGGTTGATCGATCTTTACTTGATATTGGTGTACCCGTAAACCCAATGTATGTAGCGTTAGGTAAGCTTTCTCTGATAATAAGCCCAAAGGATTTTTGTATTTGTCCTGTTTTGTTATCAATCTTTTCATCAATGAACTGACTACGGTGAGCCTCATCTGCCATTACGATCACATTTCGACGGTCAGACAGAAATTCGGAACTTTCTTCGAATTTCTGTGCCGTAGTAAAGATTATACCATTTGCTGCTCGACCCTGAAGATAATCTTTGAGTCCAATTTCTATTTTACGTTTTTCACCCTTTCGAAGAGCTTCTTTATATTCTTCACTTAGCTTACGACAAGTTGCTTGTACCGGTGTTTGGTGCAAAAAGTCTGCGCACTTCGCAAACTGTCCGAACAACTGATCATCAAGATCATTGCGATCGGTAAGCACAACAATTGTAGGAGATTTCAAAACCTCCTGTAAAAGATGAGCGTAAAATACCATTGACAGGGACTTACCACTACCTTGTGTATGCCAAAAAACACCGCCGCGTCCGTCGGTTTCAGTTGCCTTAGCAGTTGAAGTAATAGCTTTCCGCACAGCAAAATATTGGTGATACGCCCCTAGAATCTTCGCGTCACCTGAAAAGCAGATAAAGTTCTTTATTATATCAAGCAGTCGTGCCTTATCAAACATACCCTCAATGAAGGTATCGAACTGGGCGTACTGCGTATTCTCGTAGCTACCATCTTTTGTCTTCCACTCCATGAATCGATCTTCGCCTACCGTAATAGTACCTGCTTTTGATGTGGCAAGATCACTCATAACGAGAAAGGCATTATAAATAAATAAAGATGGAATTTCGTGCATGTAATTTCGTAATTGGAGGTATGCTTCAGAGGCATCAGTTTCTTCTCGAGAAGGTGACTTAAGTTCAAATACAACTACGGGTAATCCATTTAAGAAAATTAGTACATCCGGGCGCTTCTCACTGTTTTCGATAATAGTCCACTGGTTTGCAACGATAAAGCTGTTCTTATCCGGATTATCGTAATCCACCAACTGCACCAAAGCAGAGCGCTGCTCCCCGGCATCGAAATAATTCACGGGCACTCCGTTTTGCAAATAGTCCATAAACTGCATATTCTTTTGCAAAATTGTTCCGCCTTGAAAATTACGCAGCTTATAAACTGCCTCAGTCAGGGCGACTTCTGGCAGCTTGGGGTTAATCTTTCCTATGGCCGATAGCAGTTCATCTGCAAAAAGAGGATCGGTATAGTCCCGTGCCAAGTCAGGGGAATAGACATAGCTGTACCCCAAAGTGCTATGGAACAGCTCAATGACAGCATTTTCAAAATTTGCTTCGGTGTAAGCCATAATATCTTATACCTCCTCGTACTTGGTTTTTATTGAGGTTGCCTGATGCTCCAACTCTGGATAAATAAATGCATGATTAATTCCAATCGCATCTAATTCAGCAAGTAGTTTCGGTTTTGTGTCCTTGGGAATTATAATTGATCGTGGAATCCCATCACCGAATTCTCGTATCAAGATGGGACGCAAATCAAAATAAGTTTTTTGAAATGGGTTTCCATCTGTTCCCCCTCTTATTCCGGTCACAATAAAGGCACCACATTGTCTTTTAATTCGTTCATTATTGCGAGGTGCAACAATGGCTATGTATTGTGTTGAGGTAAGACCCACAAGCTCCATGTTTATATACCTGCGTTCACTCAGAAAACCTATCATTTGGCGCTCGGAAGAACCTGTATATTCAGTTAAGGAAGCAAGCAGCTGGGCTGTTAAGTTGCTGGGTTGCTCCATATAGTCATAGAAGGCAAATAGCTCGCCGTCTTTGTCGGTGCGCTCGCTGCAAGCAAAATACAAAGCAACCAAAGGATTGGTAGTAACGTCCAACAACCTTGTGGGAAGACCATAATGCTGCATCTTCACCAGGCGCTCCAGCGTATTTGGTATAAAGCTGAAATCATTTGGTGAGTTCATCAGCATATCTTGAATCAAGATATGCTCTTTTTCCAACAAACCCTTGCGAAACACATTTGGAGTTAACGTATAACTCTTATCGGCTTGTCCACGGTAGAACACTTCTCGTTTATCCTCGGACTCATTGGCTGTTGACTCGTTTCGAAGAAAAACTTCGACATATTTACTAAGCAAAGGAGAATCCGGGTCGTTCTCTATTATATATTCATTTTGAATCAATACATTTTCTTCGTCCGCCATAAAAATTCTCCTTTCAGTCAATATTATGCTTGTCATTGATTACAGATATTTCGCCGGACATCAGGCGTGTTAAAAGAGCGTTGCGAGTTTGTGCAAGGTGGTCTGATTCTTGTTGATTACGCTTTATCTCCTCAAAGACTGGCATAACAAGCGATGAAAATTCATCAAGTATGCCTGCTGAAGGTATAAGGATTTCAATCTTCGAGAACTGTCCCTTATTCAGATTGTTAGTGGCACTACCGCTTGAACCCAACATCCTTATGTGGTCAGCCATTCCGACCATCGTAAGGTATACATAGAAAGGACTGATTTCATTCTTGCATACAATCGTATTGATTTGTTGGTTAGTCTGGCTCGGCTTTGAAGTCAGAACAACTAAGCCAGCCGTTGCTATACAACTAACGCAAACGCTGTTAGCAGGGACAGTTTTTCTTGATTGGGAAGACGCCCCTGACATAGACAATGAGCGTTCCGTGGTAGTTATGTATGTCCGACCGTGCATATCTGGTATGGTTATAAACGGTATGTCGTCGCCAAAATACTCCGCAACCTTAGTGGACGGGGTCTTTCCACATACGATATCGACCGCAATGTCGACAATCGTGCCTTCACGCCAGTCATCGGGCATCACGCCGCCGAATGGCTCAAAATCCACAAACCAAGACTTGAAAATTGCCTGTGCAATTTTCTTTAAGTGCAAATTAATTTCCCTGTTATTGGTGATTTTGTCATCGAGTGCCCGTAATGTTCGAGCAATTTCTTTTTGCTCTGGCAGTGAAGGAACGCACAGCTCCACACTATCTAGTACGCTTTGCTGTACACGTTGTCTTCCGGAACTTCCAACCATTGACTTTATCGCTTTGTTCCTCCAAAAAGAACTAAGCGCCAAATAGTAAATAAAGTCACTATCACTAACACCAGGTATTTCACGCATTACAATAAACTCAGTGGAGCCAAAACCCACCTCGCCGTTTTCAAGAATATTTACCTGCGCGGTTTTCCCATTTTCAAGGCAAGGGGTAATACGTGCCATTAAAGTATCACCATTGCGAAATTTTGAACCGCCATTAAAAGGTGTCAACTCATAACCTGAAAGATCCCTTGTATATGGTTGCAGTTGCTCCATAGTCACTTTTTTTGATAGTTCACCTTTTCGAATGGTCTCTTTTGGGTTGAAGTCTATAAACTTATCTGCTCGCAAAATATTCCAATCAGACCTCATGCCCCATCGCCCCCAATCTGCTACGAATTTCTTCTTCCAATCTATGAGAACGCTCAAATAAAGTTTTCAATTCACCGGTAAGCTCACTCATTTTTTGTTCAAAGGGAATGCCGTCATCCTCCTGCTCCTCAATTCCTACATAGCGACCAGGCGTGAGAATGTAGTCCTGCTTGGCTATTTCGTCTATGGTGGCTACGGCACAAAAACCCTTTACGTCCCCCAGCGTCCCGTTGTCGAAAGCTTCAAAGGTAGCAGCGACCTTTAAAATATCACCGGGACTTCCGTCCTCGTTTTGATAGGCCAACTCCCGCAGGCTGCGACTGATCATGATTCCCATGTTGCGAGCGTCTATAAACAGAGTTTTGCCCTTTTGCTTCTTATTCCGATTAATAAACCACAGGGACACTGGAATCTGCGTAGTATAGAACAACTGGGTAGGCATGGCGACAATGCCCTCCACTAGGTCGGCCTCAATGATTTTACGGCGGATTTCACCCTCACCGCCACTTTGGCTGGAAAGAGAACCATTGGCAAGCACCATGCCGATTTTGCCATTTGGGGCAAGATGATATATCATGTGCTGCAGCCAAGCGAAGTTGGCGTTTCCATTGGGTGGTACGCCAAATTTCCATCGAGGGTCATCATTCAGGCTGCCATCGTTCCAGTCTGAAAGGTTGAAGGGTGGGTTCGCCATAATAAAATCGGCCTTCAGCGTCGGATGCAGGTCATTATGGAAAGTATCAGCGTTATATGCGCCAAGGTCGGCTTCAATTCCGCGAATAGCGATGTTCATCAATGCCATTTTACGAGTGGTTGGGTTAGCATCCTGCCCATAAATAGAAAGATTATCAATATTGCCGGAATGGTGCCCTACGAATTCTGCCGATTGCACAAACATTCCACCTGAACCACAGCATGGGTCGTACACTCGCCCTTTGAATGGCTGTAACACCTCAACAAGTGTTCGCACCACACAGGAAGGCGTATAGAACTCGCCTGCACGTTTACCTTCCTGTTCGGCGAATTTTTTTAAGCAGTATTCATAAGCACGACCAAGAATATCCTTATCTGTTCCGTGCTCAATCATTTGAATATTAGTAAACAGGTCAACCACATTTCCAAGACGGCGCTTGTCCAACTCACCACGGGCATAGTTTTTAGGTAAAATATCCTTTAAGCGTTTATTTTCTTTTTCAATTGCACGCATTGCACGGTCAATGATGCCGCCTATATCAAAAAATTCTTGTTTACCATTTTCATCTGTTATTTTCCCGGTCTTATGTGCCCATTCGGAAATCACACTCCAACGGGCAACAGGAGGAACATAAAATACATTCGCCTCCGTGTAAGCATCTTTATCTTCTACGTCATCATCATCGGCCCTGAGTTCATTATAACGCTCATCAAACTTGTCCGAGATGTATTTCAAAAATATAAGTCCAAGAACGACATGCTTGTATTCAGCCGCATCCATATTCCCTCGTAAAATGTCTGCCGCCGCCCAGATTTGCTGTTCAAAGCCGATATCGGCTGTATTCTTTTCTGCCATCTCTCTTTTCCTCTTTTCTTCTAGTGACGATGATTACATTCTTTTATCCATAACAAATATCGCGTTTTTTAGAAAAAGCAATAATTTGTTCAGCCTGCTCATCAAATATTATTTCATCGTTTGAGAAGTATGCTTTACTGAAAACAAGATTGTTATATGTAGTAGGTTTTACTCTTCCCAAACAGCAATGTAGTCATTATGCGAGTTTGAAAACATATCTGCCAATGAATAGTCGCTTTTATTAACTTTTCCACATCTGTTCCAACCGTCAGCTACTATATTTTCATAAACTGCATCTATTGTTTCCGCTTGATATTTCGCAGCATTTTCATGCTCCCTATTCAGAACATAATACGTTTCATCCGTTACCGTGTATAAAACATCTGCAATAATTATCTTTGACATAAAATCAATCTCCTTTTATCTATCTAAAATTATTTTCGCCATTTCTTCTCCTAGAATATGTCGAGGTATTTGACGTTTACAATAGCTTTGCATTGTTGCTACAATCTACAGCCTTAATTATACAATAAATTTGGCTATATTCCAATATATAGTATATAATATAAGCTACATTATGATTGACTGCAATCTTGTCAGCTTGTTGCTACCAAGCTTGACAATAAGCTCTTTTTCCTGCGTCTCTTTTAATTTCTTAAATCAGAATATTTTTCTATCTATCACTAATAGCACCATGCCGACACAACGACTGATAGAAAAACTTGAGACCCATTCTAAAAACTATGATAAATCGATAATCTCATTACTCCTTATAAGAATACTGTCTCTAATACAGTATATAGGAATACCAGTCTTTTGAATGGATTTCTCTGCGTTTTCCAAACTGTTTTCATAGCTTTCTAGATCTTCGCTTGAATAGCAGATAACCATATCTATCTCACTCTTTCCATAGAGGTCAAACAGTTTATTTATTCTATGGCCACCTCTTTGAAATCCCCTTTCATCAGTAAACCAATTAACGATATTTGAAAACTTTAATTGTCTTAGTATCGATTCCAAAGAAGTTAAGTTTGGATAGCTAGATCTGTTTGGAATGAATACTGCTTTTTTAATTCTGCTGTCTTGTATGTCAAGTATTTTTTCAAAACTTGATGATGGGGGAATCACAAACATGTTTTTTCTGCACATAGCAAACCTCCTTATAAAATAATATGCATTTCTAGATATATAAAAGGGCTAAGTTGCAAGTCAGCGACCGCCCCCACTCTTAGCCCTAATATTATTAAGTTTTCTCAAAATCGACTATGTCATCTGTGGAAGGGGCAAAAAAACGGGGACAAAATCGCATTTTTTGAGCTCTGAAATCGCTCATTTTTAAGCCAAAAACCACAACATATTGTGGTCTAATCCCTATTTTTCTTGTCCGAACCACAATACGTCATCATTATCACTGTTTCAACATGCGCCGTATAAGGAAATATATCAATTTGCTTTAATCATTCAACAATTATATCTGTTTTATGATCCATTTCAGATATTTCTCCGCAATATTGATATCCGAGCATTGATAAAGCATCCTGGAGCCGACCACATCCTCGATCTCATTGAAGATCAGTTCTCCCCCATCCCCTATGATAAAATCAATTCCCACCATGCCGATTTCAAATTGGCTCATAATAAGATGAACCAGCTTCTTATCCTTCTCCGATAATTCGTAAAAGCATACTTCCCCGCCCAGGGAAAAATTCGATTTAAAGCCTCCCCTGGCTGTTCTGAGTACCGCAGCTATAATTTCCTTTCCGATCACATAGACTCTGAGATCCTGATACCTGCTTCCCGTCAAGGGCTGAATTACGGCATCGGAGGCTCCGATGCCCCGCAGTATCGTTTCCCTCTCCTCTTTCCCTGTCGTTTGATCCATCAGGAATACCTGACTGCCCCCATGTCCGTCAACCGCCTTTATAACCGCAGGTCCGGTTACCCGCTCAGTCGCTGCCTGAAGCAAAGAATTCTTATAAAAGCAGGAATCGACCATGCGAATTCCCGTCTTTGCAAGATATTGATAAGTCTTCGCTTTATCATTGCAGATCTCCGACAGGAAGGCATTATTAAATACCCGGATTCCCATATATTCCAGCTGCCGTGTTAACAAGGGATAAATGGCACGGCAAATGACAAAATCCGGATACGGTAATTCTTCCCCTCCGTACTTTATAAACCATTCGTCCTCCCGGATGCCGAACTCCAGCTCTTCTACCAGAAGAAGCTTGACTGTGATGCCAAGCTTATGTCCTTCTTCTTTATAGAATTCAATATAACGCCTGTTATATAAGGCACTCTCCTTATAGTAGATGATCCAGGCCAACATACCCTTGCACCGCCTTTATATTCTTGCCCATCTTCTTATATTCTTGTGTGCCGCCTGTAATTCCTGCATTCCGTCTGTGCGTTCCTAAACTCCGCCCCATGCTTTCAGGCACCGATTTTATTTCTGATATACGCAATGACGGCATCCGCGGCATTGACACCGGTACAATCAAAAATGTTCTTGAAATGCGCGTTCGAATTTACCTCACAGACCAAAGGCTTGTCGTCTTTACCGAACAGCAGATCCACTCCGCCAAAGCTAAGACCAAGGATTTCACAGCACCTTACAGCCAGTTCACACTGTTCCTCGGAGGGTTCATAGGGTTCCATCCTGCCGCCGATCGTCAGGTTTGCACGAAAATCCCCCTGTTCAGAATAGCGGAGCATTGACGCAATCACCTTCCCGCCGACCATCTGAAGCCGTACATCCTTCCCCTTACTGGAGGCAATATACTCCTGGAACAGCATTGGCTTGGCACCAATTCCGGTTACCAGTCTTTTAAGCTCCTCCATATTTCCGGCCAGATAGACCTGCTGTCCGAAGGAACCGAAGCATTCCTTCACCACCAGGGGAAAGCCGAGCCGCTCCGATACCTCCGGTAAAAAGTTCAGATTCGTATACCCGATATTCTCAAAGGTTTTGGGCGCAATGATCGTTCTGGGCATCGGTATTCCTGCTCCCGTCAATTTCAGATGGGTAAGGGACTTATCGTCACAGGCTGCAATTGCATCAGAGGAATTGAATACCGGATACCCTGCCTGCTCCAAATATCCCGCCAGCCTGGTATCCTTATCCCAGAACAGGATAAAATCCGGTTTTTGTTGAATTAGCTTCTGATTATGCTCCTGCGGCAGATCAATCGGCAGCTGTGCATTTGTCTTCAGCTGCAGCTCGATTCCCTGCTTTTTTGCAGCCCTCACCAGCCAGGCATGAATCTCATTGAATTTATTTGTTTGAAGGAACTCGTTCACAATCAGCCAGCCAATTATGTTCATATGCTTTATTCCTATCTATCTTAATTTTCTTCCAGGTATTGTTCAAACTGCTCCGGAGACATCAGAATCTTTCTGGGCTTTGTCCCCTCCTCCGGGCCGACCACTCCTGCTTCCGCCAATTGGTCCATAATCCTCGCGGCCCGGTTGAAGCCGATCTTGTATACTCTCTGGAGCATACCGATGGAGGCCTTGTCTTTCTCGATGATGAACTTACCCGCTTCAGCAAAATATTCATCTCTCTCATTACTGCCGCCCATAGCCATACCGGCTTCTCCCGGCTTCGCATTTGTGATCTTATCCTTGATATCCTCACTATATTGGGCTTCATTATTATGTTTCTTTAAAAAATCCACAACGGAGCTGACTTCTTTATCCGAAATAAACGCTCCCTGTATTCTTACCGGTTTCGGATAACCGGACGGGAAAAACAGCATATCGCCCTTGCCCAGCAGCTTCTCCGCACCGGACCCATCGATAATAGTCCTGGAGTCAATGGCAGAGGATACCGCAAAGGCAATTCTGGAAGGTATATTTGCCTTGATCAGACCGGTAATAACATTGACCGAGGGTCTCTGGGTTGCAATGATCAGATGAAGTCCGGCGGCTCTTGCCAATTGTGCCAGACGGCAGATCGCATCCTCGACTTCATTCTGCGCTACCATCATAAGGTCTGCCAGCTCATCTATAATGATAATGATCTGAGGAAGCTTCTGATAATTCTCATCATTTAAGTATGCCACTTCCGCTACCTTTTCATTATAGCCCTTCAGATCCCTTACCCCGACATCGGCAAACTTTTTGTACCGCTCCGTCATCTCCATAACAGCCCAGTTCAAAGCGGCTGAGGCCTTCTTGGGATCGGTAACCACAGGAATCAAAAGATGGGGAATCCCGTTATATACATTTAATTCTACCACCTTCGGGTCCACCATAATCAGGCGGACATCCGACGGATTGGATTTATACAGAATACTCATAATTAACGTGTTGATACAGACGGATTTACCGGAACCGGTGGCCCCGGCAATCAACAGATGGGGCATCTTCGCAATATCCGTGATAATCGTCTGCCCGCCGATATCCTTACCGACCGCAAAGGCTATATCCGAAGGATGTCTCTTGAACTCCGGACTTTCAAACATTTCACGGAGCGTAACCATGGAATTCTCTTTATTGGGAACCTCGATACCAACAGCAGCTTTCCCCGGAATCGGGGCTTCAATCCTCACATCCGAAGCAGCCAGGTTCAGTTTGATATCATCCGCCAGCCTGGTAATCCTGCTGACCATAACCCCCTGCTCCGGCTGCAGCTCATATCTTGTTACCGCAGGTCCGCAGCTTACATTCGTAATCGTTACGCGGACCCCGAAGCTCTCCAGGGTATTCTGAAGCTTGATGGCCGTATCCTTTAATTCCCGGTCAGTCATGCCGCCCTTCCCCGTCTTTGCCTTCGCTCCTGCCAGGAGGTTCAAAGGAGGAAAAACATATTCCTTATGCTCGGCAGATTGTTGGATGTCAAGTCGTTCTACTTCTGTAGACTGACGCTTGTCCGCCGCTTTAACCGCTTCCGGCTTAGCTTCCGGCGCGGATATGTGGGCAGGTTCCCTTAGCTGCGTACCCATACCGTCCTGCTCATTATCACCCGCAGACATCTGGGAAACCTTTCCGAATTTGCTCCGCAATTCGTCCTCATAGGTAGGAACTCCGGCAGGACTTATGGCTTCCCCCTGCTTTCCTGAAAGCTCCGGCTCCTCCTCCTTTTTCTGAAAGAGATGATCCAGATTAATAAGTGGAAGCTCTTCCTGACTTTTCACGCCTGCTTTCCTGCTCTTTTTATCATTGATCGAAATAACACCCGACTTCTCCCGGGCTTTTGTTTCCTGGGGATTCCCATCCAATAGGAAGGTCTTTGGCGGTCTTCTTAAACTTCCTTCCCCTATACCTTCCTCAGCCGCTTGTTCCCTCCTGAGACGCTGGTATTCCCTGCGCTCCTCCAGAGAATTCTTACTCTGTTTTGCAATATAGGTAAATATGGCTTTTCCGGTTATCACGACAACGGATATGGCCATCACGGCAATCAATACGATATATGCCCCTAATACATCAAAGGCCTGACAGAGCAGCATAACAAAAATACCGCCGATAATTCCGCCGCCCTTGTGATCCCTCATGGAATTCGTGTAATACTCGTAAATCTTGACCTCACTGTCATAGGAGGAGATCAGCTGGATTAGCGCAGTCAGTGCTATAAAGAATATAATAGCGCTGATGAGCTTCCGTCCTGCGGAACGGTTTCCCATATTCGACAGATGGAAGGCCGTACCGAAAAAAATCAGGAAGGGTAGTAAATAGGCAATCAAACCGACCATACCGAAGAGAAAATCACTGACATACCTTCCTACCGCACCCCCCAGACTAAAATTGCTCAAAAACAGCAGCAGGGAAACCACCAGGGTGATGATCAGGATAATCTCATCCTGTACTACCCCGCTTTGCCGGATACTCTCCCGCCTGGTACTTTTCTTCCGTGAATTCGTTGCTTTTTTCTTATTCTGTTTGTTAGCCATCCCTATCCCCCTAGATTACAAAGTGTCCGATTACGGCAATCAGACCGGCCGTGAAACAATAATAAGCAAAGTATTTGAATTTCTTCCCCCTGACAATGACCAGCATTGTCTTAATACAGATATATCCCACAATTCCTGCCACGATTGTCCCGACAATATAGCCTGTCAACAGGGAGGATTCGATTGTCTCTGCTGAGACATCCTTCAGCTCCAGTAACGCCGCACCGAGAACTGCCGGAATGGACATAATAAAAGAATATTTAACTGCGAAGGAACGGTCAAAGCCCCTGAGCAGGCAGGCTGTAATCGTCGTCCCTGATCTGGACAGTCCGGGAAGGATTGCAATCCCCTGTGCAAGACCAACCAAACCGGCATCCGCATAGGTAGCCGTATCCTCCTTTTTCTTACCCGAAGCTGTACGGTCGGCAATCAGCAGCAGAAGGGAGGTCAGGATCAGGCACAGACCCGGCACCAGCAGACTCGCTCCTGCCAGCTCGAAGGCATCCTTAAATACCACACCCATAATTCCGGTGGGAATCGTGGAAACGATCACCAGCAATACAAATCTGCGGTAGGGTGTCGCCGCCATCTTCTTATATGGAACCTTCCTGTCAGAGCCCATATTTTTCACAAAACGTCCCGCATTCACCAGGAAATCTGCAATAATACGGAGACCTTCCGTAATCAGCTCCCTGATATCCTTCCAGAACGCCACAAAAATAGCTACCAGGGTTCCCAAATGAAGTAATACATCAAATAATAATCCAGTATCGGTATTCATATGTAAAATCTGCTTCATAATAGCCAGATGGCCGGAGCTGCTGATCGGTAAAAATTCAGCTATTCCCTGCACCAGGCCCATGATAATTGCATTAATTAAATTCATTTTTAACTGCCTCCTATGACACACTGATATGACAATCCTTCTGTATGCCGATATAACCAGCGGATTACCATTTTCCGGATTGCCTTTGAAATTTATTATACCTTTAATAAAAATGTTATGCAAGAGTAAGTTCGTTATACCCTGCAGGCAGCATATAAATACCCGGATCTCCTGCCGGTCGGATGCTTTTGAAACCGCAGGATAAATCCGGGTATTTATTTACATGTTTTATGGTGTGCCGTACCGGCCTATTGTTTTTCCTGATAAGCTCTGCCCGGGGAATACTCTTCATTCAGATAATCTCCCATGTCGGTGGAATTAATCTTCTGGATGATATAATTCTCTCCGTCCCGCATCGTAACAATTCTGCCGTGCTTAATGGGAACGTCCCTGTATTCCATATCTTTATCCTGACTTTTTTCTTTGGCACCGGCCTTACCTGCAGCCGTTGCCTCTTCCCTGAAATTATGGTATACCCTTTCCAGCGGTACTACGGTATATAGCATATTAACCTCCCTCCGCCGCTCAAGCGGCATAAAAGCCTAAACAAAAAGCCCATACTCCTGGCTTTTCCCGTTTACTTGGACTGTTTATTGTCAATCATGGAATTAATTTTTGCCAACGCTTCCTTAATTCCGCCTACCTCCTTAATAATACCCTTTTTAACCGTTTCCTCGCCAACAAGAATGGAACCGACATCCTTGGCCAGCTGGCTGGTATCCAGCATCAGGTTTTTGAAGCTGCTGTAATCAATATTTGAGTGGTCGACAACAAACTTGATAATCCGGTCCTGAATCTTCTCAAAATATTCAAAGGTCTGGGTTACGCCGATTACGGTTCCGTTCATTCTGACCGGATGGATTATCATGGTAGCCGTCGGTACGATATAGCTGTAATCAGCCGATACGGCCAGCGGAACCCCGATGGAATGGCTTCCTCCCAGCACCAGGGATACGGTTGGCTTACTTAAGGATGCTATCATCTCAGCAATGGCCAGACCTGCCTCAACATCTCCGCCAACGGTGTTAATCAAAATCAGCAGCCCGTCAATTTCGGTACTATCTTCAATCGCTGCCAGCTGGGGAAGCACATGCTCGTATTTTGTGGTTTTATTATGCTGGGGAAGTACTTCATGTCCTTCAATCTCCCCGATGATGGATAACAGATGGATTTTATGCTCCGTATTTCCATTTTCAAGAACAGTCTGACCGTACTCACTGATTTTCTTATCCTTCATATCCTCGTTTTCTTTCACGAGTCTTTCCTGTTCTTCATTCTTTCCCGGCTTCTTGTCATCTTTACCGGCGTCTGTCATTTCCTGATTACCGGCTGTGCCGTTTTGGAGATTCTGGTTCGTATTCCTGTCATTCTGCATGATCTTCTCCTCTTCATCCTGTAAAATCATAATATTATGGTACAAGCATTCCAGCCTGTGAAAAGTAATTCTTCCATAGTATTATGCGAAATGATATGGATTTTATACAGAACGTAAAATACGGTTATGGCATTATGTTTATGTTCTATTCCAATATGATTTCATGTTTTTCTTCTCAAGCTCCAATACAAAGTTTCTTTTCAGCAGGAGAAAATATTCCAATTCCTTTAAAATCTGGAATAATATTGCCCGGTATTCAAACTCTTCACGGGTTGCCGGCAGGGTTTCATTTTTATAATGAAGGTTCAGGCGCTCCATTTCCTCCAGCAGGCCCACCACATTATTCAGCTCATGGAAGGATTCTGCCGTATGAATAAGAAAATCTGCTATCGGAAGGGATTGCCTTAGCACCACCGGAATTCTTCCGATATGAGCTGCGATATTCTTAAGTACATCGACTTGAAGCTTGCGCATCTCCAGATAGGATACCATATATCTTGTATTGTTAAGCAGGGTGTTTCCCGCATCCTCATATGCCTTCCTTAAGAGGCCGTCCAGCACCGCATCCAACCCGGAAAAATCCACGGTCCGCAGTCCGCTTCCATAAGATATGCCGCAGGAAGCCGGCGCGGCTTCCTGTCCCTGACCCGGACCCAGGCAGGCCTCCTTATCCTGTAAGGTATCCGCAAGGCTTTTCAAGGTCCGTTTCATCTCCTCCTCTAAAGCGGTCTGCTCCCTGCGAATTCCAGCTTTATAGTTTGGCATGATCATATTGAACAGAATACCGATTCCCATTCCAACCAGAAGCAGCAGCACCTCATTTCCAATCAGTGTAAGCTCCATATGCTTCTCAATCAGAAAATGGGTCATTAATACGGCATTCATGGAGATTCCGTCCTTCAGCCCGAACACCGTGCAGAGGCCGACAAAGAACAGGATGAAGAGCCCAAAGGATGCATAGGTATATCCCATCAGGGAAAATACAAGAAAGGATACGGTGACTGCCAGCAGAAACGACAGCAGCCGTTTTATGGCTATAGACAGGGTTTCCTTCCGGGTATTCTGGATAGTCAGCAGTGTGATTATTCCTGCGGAAGGGCTGTAGAGAAGGCCCAGACTTCCCGCCAGCAGAATTGATATGGCAGAACCAATACCCACCTTTAACAAAAATAATAATTGAACCGGATTAAAAGCCGTTTTGACACGATTCATTTTAACTCCTATCTGCCGCTTAAAGGCGGCATACAATCTTGCGAAAAGCATGTAAATGCTTTTCTGCCGGTTGAAAAATGTATTTCTTTTCTGCCGGTTGAAAAATGTATTTCTTTTCAACCTTCCCTCCCTTCTCATGATTTTACTTTATTCTACCATAGGTTCCGGGAAAATGAAATCCGGAAGAAAATGCTTTGCTGATGACATTGCCTTGTCCTGTTATATCTGTTAAGATATTGGTAAATAAAAGCCTTGGGCATCGTTATTAGGCAGGGAGGTACTATGCAGATAACACGATTATTTGAAATCGTATATATCCTGTTGGAGAAGAAAAATGTGACTGCAAAGGAGCTGGCCGGACATTTCGAGGTATCCCAGAGGACAATTTACCGGGATATCGAGGCCTTATGCGAAGCCGGAATCCCTATCTATGCCAACCGGGGCAAGGGCGGCGGTATCTGCCTTATGGAGAATTTTGTCCTGAATAAGTCCGTGCTTACAAAGCAGGAGCAAAATGACATTCTGTCCGCTCTTCAGGGGATTCATGCAACCAGCTATGAAGGAGCCTCTTCCACTCTCGCAAAGCTCCGTACCTTGTTCCAGTCTGAGAAGCCCGATTGGATCGAGGTTGATTTTTCTTACTGGAACAGCGGGGAGGAGGACCGGAGGAACTTTACACGATTGAAGGATGCCATTTTGAACCGCAGGGTAATTACCTTTACCTATTATAACTCCTATGGACAGGAAACCAGCCGGAAGGTCTGGCCGTTAAAGCTGGTCTTTAAAGGACAGGCCTGGTATCTTCTTGCCTATTGCACGGAAAAGCTTGATATCCGATATTTTAAGATATCCCGAATGGAAAATCTGTCTGTATCGGAGGAAACCTTTGGAAACAGCTCCCAAATCATACCGCAGTACGATATTCATAAAAAGAATGGTCCGGAGGAATCCGGGCATAATCCCCGGCCGGAGCCAAGAATTATGCTGACCCTGCGGGTGGATAAGGAGATGGCCTACCGGGTTTATGATGAATTCCCCAAGGCTGCCGTGACCAGATTGGAGAACGGCGGCTTCTTAATCCATAGTGAAATGCAGTCCGGTGCCTGGTTATACGGCTATCTGCTTTCCTATGAGGGGCATCTGGAGGTACTGGAGCCGGAAGGTGTCCGTGAGGGGCTAATTCAAATTGTAGAAAAGCTGAATAAAATTTATAATATATGACATATAGGTGTCATATTCCCTGTGTTATCTTAGGTGCATAATAAATGCATTCAGAAAGGACAGGTTATCTATGGATAAATTAGATCTCAGAAAGAAATATCCGGAGTTTTATTTGCCGAAAGCAGCACCTGCCATAATTGATGTTCCGGCAATGAATTTTATTATGGTAGACGGGAAGGGAAACCCCAACGATACCGACGGTGAATATAAGAAGGCGGTAGAGCTTTTATATGCTTTCAGCTATACCATTAAGATGGGGCTGAAAGCCGGGTTGGTGCCGGAAGGCTATATCGATTATACGGTTCCTCCCCTGGAGGGCCTGTGGTGGTTTACTGATCCCGCTAATCAGGATATCACGAAAAAGGATAATTATAGCTGGTGCTCCATGATACGTCAGCCGGATTTTATCACCGAACAGATATTTGAGGAGGCAAGGAATAAGCTGCGTAAGAAAAAACCGGAGCTTAATGTGGATATCGTTCGTTTTGAAGCCTTCCGGGAAGGGCTCTGCGTCCATGCCCTGCACATCGGCCCCTATGATACAGAGCCGGCAACCATTCGTTTCATGGAGGACTTTCGGAAGCAGCAAGGCTTTCTGGATGATATCGGAAGCTATTCCCCTGAAGGTAAGCTTCGCACCCACCATGAAATCTATCTGAGCAATCCCCTTCAGACGAAACCCTCAAAGCTGAAGACCATCCTGCGTCATCCGATCCGAAGGGCGGACTGGTAACCCAATCCACAGAGAAAGGAGAAGTTTTGATTGAATAGCATGTCGGTGCAAACGATACCCGCAAAAACCATTCTCTCCCGCCTGTCGGACCATTCCTATTTCGGTCACGATTATAATATGAATCTTTATAAGGGCTGTAATCATGGCTGTATCTACTGCGACAGCCGGAGCGCCTGTTATCAGATCGAGGATTTTGATACGGTACGGGCAAAAGAAAATGCGATCGCCATAATTGAGAGGGAGCTTTGCAGCAAGCAGAAAACCGGTGTCATTGGCACCGGTTCCATGAGTGATCCCTATAATCCTTTTGAAGAAAAGCTTACGCTTACAAGACAGGCCCTGGAGCTGGTTGATCTGTATCATTTCGGTATCGCGATCGCCACAAAAAACCCATTGGTCACCAGGGATATCGATATCCTGAAAAAGATCGGGGACCATTCCCCGGTTCTTTGCAAAATAACGATTACCGCTGCGAAGGATGCCTTAAGCAGGAAAATCGAACCCGGAGCCCCTGTTTCCTCCGAGCGTTTTAGGGCCCTGCGTGCATTAGCTGATGCGGAAATCTATGCCGGTGTTCTCATGACTCCGGTCCTGCCCTTTCTCACCGATCATGAGGAAAATATCCGTGATCTGGTCCGGCTGGCTCATGAAAGCGGCGCAAGGTTCATCTTTGCACTCTTCGGCATGACCCTGCGTTCCGGCCAGAGAGAATATTACTACAGGAAGCTTGACGAGCTGTTCCCGAACCGGAACCTGGTTAAGGACTATGTCCTGGAGTACGGCGATACCTATGAGTGCCATAGTCCCCGGGAAGAAGCGCTAAAATTACTCTTCCGGAAGGAATGCGAGCGATATGGCATCCTTTATCGAATGGAGGATATCATCGACAGCTATAAGGGAAGGTATGGATATGAGCAATTGAGTCTTCCCATATAATTTTATTGCAAAGGAAAACCGGCAGAAAAGGAGAACCGGACTGATGTCTCCCAGTCCGGTATCAATCTCAGCTTCCGCCGGTATATTCTTACCGCTTCTGTTCTTCCGTTACCTCGATCTTACGGATCTCTCTGGTACGGATCTCCTTACAGATATCAGAGATAAAGGTATCCAGAGGCTTCTGCCCCTCATCACCAAGGAACCGGCTTCTTACGGATACAACGCCTTCTTCCTCCTCTTTCTGTCCGACTACCAGCATATAAGGAATTCGGTCCAGTCTGGCTTCCCTGATCTTATAACCGATTTTCTCAGCTCTCTCGTCCACTGTCACCATGACATTATTCCCGGACAGCTCATCCTTAACCTTCCTGGCGTAGTCATGATATTTCTCGGAAATCGGAAGAATACGTACCTGCTCCGGGCACAGCCAGGTCGGAAACATACCTGCGTATTTTTCAATCAGCCAGGCAAGGGTTCTCTCGTAGCAGCCCATGCTGGTTCTGTGGATAATGAACGGACGCTTCTTCTCACCGCCGGCATCGATATAGAACATATCAAAACGCTCTGCCAGAACGAAATCCAGCTGGATCGTAATCATCGTATCTTCCTTACCATAAACATTTTTCGCCTGGATATCCAGCTTTGGTCCATAGAACGCAGCTTCGCCGTCTGCTTCGGAGAATTTCACGCCAAGATGAATTAACATCTCACGCATCTTGCTCTGCATCCTCTCCCATTGCTCCTCATCCCCAAGATATTTGGTCTTGTTATTCGGATCCCATTTGGAAAGACGGTAGGTTACATCCTTCTCCAGACCCAAAGTCTTTAAACAGTACATTGCCAGCTCCAGACATCCTGCAAATTCCTCTTCCACCTGCTCCGGAGTTACGATCAGATGACCCTCGGAAATTGTAAACTGTCTGACCCTGGTCAGACCATGCATCTCACCGGAGTCCTCATTGCGGAATAAGGTAGAAGTCTCACCATAACGGCAGGGCAGGTCACGGTAGGATTTCTGACTCTGCTTATATACATAGTACTGGAAAGGGCAGGTCATCGGACGGAGTGCAAATACTTCAGAATTCTCATCCTTTTCATCTCCTAATACGAACATGCCTTCCTTATAATGATTCCAATGGTCGGAAATAATGTACAAGTCCTTCTTCGCCAACAGAGGCGTCTTCGTCCTCACGTAGCCGCGGCGCTCCTCTTCATCCTCAATCCACCTCTGGAGCGTCTGAATGATCTTCGCGCCCTTTGGCATAAGGAGCGGAAGCCCCTGTCCGATGACATCCACGGTTGCAAACAGCTCCATCTCACGGCCCAGCTTATTATGGTCACGCTTCTTGATTTCCTCCAGGTGGGCCAGAAACTCTTCCAGCTCTGCCGTCTTCGTGTAGGCCGTTCCATAAACTCTGGTAAGCATCTTATTCTTCTCTGAGCCTCTCCAGTAAGCGCCGGAGGAGGAAATCAGCTTGATCGCCTTGATATTTTTGGTACTCATTAAATGGGGGCCTGCGCACAAATCCACAAAGTCTCCCTGCCGGTAGAAGGAAAGCTCTGCATCCTCCGGCAGGTCTTCGATCAGTTCCACCTTATAGGGCTCTCCCTTCTCCTGCATCAAAGCGATGGCTTCTTTTCTCGGAAGGGTAAAGCGTACCAGCTCCGCACCCTCCTTAATAATCTTCTTCATTTCCTTCTCTAACTCATCAAGAGCAGCCCGGTCAAGGGGCTCGCAGTCAAAATCATAATAGAAGCCGGTATCAATGGAGGGACCGATTGCCAGCTTCGCGTCGGGATACAGTCTCTTCACCGCCTGGGCAAGTACATGGGAGGCAGTATGACGGTATGCCGCCTTACCTGCATCATCATTAAAGGTCAGAATATTTAAGTTGCAATCAGCATCCACCACCGTCCGAAGATCCGCCACCTTGCCGTTCACTTCACCGGCACAGGCCATTCTGGCCAGACCTTCGCTGATATCGGCCGCGATCTCATATACCGTCATTGCATTACCGTACTCCTTCACGGAGCCGTCTTTTAATGTAATTTTCATGATAATTCTCCTTTCATTCTCCGGGCATTTCACCGATGGCTGCTGCGCAGCCCCGGGTCTGCCTGATCAATTTCCTATTGAACAAAAAAAGCCCGTCACTTCCGACTTGGCTTTTGTCAAATCGAAAGGGACGAGCGTATGATTTACGTCGCGGTTCCACCCTTTTTGGTGTCTAATGCACCCACTTCATTCGATGGTAACGGAATCACCGGACCGGATTAGGGTCACTCAGAGGTAGTTTTCATATGCTTCTAAGCGAATATAAGCCTTCGCATGAATAAGATACTTCCACCAGCCCGTATCTCTCTCTGTATCCTTCCGCATATTACTCGTCTCGTCAACGTTTTTCAATATCACAATTCCATCGTTAGAGGAATTTATCTTTGGATGAAAACAATTATAACATTCTAAAAATGAATGTCAAGGATTATTTCATTCCATGGCAAATCCTGCCGTCACTATTTGGCGGAAGGAAAAAAGGGCCGGAGTGTTGCTGCCACATTGCTGGCCGGCATGGTCTGAAGAATGATTTTCCCGGGCCCGGTAATGACCGTATTAAAAATACCCTCTCCCCCGAACAGCATATTTTTGACTCCGGGAACTGTTTGGATCTCCATGGTGCAGCTCTCTGTCATAGCGGCCAGGTATCCGGTATCCACCACCATCTTCTGACCGGGCATAAGCTCATATTCCATAGCATATCCGTCAATTTCAATAAAAGCGGTTCCTCTTCCGGAAAGCTTCTGCATAATAAAGCCCTCACCGCCGAAGAAGCCTGCGCCAAGCTTTTTCTGGAAATGCAGGGACAATTCCACACTGGCCTCAGACGCCAAAAAGGCTGACTTCTGGACGATCATATGACTGCCGGGAGCAATGTTTAAAGCCCGGATAGAACCGGGAAAGCTGGATGCGAATGCAATCATGCCCTCTCCGTTGATGGAGGTATACCGGTTCTGGAAGATGGAATCCCCCGAGAACATTCTTCCCAGGGCTTTCCCGATTCCACCATTCGTGGAGGTCTCCATCTTCATATTTGGACTCATCCAGCTCATTGAACCCCGTTCCGTTATCATTGTTTCACCGGCTGCTACGTGGCAGACTACCACCGACAGCGGCTCTCCGTGAATCTCATACCTCATTCCATAACCCTCCAATCTTATATTTCATATCCAGCGGGAAATCCTGCTTCCTTTAACCGATTTTTCTAGTACGACGTTCTTGAAATGCCTTCTCAAATTTCTGAGGATAATTTCTTATAGGCGGTAATGGGCAAACGCAGTCGTAGTGGGGCTACGACGAGGCTTGACCGTTGCTGTATATGAGAAATCAGACCAGACAATTTAAGAAGGTAATTTCAGAACGTTGTACTAAGCTCCAGGTCCTTTAGATTAATTTCCTTTGTATTACCCACCAGGGAATAAGAGCACCGGTCAAGATCCAGGTACCGATTCGCAAATTCTTTCAGATCCTTTAAATCAACACGGTTGATACCCTCGATCAGTTCATCCAATGAAGCGATCCTGCCGCGGTTCATCATGGATTTGCCGTTGGAATTCATTCTGCTCTTCGCGCTTTCACTGCCGAGAATCAGCTCTGTCTTAATCTGCTCCTTCGTCATCAGCAGCTCCTCCTTCGTAACCCCTTTCTTCTTCAGATTCTCGACAATCTGCCGGATCTTTCTGACCACCGCAGGTGTCTGGGACGGATTCATAGCCGCATAGATATGCAGAAGTCCGGTATCCCGATAGGAGCTTCCGTAGGAATAAATAGAATAGGTAAGACCGCTGTCCTCCCTGATCTTCTGAAACAGTCTTGAATTTACACTTCCGCCGAGGATGGAATTAAGGACGGACAAGGTGAACCGCTCCTCTGAGAGGTATGAAATGCAATCAAAGGCCATATTCAGATGCATCTGCTCAATATCCTTATCCCGTTTGCAGATTACCTTATGATAGCTCGGTTTTTGCGGTACCAGGTTTCCTGCATCCGACCTGGCCTTCAGGGACCCGAACCCCGCCTCCAGAAGCTTCAGAATAGCATCCTCCTCAAAGTTGCCTGCCACAGAGATTATGATATTCTCTCCGACATAATAGGTATCCATAAACCGAAGAATCTGTTCCCGGCTGACCTTACGCACCACCTTTTTGCTGCCGGATATCATATACCCCAAAGGATGCCCCTTCCATACCCTCTGCTGAAGCATCTCATGTACCAGATCCTCCGGAGAATCATCATACATGTCGATCTCCTCAATAATTACGCCCTTTTCCTTCTTCAAGGCCTTCTCCTCTATCAGGGAATGCTTAATCATATCACTGAGGATATCAATTGCTATCGGAAGATGCTCACTTAAGGTTGCGGCATAATAGGAGGTACATTCCTTACTGGTAAATGCATTGATATTACCGCCGATTTTAGCCATCTCATCGGCGATCTGCCTTGCCGTTCGTTTTGAAGTCCCTTTAAACAGCATATGTTCAATCATATGGGCTATTCCGTTGTTGCTGTCATCCTCATTCGAGGACCCGACCCGGACCCATACCCCAAAGGAAGCGCTTTTTAAATATGGCATCGTTTCCATCACTACGGTAATTCCATTGGATAATTTATAGATATTGGTCATATCAGTTTCCCTCCCTGTCTCAGGCTCCAATTCTTATGAATGAGAAACCCCCAGTATTACAATTAAACTTAAGTAATCATAATCAATGGGGGCAGCTTTTGAAGCCTTTGCTATAAATGCTATAAACAGATACCTTAACTATATTTTAACCCGGAAAAATATTATATTATTACCGCATCATTCTTATTTTTGTTAAGTAAATATTGTTTACAATATAATATTACCATATCCCGAAAAACATGGCAATAATAAACGCAGAGAAAAAGGAAGAGGCCCCAGCCGGGTACCCCTTCCCGGATCATTTGTTCGGAACAGAAAATCTGCTATTTGATCTGAGTAATTTCATAGCCCTTCTCTTTGAGAATATCCAGGACACTGTAAGCACTGATAAAATGACCGCTTCCGACAACAACAAAATATGTTGTGCTGCCTTCGCCCTTCAGCAGCATATCGATATATGCCGCCATTCCAATATCCCTCTTGGTAATCATTTTATCCTTATATATTCCTCCATCAGAGACTTCAGCCTGGCATCTTCCTCGGAAAGACCTTCGGGAAGCTCATATTCGGGAGCAATATATTGCAGGAAGGCTTCCGCATTCCCGTCGTGCCAGTAAGCAAGCAAATCATACAGGTACATGTCATTCTTAGTGTAAGTGCCCTCAAGAATCCTGTTTAAGATAGCTATGGTTGAATTTAACATAACTTCTTCCAGCTCGTCAGAGAAGCTGTCCATCATCTGAATCTGGAATTCAAGCCCTTCTATCTCCAGAATAGGCTTATTCTGCCGCGCCGCATCATTCATAAACTTCATATCGATCCCAAGCAAAGCTGCCTGACTTACCTCTGCTTCGGAGCCGGTGCCTGTTGCAGACAAAGATGAAAACATCAGCTCTACATACCAGGGCTTAAAGATAGCAATCAGTTCTTCCCAATAACCAAGCTTTGCAGCCAATTCAATTGTCTTCCGATAGGTCTCCTCCGAAACATGATCCTTTAAGGTAGTCCCATCCTGATATACGGCATAGCTTAGAAGTAGACTGGTATAAGCCTCCTGATCAATTCCAATGGCATTAAGCTCAAAAGCTACGGCATCGGAAGCCCTGTAAGCCTCAAGGATTGTCTCACTGAAGGGATAGATATCATAGGACGCCAGATGAATGGATCCCAGCATATACACTGTATTGCCGCCATACTTAGTCTCCCACAAAAAGCCCTTGCTGGCAGCATCCAGGGTATCATATAGATAAGTAACCAGCCTTGTTGCAATCACACAGGCCTGCTCTATGGAACAGATATCCCCAAGCTTAAGCCCGCCCTCCTGACCGGTAAAAATGCCATATTCCTCCATAAATGCAGCGGGCGTGTATTTTTTTGTCAGGCCAATGTCCTTCGAATATTCAAAGCCGGATATGACCGTATAAAAGGCATTCAATACCTCCTCCACCGTCATCTCATCATTAAGCACCGGCTTACCTGCATTTTCCCTTGCCATACAGCCCGCATCCAGAAGCTTGCCGCGGACACCGGCAAATAATACTCTGAGTGCGGCATACTTTATCGGTGCTGCCATATCCTTCTGGTACCAGGCCATGGGATAAATCCCATAGGTATCTCCTACAATCAGATCCTCTTCTGCCCATGGACTATAGGGTATTTCAAAATTATCAATAACAGCCTCTGCACCTTCTGCCGCATCCTGCGCCGCCAGAGCTCCTCCCACCGGCGGCATAACGATAATAAGACATAGCATAAGTGCCAATAACAGTGATAAAATGCGCTTTTTCATAACTTACCCTTACCTCTCAAAAATTTGATTTGTCATACTGGTTAAAAACCGTGAATATTTATACATAATATCCCACTTGATTTAGTTTGTCAAATATATCCTTCGATTTAGTTCTTCAATATTTTTTTCAAAGTCAATTCCCAAAACCTGCATTCCCCTGATTTTAACATTTTCATATGATCCCGGCACCGGAACACTCCAGGAATCCAAGCCATAATCCAGATAATTCGGAAGAGATAATATCTGGGAGATCATCTCCTTCTCCGTAAAATTAGTTGTCACCTGAGGAAGTATGATATCAAGGAGATCCGTAATTTTACCTATACTGAGCTTCTTCACCTTTTGATAGACAAGCTCAAGCACCTTCCTCTGCCTTGCTGTTCTTCCAAAATCGGTTCCCACATAGCGTACCCTGGAATATCCCAGGGCCTGCTTGCCGTTAAGATGCTGGACTCCCGGCTTGGTCAGGCAGTCTAAATTCTCCTTCTCCTTTTGTAAGCGATTAATCTCCATGATGTAATCATTGACAATGGGCAGCTCCTCCTTGGTAATCTCAAGCTCCACTCCGCCGATTTCATCTACGATATCAATAAAGGAATAAAAATCTATTGTAACATATTTATCAATTTTAAGCTTAAAATTCTCTTCAATCGTTTGTATCAGCAACTTCGCTCCTCCGGAGGCATAGGCCGTATTTAACCGGTTGTTCTTCTCCTTTCCGGGGATATGAAGGTAGATATCCCTCAGCAGAGAGGTTGCGATTATTTTCTTACTGCCTTCATTGATGGATATTACAATCATAGAATCCGACAGCCCACGGTTTCCGGCAATCCGGTTATCTGTTCCAATCAGCAGGATATTCAGCACCTTACTGCCTTCCCCGGCAGATTTCGTCTGATTTAAAATATTCTTCCTTATATTCGCATCCAATTCATAATCCGTTAACTGGTTAAAGGATTCAATTGCTTCCTCTGAAATTCCGTCTGCGGTATCGGTTTGCCCTGCCCCTGTCAAAGTACTCTCCGCCTCCGCGACATTGGAATATCTCGCTCCAGCCTGTCCATCCGCTTCAGAGCCTTCCCCATAGTATTCCGCTTCAATATCCTCATATAAGGAAGCCGCAGCATATCCATCCGCTTCCTCCAAAGGAACATAATTAACCTTACTGATATATCGATGCATGATAAGATATGCCGTCAGACATATCAGGGCAGCCAGTATCACAACACTGCTAAGGGAAACAAATATGATTTTATTGGCCTTTTTCATCTTTCTGATTTTATTCATGGATGGATTCACCTTTATTATAATATTTGTAATTATTTTACATTAAAATTAATATTACCATGTGCGTCCATAATAATCCATAAATTGTGACTTGTTTATAAAATTTTTATCCCCTTTTATTCTACCAATTTATTATTGATTTTACATATTTCCTCCATAATAGCCTTCATACTGCCGAATTCGTTATTCGCTATGCGATACCTCTGCCAGGTAGATTAAATTGTTGTATAGTTTCCTTAATCGCATCCCCGAACATAAAAAAACCGTCTCAGGTAGACATAATGTTTTTATGTCATAACTGAGACGGGCACTATTGTTTGGATACAGATATTTCTTAAATCTACATGCCGGTATTGCAATATAATTCTATTTTAATCTTATTTTACGTCTTTAATGGAGAAGCTTACACGTCCCATCTTATCCTGTCCGAGGCATACAACTGTTACAACATCGCCCAAGGTCAGAACATCTTCCACATGCTCGACTCTCTGCTTGGAAATCTTGGAGATATGAACCAGGCCTTCCTTCCCGGGAGCAAACTCCAGGAAAGCACCAAATTCTTTAATGCTGATAACCTTACCAACATAGTTCTTACCCTCTTCGAATTCGGATACAATCATGGTAACCATCTCAACCGCCTTCTGGATGCTGTCCTTATCCGTACCGCAGACAGATACCGCACCGTCATCCGTAATATCAATCTTTACGCCGGTCTGGTCAATGATTGCATTGATGGTCTTACCTCTTTGTCCGACAACTTCACCGATCTTGGAGGGATCAATCTTGATCTGGACGATCTTCGGTGAGTACGGTCCAACCTCCGGTCTGGGCTCGGAGATAACCGGAGCCATGACCTCATTCAGGATGTAGGTTCTGGCTTCCTTAGTCCTGTAGATTGCCTTCTCGATAATTTCCCTGGTCAAGCCGTGAATCTTGATATCCATTTGGATTGCGGTGATACCCTTATGGGTTCCGGCAACCTTGAAGTCCATGTCTCCGAAGAAATCCTCCAGACCCTGGATATCCGTCAGAATAATATAATCATCATCGGCGTCTCCGCTTACAAGACCAACGGAGATACCGGCTACCATCGCTTTGATCGGAACACCGGCAGCCATCAGAGATAAGGTGGAGGCGCAAATGGAGCCCTGGGAAGTGGAACCGTTGGATTCCAATACCTCGGATACGGTACGGATTGCATAGGGGAACTCTTCCTCGGAAGGAAGAACCGGAATTAATGCCCTCTCCGCTAATGCGCCATGGCCGATTTCCCGTCTTCCCGGACCTCTGGAAGGCCTGGTTTCACCTACGGAATAAGAAGGGAAATTATAATGGTGCATGTATCTTTTGCCGGTTTCGTTCTCATCAATACCATCCAGTCTCTGGGTTTCCGCCAGAGCACCTAAGGTTGTGATGGTCAGAACCTGCGTCTGTCCGCGGGTGAACATACCGGAACCATGGGTTCTCGGAAGCACGTCAATCTCAGCCGCCAGCTTACGGATCTGGTCAACGCCTCTGCCGTCCGGACGCCTCCTGTCCTTTAAGATCATCTTACGAACGGTCTTCTTCTGGAATTTATAGATTGCTTCGCCGAGTAAGGGAAGCCATTCCGGATGAGTCTCCTCATAACGGGCGGTCAATTTATCTGTAATTTCTCTGATATTCGCTTCTCTTACCTGCTTCTCATCCGTAAATACGGCAACCTCCATTGCTTCCGGTGTGATGAAGTTAACCATATCCTCATATAGGTCCGCCGGTGTATCCATATGGATATATTCATGCTTTGGCCTGCCGCAGTCAGCGACGATTTTTTCAATAAATTCAATGATCTGTTTATTAAGGTCATGGG
>JAFAFU010000025.1 GCA_023423335.1 Bacillota bacterium | reverse complement strand
AATGGATACAGTGTCCTGCCCGAACTGGATTGGGTGCTGATTATCAAGCAGGAGGTGTCCGAGCTGTGGTCGGCTACAAGTATTATCTTATCCCTGCTGATTTTTATCTGCGCTGTGTTGTTAATCATCATAATTATAAGTGCCCATTCGATGACAAAGAAAATCACTGACCCGATTATCGCCTTAAGGGATGCGATGCGTACCGCCTCGGATGGTGACCTGAATGTACAATCCAATATCAAAAGCAAGAATGAGTTGGGGGAGTTATCCAAGAATTTTAACAAAATGCTCCATATCATCAAAACAAACTATGAGGATCTGGCCTCCATGCATGAGGAGCTGCTGTCCAATGAAGAGCAGCTAAGAACCAATTATGACCATATTGAATACCTGGCTTACCATGATACCCTGACAGACCTTCCCAATAAGCTCGCTTTCCTGGAATATGTGAATGCCGCTCTTGTAGCATCTCCCACCGCGGGGAAGTCCCATGCGGTGTACTTCGTGGATTTGGATAACTTCAAAACCGTAAACGATACTCTCGGCCATGAATATGGGGATTCCTTATTGATGAGGACCGCGCAGATTCTGACTTCCCTTATTAACGGGCATGGTATGCTGGCAAGGGCAGGCGGTGACGAATTCCTGATTTTCAAGGAGGGAATCTCCAATGAGGAGGAGGCCGTGGAATTCGCCTCCGATATGATTGAGCAGTTCCGGAATCCGCTGGATTTGGACGGTGAAGTCGTATATGTATCCATGAGTATCGGTATTGCCGTATATCCTCAGAACGGTTTATCTTCCAATTCCCTGATCAAGAATTCAGATATCGCCATGTATAAGTCAAAGGATACCGGCAAGAACAAATTTACCCTGTTTGACGCCAAGATGGAGGATGAGCTGAACCGGAATACTCTGATTATTGAAGTCCTTCGGAATGCCATCGAGAATAAGGATATCTATATTCAATATCAGCCGCTTTTTGAGCTGGCAACCAACTCTGTCATCAGCTATGAAGCCCTGATGCGAATACGCTGCGACCGTCTCGGCTCCCTGACTCCCGAAGAATTTATCCCGATTGCGGAGGAAAGCGGCTTGATTATTGAACTAAGTTCATGGCTGTTGCGGGAAGCCTGCCTCTTTAATAAAGGGCTGATTGATCTTGGTATCACACCGCGGACCGTATCCGTTAATATCTCCCCCGTACAGATCAACCGTCCGGGCTTCACCGCAATGCTTTCGGAGATACTGAAGGAAACTGGACTTCCCCCCAAGTATTTGGAGCTGGAGATCACGGAAAGCACTCTGGTTGCTTCCATCATGGATGCCGCCACGCTGCTGACCTCACTTCAGGAAATTGGGGTAGGTATCTCCCTGGATGATTTTGGTACCGGATATTCCTCTTTGAACTATCTGACGAAGATGCCGATTGATATATTAAAAATAGACAAATCCTTTATTGATAATATTTGTACCAGCGAGAAGGATGCCAACATAGCCGAGTCAATTATTCAACTGGCGCACAGCCTTAATATCAAGGTAGTCGCAGAGGGTGTAGAACATGAGGAGCAGCTGGCAATGCTGAGAGCTCAGAACTGTGACATCATCCAGGGCTTTATCTTCAGCGGTCCCTTACATGCCCCGGACCTGGTTGACCTGATCCGCAAGACATAGCAATTAAATTATAAAATAAATCCCGCTGTTTCAGCAGGATTTATTTTATAATCTGGTAATGGAATTGAACTGATTACTTTGCGGCGCCTGAGCAGCCAAGTACCTCCACGATCTTATGCTTAACCAGAGCCTTAACAAAATCTCTGCCCGGAGCAAGGAACTGTCTGGGATCAAAGTGGCTGGGGTTATTCATGATATGTTCTCTTACGCCTGCAGTGAAAGCAAGTCTTAAATCGGAGTCAATGTTAATCTTACATACCGCCATTTTTGCTGCCTGTCTTAACATATCTTCGGGAATACCGATCGCATCGTCTAACTTACCGCCATTTTTGCGGATGATTTCAACATACTCCTGGGATACGGAGGATGCACCGTGTAAAACAATCGGGAAGTTCGGCAGTCTCTTCGCTACATCTTCCAGAATGTCAAAACGGAGCTGAGGCTTCTGGCCGGGCTTGAATTTAAATGCTCCATGGCTGGTCCCGATTGCAATCGCAAGGGAGTCAACGCCAGTGCGGCCTACAAATTCTTCTACTTCTTCCGGTCTGGTGTAGGATGCATCCGCTGCGGATACATTAACATCATCCTCGATACCGGCTAATTTGCCTAATTCGCCTTCTACTACACAGCCGTGAGCATGGGCATACTCAACAACCTTCTTGGTTAATGCTATGTTGTCTTCAAAGCTGTGCTTGGAGCCATCGATCATAACAGAGGTAAAACCACCGTCAATACAGGATTTGCAGATTTCGAAATCATCGCCGTGATCCAGGTGAAGTGCAATCGGAAGGTCTGTGTCTAACAGAGCAGCTTCAACTAATTTAACAAGATAATTATGCTTAGCATATTTTCTGGCGCCTGCAGATACTTGTAAAATTACCGGAGCATTCTCTTCCTTGGCTGCTTCCGTAATACCCTGGACGATTTCCATGTTATTTACGTTGAAAGCGCCGATTGCATAGCCTCCTGCATATGCCTTCTGAAACATTTCTTTTGTCGTTACTAATGCCATCTTCGTATCATTCCTTTCGTTTCGTTAAATATTCATGACAGATAGACCAGGTCACACGAATGTTCTTTGAGGATTGTTGTGAGGGAAAGCGTTATCCGACGGTCTTCTGTAAGCATGCTCCATATATTATACCATATAATAACTTTTTGAAAAGTTTTTTTATAAAATTTTCTTAAATGGTTTATCCTGGTCCAATCACAGGCACTTCAGGTACTCCTTGCGAAATATGCCGGAAAGGTTTAAAATAAGGATACTCTTTAAAATATAAGTCATAACGCTATCTGTCATACGAAAGGATATAAAACTATGGAAGCAAAACGCGTCGCAGATTCCCTGACGGAACAGGTTCAAATTTTAATGCCCTCGCACATCAATGGTACCGACCGCCTGTTCGGCGGACAGCTTGTTGAATGGATTGACGTGGTTGCCGCAGTTGTGGCCCGGCGTCATTCCGGCTGCAATGTTACTACCGCGGCGATCGATAATCTTCAGTTTAAAGCTGGTGCATATATCAATAATACTCTCGTACTGATCGGCCGCATCACCTATGTCGGCAGGACCTCCATGGAGGTAAGGGTGGACACCTATGTTGAGGATTTAGTCGGGGTCCGCAAAGTGGTAAACCGTGCCTATGTGGTTATGGTTGCCCTGGATGATAACGGCAATCCCACCGAGGTTCCCCGTCTGATTGCAGAAACAGAATCCGAACGGGCCGAGCTGGAATTGGGTGAGAAACGTCATGCCCTGCGCCACAGGCGCCGCCGGGAAGGGTACTAAACGATATTCCTGGGGCTATCTGAAAGTTGGAGGAACATATCCGATTTTTTCGAGTATATTATTATAGGGTCCTGTATTCGTTTACCCTGATCTATGCGGTATATTGATACGGGATTTTATTATAATAATATTAGGATGTGATTTAATGGCAAAGTATAAGATAGCAATTGATGCAGGACACGGCAGCAATACTGCCGGAAAACGGACTCCGCCCTTTACCAAAAATGTGGACGTTGATAACGACGGTAAGATTGACGTAAAAAAGGGGGAACAATACCGGGAACATTATGCTAATACGGGAGTGGCCAAACTTCTCTATGATAAGCTTGCAAAGAGAGGCTATAAGGTAATCCGTACCGGTTGGAATGATGGAAATTCGAAGGATGATCCGGATGAAGCCCTGTCCTCAAGACAAAAGAAAATCAAGGATGCGGGCTGTGATTACTCCATCTCGATCCATTTTAATGCATATGGTGACGGTAACAGTTTTAATTCAGTGCGTGGCGTGGGTATCTATGTACATACCCAGTATCCGGGAGATTCCAAGCGTTTTGCGGAATATGTCCTTAAAGAACTGGTTAAGGGTACAAATCAGCCGAACCGCGGTATTCATGAGCAGCAGCTTTCCATGTGCAACTGCAATACCATGAAGACAAAAGCCTCCATCCTCTGTGAGCTGGCATTTATGACAAATGAGAAGGAAGCGATGGAAATGATGGCAAATGCAGATTTTTGGGAGGAATGTGCCGAAGAAATCGCAAATGGCTTCGAGAACTTCTGTAAATGCAAACATGTGGAGCAGACAGATCCTTCAGGGAATATCAAGCTGTACCATACCGTAGTCCTGGGAGAAACCTTAAGCAAAATCGCCGCAAAAAACAATACCACTGTGGCAAAGCTTGCAGATCTGAATAAAATCAAGAATCCGAACCTGATTTACCCCGGACAGAAGATCATCCTGATGGAATATGTCCGGTATAAGGTCAAAAAAGGTGACACCTTAAGTAATATCAGCCTTCAATATTTGGGAAATGCCAGCAGATACAAGGAAATAATGACTCTAAATTCTCTGGACAGCACCGTAATCTATGTAGGCCAGCTTCTGAAGGTTCCTACAAAATAAAGGCTGCCGCACTATCATTGTAAAGGATGCGGGAGGCTTAGTATGCTTCCCGGAACAAGCTGTTTGAAGGGCGTATCGCCGCTTCCCGCATCCCAACCTTACAGAGGCCGCCGCTTCGCTCTTTCTATTCCATTGACCCGGCACTCTTCACGGCTTCTTCCAGAGTCATACCTGTAAATGCCTGGGCGGAAAGGAAGCGGCCGCTTTTCTTATCATCTAAAAAGGCTCCGACCAGCATCCCCGGGATGCTGCTCTCCACAGAGTTCGGTGCATGAGGGCCGCCAAGGTCTGTACGGCACCAGCCGGGATCCGCCAGATTAATCATAATATCGGTTCCTTCCAGCCGGGAACCCAAATCCTTTGTAAACTTATCCAGAGCAGCTTTACTGGCAGAATAGCCCGCCTGCTCCGGCTCGTTTCGGATGCCGCTGGTTGTATTGATCACCCGGCCAAAGCCCTTCTCAATCATCTTCGGAATCAGCCGATAGCAAATCATTGCCGGTGCAATCGTATTTATCATAAAGCTTTGGGTAAAATCCTCTGCCGGAGTTTTATAATAATCATGGCGGTATGCAATCTGCACCGCTGCATCATTAAATAAAATATCAATATGGATACCCTTCTCTTCGATTTCCTCCAGCATTCGATCTATTGCCGCAATGTCGGATAGCTCCGCCTGAACCGCATATGCCTTAACTCCAAATTCCTTCACTTCCTCCAGAACCTTTTCCGTATGCGCTATGCTTCTGGAATGAAGTACCAGATTGCAGCCATGCCTGGCCATAAAAACAGCAATATGATATCCTATTCCTCTGCTGGCTCCCGTAATAAGCGCCCACTTCCCTTTCACATTCGTCATTTTCCCCATACCTCCTGAGATATACATTATATGCCTTGATTATTATAATTCAGCCCGTGTTATGTTTACATTTTATGGGTCGTCAACAGATGCCACTTTGATTATAATGGAAGGAGTAATTCTTTACAATACAGGGAAAACAGAAAACAAAGAAGCTACCTGAAATGTATAGAATAATACATTTGACATCTGCTTTTATGCTATTGGAAAGGTGCTGTTGCTATTACGCAACAGCACCTTTGATCTGCTTAACTTCAATTCTCATCTCATGTTATCCAATTGTTCCTTCCGATGTTCCTGTCTTTCCTTTGCGTTTTTAAAGGCCTCCCCATCCATACGGCCTGCATTATGATTTAGATAGCCTTCCGCATACAGAAAGCGTTTCTGGGTATTTTCATATTGCCTGTTTTTTGCATTTTCACCGTTGGCAAGGATATCCTTCAGGTTATTAATCTCCTGCTGCCTTTCTCTCTGCAATTCCTTAGCATGGTTAATGTTTCCCGGAGAAGATGATATATCGGAATGCTCCTCCAGATGACGTTCCGTCCTGGTCTTTTTTTCTACCAGATTACACAGATGCTCTACCCGGCGTTCATTTTCTGAGCCTTTATCATTCCTGCATTTTCCGTTATCCATATGAACCTCCATCTGCCGCTTCAGTGGCAATAAATACTTTGCGAAAAGCACGTAAGTGCTTTTTACCGATTGCTCCACAGCCTTTTTAAAAAATCGAGAATTGGTTTCTCTGATTTATTTTCTCCTCCGCTGTTCTTTGCTATTCTAAATCCTGATTTTCGCAAAGCCTTCCTTATGGGATTGCATGAATTTTTTATCAAGTTTTTAATGTTTTTACCTGTCCTTTCAAAAAACGTATGTAAAAGAACATATATTGCTGGATAATGCCGGCATATCCTTTGAAATGCTCTGCGTTAAACTTATTATTATATACGTCGTTAAGGATACGTTTGATCCAGACATCCACCGGAAATGCTTCGATATGGTGCAGGCCGTACAGGGATACACAATTTGCCACTTTTTTACCGACACCATGAATTTTTTGCAGCTCTTCAACAGCCTCCTCATGACTTGTTCGCTTAAGCTTCTCCAACGATATCCTGTCCTCTGCCACTGTCTTGGCCGCACTTAAGATGTAATTGTCGCGATAACCCAATTTCAGCTCCCTTAGCTCCCCTTTTTCTGCCATAGCCAGCTGCTTTGCCGAGGGAAATACATGATATAACACACCGGTGCTTTTGTCCTTCCTAAGGTCTCCATACCTCTCACAAATCCATTCAATGCAATGTTTAATGGAAGGAATATTCTTATTCTGTGATATAATGAAACTGATCAGCATCTCAAAGGGTTCCTGCCGTAAGATACGGATTCCGCTGCCATATACCGCAGCCTGCTTCAGGAAAGCGTCCTCCCCTGCCATCAGCTCTCCGACAATTCTCCCATAATCATAACCGATATCAAAATAATCCTTCCAGACTTCATCATATTCCTCTTTTGTACAGCCCAGCTCGATTACATTTTCCTCAAGCTGGCATAGCTCCAGATAACGCCCAAAAGCAACCAAAGAATATCGGCCGCCTTCTTCCTGATTCATGCGGAAGCACTGCCCTGATTCGGCAATCTGCTTTATATTAAAATGGTTAACAGATACTATCATCATTTTCTTCCTCACATATTTTCTTATATTACATGATTCTTCTTCTATTATTTCTTTATTATTATAGGATCATTTCAGATAACAAGCAAGGGATGACCGTCTGTAAGATTGTGGGTTTTACCGCGAAGGGATCACAGCAAATATTAAAGCCGATATAAAATCCGGCCCGGATCAGATGATTTTAATCGGCATATTGCCATTCTTTCTTCTGATCCAGGCCGGATCTCTATGTTAATCAGTTTTAAAATCTACTTTAATTTATTTTATACTCGATGGCATATAAATCACCTGCCGCCGATTCGTTCAATGTGTTCGTGGCATACAGAGTAATGTATTCTGTAGTATCCGGTATATAGAAGATCAAAGAGTAGTTCTCATAAATATCGGCGTTTAAGGCAAGCGGCAAAGGTACATCGTTTCCAAACTCATCACGAATATAGGCAATCGGACATGCATCTGCAATGATATATCCATTGATATCCTTCGGCAGAAGCATGAAATCATAATCATAAAGGAAGAGATAGTAATAATAACCTGCCAGATCCAGATTAACCTCTATTTCCAGATTACCATTCCCCGTATCCGTGCTGTATAGCTCATTCAGACAGAAAAGGACACCATTCTCCGCCGTTATATAGGTATAGGCAGCATATTCTATCTCAGTTCGGCCATGAATATAGCCGTCATAATGATAGAAATCCGATGCTCCCGCCTCGCTGCCATCCATAGAATTATTGATTGTAAATATATGGACATAAGCAAAGGAGTCATAATAGCTGGGAACAATCGAAAGCCAATAATTCCCCCTGCTCAAATATACAATGGATTCTCCTGTATCAGCGTACTCTTCCTCACTGAATTCCTGTTCGTAATAGAAGTCATTTGTCTGCTGCAGTATATAGCTGTAATTATCCAGAGCATTCAAATATTCCTCCTCAGAGGAGTAAGCATCATTATAGTAAAACTGATAAGTAGCAACTCCACCTTCATTAAGGTAGTCATTAAAGGTAAAGCGCATATCCGAATCCAGGCTTAAAACATTGGTAGGCTCAGAATAGGAATACGTCGGTATAAAGCCGGACGATACCGTAGTATCCTGAGTGACTGGTGTTGGTGTAGGGAGAGAAACCACTGCCGTATCCTCTTCCTCCTCAACAATTCTATCCTCCGCTTTGTACTCCTTATCGCGCTTCTTATCGTCTCTGACCTTTGAGGTCTGCTCCGTATCCTTGTTAAATATGTCCTTAAGCTTCGGAGAAGCCAGTGCCAATATGATGGCCAGAACAGCTACCACTGCGATTACTATTACGATAATCAGGGCCTTGTTCTTTTTACGGCCGCCCGGTATATTCTGATCAAAGTATGGCGATGTACCTGCCGCCCCTGGTCCCCACTGATTTTGCGGTACCTGCCCTGCTCCCCATTGTCCCTGCTGCAGCTGGTTATACTGTCCTTGAGGCACCTGGTTTGTCTGCGGCGGCACCGGACCCGGCTGCGGCTGAGGTGTCTGACTCGTCTGCCGGGGATCAGGTCCCATAGCTCCACGGAATTTCTCCGGTGGTATCTGAAATACCGGACGATAAGAGTGTTCCGGTAGGTCTTCCACATCTGAGGGCTCATCTGCTTTTTCCGGTTCGTTTTTATACCCGCAGTATGTACAGAATAAACTCTCTTTGGAAATCTCTTTCCCACAACCTTTACATAGCATAACAAAGTCCTCCCACCATTTATTTAAGCCGTCCTTAAACGGCTTACATTTTATGATAAATAAGGTATTTTTTACATCTAAATTATATCTGATATACAGATATTCCGCAATGATTATTCCGCAATTACATATATCAGTATACATAGGCGGATAATTTATGCTAAAATGTTTTATAATGGCATATTAAACAATAGGAGGATGAATTATGGAAACCAGGCCCTATCTTTCATGGAAGCTGATTGGTGACTTTATGACCGAAGCTTTCGTAAAACTAGGTGTTCCGCAAGAGGAAGCCGCTCTTTGCGCGGATGTATTAATGGAAAGTGACCGCAGGGGAATTGAGAGTCACGGCAGTAACCGGTTTAAAGCAATTTATGTAGACCGTATCCTGGCCGGCATCCAGAAGCCGGTAACAGAATTTGAGATATTGAGAGAAACCCCCACAACAGCTGTTGTGGACGGCCATGACGGTATGGGTATGGTCATCGGGTATAAGGCCATGCAGATGGCGATAGACAAAGCTGGAAAGTACGGTATGGGTATGGTGGCAGCCCGAAATTCAACTCATTACGGTATTGCCGGTTATTATGCTTCCATGGCTGTGAAACAGGGTATGATCGGCATCACCGGTACAAATGCCCGGCCTTCCATTGCTCCTACCTTTGGCGTGGAGAATATGCTGGGAACCAATCCGATGACCTTCGGTTTTCCAACCGATGAGGAATTTCCATTTATGCTTGACTGTGCAACCAGTATTACGCAAAGAGGAAAGATCGAATATTATGCCCGTACCGGTAAGCCAACCCCGGAGGGAATGGTGATCGGACAGGATGGCACTGCCCTGACGGACAGCAAACAGATCCTGGCGGATCTGACCGCCGGTACTGCTGCTTTAACGCCTTTGGGCGGAATCGGCGAGGATTTGGCAGGTTATAAGGGATATGGCTATGCTACTGTGGTCGAGATTCTTTCTGCGGCACTCCAGGCAGGAAGCTATCTGAAAATGCTGAACGGAATCAGCGAGCAGGGCGCCAAGACCCCTTACCATCTGGGGCATTTCTTTATTGCTATTGATCCGGAAGCCTTCCTTGGTCTTGAAAGCTTTAAAAAAACAACCGGTGATATCCTCCGGGAGCTTCGTTCTTCCAAGCTTGCCCCAGGGGAAGAACGTATCTATACTGCCGGTGAGAAGGAATACCTCGTCTGGCTGGAGCGCAAGGATAAGGGAGTCCCTGTTGGGGATGAGGTCCAGAAGGAATTCTTACAGGTTAGGGATCAGCTGGGAATTGATATAACATTCCCTTTTGAAGCTTAATTTATCTTTGCCAATCTCTTATATATGAAATTTGTAACAAAATATTCATGAATTTACCGGATATTTTTATCGTTTTGTTTATTGACAGCAAGCTGTAAATTATATATAATTACAGCTGACAAGACAGCTATCAACACTGCATTGGAATTGCTGTTAATCGATTAGCAAAGGAAGGTAAATAAGTATGACTACTCAGATGAATAAAGTAAAAACCATGACTATGGCGGCACTGCTTTGTGCGATAGGCATTATGATACCGATGTATTTCCCTAAGATTGTGATCGGACCTGCATCCTTTACTTTGGCAAGCCATGTTCCAATCTTTATTGCAATGTTTATATCACCGACCGTAGCTATTTCCGTGGCGACTATTACCGGTTTTGGCTTTTTAATTGCCGGATTTATACCCATAATCGTTGCACGGGCTTTTACCCATCTGATTTTTGCTGCTTTGGGTGCCTTTGTATTAAAGAAAAAGGGTACTATGTTAAGCTCCTTTAAGACTGCTACCCTGTACTCCTTGATCATCTCTGTCATACATGCGTTACCGGAGGTTTTCGTAGTTTCCTATTTTTATTTTGGTAACCGGATGTCAGCAGCCACTTATGAAAGCGGATATGTGGTGTCCGTTCTCTTATTGATCGGTCTTGGGGGATTAGTCCATAGTATGGTAGACTTCTCAATCGCTGCTTTTGTATGGAAGCCCCTTCAACAGGTGATCAGTATCCCTGCCAGTGTCAAGATAAAGACGAAATTAATCAGCCGTTAAAAGATTATTCTTTCGAATAAGGTTATTACACAGAACTCCCATAGCAAGAAAGGCTTCAGCAATTATTGTTAAAGATGATACTACCTCCAGTATGTTAAATTCGTTAAAGTCAAGCATAGAAATCTTTATGATATGAAAAGCCCGCCGAAAATACGGCGGGCTTATTTGTGATGCAATTATCCTCTTTATCATCAAGCCTGATTTAATCTGATGTCAAGGCATACCTCCCCGACTGCGGTGGAAATACAACAGCTTGAGCGCAGGTTATATTGTCTGCTTTCACCTGGCTTGCATTGTACCGGCGGTAATATATCACAGTTTATGTCACTCCCTGCAAGTATGGTAAGAACGTTGCCGCTAATAATGTTTGCAATTTCAGATATGGCAGAGGTTACAAAGTCATCCACCGCTTCCATCTGCATCCCGCTCATAATATTTACCATACCAAGAGATGTTGCAAAAGGAAAACGATAAATCACTTCCCCATTAAGATCACCAACAATACCGATGGAAATGTCCAATTCATCATTACATAGGAAGGTTTCTGCCGGATGGTCGGTAATATCTGAAAGATCCAGCATCAGACTGAACACATTGTATGTTGCATTTACAAATGTACTGTAAAGATTATCTGTCATTTCCGGCCACCCCCTTCTCTATGGCATAGGTTGCTATACGTTGGTCCTCTGCGGCTACATGGTTAATCAACCACGCCAGAAGCTTACCGCCAAACTGCTGCATTAATTGTTCATTATATCCGCTGCGCTCGTATTCTTCCGAAACCTGCAGCACATATTTGACCATATCCGTGTGTATCTGCTTGTGCATTTCATAGCCTGGATAATTGATACTTTGCTGGTATTCTTCTTCATCACGGAAATGTTCCACAACATATCCTTTCATGAACTCGAGCGTCTCATTTACCCGCTGAACCTTCTCTTCCCAGGAAACTGAGGAACGCAAGGTCTGCATAAATGCTTCGACACGCTGAAATAATTCTTTATGCTGTGCATCCACCCTGGGAACACCCAGTTCATATTTATCTTTCCAAAGCATATTCATTACCGTCCTTTCTTTTGTGTTTGATTATTTTAATTATATCATCATAAATATCCTATATAAAGATTAGAATCTAACTTGCCCGGATTGCTTTCCCTTTATAGACTTACCTTTCCCATAAGCAGATCGTCATTTCCGGAGCTGGTTCCGATATATACTTCATGCTCCATATGCTCCAGCTCCATCCGGCCGCTTCTCTCATTATAATAGCAAAGCTTCCTTAGCGGGCTGGCAATGATTACCTCCTTCGTTTCACCGGGAAGAAGTTCTACTCTTTGAAAGCCCCGAAGCAGCTTCACCGGGCGGTCAAGGGAGGAATTCTTAAAACCGACATACAGCTGGACTACTTCTGTTCCTTCCAGTTCGCCGGTATTCTTCACCTTACAGGAGCCGTAAAGATTCGTACCATCGATCCAAAAGGAGGCTTCGAATACTTCGAAGGCGGTATAGGACAAGCCGAAGCCAAAGGGCAGCAGAGGTTTTACCCCCTCCTTTTCAAGCTTCGCATAACCATGGTAATAATCATAATGCTGGAAGGTGGCATTCCAGTTTACCTGAGGCAGATCGCTTTCCTTATAGGGCAGCACATAGGGCAGCTTTCCGCTGGGATTCGTATCTCCAAAGAGAATTTCCCCCAGGGCTTTCCCACCCTCCATACCGGGGTAATATGCCATGAGGATCGCACCTGCATTATCCATCCAATCTGTTATCATGATGGTGTTTCCACCGATTAAGACTGCTATTGAAGCTTCGTTTACCGGTCCGACCGCTTTAATCAGCTCAATATCCTTCTGATGAAGTCCCAGGGAGTTTCTGCGGTCACCTCCCATGGTACCGGTATACCCTGCAGCCTCGTCCTCTGAAACAAATTCCCCTTCATCATTATAATCATAGCCTACGGCAAAGACAACTGCATCCGCCTCGGCAGCAAGCCTTTTTGCTTTCTCATGATCCTCTCCGAGGTCAAAGCTGACTTCTACTTCCGGAGCTGTCATTTTTAATCCCTGGATCGGTGATATAACATAGGGCGGACGAACCCAGCTGGAGCCATGGTCACCGATCGGTTCCGCTTCTCCTAATGCTCCCAGGACCAGGAGCTTCTTTATCTTATTCTTATTAAGCGGCAATACATTCTTTTTGTTTTTCAGAAGAGTAATTCCCTTTTTGGCACTCTCCAGAGCCATGGCGATGTGCTCTTTACAGGCAAGGACGGAGGTGTCCTCCTGCCTTTCCTGTCCCTCCGTAAAGGCCAGAAGTGTACGGATTATCCTGAGCGCAGCCTCATTGATCTTCTCCTCCAAAACGAGACCATCCTTTACTGCCTGTACTAATTTATCCCCAAAATACATGGTATGTGCCATCTCGATATCCTGCCCGCCATTGGCCGCCTCTACTGTGTCCTTGACTCCCCAATAAAAGTCACTCATGACGAAACCATCAAAATCCCACTCCTGCTTAAGCACCTGGTTCAGCAGATAATCATGATGTCCGCAGTGGGTTCCCTGATACAGATTGTAGGAGCTCATTACACTGGCAGCGCCCGCTTCAATGCAATCCTTAAAATGAGCAAGATAAACCTCCCGTTCCGTTCTCTTATCACACTCCACACTAACCTTGAAACGGGCATTCTCCATCTGGTTAAAGGCATAATGCTTGATGCAGGCTATCACGCCCTCCTCCTGTACGCCGCGGGCCAGGGCAGATCCCATCTGCCCCAGATGGAAGGATTCTTCCCCATAGGTTTCCTGGCTTCTTCCCCACCCCGGATTATAGGGCAGGTTAATGCAGACACCGCCGAACAGATTCCCACCCATCGCTTTGATTTCCTTACCGATAGCCCGGCCGATCCTTTCCTCCAGCTCGGTATCAAAGCTGGCTCCTCTCAGCATGGATACCGGATAGCAGGTTGTCTGTCCGTTGCCGCAGACCACCCCCCTGGGTCCATCACAGAATAACATGGGCCCCAGTCCCAGCCGCTCATTCCCGGCCGCAGGATAGGGAATATAATTATAATGCTTATTCTCCGGGTCCTCCTTGACATTTTGCATCTCCTGCTGCAGACTCATTCTACCGCTCATCAGACAGACCTTTTCCTCAAGACTAAGCTTGTCCAAAATCATTCTTGCTTTTTCTGTGAATTGTAACCGGTATTTCTTGTCATACTTCATATGAGTTATCTCCTTTATATGATGATAAATGGAAAGCACAATGAGCTTCGGCATATCAATAACCGGACTGTTCCCTATTTTAGTTATATCATTGATATCTGCGTTATACAATATTCATTCGGATTTTAGCTGCTTTTTCGTATCTGAGATAACCCATAATACTTATAATCGAATTATCTCATACTATCGTATATATGCCGAACGCAGTGAGTGCGCATCCTGGCACGAGGTATACCATAGGCGCTTGCGCATATGGCATAATATTCACGGTATAAACTGATAAGGCCGGCAAATTATTGGAAAGGATGTGAAAGCCATAAATATATTTGACATCATCGGTCCCGTCATGGTCGGACCTTCAAGCTCCCATACCGCCGGTGCCGTCCGCATCGGACTGGTAGCCAGAAGGCTTTTCCATGAAGAAATCAGACAAGCGGAAATCGGACTTCATGGCTCCTTCTATGCAACCGGAAAAGGTCACGGAACGGATCTCGCTCTGGTGGCCGGACTGCTGGGCATGAAGGAGGATGACGAGCGAATCCCCACAAGCTATACGGTTGCTGATGAGAGAGGTATGGAATTTAGCTTCCATGGGGTCGTACTGCGGGATGTCCACCCGAATTCCGCTTTGCTTAAGCTGACCGGTACCAGCGGAAGGTATATGGAGATCACTGGTTCTTCCCTGGGAGGCGGCCGAATCCAAATTAATCAGATCGATAGCTTGAATGTAACTTTCAGCGGCGATTATCCAACCCTGATTATCCAAAATATCGATGAACCCGGACGGATTGCCATGGTAACCTCTACTCTGAAGGACAACCAGGTTAATATTGCACAGATGAAGCTTTACCGGGAGAGCCGGGATGGCAGAGCTGTTATGATTCTGGAATGTGACAGCGAAGTGCCGAAGGAAACTCTGCAGCTGCTGGAACATTCGGACGGGGTGATACATGTGACCTACTATAGCCTACAGGATTAAAGGAGCGGGAAGATATGTTCAAAGCATTGGCGGATATCGTAAATAAAATGAATGTTACCGGCCTGTCCTTCTGGGAAGTGATTCTGGAGGACGACCGAAGGGAAAGGCAGGTCACCAGGGAAGATACCTGGAACCGGATGAAGAGTCTCTATCTGCAGATGAAGCTTTCGGATGCCTCCTATGATAAGAAACTGCGTTCTGCCAGCGGCCTGGCAGGCGGAGACGGCGAACTGGTAAGCGAGGCGCTGCAAAGAGGCGAAATCCTCTGCGGCCCTTTAGTCGGTGAAGTAATTGCAAAGGCGCTGAAAATGGGAGAATCCAATGCCTGTATGAAGAGGATTGTCGCTGCCCCGACCGGAGGCTCCTGCGGTGTTATTCCGGCGGTGCTGTTGTCCTGCGAAGAGAAGCTGGGTCTCCCGGAAGTGCGCATGGTAGAAGCCATGTTCGTAGCCGCCGGAATCGGGCAGGTTATAGCCGAGCGGGCCTTTATAGCCGGCTCGGAGGGCGGCTGTCAGGCGGAAATCGGCTCTGCAAGCGCAATGGCTGCCGGAGCCGTCGGCTATCTGAAGGGCGGCGATGGGGACTGTATTCTCCATGCTGCGGCTTTGGCCTTGAAAGCGATGCTTGGATCCACCTGTGATCCGGTCGCCGGCTTAGTAGAGATTCCCTGCATCAAACGGAATGTCATGGGTGCCGTAAATGCCATGGCCTGTGCAGATATGGCCTGTGCCGGAGTAAAGAGCCGGATTCCCCCGGATGAAGTCATTGATGCCATGCGGGATACCGGACTCTTAATGCCGGAAGCTTTAAAAGAGACCGGTAAGGGCGGGTTGGCTGCCACGAGGACCGGCCGGGAAATCAAAAACTCGATATGGTCTGACAATCAGTGAAGCGGCAATATCTAATATATTGAAAAGATCTGTTTCTCCTGTCTGAATAGGGGAAACAGATCTTTTTTATCGTTTGGTTAATTTTATCTGAACCTGGCAGCATTATTAATATTGTTCGTCTGATTTACCGAGCTAACGCTTCCTTTCGAAATTGCTCTACTTCCTCGGTCAGGATGTATCCGTTCCTCTCCGCCACTTCCGTAAAGTCTTTTATCATCTGCAGAAATGCACTGTCTGAGGAACCTGCCACAGCATTTTCATAAGCTTTTCTCGCTTCTTTTGCCATAAGCTTTGTATCATAATCAAACAGAGGAGTATTATTCAGGCCATAGATGGCAATGCTCTGATACCTTTGAAATAATTCCTTTATTGTCTCTGTTTTATCTGAAGCACCATAGGTCTTTAAGAATAACTCCAGGGCCAGGGTACGATTTATGACCTCATCCCATCCGATGATCAGTGCCGCATCCTTGGCAAATATCTGTTCTGATTCTACGGCCATGATATCCAGATATGCTGTTACCTCCGGCATAGCATAAGCGCTGTAAGCTTCATATACGGAATAATCCAGGACCGGGAAGAAGAAGCCTTCCGCCTGTTCAAGCCTGTATCCGCTGTCCAGCGTCAGCTTTAATAACCCGCTGAAATCAGCATCCTGTGTCTTTTCAAGCTTTGACAAATCCATATCCTCAAGGAAGTCCTTCTGCAAGCTGCTTTGGATAACCTCAGGCATATATAACTCCTCCAGCTCCTGCCGGGCTTCCAATTGCAGTTCTTCCATTCTCATGAGCATGGCGGAGGCATTCTCCGGTGAAGCCGTACGGATATTCTTGTTGATAAAAGACAGTAATTCGGGTATATCTGCTAATGTATCAAAAGTCTCCAGCTCCTTAAGGAGGTCATCGTCACCGGCAGCATCGGCCTGCGCCGACCCGGCATTATTTCCTGCCGGCGTATCCTTTTCTATTTCCCCTGTCCCGGCTTCGGAAGCATCCTCCCCCGGTGTATCTGTAAGTATGGTGTCAACGGAGCCTGAAGTATCAGCGTCCGGCTCCCCGGACTGCTTTGAGCAGGCCGCCTGCGTCATAATCGTCAAGCCTATACATAATCCTAATAATGTTTTTTGTATTTTCATGTCATTCCTCCAATGTAATTTGTCTCTACACATAGTAGACGATGAAAGTATAGGGAATGTTTCATGTTAAAAGAAAAAATATGATAATTTTCCAGGACAGGCATATCTTACTATCCGATTTAATTACCTTCCCTGAAGCAGATAAATGATCATGCCCACTACACCGGAGCCTAACATAACGGTGATCTGGTTCAGCTTCCATTTTCTTAGGACAAACAAGCTTGCCAGGAATAAGCCGACCGCCACCATATTGATATCTGCGGGCTTAAGCGAAAACCCGCCTTCATCCCATAGGGATAAAATCAGTATGGATAATCCGGCGGAAGCGATCAGGGCTACCACAGCCGGACGTAAACCGCCTAAGATCCCCTGTACAAGGGTGATGTTCTTAAATTTAAAATAGAAGTAAGACAAGAGCAGCACGATCAAAAACGAGGGAAGCACACAACCAAAGGTAGCAATAATGGATCCCCGAATTCCGGCGATCTGGTTGCCTACAAAGGTTGCTGCATTGATCCCTATCGGTCCCGGTGTCATCTGGGAAATTGTAATCAGGTCCGTAAATTCATTCATGGTCAGCCAATGGTTGCTGTCCACCACCTGCTCCTCAATCAGGGGCAGTACGGCGTATCCTCCGCCGATGCCAAAGAGTCCAATCTGGAAGAAGCTGATAAACAATTTAAGATAAATCACTATGCTGCATCTCCCTTCCTCTTTTTCTTATCTCCATAAATCACAGCGGCAGCGCCGATCAATCCGCAGACCAGAATGATATAAGCAACATTGATATTAAACACAAAGGTTGCGGTAAAAGCAGCTATCATCATAAGAATGGAAAACACCTGCTTCCCCATAAATATTTTCCCTGCCATACCGAGTACCACATCAACTATGACTGCTGCCACACCGGCCTGCATCCCCTTCAGCAGTGCGCTGATTACCACACTGTCCCGGAAAGACTGATAAAAAAAGGAAATCACCGTAAGTATCACCAGCGGCGGCAGGACTGTACCGAAGGTGGATAAAAAAGCCCCCCATACTCCGGCCATCCGGTATCCGACCAGAACAGAGGCATTGACCGCGATCGGTCCGGGAGAGGATTGTGCAATTGCCACCATATTCAGCATTTCCTCCTCCTCAATCCAATTCAGCTTATCCACAAATTTTTTCTTCATCAGCGGAACTATCACATAACCTCCGCCAAATGTAAATGCACTAAGCAGGAATGATGATGTGAACAGCTTCCAATAGAATTTAATGTTTTTTTTCATTTCCCTTCCTCCAACCGCGGATTTCCAGTCCTATATTATTATGTCTCCATCAATAAATTAATAACATGTTACCTCAAAATATAACATACCAATCTCCGAAAATCCAATCTTCTGCGACAAAAACACTATTGTTTAAATAAAATATGAACTATTTCGTGGTTTTCCCGTATTATATACTATATCGGTTAATTAACAAGAGGAGGGTTCTCTATGTTTCAATATTCACCACAAAGTAGTTGTTCAAGATGTGACAGTAAATTATGCAATAATGTTCAGATACCAAGCCTGCCTTTATTAGGACCAAAATCGTTTGACCAGATACTCCATTATATCTGTAAAGCGGTCGAAGCCGAGGCAGCTGCTGCCGAGTTCTATCGGCATCTGCTGAAGGAAGCTCCCAATAAGCTGCATCGGGATTTTATTGAGCATGCCTACCGGGATGAGCTGAAGCACTTGGAGATGTTTAGTAAGCTATACTGTTATTTTACAGATAATGTTCCACAGTATCATGTGGACCGGGAATGCTACCCCTGTTATCATGAGGCTCTTCTGAAGGCCTTATGCGGCGAATTGGAGGCTGTGGATTTTTACCGGGATGTCCAGCTTAGTACGACGGACCAGCTGATTATAGACTGCTTCTACCTGGCGATGGTAGATGAGCAGGAGCATGCGACCATGTTCAGTACCCTATACAGCATCTGCAAATAAACAGTATAAGATAGGGATGTTGCATTATGCAACATCCCTATCATTTTATTTGCGGATCGAAAGTCTTCCTTACATCTTTATCTTTATATTATCTATATAATAGGATGTAACATTATATACTTTGATATAAAGATATAGATTACCCGGTAATAGCATCGGTATCGAGTGTTTGATCCATTGACCCTTTCTGTTATTGACCTCGCTCTCAACGGTAGTGATGATGGGCGTAAAAATTCCGCCGTTAATTATACCTGTTTCAAATACTACCGGACTTTCTGCAGCAGTATCATACATCAGCTCGACACTGATAGTAACATTTAATCCGGATTCCGTAACCGCTGAACCCGTTATAGTAATCGCTGATCCGGATACGGTGATCACCGAACCGGATACACTGTTCACAATCGGCAAAATCACATAGGCTTCACCATCGGACTGTGAAATCTGCAGCACATTGTTACCACCCGGTAAAGTATAAGTTATCGCCGATCCGGATACGGTGGTAAGGATTGCAGGTACTCCGCTATCAAAGGTTTCATAATACAATGCAGCTCCTGCTAAATCCGGGAACGGTAGATTCTTTAATACATCAAAATAAGGATCATAGTTCGCCGGCAGCTCATAAAGGCTGGTCTTTAAATCATTTAAGTCCTTAACACCATCTACCACACCATAGAAAGTCTTATTACATAACTCTACCAGGTATCTGGTGTCCTCCAAGGTGAACGCGTGTCCTGTTGAATGAAGGTGTATGCCGATGTTATCGCCGATACCCAGGCTGTCATATACCTTCTGTGCGGCCAGATAGGAGGCGTACATACCCTGGGAATTAATCCAGTCACTGCCGTTTACCTCTGCTGTAATGTAGAAATAACGATCCGGTCCCGATGCCAGTGCAGCCAGGTAATACTGGTCGAAGGGCAGCTGTTCGGGACTTGAAAAGCCCTGGAAGGTATCATTGAACCAATGTCCTTCACTGCCGGACTGTATATTACTGAGGGACTCGTTTGTCCCAACCGTATGCATCGGGTTTGCCTGGAAGTTGTTCCAGCTGTTATCATTTCCATCAAATTCAATGAATTCCTGTCTGTCCAGGCTGGAATAATCATGGACATGACCGGCACTGTTATAACGGAACATTGCCATACCGCCTGCACCGGAGGAGCCGGGTGCGGTAACCCTGATACGGGAATCAAAGGCTCCGGCTACTGCCGCTGCCTTACCGTTACGGGATACACCGGTTACGATTGTATTTACCGGACTGATCTGCAGGGTGTTTGCCCCTAACGCTTCTATCTCAAGAGCATCAATGATCTTGCTAACGCCCCAAGCCCAGGCCATAAGTACGCCGGTCTGTGTTTCCCAGGTTCTTCCGTAAGGATACAGATTATAGAAGGCACCCGTACGGTTATAATTATCCGATGCTACCGAACCGGTATCGAACTCGATCACCGCATAGCCGTTCTGATTCAGATAATTCTTTTCATTTGCTCCAAGAGAGCCAATCACAATCAATACCGGATATCCGTCGGGATGTACCGGGGGAGTTATCGTTGTGACGTTATCAATTGTCGTACTCGGGAAAGTTGCAGTTGCAATAAAATTAGCCGACGCATCTCCCTTTGTGATATTCATCTTAATAAACTTTTGATTTGGCTGGGCTGTAACAGGAAACTCATATACTTGCCCGTTCCACTCAAACCTAAGCATATAGGAATCAAGTAATTCAACAGACAAGTCTTCTCCTGCGGGATCAGGAGCCACACCATACATATAGTACTGGTACATCTCTAAGATCTCTTCCTTGCGAAGCTCCCACTCCTCCAGGGAAGTCACCGGACTGCCATTTAAGAAGGTAAATACATCAGGAAGCTCCGTAACCTTCGGCAATGCGCTCGCTTTAATAAAGCCGCTGCCATCGTCAAGGGAATCCACAGCCAGCTTTAATGCAAGGAAGGCTGCATCAATTTCTTCCTGGGTTGAATCCGGGGATGATGCGATAAGCTCTGCCTCCGCCAGAGGTGCATTTATAATGTCCTTATTGATGTAAGCGTCCAGATAGATCTCTTTCACACTGTCAATATAGGCCAATAATGCATAGGGGTTCTTACCGGCTGCATCATCAGGCCCCTTTCCTTTTAATACGAGCTTTCCAAACAGGCTCGGATTCTGGTATGCATTACCGGTTGTATCAAAAATAGTAATAACCGAAGTCCGTTTCCCTCCGCTGGCTTCATTAATCTGCAGATCAAAGCCCAGCTCCAGATTATTCTGCGGAGCCGCCTGGTCCCAAATAATACATGCCTCTACAATATAGCCGTCCTCGGTAAGCTTGGTCTTAGAATAGAAACGCGGCTTATCACCGGCATCATAGGTCCGGAAATTATCAAAATTAACCCGGTAGTGTACATCATCGGATTTGTAGGCCGTACCCTTATCATAAAGCTCATCGAGGAACAGCTCCAGGGAATCCTGTTCGTAAGCATTCGCACTGGCCTTATCCAGGTTGCTATCCTTGACTTCGGACAGCACATAAAGGGCATTTTCATCCCACATTATCCGGTGCTTTGCAGTTACTTCTGCCGGTTTATCGTAAAGCTTCGGAACATATACAAAAGCCTTGCTCCAGCTATCATCTATCTCGCCGTCTACAAAAGGCGACCCATAGACAGCCGTGACCTTACCGGGCGACTTCACCAATACGGGACCATCCATGGCCTTTAAGGTGTCAAAGTAAGGATCATAGTTGGTCGGCAGCTCATAAAGACTGGTCTTTAAATCATTTAAATCCTTGACATCGTCAACGATACCGTAGAAAGTCTTATTACATAACTCTACCAGGTATCTGGTGTCCTCCAAGGTGAACGCATGCCCTGTTGAATGAAGGTGGATACCGATATTATCACTGATATTCAGGCTGTCATAAACATTCTGGGCTGCCAGATAGGAAGCGTACATACCCTGGGAATTAATCCAGTCACTGCCGTTTACTTCTGCCGTGATATAGAAATAGCGGTCCTCACCGGATGCCAGAGCTGCCAGATAATACTGGTCGAAGGGCAGCTGCCCGGGATTTGAAAAGCCCTGGAAGGTATCATTGAACCAATGTCCTTCACTGCCGGACTGTATATTACTGAGGGACTCGTTTGTTCCAACCGTATGCAGCGGGTTTGCCTGGAAGTTGTTCCAGCTGTTATCATTCCCATCAAATTCAATGAATTCCTGTCTGTCCAGGCTGGAATAATCATGGACATGGCCGGCACTGTTATAACGGAACATTGCCATACCGCCTGCACCGGAGGAGCCGGGGGCGGTAACCCTGATACGGGAATCAAAGGCTCCGGCTACTGCCGCCGCCTTACCGTTACGGGATACACCGGTTACAATTGTATTCACCGGACTGATCTGCAGGGTGTTTGCTCCTGCCGCATCTATCTCGAGAACATCAATGATCTTGCTTACGCCCCAGGCCCAGGCCATGAGTACACCGGTCTGCTGGTCATAGGTACTTCCATAGGGATAGATGCTATAGAAGGCACCCGTACGGTTATAGTTATCCGATGCCACCGAGCCGGTATCAAACTCGATCACCGCATAGCCGTTCTGGTTCAGATAATTCTTTTCATTTGCTCCCAGAGAGCCGATCACAATCAATACCGGATATCCGTCGGGATGTACCGGGGGAGTTATCGTTGTGACGTTATCAACTGTCGTACTCGGGAAGGTCATAGTTGCCATGAAGTTGGCCGTTCTACCATCCTTCTCGATATTAATCCTGGTAAACTTCTGATTCGGCGCAGGGGTAACGGTTCTCTGTTCCATCTGCCAGGTCGACCAGTTAAATACCCAGGCGGTATAAGAAGCAACATCTTCATAGGTTATTGCTTCACCGGACCGTGCCATACCATACATATAGTACTGGTACATCTCTGAGATCTCTTCCTTGCGCTGATCCCACTGTGCCAGGTTAGTCACCTTGCTGCCATTTAAGAAGGTAAATACATCCGGAAGCTCGGCAATCTCAGGCAACGCACTGGGCTTGATAAAACCGCTTCCATCATCAAGCGCATCGACAGCAGCCTTTAGTTCAACATAGGCATTGTTAATCTGCTCCTGTGTTGAAGTTTTGGAATTGGCTACTTGTTCTGCGCTCTCCAGCGGTTCATCAATAATCTCCTTGTTGACATAAGCATCAAGATAGATTTCTTTAACACTGTCTATGTAGGCTAATAATATGTAAGGATTTGTACCGGAGCTGTCCTCCGCCTTTTTCCCTTCTAATACAAGCTTGCCAAACAGACTGGGATTCTGGTATGCATTACCGGTTGTATCAAAAATGGTAATTGTCGTGGCTCTGCTTCCGTTCTTAGCCTCGTTGATCTGTAAATCGAAGCCATACTCCGTACCATTGGCAGGAGTCACCTGATCCCAGACGATACATGCCTCGACAATATAACCATCTGCCGTACGCTTTGTTTTCGAATAGAAGCGGGTCTTCTCGCCTGCATCATAGGATCTGAAATTATCAAAATTAACTCTATAGTGCAGGTCATCAAAATTATATGAAGTTCCTTTATCATACAACTCATCAAGGAATATCTCTAAGGAGTCCTGCTGATAGGTAGCTGAATTTGACTTGTCCAGAATGCTGTCCTTTATTTCAGACAGGATATAAAGTGCATTATCATCCCACATAATACGGTGTGAAGCACTTACATCAGAAGCAGCACCATATACTTTCGGGATATATTTAGCTGCCGTATTCCAGATAGCGTCAATTTCACCATCCACAATAGGGGAACCAAAGGTAGCGAGAACACGCGAAGGTATTAAAGGAGGTGTCTCGCCTCCGGGGGTACCACTGCTCGGGGGGACTACTGGGGGTACAGCAGGTACATGAATTACCTTTGAAACACCTCCGACCACTACCGTAATGCTGCCCTTGCCCTGTACCTCAGGTAAAGAATCTTCCGACTCTGCATTTACCCTGGTCTTTGACGCTTCGTCCGTATTCAGGATCAGTGTAGCCTTCTGACTGGCATCAACATTTAAGGCCAGATCCGTTTTTATTGTAATATTCTCTCCTAGCAGACTAACATTAGGAGCTACTCCGCTTGCACCTGTAATTACAATATTACCGGAAGCTTCCACAAAGATATCCGCATCACCCAATATCACAAAATTAATATCAGAACCTGATCTTGTTACATGAACAAATGCTGCCGCACTTTCCTCAATAACAATTCTGGAGGTTGCCGTATCAATTATTATATTATTGCCTTGGGCATATTCGTGCCATGTGTCGCTCTTGATTGCCTGAATATTAATTTCTTTAAATAGACCATGATTGTTTACGGAACCTTTGGGGGCCTTTACAAATAAGCTCTTATCCGAATAATTCCCTTTCGGAATATTGAACTCCATTTCCTTATCCGTCACAATCTTAATGGATTTAACAACAGGGGATTTTAATGCTTTCTCCAGGGAGCTTTGATCCCCTACTGTTGTTGCTGTCGAAATTTCGATATAGACACTGTCGGATACTCCGGAAAGGGCGGTTGCTGTTATTTTAACCAGGCCCGGCTTAATACCCGTAACAATGCCGCTTTTGTTAACTGTGGCTATATTGGTATTATTTGATGTCCAGTTAACAAAGTCCTTCGAATATTTCGGTTCAAAGGACTTATTCAGGTTGTATTTCTCCCCAACCAGAAGTGTTTGAATCTTGTTAATAATACTAATCTTTTCTGCAGGAAAGCTGACAGATTTTTTGACATATACCTCTGCAGCCAGCTGCTGCGTCTTTCCGCCTGAAGTAATTTTGCAGGTGATTTTTGCAGTTCCCTGCTTCTTTGCCGTTACGAGACCACTCTTATTCACAACAGCAATTTTCGTATTACTGCTTTCCCATTTGTAGGTGGAGCCTGATATCTTATTCAGAATATTGAAATCATAAGATTCACCTACCAACAGGTACCGGTAACTGGTACTGCTTAATACCGGTGTTTCAGCTGGTGCAACCGTATCTGCATAGGCCTTCTTTGGGGCGATCACTCCTGTCGGAGTTATCAAAGCCATTGCAAGAAGACATACCAGAAAACGGTTTAGTAATTTTCTGCTCTTTTTTACCATATTCCCTTCTCCTTTACATAATCTATAATAATTTATTGTAAAAATATGCAATAAATTACTATTTTTTATTAAAAACACCCAAGAAAAAGTGATAAAAATCCAACGAATTATAATTCTTCATTTATAGATATCCATTTATATATTATCATTTTGATATAATATTGTTAATGTACAAATTCGATAAAAACCACTACAAATATTGTGCAAAATGGCTAGCAATTATTTATACTAATCGATATTTACTATTATATGGTGTTTATATTATATATTGTCTGATACTATTGCCTATTACAAGAATTTATCTGTTATTTTGAGGGTATTATAATTCCGCCAATATACTTTATATAATCAAAAACCAATATCTTTGAGGGGCCTGTTTCATCTATAATATCAATATGTATATATTTGCATTGTAATTTATAAAAATACAATCAAAAAAATAGATTCTCGATAATTTTTACAAGTTTTTTATACAAAAGCAAGATTACAGTTTTTCTATAAAATTTATGCTTTCTACATAAAATAAGAGGATCCCTGTTTGTGGATCCCCTTACAGTAAAATCATATCATAAGACTTACATTTTTTACGATAAATCCTTAAGAAGCAAAGGAATAAAACAGGCGGCTACAAAATACCCGACCACATAACCGCCGAGGTATTATAAAGAGCTTCTCCGTGCCAATTATCGTCCATAAACGGTGCCACCCATGCGGCAACCATTTTCTCGTACGGGTCCACCAAAAGGCAGGATGCCCCTGAACCCTCATGAAAATACGCTCCCTTTGTGTAAAGGGAAGTTAGATTATTACGAAGATCCGGGCCCAGACCATATGATCTTTCCACTCCTCCGGCATCCCAGCAATAGTCCTTGATATGACTGCCGGTATAGCGCCCTGTCATCCGGTCAATCGTCAGACGGCCGATAATACGCCTGTCTCCGTGATAACCGCCATTCATCAGCATCGTACCGAATTGAACCAAATCTGATGTGGTGGAGAATAGTCCGCTGCCGGTTTCCGGACATGTATGGCACATCCTTTCTACCTCAGTATTCTCCAGGGGAATGTCATTATGTAAACGTGAAACGATTTCCTTAATCCCTTCATTCATAATGATTATCCGGTCGGCAGCCTTCTGTTTAAGATTATGTGTAAAGCAGGTGTCCTTCATCCCGCAGGGAATTACAATTTCCTTTTCTATAAAGTCCTCTGCAAACATACCGCTTATTCTTGATACGATTTCACCTAAAAAGGTATAACCAAAGGAATTGTATGCCCACTCCTCCCCCGGATCGTTACGCATCCCGCATTTTAAGGCGTTCTTAATCCAGTTTTCATCTCCCTGTTCAAAGCCTTCCAAAATATAATCCCAATAGGTCTGATAATACGGATTCTCAAAGGCTCCTCTATCCGGGTTCATTCCCGAGGTATGGGAAAGAAGGTGGGCAATATTAATCTCCTTATAAGGCCCCTCCTTAAACTCTCCTATGATCTCGCCCACCGGTGTATCCAACCGGAATTCGCCGTCCTCTATCAGCTTAAATACCGCTGTTGCCGTAAATAATTTTGTAATGGATGCAATCAGGAAGATGGCATCGGGCTTAAGCGGTCTGCGATCACTCTCTTCATAGCTCATGGCACCTAAGGCGTTTTCGACAAATTTCTTACCATCCCTTGCCATACAATAGGCGGCGCCGCTGATTTTCTTCTTTTCCATCAGCTTTTCAAAATGCTTGTCAAGTAATTGGAACTTTTCTTCATTATATTGGACCTCCCGTGGTGTAAAAGGTGTCTCCGATCTCATAAAACCTCCTTCTGCTGCTGCCGGCAGCTTACCATCACCTGATACCTGACCAGATAACGGCTGACGCGTTATAAAGTGCCTCTGAAAGCCAGTTAGTTCCGCTATAAGGTACAAACCAAGCCGCCACCATTTTTTCAAAAGGATCTATCATCAGGCAGCAGGCCCCTGCTCCTTCATGGAAATAGGTGCCCTCTGTGTATATGGAATACAGATTCCGGCGGATGTCCGGTCCCAGCGCATAGGCCCGTTCCACTCCTCCGAAATTGTAGCAATATTCTTTGATATCCTTGGTCGTGTACCTGGCTGACATCTTTTCAATTGTCTTTCTGCCCATAATCTGTCTGCCATGATATACTCCGCCCTGCATCAGCATCGTGCCGAACTTCACCAGGTCCTCCAGAGTGGAAAAAAGTCCGCTTCCTGTGGCGGGAATCTGATTCCAGTAAAGCTCATCCTCTGTAACAGGAATATCTTTAAGGATATTATTAACCATCCTTGCCTCTCGCTCATATTTTATACATAAGGTAGAAGCCTGATTCTTCGTGAGCATCTCCCTGAACCCGGACTCTGTCATTTCACAGGGCAATAGCAGCCTTTGTTTGATATATTCATGTGCAAACATACCGCTGACACGGGTAATGATTTCGCCAAGAACAACAAAGCCATAGCTGCAATAAGCCCATTCCGCTCCCGGCTTACGGCGCGGAGGGGTCTTCAGTGAGCTTTTGATCCAGTTTCTCTCTCCTACTTTATAACCCTTTCCAATCTGCTCCCACTGATAAACCTCATAAGGGTTTTCAAAACAGCCGGAATCCGGCTTCAGCCCGGAGGTATGTGACAGGAGATGTGCAATCGTTATTTCATCAAAAGGCGGCAGATTATATTCCTCGATAAATTCACCTGCTCTCTGGTCCAAGGTGATCAAGCCCTCTTCGACCAGCGTAAAGATCGCCGCCGCACAAAACAGCTTAGTGACGGAGTAGACAATATTATGGGACTGAGGGGTCAGCGGCCGGTCATCTCCCTCGATATTGGTCAGTTTTCCCATCGCATTCAGGGTAAAAACCTTGCCGTTTCTGGACAAGCAATAGGATGCTCCCTGCAACTGCCCACAGTCAACCAGCTTCTTAAAATGCCGGTTCAGAGCCTCGATACGCTCCGGTGCATACCCGGCTTCTTCCGGACTATAAGGTGTCTTTTCGTTGGTCATAGCTTTTCCTCCTTCGGTTCTGGACCAGTATCATAACAATTATGGTATTATTTCCATTATATCTCATTTATTTCATAATACAACCTAAGATTTCATGCAAAAAGGAGATGGAATCCCAATCACATGCAATTCATCTCCTTACCTGTTTATATTATACTACATATTTTGGGAAAATACCAGTCTTGAATTTTAACGTATGGAATCATAAGATTAATAGAAACTATACTCATTGTTCAGCAATTATTATTCAGGAGGAATTGCATATGGATGAAATATATGAGCTTATGTTAGCAGGACAGCAAAAAAACCAGCTGCTGAGAATTATTGAATGCAATGAAAAAACCCGGCAGTTCGGGTTAGAATTAACGGAAGATGAAGTTAAAGCTTTAATGGAATGCCGAAAAACTTCCTTGAAGGATACTCAGCGAATTGAGTTCGGTGAAAGTATTCTGCCCGATATAATATATGCATTTTGTGACTCACAGTATATAAACCGGGATAATTATGCGGAAACCATAGCTCAACTGCAGGACATCTTTTATCTATATAAAAATGAAGCCCAGGACGAATTAACCGATGCTGAGCTGATCAGCTTTATGAGAAACCAGTTTGATAAAATCTGCTTTGGCGATATCGATTATTTAAGCGGAACCTGCCTGGAACGGTTTGCCAGAGCAGTCCGTGCCGGCTATCAATGCCAGATGCAGCATCGTTTGCGGGATGAGTATTCGTTAAATGGTGTTGAAGATGAGTATTCGAAATTTTCGGAAGAAACACGGTGGGAATACGAAGTATATAAAATGAAGCTTGAAGATGAATACTGATCGGGAAAGCAGCAGAAACAGGTCCTCTCTTGCAGTACGCATAGAGAGGACCTGTTATATGCCTTTTTAATCCTTATAGTGAAGCTTATAATCCCTGTATTTATCCATCACCTCTTTATTATGTAAAAAAAAGTCACTTAATACTTGAATATTCTTGAGTAAATCCGGGTTAATATTATGTTCAATCAATTCTGTCTGCTGAAGCAGATCCTTCTCACAGCCTAACAGCCTTAAAAAATCTTCCAGTATTCTATGCCGCTCCAGAAGATATTCTCCTATTTCCTTACCGCTGTCATTCAGCATTATGATGCCGTATTTTTTAAACTTTAACACGCCAAGCTCACTCAGTCTTTGTACCATTTTTGAAGCAGAGGGAGCTCTGACATTCAACAATTCCGCAAGTCTGCCAATTCTAAGATATCCTTCCTCCATGCTGTTTCTATAAATCATCTCCAGATAGTCTTCCATTGCAGAGGTCAGATTTCTTTTATTCTGTTCTAAAAGCTGGTATCCGCGAACCGTATGGAATTCTCTCCCCATCACAAAAATCACAACCTGAATACTTCTTATCATTTTATATATATGCGTAACACTTTAATTTATTTTACATATGTTAGTGTAGGGTAACATTCTTATACCCAACTTATTTCAATTCGATTCATCATGATGAATCGATACAGGAGGCTTTATTCATGAAGGATAATATATTTCCGCTTAGTTCTTTGCCCCTGGGCAAAAAAGCAAAAGTTACGGCGCTTACCTCTAATGGGGCCAATCGGAGAAGAATGCTTGATCTTGGCTTGATTTCCGACACAGAAGTCGAAGCATTGCAAAAAAGTCCCTCCGGAGACCCGGTAGCCTATCAAATCAGAGGCGCAGTAATTGCGCTACGAACAGAAGAAGCATCAAAAATTTTGGTGCAGGCCCTTTAAAAATCAAATTTATCCATGAGCCGGCGCTGCCTGCTCATGGTTGATACATAAATAAGGTAAAACTCAATTACCATTTCTTATTAATTTCAGGTTTATTAATCTTTCTGTTCCACTATGAATATTGAGGAGGTAACTTTATAATGGGTCTAACAAGCCAATCTACAGGAGTTGGTGTCTTAGAAAATGGGCTTCAACTGGTTCGTACGAATTCGGAGGAAAAAATCATAGCACTTGGCGGTAATCCTAATGTCGGAAAGAGTACCGTATTCAACAGTCTGACCGGGCTGAATCAACATACCGGAAATTGGCCGGGCAAAACCGTCACAAATGCCCAGGGTAAATATCGGCATAAGGATACCAATTTTATTTTAGTGGATGTACCGGGCACTTATTCTCTAATGGCAAATTCTGAAGAAGAAGAAATTGCCCGGGATTTTATCTGTTTCGGAAATCCCGACGCTACGGTAATCGTAACGGATGCAACCTGCCTGGAGCGGAATTTAAACCTGGTGCTCCAAACCCTTGAGATTACCTCGAATGTTGTGGTCTGCGTGAATCTGCTGGATGAAGCCAAACGAAAGAAAATTAATATTGATCTGAAGGAATTGTCTGTCCATCTCGGCGTTCCTGTCATCGGCACCAGTGCAAGAAGCAAAAAAGGTCTGGACGCTCTAATGGATGCCGTCATTCAGGTGACAAAGCAGGCAGATGTGAATACACCGGTAAAAATCACTTATGAGGATACGATTGAAGAAGCGATCCATATTTTGGAGCCTTCCGTAAAGGAATTACTGGAGAATAAACTGAACAGCCGATGGGTTGCCATAAAGCTCCTGGACGGAGACCGTACGCTGATAAAATCGTTGAAGAAATATCTGGATTATGATCTGCTGTCCTGTGACAGCATTTCCGATAAACTGGATGAGGCAATGGATAAACTTAAAGTAGCCGGAATCGATCAGGATCTGTTCAGAGATCATATCGTTTCGCAGCTTGTTCAGACAGCGGAAAAAATAAGCAGTATGGTTGTAACCTATGACAATGCAAAATACAACCATACGGATCGTAAGATAGACCGTATTCTGACCTCAAGAATCTTCGGAATACCTATCATGATAGGTCTTTTGGGGGTTATTTTCTGGCTGACCATCACGGGAGCTAACTATCCCTCCGGTAAGCTTGCCGACTTTCTGTTTTGGATAGAGGACCGGCTGACCGATTTTAGTGTATGGGCAGGAGCCCCCGGGTGGGTGCACGGGTTGTTTATCACAGGTATCTATCGAACGCTGGCATGGGTTGTTTCCGTCATGCTTCCGCCGATGGCGATATTCTTCCCGCTTTTCACACTCCTGGAGGATTTGGGTTATCTGCCCAGAGTGGCATTTAACCTGGATAATTTCTTTAAAAAGGCTTGTGCCCATGGAAAACAGGCATTGACCATGTGCATGGGGTTTGGCTGTAATGCCGCCGGCATTATCGGCTGCAGAATCATAGATTCGCCCAGGGAAAAGCTGATCGCCATGATTACAAATAACTTCGTTCCCTGTAACGGCCGGTTCCCTACCCTGATCGCCATTATAACCATGTTCTTTGCAGGAATGGTTGTCGGCCCCTTTCAATCGGTTATATCCACATTAATTTTAACCGGAGTAATTGTCCTTGGAGTAGTGATGACACTCCTCATATCCAGATTACTATCCAAGACCATATTAAAGGGCCTTCCTTCCTCATTTACCCTGGAGCTTCCTCCGTACCGGAAACCGCAAATAGGAAAGGTTATCCTGCGGTCCGTGTTCGACCGGACATTATTCGTGCTGGGCCGGGCCGTGCTGGTGGCTGCCCCTGCCGGCCTAATCATATGGATTCTGGCAAATATCCACCTGGGCGGGCTTACCCTGTTATCTCATTGTGCGGGATTTCTTGATCCCTTTGCCAGATTGATCGGAATGGACGGCTACATCCTGATGGCTTTTGTACTCGGCTTCCCCGCAAATGAAATCGTTGTACCCATAATCATCATGAGCTATATGGCCAGCGGAAGTATGCTGGAGCTTGACAGCCTCGGACAACTAAAGGAGCTCCTGGTCTCCCATGGCTGGACCTGGCTTACAGCGGTTTGCACCATGTTATTTTCACTAATGCATTGGCCCTGCGGAACCACCTGCCTTACCATCCGAAAGGAGTCGGGAAGCTGGAAATGGACACTGGCCTCATTTCTTATACCAACGGCAACAGGGATGATCCTATGCTTTCTCGTTGCCAATACGGCCAGACTGTTGGGTCTGGCATAAGATTTATAATTTTTTTCCCATATATCCCGATGTTCCTGCATCATAATTAAGACAGCATGAAACTCCATATGCTTCCCTTCACCCAAATGCATACGGGAAGTATATGGAGCTTCTTGTATCCATTTACTTGTTGCGGCATACACGAAAACCCTGATCGGCCCCCTTGCCATTGGCTTCGTACTTGCCCCGGTAAGATACTTCGCAGGCCTGGGAGTCTCCGAGCCAGCCACCGCCTCTCCAAACCCGGCATAAGCCGCTTTCCATATCCGGATCCACGTACCAATCCCAGCACCACTCTCTTACATTTCCTGACATATCATAAAGCCCCAACTCATTCGGCTCCATGGAGCCGACCGGTTGTGTCTGATTATTGTTTTCTTCTATCTTAGGCCAGTTCCAAATACCTGACAGGTATTCGTCTCCGGCATTTGCCCAATACCATGCCACTTTATCCACTTCGGCGCTTCCGCTGTAGGTATGGCTCTTGCTCAACTGACCTCCTCCGGCAGCATATTCCCACTCCGCTTCTGTCGGCAGCCGGTAGCCATTCGCATCCGCATTGACTGTCACCACCCACTTTATATCATCATATTCACTTATATTATCCGGGTCTTCTGTATCCTTGTCTATATTGTAATGCGGTTCCAGGCCCTCCCTTATGCTTCGTTTATTGCAATACTCAATGCAGTCATACCAGCTTACCGTATCTACCGGCAAATCGTCGCCTTTAAACTGCGAAGGATTACTGCCCATTACTTCGACCCATTCTTTCTGGGTTATTTCATATTTGCTGATATAGAAATCCGTTAACTCCGCACCTTTTTCATAAAAATTGGAGTTTGTATTAACAAAGGCTCCGCCTTTGACCAATACAAACCCGTCAGGCTCCTTCTTCGAGCAGGCGCCGAAAGCAATTATAATTATCAGGAACAGAAAAATTAATCGTTTTTTCATTATATATCTCCTCTCGTAAAAGTTATATGCCATAACGGACCAAGCTGGAGGGAAACGGCCAAAGCCTGTCCCCCTCCGCTTTTCTGAAAGGTATATTCAAATAGTATGTAGGTATTACTTTTTGATATATGTCAGGCCGCCGGCTGAGAAGCAGCCGGCCCCGCTATATCAAATGATAAAAGACTTTACGGTTAAGATGCCGTCAGCTTGCCTGCTTATGGCGATGTACTGTTACCACACCGTAACATTAGCGTATCCACTACTCTGATATCCCTCTACAGCCATAATCTGATATGCCCAGCTGCTTCCCAGATTCATTCCTTTGCTCCTCCAGACATTTACATGGTTAGCAAATGTAATTTTAACGTTGCTTGCGATTCCCCTCTTCGCCGTACGGACACTCCAAAACTGCGGGAAGGTCTGTGTACCGTCGATGGAAGGTGCGTTGTACCGCATGGTCCGATAAACATTATAGGTACCGCCATCACTGCTTACATTGACGCCCTGGGAACCTTCTCCCGGCGGACGCCAGCTGCCCCAGCTGTCAACAACATAATACTCTATGAGGCTATTTCTTGTCCACCCGTAAAACGTCAAATAACTGTTACCGGATGGTGAATAGGCCCCGGCATTGTAATTACATACTCTGGATGCTGATCCAGTACCCCAGCCTTTACCGGTGACAAAATTACCACAGTTTGTCCAGGAAACACTGTAATTTCCGCCGGATCCGTTGGTAGCGTTTACTTGTCCGCCGCCATCGGTCCAATGTTGCCAGTAGCTCGCAAATGCGGTTCCTGCAAACATGCTGGTAAAGCTAAATGAAATTGCAAAACATAACGCCAAAATTTTCTTATTTAACTTTTTCATACTTAGCTCCTCCTTAAATAATTTTATTGGTTACTATGCTCCTACATACTATTTGAGTATCAGCTTTACGAGATCCCTCCCTTTCAGGCTTTGACGGTTGTTCTCTTGGTACTGCAGCATTGGTCCTGTGTCCTATTTTGTAAACCTCTGACGGCGCTCCCTGTCTAGAAAAATTCTTTTTCCGCTTTCTCATAAAATCAACTTAACCATTTATTTCCTTAATTATATCACAATTGTATATATGTGTAAATATGTTCCTGTTAATTTTTGTTATTTTTGCATAAAACCTTTTCATTAATATGACATATTGAACAATGAGTGAGGTTAATAATACTTGTCGAAATAATGCACATTAAAAAGCAGCCCCGCACGCGGAGCTGTTTTATTATTTTATTATAAGAAGATCTTATTTTTTTGTGTATCTATATTTTAAAAACTAATATGGATAGATATAGGGATCCTCCGGTTCTTCCGCTGCCGATATATTCTTTACAATAATCTGCGGCTCATCATATCCCAGGTATTCTCCGATCTGTATCACACCCTCCACGGTAATCCAGGTGTCCGCTTCCAATTCGGAAATCTTATCATAACGGCAGATGATACCGCCGGGTACTAGATCAGCGGTGCAGCAGGACATCAACAGCCTTGAAATCATAAACTCATTCTCTATCAATTCCGGATCATCCTTAAAGACAAATCCTTTTATCGTGATTTGATATCCGTCAAATTTATCCATGTTGGAAAATATCTCAACCAGCCAGAGATAGAATTCCTCATGGGATATGGTAATCCTTTGATTAATTTCATCCAATCCCGGTAACGTCCGTACGGGTCTGTCATCCGGTAAAATATTTTGTTCGTCAGCGGCATAAGCATCTGATTGACCGCCTGCTTCACCATTTGAAAAACGATCCGACAGCCCTTCCTCATTTGCAGATGTGATTTGGTCCATATCGGAAGTCTTATCCGTAACGCCGGTATTGTCCTTCATAGATGTATTATCCTCTAACGGACTGATCGTAGGCAGGGTTGATAATTTATAAGAATTATTGCCGGCAATATTATTTAAGATATTCCTGTTCACATAACCGGCCGATATATCCGATCCGCTGATCGGCTTATGCGGCATTATTATAAATAATATCGGAAGCACCAATACAAAACAATGAGCTGCCCGCAATCTGTGCTGCGGGTTAAATAACCGGCGAAGCCCAACACATGCCCATACAGCCATGGCAATTGATGTAAAGATCAAATAAGGCTTCATCCTCGGTGTGACATAGGAAAGATATTTATTACTGATTACCAAATGGAGTATCAGCAATGAAAATAATATATAGCATAAAAACTCAATAAATACCTGAGGATTAAATACTTTTCCGCGCAACTTTACATACCTCCCAGTAAGAATTCCGAATATAGGACGATGATAAAAAAGCATACCATAAATACAACAAATATTAATTTCCCAATGAATTTCTTTGAAAAACCGGAGGATAGCATCAAAACGTTTTTTATGTCCATCATGGGGCCAAACACCAGGAAGCCCATGATTGCTCCGAGCGGCATCTGATTCGCATAACTGCGGGCTACGACTGCATCGGAAGAGGAACACAGGGATAGAACAAATGCCATGAACATCATAAAGATAATTGAAATGATATATCCGTTTTCTCCCTGTATCGCGGATTTATTCAATACGATTGTCTGAAGAATTGCGGATACCAAAGTACCAATCATTAAATATTTACCCACACTGAAAAACTCCATTTGCGAATGGCGAAGAAATAAATTGATTTTTGCTTTTGCAGAGGAGCCCTCCTGATTGACCTCATAGCAGCCGCAGCTGCACATAAGCTTATCATATCCGCCGGTGAAATCATTTCCTTTTGACTGCCATACGCCGCAAACAAGTCCGATCAGTAAAGCTGACATAATGCCCAGGCATACCCGTGTGACCACAATCACCCAATCACCCCCAAAGGCATAGTAGGTAGATAGCATTACAACGGGGTTTATCACCGGAGTGGCTGTCATAAAGGTTACGGCAACCGGAATCGGTATCCCTTTTTTAACGAAACTTCGAAAAACGGGAATGGATGCGCAGTCACAGACCGGCAGACAAAAACCCAGCAGCAGGGCTATCATCATTCCTGCCCCAGAAGATTTGGGAAACCTTCGCTCAATAAAATCATTTGGGACAAATACCTGGATCGCCGATGATAATAACACACCAATTAACAAAAAAGGGATTGCCTGCAATATGACACCGATAAAAATCACAATTATTTTATTTACGGGAATTTGTAATTGCTCCAATATCGGATTAAGAATCAAATAAAGCAGAACAAATACCAAAACCTGTATAATAAAGGCTCCGATCGGATCTCTCTTCTGCCGGTATATCCGGTTATATAATTTTGCATATGATTTTATGATATAAACTCCCATACCGGGGTTGATGCTCCGTAATATCTGTCTGGCCAGATTATACTCCTTTGCTGGAAACCCGTTATGTATAACAGCAAAATCACTGTTTGATATCTGCTCCGGTAAAGCGCTTCCCGTTTTACCGAGCAGATTTTTTATAACAGATACATATGCGATATGTATTACCTTTTCAATTCTGCAGGTCTTATACAGTAATGGCTGCACCATCAGGGATTGCAGCTGTGAAAACGGCAGCATCCCGTTCCATTCAATCCATATTTCATCAAATGATCCCTCTGCTAAATAAGCATGAAGCTCCTTCACTGTCTTCTCTTTATCCATCTCAAATGTCTTAATGGGAATGCTTAACAGGCTGCAGTTATAATATTTACTCCTGAAATTCTCTTCCCCCTCTTCAAACTGGAGGATTAGGAGCTTCTTGTTTTTGAAATCCTTATTATTTAAAAAACTGTTTAAAAAAGTTGTTTTTCCTGATCCCAAAAATCCGGTAACAACATAAACCGGTATCACCAATGAAATCACTCCCCGTTAAAAGCTTAAAATTGATATTATGGATATACGGTCAAACCTCTCTTATAATCCGAATAGTCCCTGCAGCTCCCGGTCGCTTATCTGCTCCCCGATAACACATATCCTGCCGGAAAAATCTGCGGCGGCCTCCTTTATACTATATTCCCCCGGCACATAATCAAATTGGACCCATCTGTTCCTATCCGTCCTCACAATCCCCTTTGCCCTCAGGACATGCCCGCCTGACTTATCCAGATTATTCAGTGCCTCTTTCAAACGGCGGTCATCAAAAATTGCGGCAGTCTCCTTGCTCCAGACAGTAAATACATCATCCGCATGGTTATGCCTCTTTTGAATATATCCCGATATCCTTTTATCTGCAATTCTATAGGATCTCTCCGAGGCTTTTCCCAAAAGCTTAAATTCGTTCCATACATTGCTTTCTAACGAATATTGCTCTGTATTCTCAGAAAGCCCTATTATCTCTTTCCCTGCCAGCAGCTCCCAGGCAGTAATAACCAGCGGGGCGGACTTGTTATATTTTCTGATATCATCAATGATAAATCCCAGTTCTTCGGGCTTCATAAACTGCGTCCTGCTAAGAATAATTGTCTTCGCATGGATCAGTTGATCGGAATAAAATTCAGTAAAGTTCTTCATATACATTTTATATTTCATACCGTCAACTACGGTTATGCATATATTCACCGACACCGTCTTATCCTGAGCAAATTGTCTGCAGCCCTTTATGACATCGGAAAGCTTTCCGACACCGGAGGGTTCAATAATAATTCTATCCGGACGGTATCTTTTCATCATCTCTTTCAGGGCTTTATTAAAATCTCCCGCAATCGTACAGCAGATACAGCCGGAATTCATTTCCTTTATATTGATGCCATAGCCCTTCAGTATCGCCCCATCAATTCCAACTTCACCAAACTCATTCTCAATCAACACAAGTTTATCCTCTGTAAATGCTTTTTCCTCCAGCAGCTTTTTAATCAGTGTTGTCTTTCCTGCGCCTAAAAAGCCGGATATGATATCAATTTTCGTCATTTCTTGCCTCCGTCCGATGATGTGCTATCCTATGTTTTTTCCTATACAGTCGGGACATTGTCTTATCTGAAAAAACAGATAATATTCTGTAATCATCCTGCATCCGATATTTCCCCCGCTCGATTGGAAAGCTTTTTCAGAAGGCCTTTGATTACAATCACAAGCAATAGCACGAGGACCGATACAATTGCTGTAAAGCCTCCAGGAGCTACATTAATGTAATAGGAAAGAAATAAGCCTGTCATGATATCAAAAATACTGAATAATATGGATGCAATAAGCGTAGTTTTAAATCCTTTCTCCAGCTGAATCGCTGTGGCAACCGGTATCGCTATCATGGAACTGAGAACAAGTACACCGACAATGCGGACCGACGCAGCGATACAGGAGGCAACCAGGATAGAAAAGACATAATTTATGAGCTGACCCCTGACTCCCGCTACTCTTGCCGCTTCTTCGTCATAGGATATATACAATAGCTGATGATATAATAGAATTATTACCGCTATCGTAATAATCCCAAGAATAAATACCGTAATGATATCTGTCTTCGAAACTGTGAGAATACTGCCAAACATATAGGTTTCCGCATTGGCCTTTAATTTCCCGGAACTGATAATGGTTATCGCAATGCCAACACTTAAGGACAGGACAATTGATAGTATTAAATCCGTATATTTTTTAAAATACTTTCTGAGAAATTCGATCAATCCTCCGCATAGCGATGTGAACAGAAAGGCACTGATAATCGGATTCTTATTAAAAAGCAGACCCAGTGAAACCCCTGCCAATGAGGAATGAGACAAAGTATCCCCTATCATGGAATAACGCCTTACAACCAAAAAGATGCCGATACACGGGCAAAGAACAGCGATCATAAACGATATCAGTATTGCATTTTGAATAAATCTATATTGAAGCATGCCATCAATCCTTTCTGTAAGCGGGGATATCTTCCCTTGTATAATGATCAGGGCTGCAAAGATGCCCCAGCCCATTCTGTAAATGAAATACCTTTGTCGAATAGGAAAATGCTGCCTGAAGATTGTGTTCCACTGCTACTACGGTAATTTTTTGTTCCAGGCTCATCTTCTTTAATAGTCCATAGATCTCCTTTTGACTGTCTATATCAACCCCTGTGGAAGGCTCATCCAGGATTAATAATTCCGGTGTTCCCATGAGGGCTCTTGAGATGAGTACTTTTTGTGTCTGACCGCCCGATAAGCTGCCCATTAATGAGTTTTTTAAGCCTTCCATTCCCGTAATTCTTAAAACCTCCGTTATGATTGACTTATCCTTTAATTTTAAAAGCCTTAAATAAGAATACAGAACCTCAAATACGGTAATAGGAAAATTACTATTGGTAAAATTATTCCGCTGCGGAACATAGCCTATCGATTTCGCATCTACAGCAACACTTCCCCTGGTCGGTTTCAGGATACCAAGCAACAGCCGCATCAGGGTTGTCTTGCCACAGCCATTCTCGCCTATGACAGAGATATATTCGCCCTCTGATATTTCAACATTAATATCTGATAAGATATATGACGGCCTTCCGGTATATGAGAACCATAAGTGGTCAATTTTTATCATAACAAGTCTCCTGTGTTTATTCCTTATTGATACTCTTGTGTTTAACTGCTTATTAGTCGATTGTAATTCATTTTATTTCTTTTGTAAATACCTATTGCAAATCATTCGCAATAGCCATTGACAGATTGTACCACTTATAGTATTATTACTAATGCAAATGAATTGCAATAACAAGCAGAAGGCGTAAGAGTGAAAGAAAAATCGCTTTCACTCGGAAAGAATCCGCAAGGCGGTTTCTTTCATCAAATTTTGTGATGGCGCGAAGCGCCATAATGGAGGTAATCATGAAAAAATTATTTGTTCCGGTACTAATTTTCTGCATGGCTTTATTTCTCGTATCATGTAAAAGTAATGCCAAGGATACTGTTTCTGATAAGAATAAGCTGCAGGTATATGTTTCTTTCAATGCCTTATATGAATTTGCTTCTGCTGTCGGCCAGGATAAGGCAGAGATTTATACAATCATACCGACAGGAGCAGAGCCCCATGATTTTGAGCCAAAGGCCGCTGATATCGCAGGTCTTAGCGAAGCCAGTCTATTTGTCTATAACGGCCTGGGTATGGAGCCCTGGGCAGAGAAAGCAATTGATGCTGCACAAAACAATGCTTTAACCGTAATTACTGCATCAGAGGGGACTAATGTAATTGAAAATGCAGAAGATGAACATGAAGAGGACGAACATGAAGAGGACGAACATGAGGAAGACGAACACGGTCATGAACATGGTCCATATGATCCTCATACCTGGTTAAGTCTGAAGGAAGCTAAAACCATTGTACAAAATATCGCTGATGGTTTTTCAACGGCCAATCCGGAGAACAAGGACTTCTACCAGACCAATGCGGCAAATTATATCAGGGAGCTGGACGATATCTACAATGAATATAATGACAAGTTTGCCGCTCTGGATAATAAATATTTTGTAACCGGTCATGCCGCCTTTAATTATTTCTGCAGGGATTTTGGTTTGGAACAGAACAGTGTCGAGGATGTTTTTGCGGAAGGGGAACCTAGCCCCCAACAGCTTGCCAAGCTGGTTGAATATTGTAGGGAGAGGAAAATTACCACAATTTTTGCAGAAGAGATGGCCAGCCCTGAAGTATCAAAAACTCTGGCTAATGAGGTGGGCGCAGAAATCCAAACAATCTATACGATGGAAAGCCCGGAAGATGATTTAAGTTACTTGGAACGTATCAGGGAAAATTGTGAAAGAGTATATAATAGCCTGGCAAAATAATTATTTGTTTCGTAAACGGATAGAGCCTTGTAAACGCTGGTTTGCAAGGCTCTTTATTTGCCCGGTAAAGGTGCCGCTAACAGTAAATTAGGCCTATTACTGATATCTGCTCTATACAGACGGGCAAATTAATAGTAATATTTTGTAGTATAGAGAAGAATATTGGCAAACTTACTGAAAAGTAATGACGCAAAGCTATAGGGCCTAATCTGAAAAGAATGGCAGCCAGTTGCATTTAATCGATTCATTTCGATTGGTTCTTATGCTTTTAGCGTTCATTATAGGTTTGTTAAAAGAAAGCGGGGCTAATAAATATGAATCGGAATGTTATAAATGATCCATCCGGATTAAATCCTCAGAATGCAATGCAATCGATGGAAGCTCATAATAATATTGTTGATCAATATCCGAATTCCATTTTCTTTTATGATAATCTTAATAAAAATTCCTTAAATTCTTCTAATATTGATATATACCGTTTTGTCGAATCGGCTGAAAGGTTATTAGAAAGTAACCTAAAAAATAATACATATGCCTTATTGGTATTTGATATTGATAAATTCCATGAAATCAATAAATCATACGGTGATTCCATAATGAATGAACTGATTGCCCGCATTAATTCAACCTTAAAAAGTCATATTAAGGAACCCAATCTGTATTGCAATGTGAAAGAACATTTTGCCATCCTGTTAGAAAACTATAAGTCAATTGACATAGCTATGTTAGTTATCCAGCTCTCGGAGGAAATCTCCTGTTTTTACCCTGAACTGAAGATCAAGCCAGCTTTTGGAATATGTATAGCCGGTCCGTCCGACCGAAAAGTCTCTTCCTTATACAAGCGGGCATTCTATGCAAAGAATACAATTAAAGGGCAGGATAAGCAGCTTCTTGCTAATTATACCGAGTTGATACTTGGTTAATAGGAAACAGGTTCTTTCCGGTTATAGCGGTTTGCAGGATAAATAGACCGGGCTTTATGATCCCTTATTTGCCGAGCTTAATCATGTGAAAGCTTTTATCGCATAATACCGCCCGCAAGATCCCGCCTTCTACTTTTGTATTTTTGCTCTTAACAGGAGTTACATTATTGGGGTTTTCTTCCGTATTTACCGCTTTTAAATCGGAATGAGTCAAAATAACATGTTCCTTCACCTGATAATCTTTAAACTGGCGCAGATCGCAGGTTATTTCCATGGATTCCTCCAGCGCTTTATTTACAGCAAATATGGTCAGAGTTTCATTCTCTTCATTCATAACGCATACCGTATCCAGATAGGGAGCTTCTCCATGTTTACTTTCATAAACCGGTGTCTCTACGACGGTATTTAATACGATTCCACGGCCATGATTGCTGATCAGCTCAAAAGGATAGAATGTTGTCTGCTTCCATGCACCGGTATCGGAGGTCATGATCGGAGCAATAACATTAACAAGCTGTGCCAGACAGGCTACCTTCACCCGATCCGCATGGCGGAGCATAGTAATCATCATACCCGCGACCAATAGAGCATCTTCAAAATTATAAACATCCTCCAGTTGGTGAGGTACTTTGCACCATCGATCTAATTTCTGATCCTGTTCATTCGAATGATACCATACATTCCATTCATCAAAGGATAGATGAATGGATTTATTTTTACGTTTTTTTGCTTTCACGGCATCACAAATTGAAATTACCGAACTGATAAACCGATCCATAGCAACGGTATTTGCAAGAAATTCCGGTGTATTATTATCGCGATTACCGTAATACTGATGTAAAGAAAGATAATCCGCCTGGTCATAGCATTCGGATAGCACGGTATCTTCCCAGGTACCGAAGGTGTCCATAGTCAGAGCAGAGCTTCCGCAAGCAACCAGTTCAATAGAGGGGTCTACCATCTTCATGATACGGCCTGCTTCTGCTGCAAGTCTTCCATATTCAACCGCTGTCTTATGTCCCATCTGCCAGGAACCATCCATCTCATTACCCAGGCACCATAGCTTAATGTCATGCGGCTGCTCATATCCATGCTTTTTCCTCAGATCACTGTAGTAGCTGCCACCTTTATGATTACAGTATTCGACGATGTTTTTGGCATCCTCTACTCCCCTGGTTCCCAGATTAACTGCCATCATTGCAGATGTATCGGCCTTCTTAGACCAGTCCATGAATTCATTCAGACCAAATTGATTCGTTTCAATTACGCTCCAGGCCAGATCTATTTTCTCCGGACGCTCGTTTTTGGGACCGACTCCGTCCTCCCAATGATAGCCGGATACAAAATTACCTCCGGGATAACGGACAATTGGAACATTTAATTCGCGGATCAGACCGATTACATCTTTACGCATACTCTGTTCATCCGCATATGGGCTTTCCGGCTGATAGATACCTTCATATACGGCTCGTCCAAGATGTTCGATAAAGGAACCATAGATACGCTTGTCAATATCTCCTACTATAAAGTGTTTATCAATATGTATTGTTGATTTTTTCATTTCAATTCTTCCTTCCGCAGATAAAATATAATTTTAAGGATACTTAATGTTACCATACCGGGAGGAAATAGAAATTACATAATTTCTTATATTATTGACTTTTTTTCCGGTCATGTTATATTATGTTTTTAGGATAGAGACACCCGGATGCAAGGAGGATTAGAAGGTGATAACCATTGATTATTGCGGATACCATACACATAACCCTGACCGTGATATTATTTTCCGGCCATCAGGTACAGCAAGTTATCTCTTTTTGCTGGTATTATCACCAATGACCTTTTATTCTTCTAACCATAGTTCAGTAAAGGCAAAACCCGGAGCCTGTATCCTGTATTCTCCCGATAAATATCAGCACTATCAGGCTGAGAATGAGTTTTTTAATAGTTATGTACATTTTTTCTGTAATCAGGAAGATATGAAGCAATATGATATAGAACAGAATAAGATTTTCTATCCGGATAATGTTGAGGAACTTAACTGGCTGCTGAAAAAGATTTATCAGGAATTTATCAACAAGCTGTCAAGGTCAGGGCAAATGACGAATTTATATATCCATCAGCTTCTTATATTACTTCACCGGGGGCAGCTTAGGGAGACGATTCCTAATGAACAGAGGCAGAATATTTATCCTGAATTACTAAGTATCCGCGAACAAATGCTGGAGAACTGCGAGCAGCCATGGACCGTGGGTCAGCTATGTAAAATATTGAATATCGGAAAAAGCCAGCTTTATAAGTATTATGCGCTTTTCTTCCATAGCACTCCAAAAGAAGAGTTAATTCAGGCAAGACTGCAGAAAGCAAAATATCTGATGAACAATGATGCTGTAACGATAAAACAGGCTGCCTACGATTCGGGCTTCAATAACATCTGCCATTTCAACAGAATATTTAAAGCCCGATTTAGATGTACGCCCCAGGATTACAGAGAAAAGGGTTAAAGATATCCATTTCTCCGTGTCGATACCGAGAGCAGTCTGCAACTCATCTGGTGCATCTGGTTTCTATGGAAGTACGTTTACCTGCCCTATCCGTAAACACTGATAGAAAGGGCATTCCCGCATGCTATGTGACATCATAATGATTTACCCAGAACTTACCGCCGTTTGGGGCTAAATGGGTAATATACGGCTTTGTCCAGCCTGCCGCCGTATGCTCCCAGGCAAAGGTTGCGTTCGGATGCCCGTGGGTCACTCCGTTCGCAGAATAAAAGACGCTGCGGTAAGTTGGATCATTCTTAGGAACAGGTATATGTACCGTCCGGTTACCGGTGGAGGGAGGAAGGGCATAGTCACCTCCATGGTGGCAGGCCTGCAGATAGGAGACAGAAGCCTTCTGGGCAGTCGGAATTCCCGAATAGGTACAATCCCCGGCTAAAAGCATTGTTTCAAATTCTTCACCGGTCAAATCAACTAATTTGATTTTTGCATAAATCCCGTGGTGGTGCGGATGTGGGTCCGTAAAGGCATCAATTTTGCCATAAGTCAGATTATTATTGTTACTTATTTTGTAAACCGTATTCACTGCCGGATTTGAATTCGGCAAAACTTTAATACTTCCGCCCAGGGCGCGTAACTTGTCAGCCACAACATTGGAGGCAGGAGAGGCTGAATACGGCACATACCAACTGGACCGGGCCCAAAACGAGTCATAGGTCGCTGAAAGAATATGTCTGGCAATACTGATATGATCCTTGTGCCAATGGGAGATTATGATTATCTTATCCGGCTGGCTGACCAGATCTGCCAGGATGGCTGCAAGATTTGCATTCGCTGCCGCGGCTTTTCCCTGCACATAGACATTATGACTGCCGTTTCCGCTGCTGATACCAAAATCAAAGTAGCCCTCGATACGGTTCGGAACCCAGCAACCTAACCGCGGCCGGTATTGAGCCGAATACAATCCGACACACAACGCCGCTCCGACATAATAGATATTTGTACCGAAAAAAAGTGTATCTTTCGAAATCGCATCCAGCCGCCCTTCTGCAGACTGCTGTTTATTTCCATCGTGTGTCTTCAATTGGAAGAGGGTTCCCAGCGTCAGGTTCTCCTCCTGCCGCATCGCTTTGATGGAGCATTTTGCTGTTACATATCCGTCACTTTCCACAAAGGATTGTGCATAACAATCATAGTCTTCTCCTTCCTGGATATAATACCAGGAGGTTAATTCGATCTGATCTGCTTCTGCGGACTCATTAAACCACACGGTGAGATAGTAGGTTTCCTTCCCATTCCCGAAGTAAGCCAGCTTTTTTTGATAGAATTCTGTATTTTCCGGTCCATATTCCAAATAATGATACAACAGCGAACTGTATTCTTCCTTTTGGTTGCTTTCCGAAGCATTACGGTCACGTGTCAGAAAAGCAGATACCCGTTTGAAATCTGTCACCTCGAATTCGACTCCGCTGCGTAATTTCCCTTCTTCCTCATATACAAGCCTTGATGCATACGCTGCGTAATTCCAATTTGATCCGTCCTTTAATATATTCATATCAAAACTGCCTTTCTATCGAATTATTATTGAAGGGCTTCCAGATGGTCCATCAGCATATCGAACTGCCGTGCTGTCTTTAATACCTCTTCTTCTACCGGCTCCGCTTTCAGACTAATCACGGCATTATCATTCTGAAGTTCAAAATTGCCTGCCCATATTCCGTTGGCTGCAATCAACCTGCCGCCTCCCTCCGTGATGAAGCCGTATACCTTATCATTGTATGTGCGGGTATAGTTGAATTCGACCTCATCTTCCTTTCCATCGGCGCAGCGAAGAACCATTCCGGGATAAATATCCTGTGCCCTGATAATCCCCTCTAAGGTTGCAATAGGATGCATACCGCTTACCTGAAGGAGTTTTTTATTCTTTGTCCGGATGCAATAAATAATCGCCTCTTCTCCGCATACCGGATCAATAACGCACAGAGGCTCTCCGTACTCACCCATCAGCAGGTCTCCTCTCTTGATTTCACTGACATTCTTTTCTGAGCCGTCTGCCATCAGAAGCAGTGTGTCTTTTGCAAAGCATCCCCACTTAATAAATACGAAAGGTAAATATACATTTGTATCATTGGTAGCTTCATAAAACTTAACGCTGGAATCACTCGTAGAAGAGATACAAATCCCTATATCCTCCTTTCCTTCATCGGTCATGGTTTCATAATAGAAAGAAAACTGTAATGCAACATTTGCCTGATGAAGCGTCCCTAAATATGCACTGACATCCAAATTCGCATTCCAATCCTCCTTAAGCTCAAATTCCACCACCTGCGGATTGTTATCGGATATTTTAAAACATGCCGCTATCTCTTCATAGGAATAATTATATGTGCAGACCCCCTTCCCCTTATATTGAAGAGTCGGCTTTCCGCTTTTACTCTCAAGGCTGAATTTCACCGGCTTGAAATCATCACTGAAAGTAATCTTTCCCTTAACGGGAAATAGTGTCTTTACTGCATCCGTTCCGGGAATTATATTATTATTCGGATAATTATAATCTATCGTTTCTTCATGATCCGGTTTCCGTGCATACATCATAATGATCGGATTATTTCCCACGGAAGACCTTGGGGCATTTACTGCCATATATGCCACCGGACAGATACCGCCCTTTACAACATATACATTGCTGTAGCTTTCCAAACACTCCATAGTGCCGTCTGTCCGTATCGCTTTACTCTCAATGCTGTTTTGAATGTTCTGCTTCCCAAAGGAGGCTACATCTTCAACATTACGTTCATGGATGCATTCACAATAATTTTCATTGTATAATTTTCTGACAAAACTATGCAGCAGGATATCCTGTGTCAGGTTCTTCATATATCCCTTTACCGTTCCCGTCACCCAGGTATTTTCTCCCTGGACCGAAGTCACTCCCATTAGATTTCCTTTTTGTTCCGTATCACCAGCTGCGCTGCTTTTCAATGCTGCAGGGTTTGCGATCAGCGAGATTGGTCCGGCGAAAGCACCGCCTTTCAAGCCCATGGAATTCGAATCCGACAGCTGCCCTTTTTGCTGTTTGTGCTTCTCAACGGTCTTTCGATATGCTGCATATACATCCGGATAATTGTTCTTCAGAAACTCCTCTCCGCCAAGATCCTTCAGCACCTTAGCCGCATCCTCCGGGTCAGAAAAATCCAGACGTCTCGATACGAATGTTTCAACCTGATTACCCATTATTACCTCCATTCTGCCGCTAACGGCGGCACAAATAATACCTAAAAGAAGTTCAAAATGAGATTTCCATATAAATTTCTAAAGAAGTTCATTTCGAAGTTCTTTCCGAGTGAAAATGATTTTCTTTCACTCTTCCTCCTTCTTACATGTTATCTAAGATTAATCTTCCTCTTCCGCCGTCATTACCAGCATCTCCAGGGTTTCCTTTTCCACCTGGTGTACCGTTATTTCTTCCTTTGCCTCCATCTCCTCCGGCTCCGGCTATACCCGGTTGGCCGCCCGCCGGCCACAGTTCTTTACCTATGATTTTACTGTTATTTTGTGTACTGTATCTTATCGTAAGCTGACCTCCGCGGCCTCCGTTTCCTCCATTCGCTCCATCTCCCCCGTCTCCGCCGTTTCCTCCATCGGCTCCGGGAGCACCGTCTCCGCCGTTGCCTCCGCGGCCTCCCATGCCGCCCATGCCGCCGCAGCCCCCGCCATAGACGTAAACATTAAGATTACTTTGCAGATCATCAATCAGGATTTCGGCTATTGCACCTTTCCCTCCGTCTGCTCCATTCTTTCCCGGTTTTCCGTCAATTCCGTCCAGCCCTTTCAGAATAATATCGGGGTCATCCTTACAGGTATCGCTCTCTTCCTTAATCAGCCTGTCAATGCGGAAGGAACAATCCGCAATAACCTCGATATAGCCGCCCTTTTTTAAGGTGACACAGGCATATTCCCGGCAGTATTCCTCATCCTGGATAATCAGAGGGCATAATTTTGTAATAATAATACTTGGTTTGCTTTGTTCTTTCATACTCTTCCTCCATTCTGCTGGGACCCCGTAAATTTGGGCGTCAGCGTATTATTTATTATTTATTCTTCACAACGCCATAAGACAGCGTTTTTAGTGATCAGGTACGGCATATTGGTGCTGCTTCCGCTCCAGGGCAGATAATCCGCCTCCAGCTGGGGATGGAACGCAGACACCTGTTTAAAATCCGAAATTTGCAGCATCAGGTTCCGGGTCAGCAAAAAAAGCTCTCCTTTTGTGGGAATCATGCAAAACCATCCGTCCACCGGCTGATCCACATTTCCTTCTTCCTTCCAGTCTGTATCCCCCGGCTGGACACTTTTGATCTCTACTGCAGCGGTGCCGTTTTCACGTACAGCTACATAGAAGCGTTCCTTTAATGCAGTAAAATCGAAGGCATCCATTGGATTATTCTTTAGATAGAATACATTGCCCCATTTTCCTTCCATGGAATCCTTTTGAGTGAAAAAATTAATCATCTTGTTCTTCAGCTTTGCATAATAAGACTTATCTTTTATCTTAGAGAGTATTCCGCCTGCATTACCGGTATCTGGCATGGCATCACCCGTCGACCAGGTCTTTTTTACAAAATCATATACCGCACTCTGAACAAAAGTGGAATCTGTCTTTGTCAGACCCAGCACAAGAAATGTATCATTTGCTACTATAGTTGAATGTCTATCCAGCTTCATATCTGCGGGCAGCTTTAATTCTGACAGCGGACTCCAGCTTAATGTGTTCCGGCTCTCATAAAGAACACCGCCTGAAAAAAGATAATAGCTGCCCTTATACTCCCAAATCCTCCGGTCTACATTCAGCGTATCTGTTGACAGATCCACTCCGCTAATACTGCCTGCACATTTCCAGGGCGTCTTTTTCAGTGTCAGAGCCGCGGTGGCATCAAAGGGGGTAAGTCTGTCATAACCGTGTGCAGTTGCCGTGAAGGTTCCGTCGCCTTCCGGTTTAACCCCGGTACTTCCCGAATTTTCGACCTGTCCCGGAGAAGGAAGAAGCTGCACCGATACTGCAGAAGTGCTTTCCCAGGATAAGGTAACCTCCTCACCCGTGTGATAAAACTCACGGTCTGCCCATAGCCTGACCGTCGGTTTACTGCAATATACCTGCCTTTCGATCCAGTCTGTTTTGCCCATATCATTCTCCGCTGACAGATGGAATTTCTTTGGTGATGCTATCGTTACTCCCCTGGAACCCTCGGTATCTACCTGACCGATATCAAGCAGGTAGCATTTTAAAGCATTCAGAACACGCCAGGAAAGCGTTGTTGTTCCACCGGCCGCCACCGTATCCGGCTCCGCCTTAAAATATTCAAATTGAATGGGATAACGCTTATAAATGTCGGCGGCAGCCACCCTCGTTATGACGTCCGGAAAGTTAACAAAATACGCCTTCAGTGTAGCCGTACCGGCTTTTGCTTCGGTGTAAAAACCATTAGAGCGAAAGGATGCCCGGTAAGCTTCGGGAAATTTAAAATCCTCCGGCGGGTGAACGACAAAGCATGAATTCGTATCCGACCACTGCATTACCCAGCCTTTCCCGGCGAGTGCCGTAAATGTAAGCTTGGAAGCCTGTTCAATCGTACAAAGGTCATTGATGCCTTCTCCGAAATTTGTATTGATATAAATAGCCGCCTGATCTTCCTCTGTAACCCTCGGTATATCCATAGCCACATTCCGCACAGCCTCCGGATAATTTAGGGGAATCTTCTCAAATTCTATGCAGAATTCATTATCTGCAGATTTTTCATTGATGTACACGACTCCGGGAGGGTTTATCGTACATTTGATGATATAATCCGGTTGATTCATTTCTTCTGCTCCTTTCGTCTCAAAAAGCCTTCCATGTAAATCGGATTGGCCTCCGCAAAAACATTTTTCGGTTCCTGAACCGACCCCATATCTGCATAACTGTCCTTTTGCATATGATACCAGGTCCATTCCACATCCTCCTTTGAGAAAAGCGGGAGCTTTATCTCATCGGCACAGGTAACAATCGGATCAACTTCAAAGGAAAAGTTCAGGCTTGGAAGGACCTGCTCCACATGCTCGGCAGGAATACTTTTCTTAAATGCCGGCAGCATTCCGCAGCGAAGAGATGTATTCGCTCCCGCTTCCATCAATATTGTAAAAAAACCGTATTCCTTATCCGCGGGGGATAGACATATCGGAGAATCATAGCACAGGTAATCGGTGGGCACCGAAAGCTTTTGTGTATTGTATACACAATGCATCGTCTGATACTGATGATCAGAGTCGGGGAAAAAACCGATCGAGCCGTCCAGTGAACGCGAGCTGTCGCCAATATATACTGGAATTTTCGTATTTTCATAGCCGTAGGTCTGCTGCTTTGCAAAATCCTCGGGACTCTGTGAATATTCCGGCTCTCCCATCAGTTCCAGTGACATCCGTGCCCTGGCCAATACCAGCGGACGGCTCCATGATGCGAAAAGGTCTTCGCTGTCACTGTAGGAGCAGCTCTCATCCATTCTTTTCTCAATCAGCTGCATTAATCCATAAAAAGCAGGGTCCTTCCTATCATTATACTTAAGCAGGGCTTCGGCAAATTTCTTAATGTGCGCATTCAGGAATATTATCTTATTAAAATCCGTCGGTTCACCCGGTGCACTGACCCAGCGTACCTCCGGCGATCCATTGCGGTAGACCAGCTTCAGTCTTCCCTTGAACATACCGTTTGCTTCATACAGTGACAATGCATGGTTAAGAAAATCCGGGTACAAAAATCCGCATACCGGAGACGTTGCAGGATCAAGACAGCTCATAACACTGTTGTCCTCACTGCATATCCACTGATAATCAAGTCTCGCTCCCTGGACAAAGCGCGGAGGGAACATTCCTTTCGAAAACTCCGAGAATACCTCCTCGGAAAATACGGTCTTCTTCAGCGTGGAATTCACAAGCTGGCGAATACCGAAGGAGTTGATGATATTGACCTTATTTACCTGTAAAAACCCGGCCCGTATCGGAAAGAACAATGAGCTTGGAACTACGGTCACGGGCAGCTTATCCTCCAGCCTCAGCCTGACCTTATCTGCAAGCTCCTTGTAGCTGCCTTGTTCCATGACAGGTATCTGTAAGGTTTCCCGGAGGGATAACAGCTGTGTCCACATTCCGCTAAGCTGCTGGGATAAAACAGCAAGATTCTGAGCATCCTCCAAAGCCTTTTTTAATTGCTCATAAAGCTCCGGATCATATTGATAGCGCTCGATATTCTTCTCCAGAGCATATTTAAGAAGAAGTGTAGAATGCGGCGTTATTACTGTACGCCCGGTGTAGGAGCTCCCTTGCAAGGGAGGCTGTGACCCGAAGCTGTAATCAATATCCTGAAAGCTCCAGCCCTCCATCGAATTGTCCGGCCTGGTTCCTGTTCTTGTAGGAAACCAGGCAATGCTCCATTCCAGGAACAGTGAAATCCATGGCTGCACCCACTCGCTGCAGGCAATCGGCGATGGAGTCTGCCCTTGCGGCAATAAGGTCTCTTCTCCCATACGGCGGGCGATCAAAGCCACAAACAGGGGACTTAAGCAGACAGCCTCACACAGCATTCCGGGAAATTGCTCCTGTAAATCCTTGAACGGATCACAGCAGGCCAGAATATCCTTTATCTGCAGGTCGCAGTTATGTCCTTTAAGCCCGTCAATCAGGGAAGTCCTGCAGGCAAGCGTTCCGTCCTTCGTAAAGCGTCCGTCCTGCCCATAGGCAAACGGCCGCTTTATCCCTTGTCCTCCCAAAAGCACGACCGGGTCCCTGGCACGGTAAAAAGACTCTCTGGTCACCTTTTCTAATAACAGACTGTCTTTCACAGGTGCTATATTCTCTCTCAGCTTTTTTTCTGCATCCTTTACATTATCCGAAGCTTGTCCGATATCACCGGCCAGCTTATCAATCTCATTACACAGTCTGCTTATTTCCGATAGTATTTCCTCTTTGGACGGTTTTGGTTTTATCCAGGGAGCAGGAGGGTCCTCTATCAGGTTCACATAGCGCTGCCAGGCACAGAAAAGCTCCTGCCTCTTCGAGTTCAGGCACCGGTTCAACCGGTCGGCCCCGTACTGAGCTTCGTTTAACACGGTCAGCAGTTTACCGGTTTTCTGCGGTATTTCCGGTATTTGATATGATATCTTATCCTTTTTCTTATCTTCATTGTCCTGATACCGGATATGCCATACGGCTCCGCCGTCATAGGGGTCAAACTCCCCCGCATGGAGGTGGTCTTCAACTTCAGCCACGCCGTCGGCACCTTCCTTATAATCCAGCAGATCATATTGCAGCATTGCTAAAAAGCGCTCCAGAACCTGGCTTTCTTCCAGGCTGTCCGGTCCATAAAGAAGCTTCTCTCCGGTTTTCTTCCTGGTTTGCAATCTGTCCGATATCAATGCCGATAGCGCTTCAACCGAAGTATTTCCAATCGATGCATTCACCTCACCGGTTGGCGCGTTCGAGCTGTATTCCGCAGATGGGCCGCGCCAGGGAAGTGAGTATACCATGCCATGGCAGATTATTCTCTCTGCCTGTATATTATCACCGGCTACCGACCACTGGTTATCTATCAGATACTGCCGGTATTCCTCTTCCGTCAGATTATAAAGCGGATCTTCCTTCTCCTCAGAATAATAACCTATGACAAAATATGTTAAATCACCGGAGGAAAGGTCCTCCAGCTTATCATGGAATCCAAAGACACTGCAGCAGTTTGGATAATAAGCTGCAAATGTCGGGTCCCCAGGTCCCACTGCCGTCAATTCATCAAGACAGCTGCCTCCTATAGCAGGGGGATTGTTAACAGGATAGGATCTGCCAAGCAGGCGATACGGACATTCCTGATCCGACAGGTACGGAACCGCTACACTGCCTGCATTATCCAGTCCCAGATAATCACTCTCCACAAGCCAGCTTTTGTTATGTATTTTCTCATCCGCAACGAGCCGTGTCACCAACCACCGGTTTGGTATTCGCGGATACTTTATTGCCCCATCCCTGGTAGTAACAGCATGGGTGAAAGCATCCGGGAGTATAAAATGCAGATGAACTCCCACCTCCAGGGGAGGAATGCTTTCAAAGGGCTTCGGCTCCAATTTTCCTCCCAGATGGGTAGCACTTTTCAGCTTTGTATAGTCCGGCGATACCGGTGCAACCTCTTTATCCATCCTATTTTTATCATTTGTTGCATAAGCTTCTACTGCCAAAGGAACAAACAGCGCTCCCATCTTATTTCCCCCCTTTAAACACGCATTGTCCCGCAACGGAAAGCATTTCGAGCGCCAGCTGCGGTGACTCTATGTCTTCAGAACTCTTTCCGAGGGTCTGTGCGAGCAGCTGTGTCAGCTGTGTAAAATTCACTCTTCCATTATCCTCCACTGGTACAGTGATCGTTACCTTATCCTTAGTTCCCGGTTTATACAAAGGCTCACCTTCATGTCCGTCATCAATTCTGCGCACATCCAGCTGCCTGTCATCGCTGCGTGTCCCAAAATGAAGCTCTTCCCTGGGTTCATACATTCGAACAGAATCAATTACACCTTCAAAGATACAGATAAGGAGCTTGTCGGAAAGCCTCTCCATCCTCAGGATATCTATCTGTCCCTCTTTATAAAAGCCTTTTACCTCAATTCCCTTCCAGTTTGAAACCAAGTCGGACCTCATCAAGAATCCGGATAATACGGTGTTACTGTCTGCCGTCATCCGGCAATTCTCCCGCCTGTGGTTAGGATGCATCCTTCCATACCGGGGCAAACGGATCGTCTCTTTCGCACTGCCATATCGAAGCGGCAAGTGTCCCAGGTTGCGGACAGACTCCAATTTAGTCAGCACCCCGATGCTGGCAGCCCCATCCACAAGCGCCTGCGTCCACTGCGGGTCCAGAACGAAAAAGCGTATGGATTCCACCGGCAACTGGCGCTCATCGGCAACCAGATAGGATAAGGGTACCTCTCCCAGTAAAATGAGTTCTCCAAACCATTTACGTACCTGCTCCGGCATTTGAATCAGACCTGCGCCCTTTGTTTCCCAAAGCCTGTATACAGATTTCTCAGCTCTCCAGCTTCTCATTCCTATACCCCTCCTTTTATTCTTTTCGGATCCTTTGCTACCGGCGCTACAAGCTCATTTTTCATTATTTCTTCGGATAGCGTATGCGTCCAAAAATCAATTATGTCGCCCTGTTCCATCTTTGAGGCAAGACGCAGCCGGTCATTAAAAACAGTCTTATCCGCATCCAGATGTATCTTTCTGGTATTATCTTTCTTCCAGCGAAGGAGTGCCGCCGCGATTGTCTTGTTTTTTAAAATAAGCAGGCGCCCCAGCTGCCAGGCGGAGGAATAGGACAAATCCATAATGCCGTGTTCGGGATCATAAAGCATGCGGCCGTCAGCCGTATGCTTTATTACGGGTTCCTGTTCATCCGGCTTATACGGAAGCAACGGTCCGCGGTATAACGAGACGGTTTCTTCCCCGGTTCTTGTGATATGACGAAGCGGAATATGCCCGCGCTTTAAAACCTCATGTGCAGCTATGGCAAGCGGTCCGCTGTCTATATTTTTTATAATATTTTTGAAGTCGGCTTCCCCCTTTCGCGTAGAGAATACATCCCAGCTATATAGGGATACCAGACGTATGATTTTATAATTATCCAGCTCCTTATATTTTGATCCCTCCGGAAGATAACCGTCAAAGCCCTCCAGGGAAACCAGATGCATAGTGCTTTTTTTCATGGTGTCATCTCCTGAAGGAATAAACCGGTTGGATACAACTACAGAGAAGTGCCCGTCCAAGGATACCAGTTCATCACATTTGTCATAGAGGTCAACCGCCTTAACATGGGTAAGGAGCCCCGTCTCAGTGTCCCTGGGCATCACCATGTCATACTCTGACTTAGGAAGGTCAATAATCCGGCATACATCTTCCGGCTTTTCCGTACATAACGGCATGCTTTTTAGCGGATAAAAAATATCCGCAGTGCTTTCAGAATTATCAAATAGATCCTTGATTGTCATCTCTTTGGCAGTTATATTCTCCTCACTGGAAATACAGATTAACGCGAGCCATGGCGCAGCCTTCGGCTCCGGTTCGTCATTCTTATCAGCCGGCTTCTGCACCGGAACAGAATTTTCCCATGGATAGGTTTTCTTTTTTAATGTTATATGTCCAATGCAGTTTGCATAATTACCGCTGGCATTAACATCAGGATAAAGGGCTTGTATTTCTTCGGCAGGCAGGCTAAAATGTGCCCCTTTGACATGAAAATCCATCTGCATCTGATACGAATCCGTACCGGGAGCTGTGACGTTCTGCGTTACCTCAATCGAACACGCTCCGTTTTCTACAGGTGGAAGACATATCCTGAGCAGTTTAAAACGTTCGTTTTTAACATTCATATAAATTTCTCCATTCTTATAAAAACCCGTGAGGACGTCAGCACAATATTCCCCATATTCCGAAAAAAGAAAGAGCGTCTTTATGCGATTTCCATAGTTTATCCCAAAAATTCCGGAACTTTTGGAATTCTTTTCACATTAACACAACACGCCTGCCCTTTGAGTTAGTTTGTGCGAGGACGATGCAGGCACAAACTTCTAAGTGTGAAAATTGTTTTTTATTTTCACGCTATTACCCCCAGTATCATTTCCTCAGTGAATATGTTTTCTGCTTCCTGAGCCATCCTTGTCAGGTCAACCTTAGGATTGAAATCAAAACCGACGTTACAGAAGCTTTGAAGAATATCTTCCCGTTTTCTACAAACATCCTTATCCATGACCGTCTTTGAAAATTGTTCTATCGCTTTCTCCTGATCATGGGCAGGAAGCTGCCATACCGGATTCCAGATAAATGTCCGCTCTATACACGAATATACGGACAGCTTGTCCAGATCAATATACCCTTCCTTCGGAAAAGCACTGGTTTCCCTTTCTACAGGGCGGATACGGATTCCTGTTGCCGCACCCTTAACCAATTCCTCTTTGGTTTTTGTCAATCCCCACATTGCACTGGGAAGATTCTCATAAACGGGCTCGCATACCCACTTGAGGGACTGCGCGGCAGGGTGATTGAGTGTAACTGACAGCTCGGATTTCAGCTTCTTCCCTTCCCCCATGGGCAAAACACCGACTTCCGGCATGTCCTTGTCAAGTATGACACTTGTATTATTCACAGCAATCGATGTGACCGGAACCGCCGATTTAATCAGAAATTCCATTCGTTCAGATGCTACCACCGCGACTGTGGTCTGACCAACCGTATCCTCTCCCCGCTGCCCATCGCTTACTGTTACGGATAAAGGCATTCTAGCCGCTTCTTCTCCATATAACGCATTCTTATCACGGTTACCCTTTTCCGGAAGGAAGGACTGGGTAAAATCTGTCCATTTCAGCAAGGAGGGGCTATCCGGTGATCCTGCTCCAAAGCTGATGGTAAATGAAATAATATAAAGAGAGATGCGGGCTGTTCCGCTGAATTCCGGGCCCCAGATATGAAGTCCTGCCGACAGCTCCAGCTTGATGGTTGTATGTACAAATAAGAGACTCACCTTTACCGCCACCCCGAAGCCGACAAACAGGCTTACATCGTAAAAGAACGGCTTCCAGGCTATATAAAAGTCTGCTTTCGCAACAAACCACGCGCTGACACATCCGGAAGAATAGACGGCGCTAAGCCTGCCTCCTGCCATTAAAGCACAAGGGGTAAGCGCAAAATAGATATCTCCGCTTAAATTAAGCTCCGAGGTCACGTCCCAGGAAAAGCCAAGCCTGGGCACATCGGGATAATGAGCCGGTTTTATGTAATTCGGATGATAACCGCCGAGAGTAACTACAAAATCCCCGGCATGTTCCCCGGAATACCAGACATAAAAAGCAAAACCTCCCGTAAGCTTACATTTTTTTGAAAGAATATAGGATTCTGAGGTCAGCTTGGCCATCAAGGAGAATAATCCGTCTCTCGGCGAGAAGGTGGCTTTCAGCGCCAACTGCGCATATGCGATAGGGTCCACATCCTTTGGCAGATGCGGTGGCATACTTATTTGTGATAAACCAAGAAGATTTACCTCGGTATAATTGCCGAAGGTAACAGTAAGCAGTGCAAAGGACTCAATCATCTGAAAGGAAGTGAATTTAACTCCTGCAGCAAGAAATGTCTGTCCCTTTTTAATGCTGACATTCTCCTTGAGCTTTGCCAGCATGTTTTCCTTGTCCAGCTTACCAAGTGCCGCGCTGACAAGCGGAAAATCTGCCACCTTATCAATCGACGGAATGCTCACATCCATGTTATAGCCGAAGCCTACGGCAATCCCTGTGACGAAAAATACAGGCGGACCGCCGAGATTCTTGCTAAGCAGCGCATAGACAAGCAGCGAATCCCCGCTATAGGTTCCAATTGCAAATATGGACAGGTCTCCCATCTTAAGTAAAAGCTTGCCGTCATAGCTCTCCTGATCTCCGAGTGTGGATTTCATAAAAGCGCCTCCGATGGATAGAGTACCGTTATCAAAATCAATTTCGAGACCTGACAGGTAAAATGAGATATCCTTCGGAGAGAACAGCTTTACCCCCAGTCCCAATCCCAGTAGACTTAGTCCGATCGGTTTAGCAGCAAGTGATGCATCCAGAAGAAATGCGATACTGCCATCAATGAAACCAACTCCAAAGCGGTGAAACTCAAATATTCCCAATGATTTATTGATCTTAAACCATTTGGTCAAGGCTCCTGGTGAACTTTCTGCCATATGGACTTCCTGCTTTTTTTCGCTATGATATATTTGCAGTGCAAAGGGCTGGTTGTATATATTGCCCAGTAGAGCCGCACCGCTTAAAGTCTCATGTTCGGGATGATCCTTGGAGGAAGCAAGAAGCTCCAAATGCTCAATCGCAAGGCTGTCCAGCAGATGAAGGTAGGTTCCTACTACCGGAAGCATGGATAATGTAATTTTATCCTTCAGTCTGATATCTGCCTCATAATCTTTATTACTGACTACAAGACTTATGGTATCGAATTTCGGAGATTTTACATTAACAGTAAGCTCCTTGTTGTCAATATCATATTTCATGCTTACACCCGAGATGCCAAAATCCAGATCCGATATTACCTTCGGTATGTCCTGTACACCAAAATATGATAAGATTCCCGTAACTGTAATTACTTCTTTTTCATGAATCGGTGTCCATTCCACGGTAACACGATTGTTCTTCGTCATATTATCAAAGTCATATTCAACGGTGAATTTGCTCTCATCGATCTCCAAGACTCCTGAGAATTTGCCGCTATAGCCCCTATGGTTATCTTTGAGCTCTGATGTTATACTGATTTCTGCCTCAATCTCAAAAAGCTTTTCTATAATGGAAGTTGCGCCTTTAGCGGTCACTCTGGTCTTCGCGGCTGCGGTAAACTTCTTGGAGGAAAGCCAGAAATCCACTTGAACACCGTAGAGCGATATCTCAGGAATCGGCAGCGAAGCTGCCATATCAAGTCCCAGCATTCTTGCAAAGCTAATAAATATTTTGTCAAGATACAGCACTTCACCGGGCGGGAAGCCGCCGCTTAAGGTCCAGCCGTTGTCTGAGGAATAGATACCGCCGAGTCGTATATCAAAATCCGAGATACTGATCGTACCCAGTATGAGGAATTCGTTCACCGCAGTATCCGGCACATTTTGCCGGCTAAAGCCAAGGTTAATATCTTTAACTGAAACTCCCGGAATTCCGAAAAAGTTCCACTCTTCTACAGTAGCTATCGTAATCCCGAAATAATTCAGCTTCTGTAATGTAAGCGGGACACTGACAGTAAGCAGCTTCAGCTTCAGGCTTTTCCTTTCGGCAAGCTCTTTCGGAAAGATTGTCAACGGTTCAGTTATCCCCACCAGGCTTGCAACATCCGAAAGCGAGGGTAATAAGCAGCCCTCATCTCCGGTATCCACTCCCAGGTCAAAGCTGTCACTGCGCATCCGCAAAAATACCGGCAATGCAGTAGTTCCGATGATAAGGTTCCCTTTCAGGGTAAATGAATAGCTGGTATTGCGTTTTTGCAAAACAATACCAAGATCTTTTATTCCCAAATGCTCTGTAATTGCCAGTCCGCAGCCTGTTGTCACATCCACAAGCAGCTTGTCCCATAAACTATTTCCCCTGCTCTCGTATTCCAATACGAGTTGTTTGAATTTGACATCCGGAAGAATTTCAAGAGGAATACCCAGATGTGCACAAGTATCCAGTGCTTGAATCAAAGAACGGGCAGTGCTTTCTCTTTCCTCTGTAAATTTCATGGACCACATATGCCCGACACCATTATAAACACCTGTCGCACAGAAATTTAACTGTGCTATGCCTAATGTTCCGGTTATTGTGCCGGTAATCTCCGCCGTGCTTATCAGTTTTTGAAAGTTTTTCACGACACTCGATAAACAGAATACGCTTTCGTTATCTAATGGCATTTTCCAGAGCGGCGGCATGACAGCTGATATAGAGAAGCATATATTCTGTACGTTTTCTTTCTTAAAGATTACTGTGACCTTAACTCCGCTCTGACTATCCAAAACAGCCTTACCATCCAGCTGTATAATGTCAGTAAAGCTATAAATTAATTCATCCATCTGAAATGAAATAATCTGGAATGCTTCCTTCAGAAGTGTTGAAACATCATCCGTATTCGTTGTTGTTGCGTCACATAAACAAAAGGTCTGCCCTTTTATGTTGGCTTCAATTTGTTTGGCAATGTCTTTAAGCTCCATTATCCCATCCTTTCTTTTCCTCCCCCGAAAGATATGACCGGCCACTCAAACCATTACAATGATCTCCCAGAAGAACTCGCGTTTAAAAGTTTTCCAATTTACTCCTAATTATAGTCTTATTTGTAATAAATTACAAATAAAATTGCTAATATTCCCTATAATTTCTTAAAATTATACAATTAATATGCTTAATGTTACTATAAATGTAATTTTAAAGCTCGTATTTTAAAAAATCCTTTAGCCTTCGTAGGAGGCATCCTATGGGCCAACTTATTGCTCCTGTGTCTGTATCAATCTTTGACTTACTACATGGATTAGTAAGCTTAAGCTTCCCTTTGCATTGTATCGTCCTCCTTGCAGGTAAGGTGTGTATCAATTTCTTACTTTTTTCTTAATATTTCCAAATTTAATTGCCATTTAATGGATATATATGTATAATTTTGTTGTAGCCAATCATTCCCTTAAGCTTAAAGAAAGGTGGTACATATTATGAAAAAGTATTTTAAAAAAATTACTGTACTTCTATTTGCTTCAATCTTATTTATTATGCCAGCTACAACTGCACTTGCTGCCTCAGTACCTGTATTAATTTATAGTGATGGTAGCTCAAAGATGTTCGCGTATCAGCCAGACCCATATCATCTAGCTGCTAATCGGAGTGTAATATTACAAGATACAACTAATGCACAATTATGGTTTGTGCCAGCTGGACATGCTTTTTTCACAGAATTTAATTTAGCAGAACGTGGACCATTTGCTTCATTTACTGTACAAATATATAAACTAGAACCAACCATGCATTTAATATACACTGAAACACTTGATACATACTGGGGCTTTTTTAATCACAATTTAGACCCAATCTCATCTGATGCCAACTATTTAATCGTCGTTATTGCTATAACAGATATTCGTATTGCTAACTATCAAGGATTGACCTACATCCGTTAAGTACGGCCCGGGCTGCCTATAGTAGGCGGCCCTTATTTATGTACTGACTAAAATTATATCAATAATTCATCCACAGCACTTCGGCCCGGGGAAGCGAGTTTTCTGCTCTGGCCGGGGTGCTTATCTTCTGCCCGTGACCTATCCACTGCTCACTTCCGGGATACCGTAGTAGTGTTCTCATTTTATCAGCTCTTTAGATAAATATACTAATTTATTAACATTATCTTACATCTCTTATCTTTTTCTTAATTTTTACAATTCCCGCTGCTACGATACAAGAATACCGTTCTACGCAAGAAAATGGCTTTCAGGATTTAAAATGGACACACCTCATGAAGATATCGATGAAGAAGTAATGCAGGAGGCCATCAATGCCAAGGCTAGACGTCCATCCAATAAGAGAACTAAGAACCCTAAACCTATCTCGGCAAAAAACCGGGCAACGAATGGGGCTAATAAGCGCAGTTTTACATAAATACAAAAAGGATTTTGACTTTGATGAAATTGAATAATAAACTGATGCCCAAGGATGATGCAGCTCCCTGCTTAGGGAAAATTGACATTTGTTTGACATGACTGCAGCTTAAAATTTTTATCATAATTAACATTTCTACCGTTTTAATACAAATATTTTAACTTTACATGAAAGGAGTATGACATGTTAACGGAAAGGCAGAATAAAACCGGTTCATTTAAGAACGTGAAAGTCATTTTATTTTTTATAATCTTAGGCTTTACTGTACTGCTGCCGGCAAAGGCAGGTACAGCGAAGGAGAATACCATATATAAGGATGGTATCTATTGCTATAAAATCCTGAATGAGGAGCAGAAGGAAGCGGCTCTGATTGGCCTGGATAGCACAAAGGTTATAAAAGAGTTATTCATTCCGGGCTCTGTAGTAATTAACGGATCAGAATACAGGATTGCGGATATGAGTATTGACTGGATCTATTCTCATGAGCCATATGATGCATTTTATCAAGGTATCACAAAGCTTAGCTTTGCAGAAAATTTTTCAGGAACACTGACTATATACCAGGGTGAATTTAAGAATCTGAGTACCATAGAGTTCCGGGGCAAATCGGTACCGGAAGAAATTAATGTAAGCTTAACTAACCTTTCCTTCCGTTCTGATTTTTTGTTTATCGTTCCGGAAGGTATGGAAGCAGCATATTCCAAGGTAATTCACGAATATATGAATTATGGTGTCTGGAGTGACCTTTATGAGAATACGATTGATTTAACACCCACAATTGCAGCTGCCGAAACGTCAAATATAGAATATGGATGCTTTTCTATGGATGGTTTGATTTATCAGGTTATCTCTTCGGCAAAGGGAAAAACAGGAGCAGTACAGCTTATCGGAGTTACGGGTATGCTTGATTACTCCTATCTTGCACTTCCGGAAGAAGTAATCAATAACGGCTATACCTATAAGCTGACAAAATTATGTACGTTTGGTTTAATTGCCTGCGGAGCTACCGCTGTTAAAGTTCCGGATAGTGTGACAGAGATGGAATCGGGGGTATTTGACTATAAGGTGGAGCTTCTTTATTTATCAAAAAATTGCAGGATCATACCTTCTTTTTTGACTACCGATGAGAACCATGCCAGTAATCTCCGGTTCGTTTCTATTCCCGAAGGAGTGACCACTATTTCAGCCCGGGCATTTTATGGTAGTTCGGAAAATGAAAACAGTATTATTTTACCGGCAACAATTAAAACCTTAGGTAAAGACTCACTGAAAGGCTTTGATCTTGTAACTTTCCTGAATAAAAAACCAATCAGTAATATTTCTTCGGCCATCAAAAGCGGCGCCACGGTTAAAGTAAATAAAGCTTCCGTTTCCAGCTACAAAGCATTGCTTGGAAGTAAAGCGAAGGTGATTGAAGCTAAGAATGTCGTTAAGGCTGCAAAGCTTTCCGTAAGTAAGAACAGCCTGCAGTTGGATACCTATAAAACCTATAAGCTGACCGGTACGCTGACGAAGGGCTCCAATGAAACAGTATTTTGGTTTTCCTCCGATCCTGATATTTTTGAGCTGTCAAGTAACGGCACCATTAATCCGAAGCAGGCAGGCACCGCGTATGCGATAGCTTATACAAGAACCTCGGGCCTTCTTAAGGCAGTCAAGGTTACAGTAGCAAATAAGCTCATTACGAAGGATATCTATACTTACCGTATCAACAATGCAAAGCTTAAGACAGTTTCTTTATATTCCGTAAAACCTAAGGACACGACGAAAGAGCTGAGCATTCCGGAAACGATTTCCTTTGGTAATGTAAGCTATAAGGTAACCGGTGCATGCGCAGATCCGGACCATCCCGAGGTTCCGATTATCAGTGATAAATATGCAAATAATAAAATTACGAAGATTACCTTCCCGAAGACAATTACAGGAGAAGTCGGTTACCTTGGTATATTGAAGAACATGAAAAGCATTGTGTTTTTGGGAACGAAACCGCCTGAATGGATTAAAAGCTGGAATGGAGACGGCGGTCTGCTTTCCTTCCAGGCAGTGATCTATGTCCCCAAAAACTGTGTAAATGCATATAATAATGTAATTCGATACAGTTACAGTTTTTCGGAAGAGCCTTATTCCGCTGCTAATTACAGCTATTTATATGCGGATTTTCAGATACTGGAAAATGGAAGCACCCAGTTTGACAGGTTTATCGAGGATGGGATATTATATCGGGTTACCAAAAAAGCAGGATCAAAAAATGGCACAGTGGCTGTGGCAGGTGCAGATGTAGAGCTGAAAGAAATAAAAATAAAATCTACAGTAAAACACGGTAGTTATAGCTATGACGTAACACAGATCAACTTCGGTGCATTTCGTGAATGCAATGCTGAAACGATTATTCTGAATGATTCTGTTACCAAGGTCGAATTAGGGGTATTTGGCGAGAAAGTCAAACATATCGTATGGTCCGGGAAATGTAAGACAATTGATTCAGGAATTTTCTCACTGTCAAACGACTTTCACCATCTGAATTATAATGAACAGCAAGAGCTTTTGGCAAAAAATAATTATTATGCGCTTGAGACCTTTATCATTCCTTTTGGGGTTATCGAGATTGAACCGATGGTATTTGACTCCGGCTTTGGAAATGTAAAATCCATTACGGTTCCTGCTTCAGTAACAAAAATAGGACAGGATGCATTTAAGAGCATTACAGAAGTGTTTTATGAATAGAAAAAAAGCCCTGAAACCAATGGTTTCAGGGCTTTTTAATGCGTCCTTCAGGACCTATCTACAGGGGCAGTAGGATTTGAACCCACGACCTGCGGTTTTGGAGACCGTTATTCTACCAGCTGAACTATACCCCTATTTATGTCGCTTATTTATAGTACTATGAATTGTCTAAATTGTCAATATAATTTTAATGTTTCGGACCCAGACTTTACCGATCTTATATATCCATTGCCATAACCATTTCTGCACAGGCTGCGGCCTGTTCAACACTTTGGCTTACCACATGGATGGACTCTTTCAGGCCATCCGTGAGGCCGTATTGGGTATCCGCCACCTTCTCTATGGAATGCAGAAGCTCATTGTCCGTAGATGCCGCTTCCATGATTTTATGCAGCAGGCCATTTAAGTCATTTAATAACAGGAGCAACCTGTCCTTTCCCTCCGTGGAAGGATTTGCTATGTATGCTTCGCCCCCTTCTTTCAGCGATCTAACAAGACTCATTCCCTCTTTTGACAGGCTCAGAACCATATCCGTAGTATTAATGGCCTCATAGGAATGCTTCTCGATCAATAACTGCGAGCGGCTCAATTGATCCATGATGTCTGCAGCTTGAATCAGGCGTTCCTGTGCTGAACTCAACTGTAGTATTCTTTCGTTTACCATATCCTTCATTGTTATCCCCCGATTTATTTCTGACACAGTAACTGTAACTATTGCGCTCCCGATAACAGCTTCATAACCTCCTGTATATTCTTCACTCCGATCAGCTTTATATCCGAAGCCTTGATATGCTCCTTATTCGCCTGGGGCAGGATGCAAACCTCAAAGCCCATTTTCTTCGCTTCGACTACCCGCTGCTCCGCCATATTTACTGCTCTGATCTCACCGGTCAATCCAACTTCACCAAACAAAACCGTTCGGTTATCAATCGTGATGTTCTTATAGCTGGACAGGATGGAACTGACAATGGCCAAATCCAAAGCCGGTTCCGAAATCTTCATACCACCCGCCACATTGACATAGGCATCGCAATCTGCCATTTGAAAGCCCAGGCGCTTTTCCAGTACCGCCATCAGCAGATTAACACGGTTATAGTCCGTACCGGCGGCGGTCCTTCTCGGCATATTAAAATTTGTCCTGCAAACCAAAGCCTGTACCTCGACGAGGATGGGTCTTGTCCCTTCAATGGACGCGGATACGGCCGAGCCCGGTTCGCCTTCCGGTCTGCCCTTCAGCATGTATTCCGAAGGATTCTTCACCTCAACCAGCCCGGTATGCTGCATCTCAAAGACGCCGATCTCATTCGTAGAGCCGAATCGGTTTTTGACCGCCCGAAGTACACGATAGGATGCATAATTGTCCCCCTCAAAATAGAGAACTGTATCCACCATATGTTCCAATACCCTCGGACCGGCAACCATTCCTTCCTTTGTCACATGGCCAATGATAAATATCGTGATACCTGAACCTTTGGCAATACGGAGCAGCGCTCCGGTTACTTCCCTGACCTGACTGACACTTCCCGGAGCAGAGGATACTTCTTCCTTGAACATTGTCTGAATAGAGTCAATCACGACAATATCCGGTTTATGCTTCCCGATCGCTTCCTCAATCAAATCCAGATTGGTTTCACAAAGGAGAAGAAGCTCGCCGTTAAAAGGGCCGAGCCTCTCCGCTCTCATTTTTATCTGATTTAAAGATTCTTCCCCGGAGATATATATAATTTTTTTACCCGCATTTACGATAACACGGCACATCTGGAGCAGCAGAGTCGATTTACCGATACCCGGATCGCCTCCGACTAAAACCAGGCTTCCCTGTACGATGCCTCCGCCTAGTACCCGGTCCAGTTCACCAATCCCGGAGTTCAGCCTCGACTCGGCTTCTGCCTTGATCCTTGAGATCAGCTCCGGTTCTTTGACATTCCGAAGCCCAGCCGCCGCCGTACTCTTCCTGATTACCGGCTCTTCTACAAAGGTATCCCATTGCTTGCAGCCGGGACACTGCCCTATCCATTTTGCCGATTCATGGCCGCATTCCTTGCAGTAAAACACGGTCTTTGGTTTCGCCATTTAGAGTTTAACCACCTTTATATACGCTTTCTCATCTTCACTGAGCTCCACGGAGAAGATAAGCTTTCCGCCTAAATTTGTTTTCATCTTACCAAGATAAGAGTCATTCTTAAATATCTCATATTCCTTCTCAGCCTCAAGTTCCAGGGTAATCTGCGCCGTATCCTTCCCGTCTACTTGAAAGCTAATTTCGTTGTCCTTTTGTTCCAGGTGAAATACAGCTGTTCCGGGCATCGATTCATAGACAAACATACCATTTTTCTCAAGCTTTGTAATCTTACCATATGTCTTCACTTTATACAGATCTCCTTCATGCTCAAAATCGGAAATCTTAGACTTAACCTCTAATTTGTAATTACCAAAGCTAATTGTCCCGTCACTTTCTTTGCGTATTAACTCTTCAATAACAGCCATTATATGACCCTCCTAATAGTATTTACCTGATCTTACTGTAGCGGAAAACCATTCTTATTCATCAGCCTTATTGGAACTTATACTGATATTATAAACGATAATAAAGCCAATTTCTACTATTTCTAAAAATAATTACTACCCGTTATTTCGCTTTTAGCACAATCTCATTATCAAGATACTCCACGCTGACCGTATCGCCCTCCTTGATCGCAGCCGCCAATATGGCCTCTGCCAGCTTATCTTCAATATTTGTTTGTATCGCCCGTCTTAATGGTCTGGCCCCATATTTTTCGTCATACCCGACCTCTGCCAGGTGCCCGATCACTTCATCACTGGTTACGAGAGTTATATTCATCTGCGATTTGCTGCGTTTCGCAATGGTCCGTACCATAATCGCCACAATACTTCTGATATTCTCCCTGGTCAGCGCATGGAAAACGATGATTTCATCAATACGGTTAATAAATTCCGGCTTGAATATCCTCTTAACCTCATCCATAACGCCATCCTTCATACGCTTGTAATCCTCCTTGTCATCAACTACAGAGGTGAACCCAAGCCGTTTCGGTGAAATGATATTTTGTGCCCCGGCATTGGAGGTCATAATAATAATTGTATTTTTGAAACTGACCCTGCGTCCCTGGGCATCGGTGATATGGCCGTCATCCAAGACCTGCAGAAGGATATTGAACACATCGGGATGCGCCTTTTCCACTTCATCAAACAATATAACGGAATAAGGGTTCTGCCTTACCTTCTCACTCAGCTGGCCTCCCTCATCATAACCTACATATCCCGGAGGGGAACCGATCAGTTTGCTGACGCTGTGCTTCTCCATATATTCCGACATATCTACCCGTATGATGGCATTTTCACTGCCAAACATTGCCTCGGATAACGCCTTGGAAAGCTCGGTCTTACCGACACCGGTGGGTCCTAAGAACAGGAAGGAGCCGATCGGACGGTTCGGATCCTTTAAGCCGACTCTGCCACGGCGGATTGCCCTGGCAACAGAGCCCACCGCCTCTTCCTGCCCAACCACTCTCTGATGCAGGATATTCTCAAGATTCTGGAGCCGTTCTGTCTCCTCTTCTGCCAGCTTCTTGACCGGTATCTTCGTCCAGCTGGAGATAATCTCAGCAATTTCATTCTCACTGACTACCAGTTGCTTCTCCAGGCGCTGCTTATCGTCAAGAACCTTCTGCTTCTCTAATTTTTCCTGGGCGGCCTCCTGCTGTTTCTTAATCTCTCCCGCCTTCTCGTAAGCTTCTTCCTTGATCGCCTTTTCCTTCTCCTCCTCCAGGCGTTTGATTTCCTGTTCCAAATCCTTTACTGCCGGTGATGAGGTGTAGGTACTCAGACGTACCTTGGAGGCTGCTTCATCCATTAAGTCAATCGCCTTGTCCGGAAGATACCGGTCATTGATGTATCGGCTGGACAGCTTTACAGCAGCAATTAAAGCGGAGTCCGTGATACGGACCTGATGATGCGCTTCGTATTTGTCTCTTAAACCGAATAAAATCTGGATGGCCTCATCCTCCGAGGGTTCATCCACCACCACCGGCTGGAATCTTCTCTCTAATGCCGCATCCTTCTCAATATATTTACGGTATTCTTCCCTTGTCGTTGCACCAATGATCTGCAGTTCGCCCCTTGCCAGAGACGGCTTCAGGATATTGGATGCATCTATAGCTCCCTCTGCTCCGCCCGCGCCGATGATGGTATGGATCTCATCAATGAATAGCAGGACATTTCCATCCCCGATCACCTCGGCGATCACCTTCTTAATTCTCTCCTCGAATTCTCCGCGGTATTTGGAGCCTGCTACCATACCGGACAGATCCAGGGTGACAACTCTCTTCTCCTTAATGGTATCCGGAATATTTCCTTCCACAATCTTTAATGCAAGACCTTCGGCAATCGCTGTTTTACCGACGCCGGGCTCGCCGACGAGGCAGGGATTGTTCTTTGTTCTTCTGCTCAGGATCTGAACGACTCTCTGTATTTCGTTCTCGCGGCCGATAACCGGGTCTAATTTGCCTTCGCGGGCAAATTCCGTTAAATCCCGGCTGTACTGGTCCAGAGTAGGAGTGGCGGATTTCGCTTTGCCCTTATTGTTCTTCCCGGTAGAATAATCATTTTTTGCCGAGCTGACATCCACGCCGGTAGCGGTCAGGATATCAATATATACCTTCTGGATATTGACTCCCAAAGTATTCAAGAGACGGACTGCAATACAATCCGTTTCTTTGATTAATGCAATGAGGATATGTTCTGTCCCGACCAGCTGTGCCTTAAATCTGGCGGCTTCTTTATAGCTTTGATCCAGAATCCTTTTTGCCCTGGGAGTAAAGCTGCCGGCATCCATCATCTCCACGCCGCTGTTCGGCGCAATCAGCTGGTTCACTAATTCCAATACTTTTTCTACGTTGACTCCGTTTTCCTCCAATACCTTGGAGGCTACTCCGTCAACCTCCATCAACCCGATCAGCAGGTGCTCCGTCCCGATATAATTGTGGGAAAGGCGGTATGCCACCTCCTTTGCCAGGTTGATCGCACTTTTCGCATTTTCAGTAAATTTATCATTCATCCTTGTGTCCTCCGTTTCTGACCTAAAGAATTCATACCCGGGCGGATAAAACAACCCTGGATTTTTGGTGCTGTTAACTTCAGCATATATGGATATTTTATATCATTGTCGGTAATTCCTTGCGTATATATTCAGCCCGGGACTGATCCCTGGACGTGCTTCCAACGTTTTTGCCTATGGTCCACTGCAGGCTTCCCGGCTGGACTCCCATCATCAATTTATGAATATTAAAGTCTCTCTCAAATTGGATCAGGCAGCAGTCCGCACCAAATTTTAACTGGGAGAGCAGGGCCATCGCATCTTCTGAGGTAATCTGTCTCGCATACTTTAAAACTCCATAGGAACGATAAACCTGATCCTCTAATTCATCCGCATTAACGGACAGCATATATTCCCGCCGCTTTCTCTCCTGCTTAACGACCTGGGCCACGATGCGGTTCAGGTTATCGATGATTTCCCGCTCGGACTGCCCCAGAGTCTTCTGATTTGAAATCTGGTAGATGCTTCCCAGACTCTTGGAGCCTTCCCCATAAATTCCGCGGATGGTGACTCCGTATTTGCCGACCTCCTCAACCAGCTTCGATATCATCCTTGCCGAGCTTAAGGCCGGCAGGAAAACCATGCAGGAAGCACGCATCCCTGTACCTGAGTTGGTAGGACATGCGGTCAGATATCCGTATTTCTCGTCAAATGCAAAATGTAATTTCTCATAGGCGATATCGTCAATCCGGTCCGCTTCCTCATATGCTTTCTCGAGATTCATGCCGCCGACAATCGCCTGTATCCTGACATGATCCTCTTCGTTAATCATAATGCTGATGGTTTCATCCTCCGACAAAATTAAGCCTGTCGTCTGCTGTTTCTCAGCAAGCAAAGGACTGACAATATGCCGTTCTACCATTGCGGTCTTATCGATATCGCTAAGCGTACTGATATTGCAGGAATAGTATTTCCGGTTATCTTTTTCTGCCAGAGATGCGGTAATTCCCTTAACCTCATTCACCAGGGGGACCGCCTCTTTCTCTTCCATCTTCGCGGAAAAGGGATACCCCTCCAGATTCCTGGCCAGTCGGATGCGGCTGGAGATAACAACGTCACTGTCCGGAACAATCTGTTCATACCATTTAAGCATTGTTGGTCTCCTCCTTCCTCATCTGACGGATCAGATCCCTGAGTCTGGCGGCCTCCTCAAATTCTTCCTTCTCAATTGCTTCCTGAAGTTTTATATTCAGCCTCTCTGTCTCACTAAAACCCTTTAAGATTCTGTCTGTTGAAGAAACATAGCCCTTCGGCCTCTTCCCCATATGAACCTCGGCCCCCTGAATCCCCTTTAAGGTCTTGCCCAGTTCCTTATGGAAGCTGCGGTAGCATTCGGCACAGCCGAATCGGCCCTTCTGAAGAAATTCCTCAAAACTCATATTACATTTATCACAAACAATATCCGGTTTGGCCTCTCCCTGTTCCTTGGTATTACTGTTATTGTATGCTTCCAGCAGTGTGGACAGCAGGTCGTTTAACGTGAGATCACTGTTCAGTAATGGCTTTTCCATTTGAAAGGATGTATAATCTGTGGCACATTCTTCGCATAGATGCTGCTCTTTTTTTACTCCGTTAATAATTTCGGTATATAGTACCTTGGCATCCCTCTTCTGACATCTGTCGCATAACATAGGAATTACCCCCTTTCAAATCCGTTGAATACCTGATCCACAATCTCATGTGCTTCCTCGCAACTGACATTTTTACAGATTGCTTTCGCCAGGATGACCGTAAGGTCTTCCTTCAATTCTTCCAGGGCTTGCAGCTTATTAAAATCAATTGCAATTACTGCGCCCTTCCTGCGGTCAAGCTTAACATATCCCTCCTGCTTTAAAATGGCGTATGCTTTATTTACGGTATGCATGTTGATTCCAATATACTCCGCCAACTCCCTTACGGAAGGAAGATTATCACCCTCCTGGATCTTTGAAGTGGCGATACCATATATAATCTGATTCCTAAGCTGGATATAGATCGCTTCATCACTGTTAAAATCTATTTTTACATACATTGCAGACACCTCTTAATCAATTGGTTTACATCGAAAGATATCGTTATATCTGTTATACACATAGTATAACAATACCTTGGGAATGTCAACAACTTTATGAAACAGCACTTTTACCTGGATTTCATATACGTCCGGATTATTACCACAATCAGCAGTGCACACAGGATACCGAGGAGTGTTATGACAAATACTGCCTTCATCATATTCGAGCGGTATTCCTTCTTTAATGCGTTCTGGTCAGCCGAAGCCTCATCATCTGCCGCACCGATCACCAGGGTATCCGGGATCATACGCTGCAGGGTTCTTTCCACCTTGTCATAGGTATAAAAGCCTGCCTCTCCCAGCTCGTTCTCCGCATAGATTAACAGGAATTCATATCCCAGGTCATCCTCCGGGGCATAAACATTAATGGAAATGTCCGAAACAATGATTTTGGTCTTGACATAACCACTGGGAATTTGAACCTCGGGACCCGGCTCCACCAGCCTATATCTTCCGTTATATTCTGCATATAATTCCCCGTCCGCACGGACAATTTCAAAGAAACCGTGCTTTGTCGAAGGTGTGATTATTCCCTCCTCAGGAATTTCTTCGTCTTCCGGTGCGAATTCACGGAATACATGTATAGTATATTCTATGACGGCTCCTGATTCTGCTATCACAGTAATGATGACTTTATTTTCTCCTTCTTTCAGAGAATCATTACCGGAAATACGAACAATTGATTTTTCATCCTCCCGATCCGCATTGATGATCAGCTTCTCTGTATCATAGCTGACATTGGCCTGATATTCGAAGGTATTTTTATTAAACTCCGGACTTAATGATGCGGGGTTGATTTTCAAGGAACTTAAATACGCGTTGGTTGAGGCCGTCACTGCGGCCTTGACATTAACCGTTAAAACATTACTGGATACAGGAAGCCCTGCTTCGGTCTCATAATCATAAACCATAAAGGGCTCCATCAGTGCAATATCACATACTCCGATTCCGACTGTTTTAAATTCCAGAGAATATTTTCTCTGGGTATCCGCATCGGGTACATTTACATCCGATATTTTTAAGAAACCGCTGCTTCCTGTAATGAAGGAATTATTCCCCTGATACTCCAGAATATCATCATTATAGGTTAGATTGGCCTCAAAATCGCCAAAGGGCGTATCTGACTTAATCATAATATAAACGTACAGGCTTTGACCGACCGTGATCTCCTCATTATCTGCGGAAAGTTCCACCTCGGCGCTCGCGGCTCTGCTTGTCTGTGTATTAACGATACTTCCTGCCGCCAAAAACAGCAGCATTGTCATAATATATTTCCTTATTTTCTTCATATGGAATTCCCCCTATGTATTATAGTCATTGGTCATGGAGCGATATGTGCTAGCAATAACCGGCCAGCAGGCTCTTCCCCGCTGGCCGGATTCTATGGCATCTGTTCGTAATTCCTTGCCTGCCTATGTAAATCTTAGCTGCGAGACGGATTACTCTCTTACGATATTGACGGTATAATTTGCGATTTGTCCATCCTCGGCCATAACCGGTATCGTTATCGTATTATTGCCAATGGTCAGAGAATGATAACTGGATCCGGCTACCGTTGCCTTCTTACTGACTGCAGTTGCTTTTACCTGTACCTGGTCGATTTCATTCTTAACAATTAAGCTGTAGCTGTAGGTTGTCTGACTGAAGGTCGGCGTCAGTGCCAGCTCCTTCCCATTGATATCATACACCTTAAGGCTCTTCATACGGTTATTGGGATTAAACTTGGTGGTAGGGTATGGAGCTACGCCGGGCATGTTCAAATATACGGGAATAGAGAAAACAATCGGTGAATCAATCATGCTCTTATACGCTGTTGAGATTTTCTTTCCCTCTGCCCAGGGTGCCTCCACATTGGTCATATATTGATGGAAATAGGTCGAATTCGGTGTAACATTGAACTTCTGAAGGTAGACCGTATCCTGTCCCCGGTTAATATAGCCGGATCCAATGAAATAGGAACCTCCCACGATGGACTTATAGGGATTTGTCCAGGGTATCAGATATAATGCATTCTCAGCAGCATTCCTGCCGTTTTTCGCATAATTCAGACCTTTGGCGATTGCTCCTCCGCCGGCGCTGTCATTGGCTCCGATATTATAAAAATTATAGTATCCTTCATATCCCGCATAGGTTCCGGAAACACTGTTGCTTAATGTATTCGGCCCCGTTACCACCTCCTGCTTAACCCTGGAAGCCAGATGATAGGGGCTGACACCGGAATATTCTGCCGCCTTGATAAAAGTGTCACTATAGGTATAACTCTGCTGGACACCCAGATCATCCAAAAAGGAATAGGAGGTCTTGTAGAGTGCTGTGCCGGACAGGATATTCTCTACTCCCAGCTTATTCTGGTATTTACTTTGATACTTCAGAAGCTCAAACTGGAAGATTCCCGTATCTGTCAGGAAATTTCTAGGATCCATATAATATTCGACTGCTGCCTTGGAAGCAGTCACCCAGTAGGTTCCGTCAAATACCGTAAATTTATCCGTTTTCCAATCATAAGCACCGCTGTCAAAGGATAACCATTCCACACTCTTCGTATTTGGTATCGTGTTTTTACCCGGGATACTCTCCTCCTTTATCACCGTAGTCCATTCAAGTCCGGTATGATAAGCGGTAAATTCCCAGGTGGGATGCTTTTCATGAAGCTGCCTTAAACCCTCCTTATAGCTCTCCGGAAAACCCTGTGCAATCAGCTTCAACTCAAAATCCACATTATCCGTACCCGGAAACGCTGGAATTGGTGTCGGCGTTGGTGTAGGTTTCGGCGTGACCGTCGGTATAGGTGCGATTTCGCCAATATAGATATACTCTGCCCTGACATAGCCGCTATAGGACAGGCCATTGAAGTTAAATCTTATTCTATACCATATCCCAGAATCTGTCAGGACCGCTTCTTCAACCGTAACCTTTTGCCTGTTCGAAAGAATAATCGGTTGAAAACTGTTATCATAAAGATATTCAATTGAAACTAATACATTATTGATAACATTCAAATATTGGGTATTACATATGTATCCATCCACTGGAGATAAAATCAAATCATATATCTTGATATCCGATACCTCCAGAAGACCGGCGCCCTGGGAAAGGTCCGGCAGCGCCGGTATCGGGGTCGGGCTGGGTGTGGGCGTCGGACTTACGGTTGGTGTCGGGGTCGGAGTAGGACTCGTAACCGGCTTCGGGGTGGGGGTTGTGGTTGGCTTCGGGGTAGGGGTCGCAGTCGGCTTCGGGGTGGGTTTAGGGGTAGGTTTTGGAGTTGGTTGCGGTGTAGGGGTAGCTGTGGGTGCCGTCTCCGTTACTTTAAAGTATACCTGATTCGCCTGTACATATCCCGTATATTTTACAGAATCCAGGGTAAAGGTAATCTTGAACCATTTTTCATTGTTCATTGTTACCTCATCTTGAATGGTTATGGATTTATTCTTACTTAAGGAAAGGACGCTTCCCTTTGAATCTTTCAGGTAGGCAGAGCTGCTGCCCGCTGCTTTTCTGATCTTTGTCTTGCTATCTTTGATATTTCCTTTCACCGCAGAATCGAAAATAAGCTTTATATAGAGGCTGGATACATAACCTGACTTTGTAACGCCTCCATTTTTAAAGGTAATCCCGTACCATTTGGTGGTATCGTTCATCACCTCATTAATTACGGTCACACTGTTACCGGCTGTCAGTCCCGCCACCTTGGCATAATTTGTGCCTGCTCCGCTTCTGACATTTAAGGATGCCGCTGTAACAGATCCCTTGAGGGAAAAAGCCTTTTTTACTTCCCCTGCCGCATTCCCCTGATCCGGAGCCTTGGTCGGCGCCAGAGTTGGCTTTGGTGTCGGTTTCGGTGTTGGTGCAGCTGTCGGCTTCGGTGTCGGGGTAGGTACCTGACTGTTTGCACCCAGTTCAATATAGTCACTCGATACATAGCCTTTCACAGTTTTTCCGTTGAACGCCAGGGAGATATAATACCAACCGCTGTCCTCGTTCAGTATGGTAACCTTCTCATCCTTGCGAAGATATACATAGGTTTCCCCCAGCATGACCTTCTCAGAGGCAGCGGAGGGTCCTGTGCGGACATTCAGGGTATTTGCTGTAACCGTTCCTGTCACAGCGGCCATACTGTGTTCTGAATTAGCATATATGAGATTCTGAAGCACCATTATGATGCAGAGCAGAATAACGAACCATTTGTGTTGATGATACCGTTCTTTCATTGAAATCCCGTACTCCTTTCCAACAAGCCGCAAACTGATCCCTTGTCAGGTTCTACATTTTATTGCTTTATTTTACAAATGACTTATGGCACTTCTGTGGCATTTACTGCTTTTTATGCAAGAACCTGTCAAAAACGGAATTATTATATATTTCGGATGATTTCTCCGAAAAATAAACGGAAGAATAAAAAAAGTATTGCAGCCCCGTACAATAAGTGTCTCTACGGGAATTGCAATACTTTATATTGAAATATAATCACACCGGATATCCGGATTTAGAAGCCATATCATACTTCATCAATGGCCCTGCCGATATCACTCCTCATGTATTTATTGTCAAAATCAATCCAGGCGGCAGCCTCGTAGGCCTTTCTTCTGGCTTCCTTCAAATTCTGGCCGGCGGCGGTAACTCCAAGAACCCTGCCTCCATTGGTAAGGATCTTTCCGTCCGCCGCTTTTGTGGCGGCATGGAAAATGTAATGGTCCTTCTTACCGATAAAATGCTCCAGACCCTTGATCTCAAAGCCCTTCTCATAATGCCCGGGATAGCCCTCTGAAGCCAGAATCACACATACCGCCGCATTATCCTCAAATTCCAGATTGATATCCTCCAGCCTGCCATCGATACAGGCTTCAAAAACCTCAATAATATCGTTCTTCATCCTCGGTAATACGACCTGGGCTTCAGGATCTCCGAAGCGGGCATTGTATTCCAGAACTTTCGGGCCATCCTTCGTCAGCATCAATCCGACAAAGAGGATACCGGTAAAGGGCCTGCCCTCCGCCTTCATTGCGTCCATGGTAGGCTGATAGACATGCTGCCGGCAAAAATCCTCTACTTCCCTTGTGTAGAACGGACTGGGGGAGAAGGTTCCCATTCCTCCGGTATTTAAGCCCTGATCCCCATCCCTGGCGCGCTTATGATCCTGTGCACTGGTCATTTCCTTAATATGGGTTCCGTCACAGAAGGCCAGTACCGAGACCTCGGGTCCGGAGATAAATTCCTCTATTACCAGGTGATCGCCGGAGGCTCCGAACTGTTTCTCCTCCATAATCAGCTTCACACCGTCTTTTGCCTCTTCAAAATCATTGCAGATCAAAACTCCCTTACCGAGGGCCAAGCCGTCTGCCTTTAGTACAATCGGATATTTTGAGGTCTTAAGATACTCTATGGCTGCTCCCGGTGAATCAAAGGTCTCGTAAGCCGCCGTAGGGATATTGTATTTCTTCATCAGATTCTTGGAAAATACCTTTGATCCTTCAATGATTGCCGCATTCTTCCTGGGGCCGAATATCCTTAGCCCTTTGGCTTCAAAAACATCTACGACGCCCGCTACCAGAGGATCGTCGGGCCCTACCACAGTGAGGTCAATTTCTTCCTTTGCGGCAAAATCAGCCAGCGCTTCATGGGCCATAACCGAGATATCCACACATTTTGCATCCTCTGCGATACCTGCATTCCCCGGTGCACAATAAAGCTTATGGACCCTGCTGCTTACCGCAAGCTTTTTTACAATCGCATGCTCCCTTCCTCCGCTGCCTATGACTAATACCTTCATCGAATACTCCTCCCGAATAATTTAAGGGCCGGCCTCATTCACAACAGCCCGGCCATTTCAATCTGATAAAAACAGGCTGTTGCAGCAGCTCCTTTATACTGTTTTATGGATTTATCCGCACCTTACGATCTCTGACTGATATTTTCCCTTCGGCTATCAGGCGCACTGCTTCCGGCAGCAGCTCCCACTCTGCCTGTTCCATAACTCTTCTCTGCAGAAGCTCAGGTGTATCATCCTCCTGAACCACAACCGGTTTCTGGAGGATAATCGGCCCGGTATCCGTTCCCTCGTCCACGAAATGCACGGTGGCACCGGTTACCTTAACCCCCCTGGCCAGAACCGCTTCGTGAACCTTAAGGCCATAATACCCGTCCCCGCAAAAGGCAGGAATCAGGGAGGGATGAATATTAATAATTTTATTGTTATATTGCTTTACAATCTTCTCCGGCAGAATTACCAGGAACCCGGCCAGAACGATCAAATCCACCTCAAAGCTTCCGATCAGCTTCAGGAACGCCTCCTCATAATCACCGAGGGCGGTAAATTCCTTCTTCGATATGGAAGCGGCCGCAATACCGTGCTGTTTGGCTCTCTCCAGGGCATAAGCATTCCGGTTGCTGCTGATAACTGCCTCAATCGTTACTCCCTGCAGCTTCTCCTGTTCAATCCGGTCAATCAGGGCCTGAAGATTCGTTCCTCCTCCGGATACCAGGACTGCCAGTCTTAGCATAAGCTGACTCCTTTCATTCCGTCCCTGGCTTCTCCGACGATATATACCTTCTCCCCTGCTGCCTGTATCAGCTTCACAGCCTTATCCGCATCCTTCGGGTCTACTGCAATCATCATTCCCAAGCCCATATTATAGGTGTTATACATAATTTTTTCATCGATATCCCCATCCTTTTGAAGCATACCGAATATCGGCGGAATATCATAGCTGTTCTTATTGATATGGGCATGGATGCCCTCCGGAAGCATTCTGGGGATATTCTCATAAAAGCCTCCGCCTGTAATATGGCTGCAGGCCTTAATGGTTACATCGCCTGCCTTCAGCTCCTGCAATGCCTTCACATATATTTTGGTTGGCGTAAGCAGCGTCTCACCCAGGGAAGAGCCCAGGACTTCATAATAGGTATCCAGCGTCTCCCGCTGCATACGGAATACCTTTCTGACCAAGGAATAACCATTGCTATGGATACCGGAGGAGGCGATCCCGATCAGTACATCCCCGCTCCTCATAGCGGCACCATTGATTAGCTTCTTCTGGTCAATAATCCCCACGGCAAAACCTGCCATATCATATTCATCCTCCGGATAGAAGCCGGGCATCTCAGCCGTCTCACCGCCGATTAACGCCGCCCCGGCCTGCTTGCAGCCCTCAGCCACACCCTTCACAATAGTGGCGATTTTCTCCGGCTCATTCTTGCCGCAGGCAATATAATCAAGGAAGAATAAAGGTTCTGCGCCGGCGCAGGCAATATCGTTCACGCACATAGCTACGCAGTCGATACCGACGGTATCATGCTTATCCAGCAAAAATGCGAGCTTGAGCTTTGTCCCCACTCCATCCGTTCCTGAAACCAGAGTCGGCTGCTCCATGTTTTTAAAGCCCGCAAGTGAAAATGCTCCGGAGAAGCCCCCGATATCACCCAGCACTTCCTTCCGCATGGTTCCCCGGATATGCTCCTTCATCAATTCCACGGCCTTATACCCGGCTTCGATATCCACTCCAGCTTTTTTATAATCCATACAGCAATTCCTCCTATCAGGATATCATTATCAATGTATCCCGTATCTCACGATCATTCTGCCAACATTCTAGCACATTCCCTAGGGTTTGTCGTTATTTTTCATCGAAAAAATACTTATGCTATTTATTAACGCACCTAATAATTCCGGTGTCATTCATAAGTACACATTATCTAATCTTCAGGCAGACCATACCGGCCTGGATGCCTGAAGCCATTTTCCGGATGCCTTCCCTGTTCCTACAGAGTATGAAAGCGCTTTACCCCATAAGACATCAATGTCCGATACAGAATACCGTCCACAACTGCCATCAGGCAGAGATAAATCAGATATGCCGGTACGAAGTCTCCCAACACCCCCAGCAGCAGTGCCTGTAGCCCCACGAAGATAAACCCGGTAAATAATGATACCAAAGCGGCTGCACTCTGCTTAATGACAATAACCTCCGTCGTCCAGGTAAAGTTCGGCAGCTTCAGGTTCAATAATAACCCCAGGAGTGCGATGAACACGGAACAGACCACAGTGACCAGTACCATGAATATCCCTCTGATAAAGCCCAGGTCCAGCACCAGGGTAATCAAAAGGGCATCCATGACCGCAGGAGCGGTAACCAGCAAATTTACGGCTATCTTAGAGAGAAATACCGTCTTTGCAGGCACCGGAAGGGATTTGATTATCCAGAGATTTTTTCCCTCCAAGGAGATGGAGGCCATCGTCGTACAGGCTGTAACGACGCAGAAGGATACGGCAATCGGTCCGCCTGTTAACAATAAGCCGACTGCCTGGGAGTCCCCCAGCAATTTTTCCAGGTCCACAAAGATCAGGGCAAGGGCTCCGACCGTAAGAAGTACTATTCCAAATCCGGTATTCAGTACATAAAGCGGAGATGAAAAATAACGCTTCAGCTCTTTTATGAATAACGCCTTAAACGGAGTCGACGCCTTTAACCCGCCCAATTTATAATTCGAACGGCTTCTTCCGGTCATTATGGCGGAGTTTACCTTCTTAAACAGTTTTCCGATAATATAGGAAAAAATGCCGAAGCTTCCCAAAGAATACAACAGAAAGGAAGCCAAGGCGGCCATATCATAATCGCATACCGCCCTGGTATACAGCTGGGCCAGAGGATAGATAGAGTTCACCTGCTCCGTCAGGGCTTTGCTCAGATTTACCATTTCCTCTCCTGATTTACCGGAAGCAAAGGAAAGACTCATTATGGAAAATAAAGCGATGATGGAAATCAGGATAACAACCAAATTGCTGTGACGGAATCTGGAAGCGGCAAAGGTGACCAGGGTCCCCAGCACCGAAGCCAGGATAATCGGTACCAGAGGTACGAAAAACATAGCTATGGTACCGGTCAAATAGAAAAAAATATCGGGTTTAACCAATATTCCGTATGCCGTCATCATCGGAACCATAATCATGAGTACAAACAGAAAATTGACGCAATACAGCAGGATTACCCTGCTGGCGACGACTCCCGCTGTGCTTACCGGCAACGACATAATCATATCATAATCCCGAAATCCGAAAATAGTTCCCTTAATTTTAAATACCGTAGTCATCAGTATTATGATACTCGTAACCGCCATAATAAGCGGCGGCAGCAGTTCGATACCATCATACAGCAGCAGTCCTTTTCCAATCATGTAGCAATAGAAAAAGGCAACACCGCCCATAACGGTAACAAACAGGATTATTCCCAGGTATAATACCTTGGGCCGTTTCCTTTTCGTGTCCCCGAGCGATAACATATCTCCGAGCAATGCCCATATCTGGACACTGACTAAACGCATGATTTTCTTCATCATAACCTCCGTCTGCCGCCAAAAGGCGGCATACAAATACTTTGCGAAAAGTGCGTAAGTGCTTTTTGCAAAGCCGAATGTTTACTCGGCCTTCTCGTCAATCAGTTCCATGAAGACGTCCTCCAGGCTGAGGTTTCCCTTTACCTCAGCGGTGAGTCCGCAAGCTACGAGCTTACCGTTCTTGATGATCGCAATCTTGTTACAGAGCTTTTCAGCCACCTCCAGAACATGGGTGGAGAAAAAGATGGCGCTGCCTCCTTTGCACAGTTCGGCCATGATAGTCTTCAGCGTATGGGCAGCCTTCGGGTCCAGACCTACAAAGGGCTCATCCAGGACTAAAAGCTTCGGTCTATGTATCAGGGCCGCGATAACCGCAAGCTTCTGCTTCATACCATGGGAATAGGAGGAAATGGTATCTCCCAGATTTCCGGTCAGCTCAAATGCATCGGCATATTTCTCTATCAGGGTTTCACGCTCAAATTTCCCCACCTCATAGATATCACCGATAAAATTCAGATATCCAATTCCGGTCAGATGCTCATACAGATCCGGATTATCCGGAATATAGGCCGTTACCTTCTTGCAGGCAAGGGGCTCCCTCTGGATGGACTTTCCATCAATCTTAATCTCTCCCTCTTCAAAATCAAGCACGCCTGCTATGGCACGGATGGTGGTTGTCTTACCGGCTCCGTTATGTCCGATAAAACCGAAGATATCGCCCGCCTTCACTTCCAGGCTTAAGCCGTCCACTGCCTTCTCATCACCCTTGTAGCTTTTTGATAAATTCGTGATCCTTAACATGAAATAACCATACCTCCTTTCAATAGGCCGGCGCCTGAAGCTTATGCCTGGTCAAAGGCTTCATTCAATGCAAGTGTTCCTTCCAGTACAAATCTTGTGTCTTTAATAATCGGAATTATGGAACCGTCCTCCCGGCATACCGAGATTTCTAAAATCTCATCATAGGGCAGGGTAATATCCGTATGGCAGTTAAAATAAGCCTTTGCCGGTTCCGTCTTCCGTAAGAAGGAAATCTCATTTTCCCTGGCAACAATCTCCTTGCCATCCGGGTTGTAAACCTTTAGGTCCTCGCTCATCTGATAACAGGTATCGCCAATTGCAAAATGCGGGCCCGTCTTCTCAGCAATCAGGATCGGCAGGCGGGATGCAATATCATATTTCTTACCCATCATGTAAGCTGCGGTATTTGTTCCGATGGCAAATTCACCAAGGGGAAGAAAATCATGATTAAACAAAAGATTTTCTTTAATAAAGCTTTTATTTTTCTCTTCTTCATTAAAGTTCCTGCAGCTATACTCCGTAGTCCGGCCGTCGGTAAAGTGCAGCTCCAGATCCCGGTACTCCAAATGATTCAGATAGACCTTGGGAACATGAAGGATACCATTTGTTCCCTTAAGTACCGGTGATGTAAATACTTCACCGACCGGTATGTTGACATCGGCGACACAATTTTCAAAGATGGTCTCCTTTTCCCTGTCCTTAAGGGGAAAAAGCTTAACCTTCATATCTGTATGGTTTCGTCCCTTACCCCGGATTCTCACATATTCCCCCTGATCCAGGGCATCGCAAAGGCTTTGCTGGATCTTGGTGTATTGCTTATTATCCAGTGTATTCACCTTCACCGTTTCTGCAAAAATCGCTTCAAAATCCTCCCCAATCTCCGGAATCGGATAGGAAATAATTGTGAAGGAGGTCTCATCCAGCTTATAGAATTCCTTCAGGATGAAATTCTCTTCGTTATAATAATCTACATATAATTTCTGCTGCCTTTTATCCAGCTTAATTGTCTCTTTTTTATCCTTAGGTGCGAAAAGCTCCTCACCAAACACCTCAACCACGGCAGGTCCTGCGTACTTAGGGGTCTTGTCCTTAAATTTTTCCAGGGCTGCCCTTCGGCCGGATAATCTCTTATCATTTAGAGCTTTATCCAAAAACAGCCCGATATCAAAACGGTGGTCATAGTCATACTGCTTATTGGGACTTGTGGCACGATACCCAATCTTTAAATGCTGTTTCCTATGGAGGGCACCGCAGGCTGCCCGGTAGATGACTGTTTCCAATCCCATATCCGCAAAATTCCGGACTGCCAGACGAATCATCCTCTCAAAGCCTAAATGATATCTGATGTTCACTATGGATTTCGTCTCCAGAGGCTTACGGCTGGTGATAAAGCCCAAGCGGTAACCCTCGGTATAGGTATCCGCCATCGCCTGAACCTGTTCCTCCGGCAGGGCGTTCAAAAATTCAGCAATCCGCAGTTCGTTATCAGAGATATATTCCCCGAACCGGTAAAGATAGCTTAAATCCTTCAAATCCGCTTCCATAATAATGTCTTTTGCAAAGGACAGGTTTGTATCAATCATCTGGGCAGTACGGCTGTTTACGAGCAATTCACAGTAGTCACTCATGAAATCATAGATGGCCCGTTTTACATCCTTATAGGTGAATTCATCCTCCCATTCATAGAAATTGTAAATCTCAATAAACAGCTCCAGATATATCGTAAGCTCCGTTATCCGATGCTCATATGCATAAATAATCAATCCCCGCAGCTCCGCATAGAGAAACGCCAGAAGCTTACCATGCTTATTCCCCATCAGTCTGCAGGCATAAGCCAGATTAGCATAGCTTTCATTGTAATTATCACCCGTGATATCCTCAAACAGGCTCCGGTTCAAAGCCTGCTGCTCTTTTAAGCTCAGGCTGCCGATACGGTTATCCGCCGCTAAATCCTCCACTCTCTTCACCAGCAGGAGAAAGCCGGCTGTTTTTCGAAAGTATTCCCTATAAGGCTCTTTCACCGTCCTCTCATCCTCAATGGAGCGAATTCGTTCCATCGCCAGATCATAACGCTCCTTTATTTCCTCCTGCTCTTCCAGGATTATGTTGTTATCCATATGCACTCCTATCCGCGGGAGACGCCCGCCGTCCCTTCTGCTATATTTGACCAATTTACAGAATTACCCCTTAAGTATCATCCGGCAAAGCCCAGGATATATATAATGACAAACAATATCGTCATAAACCCGTTTAATACTGCGCCTATCAAGGGAAAGCGATAAAAGATATCTCTCTGCTTCAGTGCCTTATAGGACAATACAAAGCCGGATACTGCCAGAGCAAAGAGCAGAAGACCGATAATACCAAGTAGCTCTCCGCCTTTTCCCTTCATAGCCCCGGATATGATACTGACGGTAAGGAAGCCCAATATCACTGCAATGCCGATTACCGCCGAAAAAATACCCAGCTTGGAATGCTTCCTTCCTGAAAAGTGTATCATTTCCGTCTTCTTAAATATATTCCGCATCTTATTTCCCCTCCCTCCGGGGCCTGACAGGCTGGATCCGGCGGTAAATCAGGTTACTGATTGCGAACAGCAAATAACCCAGAATGCCTCCGGTGGTATTTAACAGAAGATCATCCACATCAAAAATTCCTACCTGGGTCAGCAGCTGGATTACTTCCGCGGCCAGGCTGAACATCAGGCATAAAAAAGCAATATAAAAAAACCTGCGGTATTTTTTATTCAATAACGGGAGCAGAAAGCCGAAGGGCATAAACGCAATGACATTACCTATTATATTAATCAGAAACAGCTCATAGTTTTGACCCGGGTAATTGATAAATCTTCTGATTTCCACCAGCAGCTTCATATTATATCGGTAACCTTCCGTAACCGTATCTCTTCCGAACGATTCACTGAAAAACAAAAAATATGATAAAATAATAATATATAAATAAAAAAACACCCGAAAGGTTTTCTTTAGATAACTCTTTGTCCGATCCTTCAACTCGATACCTCATATCCTGGATTTTCTAATTAGATTTTCCCCTGCGGATAAAAATATACATTTCCAAATCCTTCCCGCAATTTATCTATTATTATAAATCAAATTGGGAACCTAGTAAAGCTAAGATTGGAATAATGATGATATTAATGCGGATAATACCAATAGTACTTCCGCTATCCGGTGCAGTGTTCCGTCATTCTGTTGAATTAGTAATAATTTACATTCTTTACCAATCTAATATTGCAGATGATTTTTAGATAGTTACTTCTCTCTGAATTTATTCTACATGTGTGGTATCATTTGGGATTAATTGTAGAACGATCTGTGTTCCTTCTATTCATCTGTATTGATATTTCCATGTATCATAAATTCGATTATAATAAATTTATTATGTTTGACAAAATTCACGAAACGAGGTGCAGTGTTTGAAGACATTTGATGAGTTATACCGGGAGCTGCTGGCAGCTACGGCCGGGGACAGGCAGGAGGACTATTTAAACTCTCTGGATCCCTTTGACGTACATCAGCTGGACTGTCTCCTTCATCCCAAAAAACACCCCCTGATCTGGCATAGCGGAGAATGCGATTGTGAGGATGACCGGCATTGCGTTAATGTTTGTCCCTTCCACGCCATCCATCCCGGTGAGACCGGTGAGATTAAGTTTGACGAGGATTTATGCGCGGGCTGTTCCTATTGCACACAGGAGTGCCGGGCAAAAAAGCTGACCAGCAGCAAGGATGTCATCCCTGCCCTTCAGGCGATCCGTTCCCATAAGGGTCTTGCCTATGCTCTGATTGCGCCGGCCTTTCTGGGTCAATTCAGCAACGGGGTGACACCGGGTAAGCTTCGGAATGCCCTGAAGCAGATCGGTTTTGACGGGATGATTGAGGTAGCTTTATTCGCAGACATTCTTACCTTAAAAGAAGCCTTGGAGTTTGATACCAATATAAAGACTGAAAAAGATTATCAGCTGACCAGCTGCTGCTGTCCGGTCTGGATTGCAATGATCCGCAAAATCTATCAAGAGCTGGTGCCCCATGTTCCTCCGGCTGTATCCCCCATGATTGCCAGCGGCCGTGCGGTGAAGGTAATGCATCCCGATGCCCTGACGGTATTTATCGGTCCCTGCCTGGCAAAAAAGGCGGAGGCAAGGGAGAAGGATATTGCCGATGCCGTTGACTATGTACTAACCTTTCAAGAGATACAGGACATCTTTAATGTTATGGAGATTATCCCTGCCGATATGGAGGAGAGTGAAAAAGACCACTCCTCCCGCGCGGGAAGAATCTATGCCCATACCGGAGGTGTCAGTGAAGCCGTGGCTCTTACCCTGGAACGGTTAAATCCGCACCGGAACATTTCCATTCATACAAAGCAGGCAGACGGAGTACCCGCCTGCAGGGCAATGGTAAACGATCTGATGGCCGGGAAGATTGATGCCAACTTCTATGAAGGAATGGGCTGCGTCGGCGGCTGTGTCGGCGGACCCAGAGCGCTCATTCCTCACGAGCAGGGGAGAATTCATGTGGAAGAATACGGAGACGCCGCGACTTATCCGACTCCGATTGATAACCCCTATGTGATCGAGTTGCTGCACCGGCTGGGTCTTGATACCATAGAAAGCCTGCTGGAGAAGAGCGATATCTTCACCCGGAGCTTTGACTGAGAGATGGTGTCAAAAGCAAATTCAAAATATGACTTCGTCAATTTGCACGGTTTAGCTGGCAATAATGTGATACAGAACATAGTTCATTCGCAACACGCTTCCCGCTTGGATGAAGTGCCAACGACTTCATAACAGTTGCTCATCGAACTATGTTCTGTATCACTTCTATATCGTTAGTGAATGTGCAGATTGACGAAGCCATGATGCCCGAAGGGCTTTTGACACCTGAATCTTAAAAGATAATATAAAAAATACCCCCTGACTTCCGGTATTTTGCGTGGTGTGCTACCGTCAAGTGGGACATTGAATAATTAAAATTATTTCTACCGCCAGTTGTTTATAGACTGGCGGTATTCTTTCATGCGGCTAAAATATATTTATTATGATATGCCATCGGTGTCATGA
>JAFAFU010000011.1 GCA_023423335.1 Bacillota bacterium | reverse complement strand
ATAAATCCGAATTCATCTGCCGGGAAAACTGCCGGATCACATCCCTGTAAAGCATACAGGCGGCTCCGTTAATCCCTTTTTGGTTTGAAAGAATGTACATTTTCGGTCCCGCCGCCAATTCCTTTCCGGTATTACCGCTGCAGTTTAAGTCTTCCACGGACAGTTCTCCCGTTTCCTCCTGCCGAGCATCGGCCAGTATCCCCATCAGAACTTCCTCCATACTTTTAATTGAGGCCGGGAACAGCCTCTCCGTATTTTTTACCGCCAGCTCCTTCAGCTCCGGGAGAGAAATCCCCCATAGCTTCCGATGGTCATTTGTAATCCGGATGGTCCCGATCCCGTCTTCATCATCTTTGACCAGACAATGGAAGGTAAGAGCCAGGTCAAGGTATGGAATATGCGGGATATCCTGCAGGAGCTTACTATTTCTCTCGAAGCTTACCAAACGGTAAAAAATATACGGCTTCATCTCCTTAAGTGTGTATGTAAAATCCGTATCTGACACAGACCTGCTACAATTGCTGCAAATCGTACAAAGCCGGTCGCAAATCTCCTCCAGGGATATTCCCGTCAGATACGCCTCATAGTATGGCTTCAGATAAATATTCGGCGCTGCGTTCATGTTCTCTCCAAGGACTACCAGGCTATCCAGCTCCAGGGAATTATTTTTGATCACCTTATGGATCCGGACATCATAGCCCTTCCCCATCCTGTTCTTTACCATCCGTTTCACAGTACCTGCAAAGGACTCGTAGTCCATTGTCTTCTCCATCAATGCTGACTGCATGTTTATTTCCTCCTTATATTTGATTGGTCCGGACAAAAAGACAGAATTATGCTTTTGATATCCGTAATTGTTACCTGGGATTTTGGGGTTAAGTCATACCTAAGAGCGGATAAAGAATGAGAACCGGCCGCAGAATACGGTCAGTAAGGAAAATAGATAGATTCATTGATATATTATATTTTATTGTAACAAAAAAGCCTGCGCAAGGCAAGCTTTGATCTTACATATGTTTCCATAAAAATTTTCCTGTTTTTTGTACTTATTGACGAAAGCGATCCGCACTGACAGCAATTAATACCTGGGACGGCGCGTAGAAGGTCCACATCAGAAGGCTTGCCAGGCGGTACAAAAGCTCCGCTGTTTTCCCGGTAAACAAGATAAAGTCCGAAAGGTTATATATTCCCACATGGATGTCACATAACAGGAATAAAACGAGCCCTGCGGCAAAAATGATAATGCTTTGGGGTCGGGGTTTACGGACTGCGTAAAGAACCGCATAAACGACATTATGGACCAGGCTTACAAAGTAGAAAACGGTAACCATCAGCAATACATTTAAGGATACCCCCATCGCTTTAAAAAGCAGTATTATCACCGCCGCCGCTGCCAATTCGGTCCCTGCCTGCAGCAGCCAGGCCCTCATGGCTCCCTGCCATCTTGCAAGCCCCTGTCTGCAGTTTTCCATCCCCTTCAACCGGAAGCCGTAAAGCTGCTGGACGATAACAAAGGAGAAGACACCATACAGATAAAGCCCGGTATCAAGAAAAAGGATGATATAGTCGGATAATAGCGTAAAAAATAAAGCAAAACGGACCAGGGATATATCCCCTGCTCCTTTTCCCTTCTTAACGGATAACGTATATAATAAGCATAGTATTATTACAGTGAACTTAATTCCATTCGACAGGACGGCATAACTGCCCGTGAAATCCAGAGCAAGAAAAACGACATACAATATTCCCTGTACTGCTAGAAATATGGTTAACCGGCTGACTCTCACCTCAATCTCCATTCCTTGTATTCTTTAAAAACTGTTCTGCCATATCCTTGGGTACCGGTTTGCTGTATAAAAAGCCCTGAGCCTTATTACAATTGGCATCCTGTAAAAACTGCTCCTGATCGCTCCGTTCCACACCCTCGGCAATAACATACAAATCCAGGTTTCTGGCAAGTGATATGATGGTCTGAATAATTCTCTGGTCACATTGATCCTCCATCACCGTATCCAGGAAACTCTTATCTATCTTAAGGTTATTCACCGGAAGACGCTTTAAATAATTCATGGAAGAATATCCGGTACCGAAATCATCCAGGGAGAAATTAACCCCAATATTCTTTAATTCCTTAATTGTAGCGATCGTGTATTCCAGGTCATCCAGTGCAATTGTCTCTGTAATCTCAAGTTCAAGACGGTTAGGGTCGATTCCGGTCTCCTCAATGGTATCGCAAACAAGACTGACAAAATCCTTATCCTTAAACTGCCTGGCTGACAGGTTTACTGCCATATTAATATCCTTATAGCCTTCCAGTGCCCATTGCCTTAACTGGCGGCAGGCTGTCATCAATACCCATTTGCCGATCGGTACGATGAGGCCGGTTTCTTCTGCCAGATAAATAAATTCATCCGGTCCGACCAATCCCTTGGTCGGATGGTTCCAGCGAATCAAGGCTTCAAAACCCACAACTTTTTTTGTCTCCAGATCCATCTGCGCCTGATAAAACAGGATGAATTCATCCCGTTCTATTGCCTTTCTAAGCTCGGACTGGATCTCTATCTTCTCCGTAAGCTTCTGGTTAAACGTATAATCAAAATATGCATGAGTATTCTTCCCGTTTGCTTTGGCCACATACATCGCGGAATCCACATTTTTTATAATGGTCTGCGAGGTTTTCCCGTCCTTCGGAGCAAAAGCAACTCCGATGCTTACCGTAACAAAGTATTCTTTCGTGGTAAGGACGAAAGGATAGCTGAATACATTCCGGATTTTACGAATTTTCTCCTCATAGGATGCGGTATCCTTCAAATTCTGAGATAAAACGACAAACTCATCCCCGCCAATTCTGGCCAGGTAATCATTTTCATCCATCACCTGCTTCAAGCGATAGGTCACATCGATCAGCAGTTCATCGCCATAGGAATGTCCCAGGGTATCGTTGATATTCTTGAAATTATCCAAATCAATATCCATGATACCAACAATCTCTTCATTGCGGATCGTCAGCATCACATTATCCAGCATCTCCGTAAAAGCCGTACGGTTCGGAAGCTCTGTAAGATAATCCGTGTATGCCAGCTTCTTCATGTTATCCCTGTTCCTGTTCAGCTCCTCATACTTAACCGTCAGTTCATTCAAGGAATTTAATGATGCTTCATACACTGTCTCCAACTGCTTATAATTCTCCTTCAGCTTCTTATACTCCCGGTCGGCATTCTCCTGCGCCTGCCTCGACTGGCGAAGTCTGAAAAACAGAAGTGTTACCACCAGCAGTATTGCAATTGCGGCTGTCGCAGTTAACACCCCGTCTGTCTGGTCAAACCCATATACACCCATACACCCTCCAATGGTATTTCCATACGTTCCCCAAACGTATCTCATCCAATCAGCTTACTGCTTATTCTTCTTAGAAGTTAAATATTCATCAATACCCTTGGCTGCCGCCTTGCCTGCCCCCATTGCGAGGATAACGGTAGCAGCTCCGGTAACTGCATCTCCTCCGGCAAAAACTCCCTCCCTGGAAGTCTGTCCGGTTGCTTCGTCAGCAATGATGCATCTGTATCTGTTGGTATTAAGTCCCTCCGTCGTTGATGAAATCAGAGGATTCGGGCTTGTACCCAGAGACATGATTACCGTATCCACTTCGAGTATGAATTCTGAGTCCTGTTTCACAACCGGTCTTCTTCTTCCGGATTCATCCGGTTCGCCAAGCTCCATCTCGACGCAGCGCATACCGGATACCCATCCGTTCTCATTAACCAGAATCTCCGTCGGATTAGTCAGCAGCTTAAAGATAATTCCCTCTTCCTTCGCATGATGTACCTCTTCCACTCTGGCCGGCAATTCCGCTTCACTTCTCCGGTAAACAACGTAAACCTGCGCACCCAGGCGAAGGGCTGTCCTGGCAGCGTCCATGGCAACATTACCGCCTCCGACGACCGCCACCTTGCTGCCGGTGATAATCGGAGTATCATAACTGGAATCAAATGCCTTCATCAGGTTATTCCTGGTCAGATATTCGTTTGCCGAAAATACTCCGTTGGCATTCTCACCGGGAATGCCCATAAATTTCGGAAGACCTGCCCCGGAGCCGATAAATACGGCAGCAAAACCTTCCTCCTCCATCAGCTCATCAATCGTAACCGATTTACCGATAATAACATTCGTTTCTATCTTAACACCAAGGGCTTTCACATTCTCAACCTCGGTTTTAACCACACTGTCCTTCGGAAGCCTGAACTCAGGAATCCCGTATACCAATACTCCGCCCGGCTCATGCAATGCTTCAAAAATGGTTACCTCATATCCCAGCTTGGCCAACTCCCCCGCGCAGGTAAGTCCTGCCGGTCCGGAACCGATGACCGCCACCTTGATATCCTTTTTCACAGTAGGCGGCTCCGGCGTTATCCTGTTGTCCCTGGCCCAGTCCGCTACAAATCTCTCCAGCTTACCGATTGCAACGGGCTCTCCCTTAATGCCCCGGATACAGCGTTCCTCACATTGGGATTCCTGAGGGCATACTCTCCCGCAGACCGCCGGAAGCGCAGAGTATTTTCCTATCACTTTAAATGCCGCCTCGATATCATTCTTCCCAAGCTCCTTAATAAAGCCCGGGATGTCAATGGATACCGGACAACCGGTCACACATTTGGGATTCTTGCATTGAATGCAGCGTGCCGCTTCTTCCTTCGCTTCCTCCATATCGTAACCAAGACATACCTCATCAAAATTATGGGCACGTACCTTGGGGTCCTGCTCCTTAATCGGAACCTTCTTTAAAACATCCATTCTACCTTCCTCCATGACACTTCCTTCCGGTTATTCTTCATGACATTCACAGCTGCTGCTGTGATGGGTATCTCCCTCTTTTTCCCTAAGAGCCTTTTTCCCCTCTTCTGATTTATACATCTGAAGCCGCTTCATTGCCTCATCAAAATTTACCAGATGACCATCAAATTCCGGACCGTCCACACAGGCGAATTTCACTTCACCGCCAATGGTCAGTCTGCAAGCTCCGCACATACCGGTTCCATCCACCATAACCGGATTCATGCTGACAATGGTCCTAATTCCCAACTCCTTGGTGAGAATACATACGAATTTCATCATAATCATGGGTCCGATTGCTATAACCAGATCATATTTCCTGCCTTGATTAAGAACCAGGTCCTTGATGCAGTCATTGACATTTCCCTTAAAGCCATAGGTACCGTCGTCGGTTGTTATGTAGACATTCTCCGCATATTCCTTCATTTCATTTTCGAGAATAATCAAATCCTTGTTTCTTGCACCAATGATGCAATCCACTCCGAAGCCGTTCTCCTTCATCCATTTCACCTGGGGATAAACCGGAGCTGCGCCGACGCCTCCTGCCACAAAAAGTATCTTTTTCTTAAGAAGCTCTTCCTTCGGCTCATCAATTAATTCGGATCTGTGGCCGAGCGGGCCGGTAAAATCACGGAAAGCTTCCCCGACCTCATAATCAGCCATGATTTTGGTGGAGGTTCCGATGGCCTGGAATACAATTGTAACCGTACCTTCCTCCCTGTCATAATCACAGATCGTTAACGGAATTCTCTCGCCCTTCTCATCCATCTTAATAATTACAAACTGCCCTGGATAACAATTCTTAGCCACCCTGGGAGCCTTAATGTCCATCAGATAGATAGAGTTTGCCAGACTCTTCTTCTTCGTAATGGTATAAATATAGTTATCTGCCATTTGATTAACCTCATTTCAGTAATAAAAATAACATAACGGATTAACGTTAACTTTAATTATATGATAGATATATTAAAAAATCCAGCTAATTTTTTGGCAGGCCCCTTTCTGCCGCATATTTCAGCAGTTTCCATAGTTTCAGGTATAAATATTGTATAATTATAAACATTACTCACATTATTGCATAAAAAAAGATGCCGCTTTGCAGTCTGCAATCAGTACAAAATTTGCATTTATGCTTAGCAGCACCCCAGTCAGCCAAATCAGTAAGTTGATTGCAAGGCGCATAACTATACATTATATGGGAATTATATCTTCTTCCCGATTTTTTTAATAAATTCCCTGTAATTCTTTTCTTCCTCCCGGCGATCCACTCCGATTCTGCCCATACGGTCACAGCGGCACAGCAGGGCAATTTCCTGGGAATCCACCTCCTCCCGCATTCCGCGGGGATTGCCATAAGGAAGGTTTTTCAGGACATAAAGCATATGCATATGATATTTTACCAGTGCACTTACTTTTGCAATCATTTCTTCCTCTTCATCGAAAGCCCGTAAAAACTCGGCTGCCCTTACGGCACCTGCCGTATCATGGTCATAGGAGGTGATTTTACCCTTTCTGTTCCTTGTGGTCTCCGGCTTTCCGATATCATGCAGCAGGGCAGCCCACATAAATGCCTGCGGCTCCCTGCTCTGTTCCCTGACCTTTGCCGCTTCATCCACCACCATCATGGTATGATTCCATACACTGCCCTCAGGATGATATCTGGCGGATTGCTCCGTTTCCTTCAGCCGGAGCAGAAAATGAAAGGGATACTCCCTAAATTCCATATCCTGTGAAGCTCTTTCGATATATACCGACGGCAGGTCATCCCGCAGGAGATGTTCCCGGAGTTCTTCATATAAAGCCTGTTTTGTCCTTTTACTCTCCATTATTTCGGTTCATGTATGGGCTTGGCTTTTTCATGTCCAGCCTTTGCCTTTCCTTGTATTTCCGGAACCGGCTCTACCTCGTTTCTGGGAATATTCATTCTCTGCCACCCTTCAGTTCCATGGGGCTCCCTTGGATCCGGCCTTCTCATCCCTGCCTTTGCCATTGTAATTCCTCCTTTTTCCATGAACGCACATAAAATTATACATCATTATTCTCAATTGACTTGCGCTTGGCATTTTTATTCTTATTCTGGTTTTCCTTGGTTATGGGCGTCTGACCATTTGCCTTATCCATTCGGGCCTTCTTATTATCCGGCTGTCCGTCCTTCGGCATAATATCCTCCTTCTGCCTGCTTTGCAGGCACTCAATTCCAATTCAAGAAACTTTCCATCGGGCTACACTAATATTATGTCAAATCCATATCATCATATCCCAATGAACCGATAGAATTTTTATTGAAAAAGCTCTTTACAGGAGGATAGTTTTGATAAATGATAATTGGAATATCGCTTATCCTCTGACAGCTCCTTTCCAAGCCAATCCGGGGGAATGAATTCGTCTGCAGCCTTTTCATCCGGAAATTCCACTTCAGCCAAAACCAGTCCCTCCAGTAATCCTTCGAAATAATCCAGCTCAGCTGTAAGTCCGCCGGGCAGTGGAATAAGGTACCGGGTTTTGTACACCATATTTCCTTCCGTCTTGGATCTTAATGTAATATAAGCTTCTTCGCTTAAGGGCAGCTCCACCTCGTTTCGGATAATGGCTCCTCCCTGCCTCTGTTCTCTGCCGGTTTTTGATTTATAGGTTATATAGTAATCCTCATTGCTCTTACGAATCCGGATGGTTGGATTATGGCACAGATAGCCCTGTTCAATTTTTTTTCTGTGGTATTGCTCCAAATTACCCGGTACATGAATAATCTCATATTTTCGTTCAATCTCCATCGTCAAATTACCTCCATGATAATATTTCCATTTTTGTCATTTAAGTATAAGAAAAATACTTCTGCTTATACTATCGCTATGAAAAAATGTTTTGTCAATGATTTCTTGATTTGCGGCCTGTGCGGCTGGTGTATGGAATGCTTTTGGACGGGCCTGAACTCTATCCGGAAGCGCAAGGATCGGACCTTAGCCTGCCACACCTCCGTCTGGATGTTTCCGATTTATGGATTGGCTGCCTGTTTAACCCCCGTTTGCAACAAGCTGAAGAAGAGGAATGCCCTATGTCGGGGAGGTGTCTACTTATTTATTATTTATCTGGCAGAATACACAAGCGGTGTCATTCTGAAGAAATTTAAGGCATGTCCTTGGGATTACAGCAAAGCGAAACTTAATCTGAAGGGAGTAATCCGGTTTGATTATGCTCCCGTCTGGTTTCTGACCGGATTATTCTTTGAAAAAGTTCTGAACCGGAAAGGCTGACCTTCATTGCAGAGGCTGTTGCTTGCAATGGGTCAGCCTTTGCTTTGTATCGAAAAGTTTTTGTTATTGAAAGAAACCATAAAAAGATGTATAGTGTGAATTATAAAAAGCATAATTTACACTTCAAAGTTTATATCTGTGTCATTAAAGCGTGTGAGCATGCCTGGCACAAGCTAACGCAGGGTCAGGTATATTCCCTTTGCGGTAGAATGGAGATTATTATGCTGGATAAGAAGGATCTGCATGAAGCTTACATGGTGCAGTCCTGATGACCCGGAGGACTGTTTTGCTGAAAGCTGTAATATTTGATATGGACGGGGTAATTATTGATAGTGAGCCGATGCATGCGAAAGCTGCCGTCCTGGCCTTAAAAAAATATGGTGTGGAAATCTCCGCGGATTATTGTTCCGAGTTTATCGGCTCAACCACTTATTATATGTGTCAGAGAATGGTGCAGGAATTTGAACTCCGGACCGCACCGGAGGAACTCCTTCGTGCCAATAATGAGATGAAGGAACTCCTTCTGACTGAGGAAGGATATCCGGCCGTCCCCTATGTTCTCGACCTTATTAAGGATCTGCATTCCCATGGCATGCAATTAATAATCGCTTCCTCATCACCGGCCCGCTTCATTGAATATGTCATGGATTCCCTTAAATTGCGGGATTACTTTAACGGTTACGTTTCCGGTGAACAATTGGAACATCCAAAGCCGGCACCGGATATTTTTCTGGCAGCAGCCGTTCAGCTTGGGGTAGCACCTGACGACTGCATTGTGATAGAAGATTCCGCTAACGGCGTGAACGCCGCACATGCGGCCGGCATAACCTGTATCGGTTATGTTAATCCTAATTCCGGTATTCAGGATCTCCGGAAGGCCGCATTGCTGGTGGAAGGCTTTGAGGAAGTGGATTTTGACCTGATACATCAAGTTTTTCGTGGAGATCATTGGCAGGCCTGCGATATCCTGACCACAGACCGGCTGCTGATCCGAGAGCTCGATGTTACCGATGCAGAAGCTTTCTATGATATCCTGGCTGATGCTGAAACAAGTAAATACTATGATGATCTTCCTGCTTCGCCGGCTGAGGAGACTGAGAGGCGAAGGGCCTATATCAGGAATGTATATAAAGTCTACGGATACGGTCAGTGGGGCGTCTTCTTGAAAGAGAATCGGAAGCTGATCGGCTGCTGCGGAATTGAACTGCGGGAAAGCCAAGGTACCGGGGATTATGAGCTGGGATATCTGATCGGCAGGGATAACCGCCGGATGGGATATGCTTATGAAGCGGCCGAGGCTGTTCTTCGTTATTTTACAGAGAAGTATCATGCGAACCGGTTCGCTGCTGTCATTGACAAGCGTAATATTCCCTCCCGGCAGATGGCGGAAAAGCTGGGAATGAGAAGAAGCGGAGAAGTTCTCAGGAATCGCCGCGAATGCTATAAATATATCAAATATATAAATGAAGATGAAAATAATGTTTAATTTACTGCAAGGATGTGAAACATGTGGAAAACTCAAGAAACACAAGGCAGAAGCAATTAATACTTTCTATATTAAAAGAAGCCGACCGGCCGATGTCGATAAATGAAGTCTATCTGCAGGTTGCTAAGGAGCTGCCTAAAATTGCAAAATCAACGATATATCGCAATATCGATGCTTTGCTTGAACAGAACTTAATCGACAAATATCACTTTAATGACACCGAGATTTTTTACAGAATTAAGGCAGATACCAGTGAGCATAAGCATTTTATTATTTGTGATGAGTGTAAGAAAGTGTTTGACTTGCCTTCATGCCCCATCCATGAGATTGAACATACCATCGAAGAAAATGGATTTATTATAAAGGATCATCTGATCCAAATTACAGGAACCTGTAAAAACTGTGCCGACCAAAACAATAAATAAGCGGTATTTTGTTGGTTTAATAATAGGTCAAAAAAATCCTTCCTGATTCGTTCGGGAAGGATTTTGTATTTCATAATTTATTGTCCGCCGGTTGTTGTTCCGCCGTTCGTCGTTCCACCGTTCGTTGTACCACCGTTTGTCGTTCCGCCAGGTGTTGGACTACCGTTCATGGTTCCGCCATTTGTTGTTCCGCCGTTGGTCGTTCCGCCATTCGTTGTACCACCGTTGGTCGTTCCGCCATTTGTTGTACCACCGTTGGTCGTTCCACCAGGTGTAACTGTGATATCATCGGCTCCATTTTCTGTTGCCGGATTTTTTGTATCACGATCATCCGTTGCACATGCAGTAAATCCTAATAAGACTACACAGCATAATGAAATTAATATGCATAATCTTTTTTTCATAGATACTCCTCCTATTGAATTATTTCAATTTTACTTGGTTAGTATCCCACAGTTCCATGATATTATGCATCCATTACTGCCCTAAATTACCTTAAAACAGACGGTATTCAAGCTCTTTTCCAACTGGCGTATTTCTATATAAATTTCATATTCCACATTATTCCATTTTAAATTCGGTAGCAGCTTACCGTATGCCTGCCGCAGATTTAAACTCTGTCATATCACCGCGGAACCGCATCGGCAGATTGTTCCGCTGCAGTCTTGGGTTAGTCCGCTCCTTGATCGCAATATGCTTAAAAAATATCCTCCAGAGGTCCTGGTACTCATCCTCTTCATAAGATGACTCTTGAAAGCCCGTATCCGGAGCATTACTCATTTCTGCGATAATCCACGGCTTTCCGGGAACATGGAGGGAAGCGATATTCCTGTTTCCGTCATAAATTATAAACCGCTCCATCGGTAAACGGTCAACAAAATGAGGAGTAACCAGAGCCAAAACATTATTCTTCGGATGAATCACGCTGGCCAGCAGACCGTTATCCTGTTCTGAAAAGCGGATGAAGCCCAGCAGATGATGTACCTCATTACCCACAAAGCGGTTGATCTTAAAAATATTACATACCACTTCGTTGCTTAAATGCTGAACCACCTGAGAACCCGCCGCAAAGCCGAGAATCATAAACCGGTAAATCAGATCCGCCTTCCCCGGCTGGTCGGACAATGCTGCTCTGCATATCATCTCATATGCCTCCTCTGATATCTTCTCCTTAACAGCCTTCGCCACCTTCAAGGATAGCTCATAATCCGTCTCCACCGGAAGGTATTCCGAAAAAAGCTCGATATTGGAGTAGTGACGGGCATCACACTTCTCCTCCAGCTTAATATTCGAATGACCGTAACCGGAGCTCCAGGCCGCATATATCGCAGTAAATATTCCGTCTATGCTGTCGTCACATACGTAAATTCTGGTCAGCTTCATCTTGACACTTCCTTTCCAGGGTATACATTCCAATTGCTAATTATTTTAATTCGTCCAAATTCTTGGCAGAACTCCGATGTTAGACTCCGGCCAGTTGAAGATAGGTCGTTTGATCCGTCTGGAAATTCATATTATCAAATAAGGATAATTGTTTATAAGTGATATCCTTCTCTACGCCAAAGGGTAACTGATCCTTCAAGGCCAGCAGCTGCCTTGTGATAAAGTTCTCCTCCAACTTGACCGGATACATCATTCTGCCGTTGCAGGTAATAAAGTAAACCGCTCTCTTCAACACAATTCCCAGACGTTTCAGGTCTTTATAATCCAATACCGCACTTTTCCTGGCCATCACAATCCGCTCGGCTGATTTTGTTCCGATTCCCGGAACTCTAAGCAGTGTATGGTAATCTGCTTTATTCACTTCAACCGGAAACATCTCCAAATGCCGCAGCGCCCAATCACATTTCGGATCAAGGAACACATTAAAATTAGGGTTCTTATCGTCCAGCAGCTCCATTGTCCGGAAGCCATAAAAACGCAGCAGCCAATCCGCCTGATACAGACGGTGCTCTCGGAGCAGGGGCGGTCCATCCTGGGTGGACGGCAATCTGCTGTCCTGGTTCACATTCATAAAAGCAGAATAGAAAACTCTTTTCAGGTTGAAATTATCATAAAGCGCTTCCGATACCGACATGATCTGGTAATCACTTTCCTTCGTAGCTCCGATAATCATCTGAGTACTCTGTCCCGCCGGTACAAACCGCCGCTTCATGACAGGCTGCTTCTGGTAAGGAACGATATTGCTGTCCCTCGTAATAATCTCCCGGATGTCAGGATCCGTAGTTCCGGTCAATACCTCTGTCCTACGTAAAAAAGCTGTCTGATCGGCAATCCCGATATACTCTCTGCTGTTCTCCCTTCTTAGCTGGATCTGGCGGATCGGCTTCAGGATATTCTTACGGTTCTTATGTGGGGCCAGCTCCTTTAGGCTCTCCGATGTAGGCAGCTCCAGATTGATACTCATTCGGTCCGCATACCAGCCCAGGATCTCGATCAGGGCAGGATCCGCTCCCGGGATTGCTTTGCAATGGATATAGCCATTGAAACGGTGTACCTCCCTCAGCATCCGAAGAGCCTCCAGGATAAGCTCCATCGTGTGGTTTGGACTGACTAATATACCGGAGCTTAAAAATAACCCCTCAATATAATTTCTTCTGTAAAATTCCATGGTCAGCTCGCATATCTCCTGCGGAGTAAAGGAGGCTCTGACAACGTCGTTGGAAGAACGGTTTACGCAATATTTACAGTCAAAGATGCATTCATTGGTAAATAAAACCTTAAGTAATGAGATGCATCTGCCGTCCGCAGAGAAGCTGTGGCAGATACCGCATGCCAGACTGTTACCCATTCCCGACTGTGTCCCCTTACGGTCGACCCCGCTGGAGGTACAGGCCACATCATACTTCGCTGCGTCTGATAATATCTCAAGCTTCCTTTGAATTGACATATTCTCTTGGATGACCATTGCATTCCCTCCGTTATCCCAAACATCTGTTCTTATATTATTGTATCAAACTCCTGAAAATATGTCAAACAAAATCCAAACAATTGTTCTGTTTTTCGGATAGAAAGTTCCGCACACTGCCAGATTTGACGGTTCATTAATTGATATCTAGCAAATTATGACTAATTTTGACCAGCTTTGCAAAATATAGGATTGACAATCCAATTTTCAGGTGATAGAATACCAAATTGTGCAATCAGCAAATAACTAGTTCAAAATCATAAAATCATCGCATATACGTTCCATCTATACTTTGTTTCTGCTGGCTGGTACTGTCTTTCCCCCCGGTATATTTGACGTTTCTTACTCATAATTGTATATCACCAGGTAATCGGACCTGTGATATTACTGCGGATGATGAAGTAACTAAGGTTCCGTGTTCGGAGTGTTTTTACTAAGGAGTACTAATGAATAAAAGATTTCATGAGTTAAAAATTTTCTACAGACGAGGACTTGTAGTCGTCTTTTTATTTTGTCTTTCTATTACATCTCTGGTATTGTCCCTGTGGATTGAAGCAGCCGGTTCCGGCAAATTAAACATTATCAGCATACTGCTGACTGTTTTTGGAACCCTTACTTTTATCATATCCTTTATTAATTCCATTATGAATTTAAACTATGTAAAAAAAATTGAAGAGTATTTGTTATTAAGTAATTATGCCAAAGCGGATGCCGAAAAATATATCAAATTTAACCGGCTCGTTGATGAAAATCTCTTTCAATATCACTTCCAGCCCATCGTTAATGCCAGGACCGGCGAGGTCTTTGCATATGAAGCCCTGATGCGTACCAATGAATCAATTTCCATGTCTCCGAACGAGATACTGTATTACGCAGATAAGGAGAACCGCCTGTATGATATCGAAAAGCTGACTTTTACCAATACCCTGAGGATCATGAGTGAAAATCTTAGTACATTTGGCTTCAAAAAGCTTTTTATTAACAGTATTTCAAACCATCTGATGCAGGATGAAGATTTTGAACATTTGTTTCAGGAATACGGACCATTATTTGATAATGTCGTTCTTGAGATTACGGAATTCTCCCTGCTGGATGAAGCCGGAATTAAATCCATCCAAAAAAGACTTCACAGGACCGGCTGCCAGTTGGCTTTGGATGATTATGGATCGGGATATTCCAATGAATCCATCCTTTTAAATACGAATCCGAATTATATTAAAATCGATCAGTTAATTTTAAGAAATATTAATTCAGACCCAAAGAAGCAGCATCTGGTATCCAATATTGTCAGCTTCGCTTCAAAAAATCATATCAAGACCATTGCCGAGGGTGTAGAATCCTATGAAGAATTTGTCTATGTCATAAAGCTGGGTGTAGATTATATCCAGGGTTACTATACAGGAAAGCCAAATCCTGTACTGCTTCAAACAATTCCGGATAAATGCCTGGATACGGTATATGCACTCAACCAAAGCACCCCGGAGAAAGCCATATCCGCCAGGACCTATGAGACAATAAATGCTTCTGTCGTTCTGTCTTTGGATAAACTGGCACAGGACCAATACAATGCTGTATTCATTAATGATAAAGAGATTAAGCTGCAAGGCGAGCCGGATCATATACTTAACATGAAGATACGGATTGCCGATAATTTGAAATCCCAAATCACTCTGGAAAATGTAAATATCCAGGCCGGTGAACCCACCATCTCCCTGGGTGAAAATTGTATTGTTGTTTTAAAGCTGGCCGGAAATAATTATCTGTACTATGATGGAATTTATGTTCCGGAATCCTCGGCCTTAACCATCGTCGGGGATGGTAATCTGACCATTCAGGCTAACCGCAGATTCGGTACGGGAATCGGCGCAAGCTCTGAGCAAAGCTATGGTAATATCACCTTGGCCGGTTCAGGCTCCATCAAAATATTTACCTGCGGTGAAATACCGGTGGGTATCGGCGGCGGATATAGTCAGGGAAACAGCAAGCTGACTCTGGCCTCCGGAAATATTCAGATTGATGTCAGCGGCAACAAAGCAGTTGGTATCGGAAATATAAAGGGAAAAGCAGATGTGATCTGCGGAGATTGCAATCTGCAGGTCCGCACGGTGGCTTCGATGGCTGCCGCCATCGGCTGTATAAAGGGGCAGGTAAATATAATGTCTAATTGCAGCCTGGACATAAGCTGCGAGGGGGGCAAAACTGTAGCAATCGGCGCCCTGACCGATGGAGAAGGCTGTATCACCATCGTGGGCGGAGCAATATCAATCCATAGCCATTCCCATTCCTGTGCTGGAATCGGCGGTATCGGAGGAAATATTGATATCGGCATCTATAGCGGCGAAATCGACATTTATTCGGAAGGAAGTGATGTGGTAGGTATCGGGGATTCCATGGGCACCGGAATTATCCGGATCACAAACGGGATTATCTCCACTTCTCTGTTTGCGGCTCATCCTCTTCCCATTGGTAATGCCACCAAAAGAATAATGATCGACGGAGGCAATATCCGATGTACTCTTCCCGAGGGCTATACCGCGGTAAATTCCTATGGAGTACCCTTAGTGATGAGAAACTATCCCGCTGAAGGTGATTTCAGGCATTATATTGTATATGGTAATGCTTCCTATGAATATTGCGCTTCCTATAGTGACAAATATGATGATATTCAGATTTATCTCCCTGAGGACATAGAAATATTGAACGAGTCATAACCATTTAGCTTTTTAAAAGCAAATCCCCGGATATTGATACCATGAGCTGACAGAGCCGGTACCCATATCCAGGGATTTGTTTATTCTATAGTGTATTCGGGGAGTTCGGGGGTCTATGCAGATAGACAACCCTTAATGATTTGGAGAGTAGTATCAGGCATGTTAAGCTGCCACCCGTCCTGTCATCGGGTAATCATTATTAGTTGAAAACTGGTTGGCAGCTAAGCCTGTAATTATTGTATCACCGAAAACCACCCTTGTTAAGGCTGAAAATTTCTACTCCAATCCAAACCTTCCGGATTATACCCATGTAAAAAGTTGTATATTTTGTACACCCTTAGTAAAATTTTGACCTTTATAGGAGTAATTTATACTCTTTCCATATATTCAAAATAATCGAAATCCGCCTCTTTTCTCTGGCCGGAAAGGTCCTGGCAGCATAATCCGACAAAGGCCCCGGTAAATCGGTTGGGCTCGGTATATTCATCCGAGAGAGTACTGGCATCAAACTGCGGCCCTATCTTTATCCAATCCTCCCCATCCCCGGAATAATAAAACTGCAGGATATGGTAATCCACTTCCGCCTTCAGATAGCATCTGTCCCAGCCCTCTATCACAATCTTCTCGGTAATCGGCTCATCGAATACACCTGCATCCCTCTTCAGGATATCAATAATCTTGCCCCTGCCCTCCAAATGGGTGATATGGAGGTAATAAAAGTTATTATTGTCATAGAGCGTTACCAGACCTGCCATCTGCTGAAAAAGCTCCGGATTAAATTCCAATACCGTGGCTGCGGTATACCGAAAGGCCTGCTGGCGTCTTGCGACCAGAGTCTGATGGAATCTGGAGCCTAAGGACTCACTTCCTCTTAAGCGAAGATAGCCCGGACGCTCCTTCAGCGTAAGGTATTCCTCTGTCAGCGGTACCCTGAGAGTCTGGAAATGGATATTTAACTCCTGTCCATCAAAATCCTCCCTGACCGGCTCCTCTTCCCAAACCACTTCCTTTAGCCCGGGTGCCGGGACTGAAACCTCCGGATGATTTCCGCCTGCCTCCAGATAAATCCAGTCATCTTCCTTCCACACAAACTTCTGGAGAGCGGTCTCCCTGCCAAGGATACAGCGCCCCCTGGAAGGGATCGGCCTGCCGCAGAGATGTGCCATATACCATTCACCCTCCGCCGTTTCCACCAGACTGCCATGTCCTGCCCTCTGGATCGTCAGCGCAGGGTCCGTCCACGAGGTAAGAATCGGATTCTCCGGGTGCACTTCATAGGGTCCCTCAAGGCTCCTTGAGCGGGCAAAGGTCACCGCATGCTTGAAACGGGTCCCTCCCTCCGCAGTCAGCAGATAGTAATACCCGTTTCTCTTATACAGATGGGGCCCCTCCACCAGTCCCAGTTCAGTTCCTTTGAAAATGTTCCTGATCGAACCGACCAGCTTCTTTTCCTCTACGGAATATTCCTGCAGAACGATACCTGCAAACTGGTTCTTTCCCTTTCTGTGGTCCCAAAGCTGGTTCACCAGCCATTTCCGCCCGCCCCCATCGTGGAACAGAGAGGGATCAAAGCCGCTGCTGTTCAGATAGATCGGATCAGACCATTCTCCGGCAATATCCGTTGCCGTAACCAGATAATTATGAAGATCTCTGGCACTGCCATAGGTCCAGAGCTTGACATTCGTATAAATCAGATAAAATATCCCTTTATCGTAGGTCAGACACGGAGCCCATACTCCCTCCGAGCTGGCCGCGCCCTTCATGTCCAACTGGGATATTCTGTTCAGGGGCCGTGCAATCAGCTTCCAATGAATCAGGTCCTTGGAATGGTGAATCTGAACACCGGGAAACCACTCAAAGGTGGAAGTAGCAATATAATAATCATCACCCACCCTGAGAATAGATGGATCGGGATTAAATCCCTTTAAAACCGGATTTATAATAGTACTCAATTCTTCTAGTCCTCCTTGCTTATAAGCATGCCTCGATTTTACCACAGGCAGTCACCTTTCGGAAACCTTTTCGTAAAATAGAATACCCCTTTGGTATAAATAACATAACCGATGTTCGGATATCAAAAGGGGCTGTTTTATAATAATATTAAGAAGAGCAAAAGGCGCAGGTGATATACTTCCCTCACACACAGGTTGCAGGACAGATTTTAATTGATCTGTTCGGCAAGCAGTGTATTATGAGAAGTATATCACCTGCGCCTCTTGTATTAATATGGCTATTATAAAACAGCCCCTTTGCGTATGGCGTGACCAGCAAACAAATACCGATTAATATGCCTGCTGGCGTTTCCGCTTACTGACAACCAGAGCTATGGAGATAATGGCTGCTGCAAATCCCAGTTGTATTACCATTCCGACCAGAATGCCGGACAAATCGCGGAAGCGGTAGCTGGACAATTCGGAGATTGTGTTATTTGCCTTAACAAACCAGTAAGCAGGAGTAAAGCTTGCCAGCTTCAGAACCGGTTCACCCAGAAACTGCTGCGGTACAAACATGCCGCTGATAAAAGCCAGGCTTAAGGATAACATCGTGGACAAGGCCTGGACCGCATTCTTCCCCTTCACGGTAATCCCGATCAGATAGCTGATGCTTAAAACAGTAAGTGCGAAAAAGATTACATTAAGCCAGGTCAGCAGTAAGTTGGCATCCAAAGCCCGGTTTGGATTGCATATATATCCGGCAATTATAAATACGGCCAGGTAACCCATAACAAATATCAGATTGGCGAATATCAACTGTGCATTATAGCTTCTGCTGGAGATCGGAGAAGCAAAGTGCCTTCTTCTGATATCCAGTCCATGGAAGGAAAGCATAACGGTACTTACTCCCAGAATAAAGCAGGTAATCATCAGGTATCCAAGATAGTTAAAGTAATAGCTGTTAAAGGCCAGGGAGGAAAGTACGGATTCCTTTTGTTTTGCATCAATTGTAACCTGCGTATCCACAGCCATCGTATTGTTGATGTAGGAATTCAGCTCCTCCATACTGCTGCCGGAATGATATTTGATATAAAACCTTGCCGTATTGAGATAGTTATTGACTGCCGAGTCCACCGATATTGCTTCCGCAGAGTCGGGAATGATCTGTTTCGTCAGGGTCACATCCCCGCCGGCCAGCATATTTTCAGTAAAGCCTTGAGGAATGGTCAGTATATAGGAAACCTTTCTGTTGAACAGGGCATCCCTTCTCGCCTTTTCTCCTTCCCCTACCTCTTCAAAAACAACCAATTTCTCAAGATAAGTCAAAAAATTATTTACAAATTCGGAATCCTCATCCTCATTGATTAATAATACCCGAACCTTCTGGTTATTAAATTGAGGCGTACTGCCGCCGCTGTTGTCCTTGAAAACCGTATTGGTAAGTATAATACTTATTGCAAGAAACATGAGACCATACATAACAATGGAAACCAGATTTTTTTTCATAACTTTAAAATAAGTTCTAAATACTTGCATAGGTTTTCCTCCTTAATCCGAGATAGGACAATGCTCCCATCACTGCTACCATGGCACAAAGGATCGCTATATTCAGATAAAAATGTTCGTAGGTATTATAGTAATACAAGCTATAGAAGGAATCCGACACCAGGTTGACCGGATTGATATAGCCCAGTAACGGTGCTTTCGTTGCAATGATATATTTCATATCCGCATACATCATACCGGACAGGAAGGACCCACCCATGATAGCCGAGGTAAGAATTGCCGATTTCACACTTGCCTTCTTTCTTACCCATACCCCTACTGTGGCTCCCAGGAAAATTCCTGTCAGAGATCCTACAAAGCAGTTTATAAAGATGTGAACAAGGTTATTGCCAAAATCCACACCCAGCACGAGCTGCATATAGACAAATAGCAGCAGTATACTGAACATATGGATGGTGAAGGCCGCCAGGATATTATTAAGGAACAGCTTCATCTTGTGTACCGGGGACACATTTACCCTGGCACCTCTGTTGGATTGGTCCGCCTGGACATTGACTACCTCATCCAGTCCTGCATTCACAGAAAATAAACAGGTAAGTGCCATTAACGCGTAGAAATAAATCAAAGAGGCATCCGGCTTCTTATCATCCTTCAACTCCTCAACGAAGTTATCCGTTTGCATCAGGTCCTTCATCAGCTCCCCGCTGTCTGCCTCCTGCTGCTGTGCGGCAACGGTCTGGTACATTGACAGTATTCTGTTGTAATTATCAAGGAAGGACTTTATTATGGTCTGATTCAAACCATTGCCCCTGATATGCAGCTCCGGTTGTACCCCTCCGATGATAAATGCTTCTATTTCTTTTTCTTCCAGTAATCTTCCTGCTTCCTCTCTGTCACTGTGAGTGACCTGAAACATCCTGGTGCCTTTTTCTATCTCAGCCTGCTCCAGGGCTTCCTGTAAAGGGTCCGTCTCTGACGCTTCACTGACATAGGCGATATCGATTGTCTCGAAGGACTCCACAGACCACAGGTTGTTAAAGGCAAAGAAGAAGCAGGATGCCAAAGCGATCGGGAATACAAAAGTCCAGAACATATTTTCCTTATTACGTAACAGGCATTTCAGCCTTGTTTTATATAAATAAAACTTCATATTTCATTCTCCTTTCCGTCCGGAATTTTACTAATCCCTTAATTCCTTTCCAGTGATTTCAAGGAATACGTCATTAAGCGTCGGAAGCTCGGTGATTACTCTTCCAAAATTGATGTTCTGCTCCGACATATACTGAAGTACCTGAACCAGGTTATTCTTGCCTCTCCCGGACTTTACCTCCAGCAGATTATCGTTATATTCCACAGAGTAGATATTCGGAAGGGCCTTAAGTCCATGAATTTGTCCGTCGCTTACCTGATAGGCTTCTATGGTTATCTTCTCTCCGACGGAGATCATCGCCTTCAGTTCTTCTTTGGTTCCTTTGGCGATTACCTTCCCTTTATCAATGATGGCGATATTACTGCAGAGCTGTTCAACCTCCTCCATATAATGGGAGGTATAGATAATGGTGGCTCCGTCTTCATTCAGCTTCTTGATTCCTTCCAATATCTTATTCCTGCTCTGCGGGTCGACTGCAACAGTTGGCTCATCCAGGATGATCAGCTTCGGTTTATGGACGATGCCGCAGGCAATATTCAATCTTCTTAAAAGTCCGCCGCTTAATTTTTTCGGATAGAACTTCTTATAATCCTCCAGAGAGACGAAGCCGATGGCCTCTTCCGTCAGTCTCTTTACTTCTTCCCTGTCATTAATATAGAGGCTGCAAAAGTATGAAATGTTTTCATATACGGTCAACTCATCAAATACCGCCACATTCTGCATGATAATTCCAATGTCTTTTTTCAAATTGTAAGCATCCGGGCCCATCGATTTATCGAAGATTTTTATCGTACCCTTATCATATTTCAGTAATGACAGGATGCAATTGATGGCTGTGGTCTTACCTGAGCCGTTCGGTCCCAGAAGTCCGAAAATCTCTCCTTCCTTCACTTCCAGATCAAGATAATCCAACGCCACCAGCTTATCATAGCGTTTTACTAATCCTTCCACTTTTACTATCATATCGTTCCTCCTATATTGATTGATTAATATGTTATCGTATCCTCTGACTATACTATACGGGATCGCAGGAAGGATGGGTAGTGAAGCCCGTCACGAGATTAAATGACAAATGTCATTAAGACAATGTCATTAAGAGAATTATCATTAAGAGAATTATCATTAAAAAGAAGCATAGGAATGATATCCTCCTATGCTTCATATAAAATCTTTCAATATCCGCCTGGCTACTGCCTGTGTTACTTGATTAATCCGGAAATCACCTTAAATACATCGGTTTTTGCCACCCGGGTCAGCTCGAACAGGAGGGACTCGCAGGTCGTGATAACCGCACCCTCCGCAGCCGCCCTCTGCACTGCAACCACCCGGTCGTTCTCCTTCCTGGAGCCAATGCAATTCTCAGCCAGAATGACCTGATATCCCTTCGCCAGCAGATCAATTGCAGTCTGCAGCACGCAGATATGTGCTTCGATCCCGCACAGAATAATATTCCTTCTGCCTGTCTCCTGAAGTCTGTGCAGGAGCTCCTTATCCTCCGCACAGCTGAAGGTAAGCTTATCATAATAACTAAATTCTTCTCCAAACACGTCCCGGATCTTTGGAACCGTCATACCGATCCCCTTTGTATATTGCTGGGATACAACCATCGGGATTCCCAAAGCTTTAAGTCCCTTTATCAGGATACTGCTGTTATGCAGCAGTTCCTCCCTATTATTTATTACAGGAACCAGCCGTTCCTGATAGTCAATCACCAGTGCCATTGTTTCTTCCGCTAATATTCTCATCGTGCTTTTCTCCTTATTAACAGCGTAAATTCAATTCGTTTTCCATGCAATGCTTCCTGTTGTATCATATAACAGCTTTGCGCTCTTGTAAATATCAACTTCCGTATGGAAAACCATTTGACATCGAAAGCCCGGCATGTAATACTACAGATGTAAAAGAATTAAAAATACCAAGATTATTCTGACCTTCAAATCATCTTTTGCTGCCGGAGCGCTATGGTAAGCAGGCAGACCGGAGGTTCCCATGTACGAAATCATTGATAAAATTCTGCTAATGATCTGCTGCCTGGCTATATATCTGTTTCAAACAGGGGTTAACTATGCAGTAATTCCATTTATCCTGTGTGTTGTTCTTGGCTGCCTCTCCATATATATTGAGGATGATCGTTTGCGGCTGGCGGGTAATCTGGGCTTTGCATTATTGTGCGTTTTTGTTCCGGAATATATCCTCCTGATGCCCTTGCTGCTATATGACCTTTGCAATACCCGTTACCAGTATGCGATAGCCCTGGTCCCTGTCATGTTCCTGGCAAATATGCGCAGGTATCCGCTGTCCGCCGCAGTCTTTACGATGCTTTTACTGATAGCAGCCTTCCTGTTAAAGCTGAAAACCGATAAATTGAGCCGGCTCCGGGAGGAATACAATGAGCTTCGGGATACCTCCTCTTCTTATTCACAGCTCATGGAGGAAAAGAACCGGAGTATTCTTAGAAACCAGGATTATGAGGTTAATCTTGCCACCTTAAATGAGCGGAACCGTATTGCCAGGGAAATTCATGATAATATCGGACACCTTCTGTCAAGAGCATTATTGCAGGTCGGCGCCCTGTTAACCATTACAAAGGATGATGCCGAACGGGAGGGCCTGACTTCTCTTAAGAATTCCCTGTCCTCCGGCATGGATGATATCCGCATCAGTATCCATAAGATGTATGACGATTCCATTGATTTATATTCCCAGGTGGAACAGCTGTTAAAGAATTTTACCTTCTGTGAAGTCAACTTTGAATATGATATCAAGGCCTCTTTGCCGCTGGTACTAAAGCACAGCCTGGTCTCAATCATCAAGGAGTCCCTGGCAAACATCATGAAGCATTCCAATGCATCGAAAGCCGGCATTATACTGCGGGAGCATCCGGCGATGTACCAGCTTATCATTCTGGATAACGGCATTATCGGGGAGCAGAGGAAGGCCAATCTTCTGAAGGCCATCGACAGCCAGGAGGACGAGGAGGGTATGGGTATGGGACTGCGTAACATTACGGACCGGGTAAAGAGCTTTAAAGGAAACATAAATATCTCCCTGGAAAACGGATTTAAGCTGTTTATTACCATACCGAAGAATAATCTTTCATAGCACTTAGATTATCAGAAACTGCTTTTTTCTTCTGATCAAAGGCGATATTTTTCGCCGGGTATATATTGCTATTTATTATTAGGGGGTAACGATGAAGCTGTTAATAATTGATGATGATAAACTGGTCTGCTCTTCCCTTAAGGTAATTCTCTCTGCTGATTCAGAAATAGAAGTCGCAGGAATCGGGTATTCGGGGAAGGAAGCGGTTGAGCTGTACCGTAAATTTAAACCGGATGTCCTTCTCATGGACATCCGGATGGAGATTATGAGCGGCCTGGAGGCCGGTGAGAATATCCTTGCCGAGTATCCTGATGCCCGTATCCTGTATCTTACCACCTTTCTGGATGACGAATATATTATCCGGGCTCTCAGAATCGGGGCGAAAGGCTATATGCTGAAGCAGAATTTTGATTCCATTCTTCCCGCTTTAAAAGCGGTATATATGGGCCAGAATGTCTATGGGGATGAGATCATTACGAAGCTTCCCCGGCTGATCGGCAAGGCCAATGAGGATAAGAAGCTTGCCCTTTATGGCATTACCGGGAAGGAATACGATATTATAAGCAGGATTGCCGACGGGCTGTCCAATAAGGAAATTTCCGATTCTCTTTATCTTAGCGAGGGTACGATTCGGAATAATATCAGTACAATTCTTGAGAAGCTGAATCTCAGAGACCGAACCCAGATCGCCATTTTCTATTATAAGAACCTGCAATAAGCCGTATCGGAAGCAGCCAGGCTCCCGGTCCCGTTATTGCGATACATATTCCGCCCCCCGTGTATCCAGCACGGTCAATGATTTCAGCTTCAGACGGAGGTATTGATAGCCCTCCTCCTCATATTCCTCCAGAACACCGATTGCTTCCACCCAGTCATTCTCTTTCGGATATTCGGCATCGTAATCCCACATCACTTCAAAGCCCGCATTTGCATCCACCCCGCAGCAGCCTGGTCCGTACCGGATGACAGAGTAATATGTCACACCTGTTTGCGGGTCATCATATTTACTGAATATCCCCTCGTATTTCAGTGTCTTGCCAAGATAATCCTCTGTATTGAAATACACGTCATTCGTCTGTGCAACAAACATCTTTTCCCTGATCTCGATAAGATCGCCGCTGTCAGCCTGTCCGGAAGCATCTTCTGTCTCCGGTGCGGATTCGTCAGCGGAGCCGGGCTGCTGTATGGATTCCGGTTTACTTGCGGCATCCAGGGACAAGACCAGTTCATTTGTACTCTTTGAAGTACTGCCGTCCTCCTGCAGATTCTCGTCAGGAGCTTTGTCCCCATTCTTTATCGTCCGGCTCACAGGTGCTTTGCTCTGGCAGCCGCTAAGGGTAAAAACCAACGCTATCATAACCAATAATGCTATTTTCTTCATAGCCGATCACTCCTTCCTTTTTACCATACTGCCTGCTGCCCGGTGAGCGAACCTCCCCAGAACCAACCGTACCGCCCAGAAAGCCAGAAAAGCCGCAATATTTACAATTACCACGCTTGCCCCTGTCGGAGTAGCATAAATGTAGGAAATTACAACGCCGATAAAGAAGCAGAACACCGACACAACCGCCGAACATAGGGTTACGCTTCTCCACCTTTTGCATAGCCGCATCGAGGTAAGGGCCGGGAATATAATCAGGCTCGAAATCAGCATTGCGCCCATCATCCGCATACCCAGTACGATGGTAATCGCCGTAAGGAACGCAATAAGCATATTATAGAGTCCCGTTCTCACGCCTGTGGCTTTGGCAAAGTTCTCATCAAACGTAACCGCAAAAATCTTATTGTAAAAAAATATGAAAAGTATCAATACGGCAATGGCAAGTATTATGCTTAGTTTCACATCGTCCCTGCTCATGGCTAAAATACTGCCGAACATATAATTGCAGACATCCGTGTTCATGCCGGTTGTCAGCGATATGACCACCACACCGATAGCCAGGGAGCTTGTGGAAATGAGTGCGATGGCCGCATCCCCTTTGATTTTGCTGTTCTCGCTGATACGAAGCAGCAGAAAGGCCGCCAGTACAACCACCGGAATCGATACCGTAAGCGGAGCGGCATTCATCGCCGTAGCCGCAGCCAGGGTACCGAAACCGACATGGGACAGCCCGTCGCCGATCATGGAATATCGTTTCAGCACAAGGCTGACCCCCAGAAGCGCCGCACAGAGCGATACCAAAAGTCCTACGATTACCGCACGGACAAGGAAGGTATAGGAGAACATCTCAAGCAATGTGTTAATCATGCTGTTCACCTCCTAAAAAGGCTTTCCCGATATCTGAATTCAGATATTCCTCCTTTGTGCCAAAGAAGACCTGTTCTGTCTTTAAATGCAGGATATGGCTTGCATATTTTACCGCACTTGTTATGTCATGGGAAACCATGATAACGGTAATTCGCATTTCCCTGTTTATTTTCTCTATGGTACGATAAAGCTCTCCTGTGACGACCGGGTCAAGCCCGGCAACCGGTTCATCCAGCAGGATCATTTTTTTAGTGGAGCAAAGTGCCCGGGCTAATAATACCCGCTGCTGCTGACCGCCGGATAGCTCCCGGTAACAGCGGCGGCGTAAATTCTCTATGCCCAGCTTTTTGATGCTGTCGGAGACAACAGCCTTATCTGCCCGGGAATAGAACGGGAGGAGCCCCCGCGAGGCAAGCCGCCCGGAAAGAACGACCTCATATGCGCTTGCAGGGAAATCCTTCTGTGCTGCAGTCTGCTGAGGCAGGTAGCCGATTTCATTGCTTTTTAACCCATCACCCATCAAGACGCTTCCGGCCATCGGGGCTTTCAGCCTCAGCAGTCCTTTGATGAGTGTGCTTTTACCGGAGCCGTTCTCGCCGACAATGCATAAATAATCCCCGGCGCAGATTTCAAAATTCAGCCCGCTGACAGCAGTATGTCCTTCATATGCAAAGGAAGCGTTTTGACAAGTGATAAGTGCCATATTATTCTAATGCCTCCTTTAATGCATCCACATTGCGTTTCATAAGGTCAAGGTAAGTCATACCATTTTCAAAATCCTCTTTCGTGATATTGTGGCAGGCATGAAGCTCAAGAACCTTCGCTCCGGTTGCTTCGGCGATCGTGCCGGCCATCCTCTGATTCGAAAGCTCGATATGGAAGATAACGGGAATCTTTTCATCCTTTATTTTGTCAATCAGGAATGCCACCGTTGCCGCACTGGCTTCCGTTTCCGTGGAACAGCCGGGGAATGCGGCAAAATAGTCCAGCCCGTAAGCATCTGCCAGATAGCGGAAGGGGAAACGGTCCCCAAGGACAATGGTCTTTCGGGCGGCGTTGTCCACCACCTCCTGAAATGCCGTATCCAGCTCCTCCAACTGCACAAGGTATGCCGTGGTATTCTGTTTATAGTAAGCTGCATTTGCCGCATCCGCGCTGCAAAGGGCATCGGATATCTTCTGTACAATTCGCTCTGCGTTCTTCGGTGAAGTCCAGACATGCTCGTCATATTCGGCTTCTTCCTCTGCTTCGGATTCAGAATGCTCCTCTTCCCCTTCGGCATGCTCTTCCTCCTCATGCTCATGTTCATCGTCTTCCATACCTTCAACAATTTCTTCCTCGACAACCTCTACACAATCCATAAGGGTCACAATCGTCATATTGCTTGTATCCATCGACTCAAGAACTTCATTCACCCACACATCGGATTCGCCGCCTACATAGAGGAACATATCGCAATTTTGGATTTTAATCACGTCCTGGGGTGTCGGTTCATAAGAATGGCTTTCGGAAGCCGGGGGAAGAAGCATGGTCACTTCCGCTTTATCTCCGGCAATCTGACGGGCAAAATCATATGGGGTGAAAATTGTGGAAACAATGCTGACTTTATCGGCAGCCCCATCCTTACCTGCTGCGCTGCTGCTTGACGGCTCCTCCGCTTTGCCGCAGCCGGACAGCAAAACGGCAACCATTGCCGCAGCAATCAAAAATGAAATCATCTTTTTCATAGGATTCATACCTCCGTAATTTACTTTTGGGCATATAAATATAAGGTATCACCAGGTTATCGCAAAAAAGGGCAGCATAAGCCCTTATACGAGCATGGTAATCCCCGGAGGAGGTTCTTCAATTATTCATTCTTACCTTACGGTCAACGGGAGTGTCCGAACAAAGCCAAAGATGGCCGGACTTCAAGAAAGAAAGGGATGCAAAGAAAATACCTGCAGCAACGGCTGCTGTTGCTGCAATCATCGTAAGATTTTTGAGCAGATCCGCTGCGGCCTGCATATGTTCACAGACAGCACAGCCGCCATCCGGTGCATCAAAATCATGCACATGGTCTGCATGGGTTAATATGTACGCCGCAGAAAACAGCGAGGCGGCAATGAATAGGGTACAAAGAACCAGAGCAATAAAGCGTACCGCTTTTTGCCTGCCCAATGTGTTATGAGGTATTCCTGCCTTCCTGTTCATAGCCGCCTCGCCTTTCCGCAGATCTTTATCATAACCCCATACATAGCGATAATACGATTAGAGAATGCGGTTTTATTCGGGTTTATATGGAAATTGTTTTCATTTTACCATATGAATTTAATAAAGTCAAAATGAAGCGGCTATGCTGCTATCTTTTTGACGGCATTAGGTGGATGGCCATATTCTCCACATCCTCTAATGCTTCTGTGATTGCTTCGCTGTAAGTAGGATGGGGCCGGATAACAGCCGCCAGCTCCTTTACCGTAAGACGGCATGCTATCGCGGAAGCAAATTCGCTTACCATATCCGTCGCTCTGTCACATAACAATACCGCGCCTAAGAGTCGATCCGATTCCGCGTCGCAGATCACCTTAATAAAACCCCTCTCCCCCTGGGATAATATCGTTTTGCTGTTTCCGAGCATCGGATATTTTCCGGTCTTCACCGTATATCCCTGCTCCGCCGCTTCTGCTTCCCCCATACCGACTGCGGCAACCTCCGGAGAGGTGTAGATGCAGGAAGGAATTACTTCCAGGTTAACGGAAGGCTCCCTGCCGCACATTCTTTCTACCGCCGCTATCCCCTGAGCCGAAGCCTCATGGGCAAGCTGTTTCCCCTTGATGGCATCACCAATGGCATAGATTCCCGGAATACTGGTCTCAAAGTTCTCATCCACCCTGATACAGGCCCCCTCCATCTCCGGTGCAAAGTTCTCTCCGAACAGTCCTTCCGTATTTGCCCGCCGTCCTACGGACAGAAGAACTCCCTCGGCGGCGGCTGTCTTTCTAATCCCTGTCATATCAGGAAGGTCCGCATCTGTATTGCTTCGCTTTCCCTCCTCATAGTCGCAAAACAGCTCCCCATTGTCCCCCTGCCTTATTCTTATTACCTTTACTTTCGTATGGATCTGAATTCCCTTTTTCTTAAGGCTCATGGCCACACTCTGAGAGATTTCCTTATCTGTATTCGGCAGGATTCGGTCCATCGCTTCAAGGATTTCTACCTCACAGCCTAAATCCCGATAAATAGTTGCAAATTCTATACCGATCACACCTCCGCCGATGATCAGAAGCCTCCTGTACAGCTTCCCATCCCGGGACAAAAGCTCGTCGCTGGTGATAACCTCCGGCAGACCGACTCCCTCGATCCGGGGCAGAACCGGCTTGGCTCCGGTTGCAATCAGAATTCGGTCTGCACCATATGGTATTGTTCCCCCATCGGGAAGCGTCAGTACTATCCGGTGCGCTGCCGTCGCTGCCGCCATCTCCCCCGGGATAGCAGCTTTGCCATATAGCACCGTTACCCCGTTCGCTGACAGCAGTCCGTTAATCCCCTTCCGGATCTTATCCACTACCGCATCCTTACGTTCCATAATCTTACCATAATCAAAGCTTAAGCCGTTGCAATTAATCCCTGCCTCTTCGAAATGCCTGGCCTCCTGATAGAGGCGGGAGCTGTGCAGCAGGGTCTTTGTCGGAATACAACCCCTGTTTAAACAGGTTCCACCGATCTCCCTGCTTTCCATCAGAGCAGTTTTCAGACCCAGCCTTGCCGCCCTGATGGCTGCCACGTACCCTCCGGGTCCGGAGCCGATAACAATTAAATCATAGCGTTCCTTCATACTCAATCCTCCTATGAAGTCAGTATAATACGTTCCGTTCCGAGCTTCCTCTTCCTGTTTTATTATACCGGCGGGCTGTCAGCTATATATCACTCTCATGAATCAGAGATATCACATCCTGGAGAATATCTTGATTCTCATCACGAACCGGCAGCTCCTTTAAGGCTTCGCCCATCCGGTACGCTTTGAATATGCAGCTGGTAAGCTTCTCTTCAATCCTCTCAAACAGTCCGGTTTCAAGGGAATCAGAGAATACGGCACATTGCCGGATAGTTCCGCCTTCCACGACCATCTGGAGCTCAATATCTCCCCAGGAAAAACGCTTTCCTATGGTATCACTGAATTCTATCCTTCTTCCAAAGTTCCATTCCCAAGAGGAGAATTTATCTTCCAGCCTGTTAAGCTCCTTTTGATCGATACTTTCCTGTTCCATCAACTCCGGGGTTAAGCCGTATACCTCCCCAAAGGCATGGATCAGTTCTTCTTCCATCCTGCGGATGGTAAGCTCCGGAACATATTCGGTAAGATTGACCACTCTGGAACGGACGGACTCCACACCCTTTGAAACCAGCTTCTCCCTGGATACATTCAGGTACCGGGACAGCTTCTTCATATCCACCTGTACCAGGATCGTTCCATGGTGATAGCTCTGGTTTCCCTCCGAATAGAAAGCATTGCCGGAGAACTTCCTGTCCTCTGCGGTAATATCGTTCCTCCCGGATTTCATAGCGGGAATTCCGAGCCGGTTCACTGCCCTCACAATGACCTCCAGCTGCTTCCCGATATTATAGTCTTCTTTCTGCACCAGAAACGTAAAGTTTAAATTTCCCAGGTCATGGAATACAGCCCCTCCGCCGGATAGCCTGCGGACCAGCTTTCCGCCAGCCGACTCCAGCTCCTGAACCCTGCATTCCTTCCAGGGATTCTGGTTTCTGCCGATCACTACGGTTTTCTCATTCTGCCACAGGAACAGGATACACTCCCCCTTCTTCATCCGTTGGAAGAGGTATTCCTCCAAGGCCAGATTTTTAAAGGGATCGGTTTCCTCTGTAACGATATAACAGATCTGATTAATCAAGTCATCCCTCCTCAAACCGGTATCTTAATATCGGGTTTCTCGCGGCGCCCACCTCATCCGGGCGGCCGACCACTGTTGTGGCGGGACTATGGTGCATCCGCTCCGGATCCACGGCTGCCTCCGCATAAAGCTTCTTATAGATCGCGGCCGCCCCATCCAAAGTCTCTCTGGTCTCTGTCTCCGTAGGCTCCACCATCAGGGCTTCATGAACAATCAGCGGAAAATACATTGTCGGCGGATGCATTCCGCAATCCAGCAGTGCCTTAGCAAAATCCAGCGCCGATACCCCATTCTCCCTCTTAAATTCCTCCAAAGAAAGAACAAATTCGTGCATGCAGTTTTCCGGAAACGGTATCCGGAAGGTTCCTTTCAGCTGCTGCAGCATGTAATTGGCATTTAATACCGCATTCTCCGATGCAGCCTTCAGGCCGTTGCCTCCAAGAGTCAGGATATAGGTCATTGCCCTTACCACAACCAGGAAATTACCATAGAAGGATTTCATCCTGCCGATACTTGCCGGGTCTTTCTCCTCCAGGATATAATGTCCATCCTGCTCAGCCACCTTCGGAGAAGGCAGGTATTTTGCCAAAAGCTCCTTACAGCCGATGGGACCGCTTCCGGGACCTCCGCCGCCATGGGGTGTGGAGAAGGTCTTATGAAGGTTGATATGCACCACATCAAACCCCATATCACCGGGTCTCGCAACGCCCATAACCGCATTCAGATTGGCTCCGTCATAATAATTAAGTCCGCCTGCGTCATGGATGATTCTCGTAATCTCTAAAATATTTCTGTCAAACAAGCCGACCGTATTGGGATTCGTAAGCATAAAGCCTGCGGTATCCTCACCGGCCACCCTTTTCAATTCTTCTATATCCACATAGCCTTCCCTGGTAGAGGTTACGTTAATAACGGTAAAACCAGCCATCGCCGCGCTGGCCGGATTCGTCCCATGGGCAGAATCCGGAACGATGATTTTATCCCTCCGGGTATCCTTCCGCTCCTGATGGTATGCCCGGATCAGCTTCATTCCCGCAAGCTCCCCATGGGAGCCTGCGGCAGGCTGGAAATCAAAATGATCCATCCCGGTTAGTTCACACAGATAATCACCGGCCTGCTTCATAACCTGCAGACATCCCTGCACCGTGTCCGCCGACTGCAGAGGATGGATTTTTGTAAAGCCAGGAAGCTTTGCCATCTCCTCATTAATCTTGGGATTATATTTCATTGTACAGGAGCCGAGGGGATAGAACCCGTCATTAATGCCGAAGGTTCTCTTCATGAGGCCGGTATAATGCCTGCTGATCTCCGTCTCCGAGACCTGTGGCAGCCGGAGCTTAAGCTTTCTCATATAATTCTCGTTTACTGCCGTAACCGGAACATCGCACACCGGAAGGAGATCACAGCCCCGTCCTTCCTTGCCTTCTTCAAATATCAGCTTCATAGGGTTCCCACCTCCTTCAGGAGATCAATCAGTTCATCCATCTCTTCTCTGGTATTGACTTCGGTTGTACACCATAACATCCGATCTTCTTTTCCGCCGGCGTCCTTCATCGGATATCCTCCCAGAATTCCATGCTGCCGCAGGATGGAAAGTAATTTATCCGCATCTCCGGGTACTGTGGTTACAAATTCATGGAAGAATTCACCCGGATATACCAGCCGGAAGCCTTCTATTTCACATAAGCGCTCCGCCAGGTAATGTGCCTTTGACATGGAGGCTTCTGCCGCCTGCCTCAACCCCTTCCTTCCCATGGCACTTAGGTATACCGCAGCCGTCATTGCACAGAGTGCCTGGTTGGAGCAGATGTTACTGGAGGCCTTTTCCCTCCGGATATGCTGTTCTCTGGCTTGAAGCGTGAGAACAAACGCCCTCTCTCCCCTGCTGTCCCTCGTCTCTCCGACAATTCTTCCCGGCAGCTTCCTCATATGCTTTGCAGTCGCTGCCATATAGCCCAGGTAAGGCCCTCCGAAGGAAAGAGGGATTCCTAAAGATTGTCCCTCTCCCACAGCAATATCTGCCCCGTATTCCCCGGGAGTCTTCAGGGTGCCCAAGGAAATTGGGTTACAGCTCATAATATAACGGATGTCCCGGTCAGACAGCATCTGACCAATGGCATCGCCATCCTCCAGCAGTCCATAGCAATTTGGCTGTTGGATCAGCACACAGGCTGTTTCTCCATCAAGCATTTTCTCCAGGACTTCCAAGTCCGTCCTTCCCTCTTTTGCAGGAGCTGTGAGAATCTCCGCAGCCGTGCCTGCAAGATAGGTTCGTATGGTTTCCAGAGTCTGCGGATGAACCGTTTCCGATATCACCGCTTTTCTTCTCTGCCTCTCCAAACTCATGATGACCGCTTCCGCAGCCGCAGTAGCTCCATCATAGACAGAGGCATTGGATACCTCCATCCCGGTCAGCTCACAAATCATCGTCTGGTATTCGAAAATGGACTGAAGAACTCCCTGACTGATTTCCGCCTGATAAGGAGTATAGGCCGTTACAAATTCCTCCTTGGAGGTTACTTGTTTCACTATTGAGGGTATGTAATGATTATAAGCACCATACCCGCGAAAGATAGACTGGAACACCTGATTCTTACCGGCAATTCCTGTCATTCTTCTTCGGACCTCCATCTCGGACAATCCCTCCGGAATATCAAGGGGTCGGTCAAGCCTCACCTCCTCCGGAATTGCCCGGAACAAGTCCGCCATGGTCTGTACACCGATGGCGGACAGCATTTCCTGTTGCTCCTTTATCGTATTCGGAACATAGGTACCCATATGATAAGCCTCCTATTATTAACGATTTCCCTGCCACATCCAAACATATCATTCATCATTGTCCTGATTCGGTCTTTAGCCCAATTCCTGCAGAAACCTCCGGTACTCCTCCCCGGTCATTAATTCGGCCTTGTCATTAATATCTTCCACTTCGATAAACCAGGCCTCCATCGCATTGGAATTGACATATTCCGGTTGGTCCAGAAGGTCCTCATTAATCGCCCTGATATTGCCGCTGACCGGGCTGTATACCCCTGATACCGCCTTCACGGATTCCACATCGGCAAAGGTTTCCCCCATGGCTACTCCATCCCCGGCTTCCGGCAGGCTGATAAATACCAGGTCTCCCAGCTCCCTCTGCGCATAATCGGAAATTCCTACCCTGGCCGTTGTTTCATCAATAAATTGTACCCATTCATGGGACTTCGCATATAAATATTCCTTCATAATAACCTCCCTCTGCCGCAATGCGGCATACAAAACCTAAGCGAAAAGCACGTAAGTGCTTTTTGCCGGTTGAAAAATGCACTTCTTTTCAACCTAGCCTCCCTTTGCCGCAATGCGGCATACATATTATAAACCTGCTTCTTATTATATCTTTCGGAACAGAATTTATGATACTTTTCTACTTTTCTCTTTTATAGAAGGGCAGCGCCGTAACCTCTGCCGCAATCCTCCTGCCCCTTACCTCCACTTCGAGCACAGTACCTGCCTCACTATAAGCGGCGTCAATGATGCCCATGGCTATCGGCCGTCCAAGGTACGGACAGTGGGTTCCCGAAGTAGTACTGCCAATCCGGATATCACCATAATAAACCGGACAATTCTCCCTGGCAATCCCACGGCCGGTAATATTCATACCAATCCTGGTTCTTGTCGGAGTACCCTTTGACAGGATGGCCGATTTTCCGATAAAGTTCTCCTTCTCAAGCTTTACCGCAAAACCCAGTCCGGTTTCCAACGGAGAAATCCTATCATCCATCTCATGCCCATAAAGCGGCATTGCAGCTTCCAGTCTTAAGGTATCTCTGGCACCCAGACCGCAGGGAATTAATCCTTCCTCCCGTCCGGCGGTCAATAACGCATCCCATAACGGGTCCGCCTCTTCCTTGCCGCAGTACAGCTCGTAGCCGTCTTCCCCGGTATATCCTGTTTTTGATATCAGGCAGCCTATTCCTGCTACCGGCACATGCTCTGTAAAGCTGTAATATTTTACCGGGAGCAGTTCTTTCTTCGCTAATTTAGTCAGAATACCCCCGGCTTTCGGCCCCTGCAATGCCAGCAGCGCCACTTCATCGGAAATGTCCCGGAGCCTGACGTCTCCGATGATATGATTACGCATCCATTCCACATCCTTATCCCGGTTCGCCGCATTGATGACAATCAAGTAAGAATCCTCCGCCTTCCGGTACACCAGCAGATCATCCACAACCCCGCCTTCCTCATTGCACATCGGACTGTACTTTACCTGTCCATCCGTCATACGTCCACAGTCATTGGTAACCAGCCGTTGAACATTCTCCAGGGCATCCTTCCCGGTAAGTGTTACCTCACCCATGTGGGAGACATCGAACAGTCCCGCAGCCTTTCGAACTGCCATGTGCTCCGTTATCACCCCTGTTTCATACTGGACCGGCAGAAGATATCCGGCAAATGGAACAATTTTTCCTCCTGCTTTCACATGGCGCTCGTAGAGAGGTGTTTTTTTCTCCATGGCTTCACATCCTCCTATATTATAATTATGTATCATGTTAGCGCGATTGATCCGCACTAAAAAAGACGTATTGAATTAATCAATACGCCTCTGTTGGTTTACCTGAAAGATTCCTTCCCTTAAGTAACGGGAAATTGCTTCGTCGGTGCCATATCGCTTTCCAGAGAATCGTCCAGATCTGGTCCTTTTGCCTGAGAGTTTTCGCATTCCCCTTCGGCGCTGCATACGGCAATCCTGTCCTGCAGTCTCTCCCAAATCCTTCATCCGATGATAGAATAATTATAGTATGGAATGTACTTAAAGTCAATCTGTTATGCTATGATAAATTGTTGTATTGCATTCTCCAGTTTGGCTGCTTCCTCAGCCAGCTCTGCCGCTTCTTTGCTTAGGTGTTCCACCGAGCCGGTCTGCCTGATCGCTGTTGCACTGACCTCCTCGGAGGCGGAAGCGGTCTGCTGTGACACGGCTGATATACTCCGTATTGCATCCATGGTTTCATCCTTGGCTGATTCGATACCATTTACCCCCTCGCTGATATGATCCAGATTATTTACCAGACTGCCGACATGAACATTGATATTCTCAAAAGCCTTAACTGTTCCAAGGAGGGCTTCCGTCTGTGATTCAACAATGCCTCTCGCCTGTTTCGCCGAGATCACGGTATTTTCTGTCTTTATTTGAATCTCCCGGATGATGTCCTTGATTTGATTAGCGGCTGCTACAGATTGATCCGCCAGCTTTCGGACCTCTTCCGCCACTACGGAAAAGCCCCTTCCCGCTTCGCCTGCTCTGGCAGCTTCAATGGATGCATTTAAGGAGAGCAGATTGGTCTGGGCCGCAATGTCATTAATTACACCAATTACCTTCTCAATGCTGCGTGACTGCTGCTCCAGCTCTTCTATCTCACGGATTACCAGATGGGTGATTTCTGTGGTGGCACCTGATTTATCACTGAGTTCATTCACGGTAACTATTCCATCTCCGATGATTGCCTTCGTGCTCCGGGCAATCTGTTCGATTTCATAGGAATTATGATAAACATGGTTTATTTTATCCGATAAATCCGACATCAAATTGGAGCACTGCTCGGAATCTGAGGCTTGCTGTATTATTCCCCCTCCGATTTCTTCGATCGCCTGTGATATGTTTTGTGTTGAGCTTAGGATTGCAGAGGAGGTAAGAGAAAGCTCATTGGCAGAATTACTTACTTTCATACCTACCTGAGATACCTTCTCAATCAGATTTCTCATCCCGCTTACCATCTCGGTCAGACCGGCTGACAGAATCCGGAATTCATCCTTCCGCTTCGTATTGAATTCGATCGTCAGATCACCCTTGGAGGCCTTACCAATCACCTTCGTAATCTTCGTTATTTCTTTTGCAATTCCTCCGGAAATGATCCCGCCCAGAACCGCCGCCAGGATACAGGCAAGAAGGACAAAAACTATAATTAGCACCTTTATCGCATCCGCTTTTTCCAGGATTGTATCCTCAGGAACGAGCATGCATAGGGCTGCCCCCGTGCCGCTGGCTTTACTATATAGGAACACATAGCTCTCTCCCTTATACTTCTGGATGGAAAACCCGGCTTGTTCCCTGTTTACTGTCATATCGCTGTAAGCTTCCAGTTGAGTGAATACATTAGTTTCATCCGTATTGATTAAGGTTTCCTTTCCATCCGGTGCTACAAACCCGGTGATATAAGCTTCCCCTAACTGCAGCTTTGAAATAGATTTTGTTATTATACCTTCCGGAATATCGATTACGATAAATCCGTTGTTTTCAGATAATTTTCTGATTATGGATAAAGAATACGCCGTTCTCCCATTGCCCAGAGTCTCATCCAGAAAATCATGCCTGCCAGTCCATAGGAAACGCTCCGGTGAACCGGATATCTTCCGCCCTTCTTCAGTGGCAAGAAAACTCTCATAAAAGTTCTCTGGAAGCTCTCCCGCAGTTGAAATACCACTGCCCTTACTGCCAAAAATGTGGATGTTATAGATATAATCGCTCGCTGCTTTCACCGTTGTCAACTGATCCGCAATCTCCAGGAACAGGGCGGAGCTTTCCTCCGGTCCAAGCTGATCCGCTTTATTATAATACTGCTTTACAACATCACTGTTAATGATCTCATAAGCATCCTGTGAAACCGCTTCGATCCCCATGGATATATAATCCCTGGTTGCACTTAAGGTCTCCGTGGTACTGATTTCATAATTCGTTATAATGGCATCCGAGGTCCACCGATAGGCTGCCAAACCAAATACCGCCATAAATAATAATGGGATAGCTAAGGCTGCATATAGTCTTGTGCGAATTCCAGATCCTTGCACCCGGCCTATTGTTTTTTGCAGCGCCTTCGCTATCCCTTGTTGCTTTAATTTACCGTCAGGTTTTTGAGACTTTTTAAAACCTCCCGCGAGCTTATGTATATCCATAAAGACCTCTCCTTTACCCTACGTCTATTCAAAATAAACGATGTATCATATTAAGTTGCGTCATAGATGCTTGCTATAGTATATCCTATAAACTAGCAGGAATAGTAGCATTTGTCAACCAATTATGACATGTTTTTCTATTACTTTTTTCTATATAATCAGCCTCCTGGTGATATTTTTCCTGCGTTTCCCATAAGTCACGATACAATCCTCCCTGTAACGTCTCTTTTACGCTTTCATATAATACTGTATAAGCAAAAAAGGAGGAACGATATGAGCAAACTACTGAAAATAGATCATATTAGTTATTCCTATCATAGCCTTGAAGGAGAAACACCGGCATTATTCGATGTTTCTTTTAATGTTATGGATGGCGAATTCGTGGGTATCGTCGGTCCCAGCGGCTGTGGTAAATCCACTTTATTATCTCTGATTGCAGGCTTACTCTCCCCAAGCAGCGGTTCAATATATATTAATGAAAAGGATATCAAATCCTCCGGGAAAAACATAGGCTACATGCTCCAAAAGGATCATCTCCTGGATTGGCGCAATACTTTAAAGAATGTTACCCTGGGCATGGAGATCCAGCATAAACTGGCGGAAAATAGTTATGTCCAAATTAATGATCTGCTGAACACCTACGGCCTGATCACCTTTAAGAACTCCTACCCCTCGGAACTATCCGGAGGTATGCGTCAGCGGGCGGCTCTGATCCGGACTCTTCTTCTTGAGCCTGATATTCTTCTGCTGGATGAACCCTTCTCTGCCTTGGATTATCAGACAAGACTTGAAGTAGCAGATGATATCTGGAGTATCATCCGCAAGGAAAAAAAGACCGCGATTCTGATTACTCATGATATCTCTGAGGCAATCAGCATGGCAGACAGGGTCATTGTTCTTTCCTCCCGCCCCGGAACAGTGAAGAGTATCATCGACATCAAATTGACCATACCGAACAGGACGCCCCTAGCAGCCAGAAGTGCTCCTGAATTCAAGGATTATTTTAATCTGATATGGAAGGAGTTAACTGATCATGAGCAGTAAGCACAGTGAAGTCAATGGTAAAGACTTAAACATTTCGGCTGCTCAACACGCATATATCAGAAAACATCTTTTTCTGAAACGTAAGATACGTATCATCCAGTTTATAATATTAATCAGTTTTATCGCTCTCTGGGAGATCGCTACGATTTTTGATATCGTAGATGCATTTATATTCTCCAGTCCCTCCAGAGTGATGAAGACCATGATAGAAATGTCCTCCAACGGTATGCTCTTCTATCATGTGGGTATCACTTTACTGGAGACCTTGATCAGCTTCTTCCTGGTGAATGCCCTGGGGCTGCTGGTTGCCGTAATTCTATGGTGGAACGAGAGTATCTCAAAGATATTGGAGCCATATCTCATCGTGCTGAACAGCTTGCCCAAGTCGGCCCTCGCCCCCGTATTTATCGTATGGCTGGGCAACAATATGAAAACCATCATCGTGGCAGCCGTATCCGTCGCAATATTTGGATCTATCATAACCTTATACTCCGATTTCCAGTCCGTTGAAGAAGATAAGGTCAAATTAATTCATACACTGGGCGGCAATAAAAAGGATGTCCTGTTCAAGGTCGTCCTCCCCTCTAATATACCCTCCATTATCAGCCTGATGAAGGTCAATATCGGCCTTTCCCTGGTTGGTGTCATCATCGGTGAATTCCTGGCTGCCAAAGCCGGGCTGGGTTATCTGATTATCTATGGCAGTCAGGTATTTAAGCTGAACTGGGTAATCATGAGTATCGTAATTCTATGTATCGTTGCCACAGGATTATATAAACTGCTGGCTTACTTCGAAAAACGGCTGAAGCATTAAGTTTATAGACCTATTTCAAAACACGATTGTTAAGAAGGAATCCGTCAGTACAGATATCCTTCCATAATAATCGTGTTTTGAAATAGCCCGGCAGCCAATTATAAACTTTTTATAAACAGAAAATGAATAGAAACTAAAATTTGGTTGCCAAACTGTCCTCCGTCGAGTAAAATAATACTTGGAAACCATTATTTAGGAGGGCACAACCATGAAGGATTTTGTTATAACAGCTGATTCTAATTCCGACCTGCTTGACGATTATATCAAAGAGAAAAAGATTGGAATTATACCTCATTATTACGACCTGGAGGGTGTTACCTATGGAGACGAAATCAATCTGACCCCGAAAGAGTTTTATGACAAGATGCGCGGCGGATTGATGCCGACCACCATGGCGAGTAACCCGGAAGTAATTCACCGTACTTTCCAAAATTATATTGATCTCGGCCTGGATATCCTACATATCAGCTTCACTTCCGCTCTTAGCGGTGGCTGCAACAATGTAATGGCCGGTGCCAGAGAAATCTGTGAAGAGAATCCGGACGCTAAAATCATTGTCCTCGATACCTTAAACGCTTCCATGGGAGAAGGTTTATTTGTCATGAAAGCGGTTCAAATGAAGGAAGAGGGTAAATCCATCGATGAAATTGCTGCCTGGTTGGAAGAGCATAAGATGGAATTTTGCGTACGCTTCACCGTGGATGATCTGAACCATCTATACCGTGGCGGCCGAATATCCAGGACCACCGCATTTATCGGTTCGATGATTAATGTAAAACCCATCCTTTACCTGAACACAGAGGGGCAGCTGGTTCCGCTTACTACCGCCCGCGGCAGGAAGAAATCCTTGATTACAATCTGTAATGATTTGCTGGAGAGCATTGGGAAATATAAGGATACCGATGACCCAATCTGTATCGCCCACGGTGATTCCCTGGAGGATGCGAACTTCCTCGCTGACCTGATCCGGGACAAGCTTCCGAACAAAAAGATCCTCATCAATTATGTCAGCCCCAGCATCGGTTCCCATTCCGGTCCGGGAGCCATTGGTCTTTGCTTTATGGGTGAGAAACGTTAGATCTTACTGCATTGTATTACAAGCATCCGGGTATGGATTTGATTATCAATACCCGGTGTTTTTTCTGCTTAAAGTCATAGTAATTCGATTGAATCAACCATTTTCTCACTTACTCAGATCAATTAAGCTGACTGATAAAGCAATCCGAAAAATATATGAAATTATCCTTGAAATTTCGCAGGGTTTATAATAGAATAGGTGAGTAGCTTATTTTAGCTGATCACCATATGCTTCCCTAGCTCAGTTGGTAGAGCAACGCATTCGTAATGCGTAGGTCGTGGGTTCGAGTCCCATGGGGAGCTGTTAAGGAAAGCCGGATGAATCAAGGATTTGAGAGATTATGAACAAAGTAAAAGCACTCTGAAAAGAGTGCTTTTTTGTGTCATGGTAACTATTTGGTAACTATTGCAATTCATGATAACTGGTGATATATTATTCCACAGTTTATTATCATTGATATATGTCTTATCATTAGGCCCCGGTATATACAAATTGAGGATGAAGATCATATGCTACAGACCTATAGAATAGAAAGCATCAAATATGATAGAGAAGAAAAATATGCTAGAATCCCTACATTACTATATTGCTGTAACATACAAATAGGAGATGTTTTACAGATGATAAAAATAATAAATATCATATTAACACCCATCAATGGGTGTTAATATGATCTGGTGTGCTACCGTCAAGTGGGACATTGAATAATTAAAATTATTTCTACCGCCAGTTGTTTATAGACTGGCGGTATTCTTTCATGCGGCTAAAATATATTTATTATGATATGCCATCGGTGTCATGA
>JAFAFU010000071.1 GCA_023423335.1 Bacillota bacterium | reverse complement strand
CTTAAGCAGATTGTCGATGGCGCCTTTGGTGTGGACACGGTATGCACCGCCTTCCTCATTTAAAGTGGACATCAGCTTACGGTCAGAGTCAAAGGGGAACTCCGATATCCTTTTGTGCTGCTGGTTTAAGGAGTTCTTTGTCAGGTTATATTTATTGCCCAGAATAATCAAAGCTACCTCGGTGGGATCACCGGTGCCCTGGTCATTTTCATAGGTGGCATCCGAACAGAGCACCAGGGACTTGACCAGATCTCCTGCATCTGCGGATGCAGTCAGATTTGTTGCGGCCTGTTCCACATTGATTCGGCTTCCTCTGGTATAGTATTTTACCACGGTCATTTTGTTCTGGGTTAAGGTACCGGTCTTATCCGAACAGATGATATTGACGGAACCTAAAGTCTCAACGGCGGGCAGCTTCTTCACGATGGCATTGATTTTGGACATCCGGGTCACCCCAAGAGCAAGAACGATTGCAACGATAGCGGCCAGACCTTCCGGAATGGCTGCCACAGCCAGACTGATGGCGGTAAGGAACATCTCCATCAGATCTCTTTTTTGAACCAGGGCGATGACGAATATCAATACACAGATGCCGATCGCAAGATAGCCGAGGATTTTTCCCAGCTCATCCAGTCTCTTTTGAAGCGGAGTCATTTCATCATTTTCCTCTTCAAGAATTTTGGCGATTTTACCGATTTCTGTGTCCATGGCAGTTGCCACAACAACACCTTCCCCGCGGCCATAGGTGGCAAGGGTGGACATAAAGGCCATATTTACCTTATCACCGATCGGTGTTTTAGGATCTGACAGCAGGGCAGAGGCATTCTTGGAGCTGGGAACGGATTCACCGGTCAGAGCGGATTCTTCGATTTGCAGGTTAGCGCTTTCGATTAGCCTAAGGTCAGCCGGAACATACCGGCCGGCATCCAGGACTACGATATCTCCAGGGACGACCTCCTCGGAATTGATTTCAATGATTTCTCCGGAGCGGCGTACCAGAGATCTCGGAGTTGTCATTTTCTGGAGCGCTTCCACGGCTTTTTCCGCCTTGAATTCCTGAACGACGCCGATGACTGCATTCAGGATAACCACCAGCAGGATGATGATTGCATCGGCATACTCACCGATCACTACGGTTATTGCTGCGGCACCGAGCAGTACATAGATCAGCATATCCTTAAGCTGGGAGAAAAATAGGGACAGGATACTCTTCTTGGGCTTCCCCTTCAATTTATTCATTCCATACTGCTCCAGCCTTTTCTGGGCCTCATCCCTTGATAATCCCTCGGCCGGATTAACATGTAAATCTTTACAGATTTCATCCTGTGATTTTGCAAACCACATAATTACACCTCTTTCTGATCGTTTGTTTCCCTTTGTATCCGGTTCTTTAAGATTATATAACATGGAATACTTTCCATATTAACATGGCAAAGTATTAAGTAAATTATACCATGATGCTATACCCGAATCATTAGAATATGATAAAAAATTCGTACCGGAGGTATTTTTTTATGGTTCGGAAGCCTGGAGATTTGACATGGCCTGAATGGGGTAGTAAAATGGAAGAAAATAATATAAGCGGTGAAATACATTGGTGGAGGAGTTTAACGGAGGAATGGATTATTTTGAGCAAATGCTGATCGATAAAGGGGTAAAGGAGAGCTTCGCAGGATATCTATCCTATGGTATCGTTATTCTGATTATTGTTGTGATATGCTTCCTGATGAATCTGATCATGAAAAAAATCGTTCTCCGGATCATGACCCGAATTATAAAGAGCAATAAATTTGTGTGGGATGATATATTATTGGAGCACAGGGTGATCCAAAGAGGCAGCCATATCATACCGGGTATTATTGTATATATTGCGGCTCCGGTTTTTGACAATGGACAGGAGATAATTCAGAGACTGTCCACTACCTATATTCTGATTGCCGCAGTTTTTGTATTTAATGCGTTATTGGATACAGTCAATGATGTTTACCGGTTAAAGCCGATTGCTAAGGTCAGGCCGATTAAGGGTCTTCTTCAGGTTATCAAGATTATCGGGTATATTATCCTGATTATCATTGGTATTGCCAATCTGATGGGAGAGAGTCCGCTGATCCTGCTCAGCGGAATTGGAGCTCTGACGGCTGTCTTTTCCTTTGTCTTCAAGGATTCCATCCTGGGGTTCATCGCCGGTATCCAACTGACCTCCAATGATATGCTTCGGATCGGGGATTGGATTGAGATGCCCAAATACGGAGCGGATGGGGATGTCATCGATATTACGCTGAATACCGTGAAGGTACAGAATTTTGACAAAACCATAGTTACGATTCCGGCCTATGCATTGATTTCCGATTCCTTTAAAAACTGGAGAGGAATGGTGGAGTCTGGGGGCAGAAGAATTAAACGCTCCATCAATATTGATGTCAACAGTATCAGCATCTGTACACCAGAGATGCTGGATAAATTCAAAAAAATCGACTATCTTAAGGACTATGTCACCCAGAAGGAAGAGGAGCTTTTAAGCTATAACAGAAAGAATAATACGAATTCGGAATTGATGATAAACGGCCGTCATATGACGAACATCGGAACCTTCCGGGCATATATCAATAATTACCTTAGGAATCACCCTGATCTTAAGCATGATCTGATACAGATGGTCAGACAGCTTCCTCCCGGGGAAAATGGGCTTCCGATGGAAATCTATGTATTTACTACGAATACCAATTGGGAGAATTACGAGAGAGTGCAGGCAGATATCTTTGATCATATTCTGTCGGTGGCAGGATTTTTCGGACTGCGTATCTTCCAGAATCCTTCGGGCTATGATATGGTAAGGAGCCGTTTCGGCAGTTATACGGACAGCAGTAAAGAATAATCTATTATAAGGCGGTTATACGGCAACAGAGCAAGAAGCGCCCGGTGTCTCTTGCTCTTTATGTAATTACGCATCGCCTCGTTTTCATACCGGTAAAAATGACAGAAGCAGAAATATTTTCATATTCCTGCTCCTGCCATCTGGTGTCTCATTATTCTGTTTTAGTGCCGGTATTTAGCTCTGATCTGAGATTGTCAGGAACTTATCCCATAAGGGTTAGTATTCCTGCCTATCTGTCTGAAAACATAAAGCCTCGTTGTCCAATACAATCACCTCATATCTTTGTTAAACCCATTGCTGTCTGTAATTCTGAGACGAAATCACAAACTTTTCTATTTAATTTAGTAGATACGACGGAACTTGAAATTCAAGTTACACATGATGTTAAGTTCTTACGTCGTATCTGATAATTATTATGGATGATTTCTATGATTTTATACAGTTCAATCCGATAATTTCGATTAGTAAAATTTACAATGACGATTGGGTCGCCAGTTTATTTACGCCAGCTCTTTAAAACCTTCAGCCTGGTGAAATCCTCCCGTTCCTTCTCCTCCAGAGCATTCTGTATGGATAAGGTCAGGGAAGAATAATACGGGATAGTGATATTCTTCAGTGCATTCGCCCGTTTCTGAGTCTTTTTTATGCTGGTGGCCAGCCGATAAGCGGAGTTTTCAATCATGGATAACCGGATGGTTAACTCCTTCACTTTATTAAAATGCTTTGTGGCCTCATCCAGGGATATTTTCGTCTGATAGAAGGAATAGGTGGGTTTGGTCTGGGTGTCATCAAATTCTACCAGAGGTATTTCGGTTCCCATAATACTGCGCTGTTTAATCCGGATGGACTGTTCCTCCGAAATCGTACTGCTTAAGACCGCAACATTTCGTATGCCCATCTCGATATTTGCCTTCTGCAGGGCCAGATACGCCGCTGAGAAGGTGCTGTCTATCTCGGACTGGATATTCCTCGCGGTATCGATCAGCTCCATCAGCTCCCGGATCAGGATGTTGCGCTTCTTATCCATAAGCTCAAAGCCCTGTTTTGCAAGACCCAGGGAATTCTTCGCCAGTATCAGGTTTCCCTTGGTGGGGAAGGTATTCGGGTTCATAGAATCACCTCTGTTCCATGTTGTTTACTTCTTGATCCGCAGCCCTATAAAATTTATCCAGAATCTTTGTGTCTACACGGTCCAGTTCTTCCCTGGGGAGAATGGAAAGCAGGGTCCAGCCCATATTCAGGGTCTGAAGGATGGAACGATCCTCGGTCATGCCCTGGGAGATGAATTCCCGTTCCATGGCTATACCGAATTTAAGATATTTCTTATCCGTCGGGGATAATTCGTCCTCACCGATAACACTGGCTAAGGCTCTGGCCTCACCCACACGGGCATAGGAGGAGAAGAGCTGGTTCGCCAGGTCCTGATGATCCTCCCTGGTAAACCCTTTTCCGATACCGTCCTTCATCAGACGGGACAGGGAGGGGAGAATATTAATCGGGGGATATACTACCTTTTGATGCAGGGTACGGTCAAGAACAATCTGGCCCTCGGTAATATATCCGGTCAAATCAGGGATCGGATGGGTGATATCATCATTGGGCATCGTAAGTATGGGAATCTGCGTGACAGAGCCCTTGCAGCCGTGAACGATACCGGCTCTTTCATACAGGGTCGCCAATTCGCTGTACAGATAGCCGGGATATCCCTTTCGGCTGGGAATTTCACCCTTGGAGGAGGATACCTCCCGGAGCGCTTCGGCGAAGGAGGTCATATCGGTCAGGATGACCAGGATATGCATTCCTTTCTCAAATGCCAGGTATTCCGCAGCCGTCAAGGCCACCTTCGGTGTAATCAGCCGCTCCACAACGGGATCATTGGCCAAATTCAAATACATGACAACATGGGAGCTTGCTCCGCTTTCCTCGAAGGTACGCCGGAAGAAATCGGCAACATCATGCTTGACACCCATGGCTGCGAATACAACTGCGAATTCCTCCTGGGAATCCTCTGCCAGGGAAGCCTGCTGTACAATCTGGGCTGCCAGCTGGTCATGAGGAAGACCGTTACCGGAGAAGATCGGGAGCTTCTGTCCGCGGATTAAGGTGGTCAGACAGTCAATCGCAGAAATACCTGTCTTAATGTAGTTTCTGGGGTATTCCCTGGAGCAGGGATTAAGGGGCTGCCCGTTGACGTCACGCATAAATTCCGCAGTAATATTGCCGAGTCCGTCAATCGGCTGCCCGATGCCGTTGAATACACGGCCCAGAATATCCTCCGACAGTGCCAGCTCCATCGGGTGACCGGTCAGCTTCGTATGGGTATTATAGAGGGACATGTCTTCCGTGCCCTGGAATACCTGGATCACAGCTTTATCTTCATATAGTTCTACAATTCTGCCTAATTTCTTTTTCGTTCCCTCGACGGTAAATTCTACGATCTCATCAAAGGAGGCATCACGGATACCTTCAAGGGCAATTAGAGGGCCGTTGATTTCGCTCAGGCCTAAATATTCAATCGACATTTCGGTACTCCCTTCCGCTGCGGTAAAGCAGCCTGATACTAATTACGCATTTTTATCCATGATACGATTGTAGAAGGAATCAATCATCAATTTATAATCATTGAATTTCTTTAATTCATCGTTCGCAACATCATATTTGATCGATATGACCTTTTCGAAGATGTCTTCTTCCCTGAGGAGAGACATAGGCATATTCATACCAATCAACTGTTTGGCTTTTGAATACAGATAAAGAATGGTCTGCATCATTTTAAGCTGCTTTTCCATCGGTACATAGGTATCGGAAGGGTGGTAAGCATTCTGCTGGACAAAGCCCAGCCGGATAACCCTGGATATCTCCAATACCAGCTTCTGGTCGTCGGGAAGCACATCACTGCCGATCAGCTTAACGATCTCGTTCAACCGGCTCTCCTGCGTCAGAAGATTAAGAAGCTGGTTACGGCAGTCCACAAAATCCTCACCCACATTGGCGATATACCAGGGGGAGAGATCATTTAAGTATTCACTGTAGCTGGTCAGCCAATGGATTGCCGGGAAATGTCTTGCATAGGCCAGGGATTTATCCAAGGCCCAGAAGCAGCGGACAAAGCGCTTGGTATTCTGGGTAACCGGCTCCGAGAAGTCGCCGCCCTGGGGGGAAACGGCTCCGATTATGGATACGCTTCCTTCGGTTCCGTTTAAATTCTGCATAAAGCCGGCCCGTTCATAGAAAGCGGAGAGTCTGGAAGCCAGATAGGCGGGGAAGCCCTCCTCGGCAGGCATTTCCTCCAGACGTCCGGATAATTCCCTGAGAGCCTCGGCCCAGCGGGAAGTGGAGTCAGCCATGATAGCCACATGGTAGCCCATGTCACGGTAATATTCTGCAAGGGTAATGCCGGTGTATATACTGGCCTCACGGGCAGCTACGGGCATATTGGAGGTATTTGCAATCAGGGTCGTGCGGGCTAAGAGGGGATTCCCCGTTTTCGGGTCCACGAGCTTTTCAAAATCCTCCAGAACCTCCGTCATCTCATTGCCGCGCTCACCGCAGCCGATATATACAATGATATCGGCATCCGACCATTTTGCCAGCTGGTGCTGCGTCATGGTTTTACCCGTCCCGAAGCCGCCGGGAATAGCGGCAGTGCCGCCTTTCGCAATTGGGAACAGGGTATCGATAATTCTTTGGCCGGTAATTAAGGGCCGGTCGGAGGTGTAACGCTTTCCCACTGGTCTGGGTATCCGGATCGGCCAATGCTGGGTTAAGGACAGCTCCATCTCTTTACCGGATTTATCCCGGATGGTCACGATGGGATCCTTGATGGTATACTTACCGTTCGGGGCAGTCTTTACAACAACTCCGCATATGCTCGGAGGAATCATGGATTTATGGATAATTGCAGTAGTTTCAGGGACTTCGGCAATGATTGTACCGCCGTAGATCGCATCACCGGGCTTAACGGTGATCGTAACATCCCATAGCTTTTCTGTGTTCAGAGCCTCCACACTGACACCCCTGGATATAAAGGCGCCGGATTGCCTTGAGATCTCCTTCAGAGGCCGTTCGATGCCATCGAATATATTGCCGATAATACCCGGGGCAAGAGTAACGGAGATAGCAGCGCCGGTGGAAGCCACTTCATCTCCCGGACGCAATCCGGTGGTCTCCTCATACACCTGGACGGTGGCTTTGTCCTTGGTCAGACCGATGACTTCACCTACCAGCTTATCGGGACCGACCAGAACCATTTCACCCATCTTAAAGCCCTGATTTCCTGTTACATATACGACAGGGCCATTAATTCCATATATATTACCAGTAAAATTCATCATGGTGAAATCTCACTTTCTGTTAAAGTCCTATAATTTAAAGGTGCTTTTTGATTCGGACAGCTTCGTCAGGAAGGAATGATCGATCAGTATTGTCCTGGAAGGAATTACCGCACGGATTCCTCCGAAGAAATCACGGTTGCTTAAGTTTAATGAAATGCCGGTTCTTTCTTCCAGAACAGGAATAAGGGCTTCGTCGGAGGGATTGATATAAATAGTAATCTCGTCCCCACGGGCAAAATCCATGGCTTCCCTGATCTTACCCGCAAGATAATTCAGGTAAGCATCAGTCTTCATGAATACCCTCAGCTTTTTTTCAACCTCCTGATAAATCAGATCGGTGATCTCGGCCGTGCGTTCCAGCACTCTGCGCCGGATATCCAGGGCTTCGTTGGAGAGCTTACGGTTTTTCTCACGGATAATATTCTCGGTTTCCAGCCGGTAATTGTTCCTGGATCTCTTAATGGCAGCCTCATACCGCTCATCCTTAATTTTCTGCAGCGCCTTGCTATATTCTTCGATGATATCGATGCTTTGCGCTGTGGCATTGTCAATTACCGACGTATAAAAATTATCTAATTTCTCGTTCAGGGTCATAATAACCTCCTTATGCCTGTGTTTTTCAGGCATTTTGCCGTCAGACAGCTTAAATTCGCTTTTTAAGCAGCTTACAATTTCAAACCTATCGCTTCATTCACATAGGATGTGATGAAATCCGGCTTCCGGCCGGTACCATGGCGGTCGGGTATTTCAACGATCAAGGGAAGTCTACGGTTCAGCTTGATATCGTCGATAATATCCGGATACTGACTGCTTAATTTTTCGGTAATCATTAGAATACCAATGGTTTTATCGGCAACCGCCTTATCCAGCTGTTCCTTCAAATGCTTGTTTGAGTGGATGACAACACCATCCACTCCGGCCAGCCGCATGCCCGTATATGTGTCTACATTATCACTGATCAAAAACATGCGCATAAACCTGCCTCCTGATTAACCGAGAATTGTAAAGGATACAATCAGCCCGTACAGAGCAATTCCTTCTGCAAGAGCAACAAAGATCAGTGCCTTACCCATAATGGAAGAGTCCTCACTCATAGCGCCCAGAGCGGCAGAAGCAGCGGAAGCTACCGCGATACCGCCGCCGATACAGGACAAACCGGTGGACAATGCGGCGGCGATGTATCTCCAGCCGTCTGCGGCACCGGCAGCTTCAGCGACAGCAGCACCGGCCTCAGCGGCAGAAACCTTACCGGAGAACAACAGGATATCCGCCAGGATTAAGGTTGCAAAGAAGAAGAAGGCATTGCAGCCCAGAGCCGCCTTTAAGGTGCCTCTGGATCTTTTTCTGGAGATCAGAAAGGAACCGAAAGGGATAACGATACTTAGTAATAATGCGATAACGATAACAATCTGCGTTTTCATAGATGAAAAGCCTCCTTAATTTGGTTTATTATTGTAACTATTCAGTCGCCAACACCGCGAGGTGTTTTGCATAGCAAAACCTGAGAATTTCAGCGCCAAATCTCACATTTTATGTGAGATTTGTGTGCACCAATTCGTAAGAACCGCTGTGACTGAACAGTCACTAATTATTTTTATAGGGTTTAAATTCTTTACCTGTTCCTTTGTAGAAACGGCTGAACATCTCATAATACTCCAGCCTCAATACCTGGATGCCGACAATCAGGCCCTCCATAGCGGCAACAAATGCATTTCCGATTACTAATATCAGAATATTCGGATTGCCCTGTTCGGCACCGGCTAACAGCATCACAACTCCCATCATGGCAGCATGACTTAACGCAAAGGCTCCGACACGAAGGAAGGAGATGGTATTGGTAATATAACTGAGTAATATCTCAAATAATTCAAACAATGACTCGACGATAAACATTCCCTTATGCTCGGGGAATATATGCTTTTTCTTCTCAAGCAGGTGGCTCAGCGGTTCGCGAAAGAAGATCAGCAGCAACGGTATTCCAAAGAAGATAACCATTATGATCGTTGCGGGAAGCTCATGCCCGGTTGCCACCAGCAAAACACTGGCGATTGCAGCGCCATAAAAGACCAGGCCGGATACACCGTTCGTATCAAACAGTACCTTGGCCGTTTTCTTTTCCTTTATTCCGTTGATAATATTGATTATCATAGCAATCAGAATCAGCGCCACACCAAATCCGACAGAGGTTAACAGTACGGTCATAACATTATGCATCGGAGATAACCAGATTGGTTTCAGCCAATTCTCAAAGCCAAAGATGCTGCCATATAAGAAACCGAATATGGTAGAAAATACTCCGGCAAGAGAGATAATCGCCGCAATGTTCATTTTCTTTATCCTATATAGGAGAAATCCGCCCAAGGCGATGCAGAGGCCCTGGCCGGCATCGCCGAACATAATACCAAAAATCAGGGAATAAGTAATTGCCACAAAGGAAGTGGGGTCTATTTCATTGTAAGCAGGGAAACCATACATCTTGACGAACATCTCAAAGGGTTTGAACAGCTTTGGGTTTCTAAGCTTTGTCGGCGGTTTTGTCGAAAGGCTTTCCTGGCCGTCCTCCAGAATACAGAAGACCTCGGGATCTTTCTCAATCTCAGCTGTAAAGCTCTTTACATCCTTTTCGGAAATCCATCCGCACAGGATATAGAAAACCTCATCCTTACCCTTTTCCTTCGTGCAGGCAGCAAGCTTACGGACGTCATAATTCTTATTGTAGATGGTGAGAGAGTTATGGGCATCCAGCAATTCCCCGGCGATATGGTTCAGGCGTTCCTTAATCTGGTTTGAGACTTCCGTCAATTGGACATTGATCTCGTTCCGTCTGGACAGGAAGCTCCGGTAGGCTTCCTCCGGTGTTCCCTTGTATTCATCCGGAAGGAAGAGCCGTTCAAAATGCAGAGACGCATAAATAGCATCGATCTTGACGGAATATGAAGCAGGCACGAAATAAATACCCCATACATAATCACGGTCACTGTCACATTCAAAGAAAACAGAATTCAGATTCTCATATACATATCTTGAAAACTTATTATAATGCTCATGAGAGATCTTTCCAAAGCGGAAATTGATAAATTTCAATTCCATGATCCTGTGAATATCATAATCCAGGTTACGGAAGGGCTCGATCTGATGGATCAGATCCGTGTAACGGGTCTTCTGCTCCTTCAGATTCTTTTTCCTTGCATTCAGGTCCTCCAGCATCGTAAAAGCGGAGGAAATCACCTCGGAAGCTTTTTCAGGGGTCATGTAGGCTGCAGGATTATCCTGCTTTTTATCCAGCTTTTTGATCAGCTCATCCGATTTGCTGAGTAAATCCTTGTAGGGATTTATCTCAACGAATGGTTTTAAGTCATGTACGGAGCTTAATTCAGATAAGGCATTCTCAAGATGGATATTATATTTACTTAAGTAAACTCTGACGACACGGTCAAAATCTCTCTTAGGACCCGTAATACTTAAAAACTTCATTTTTTCGATCAAAATTCACACCTCCGTTCGATACTATAATATATATTTCAGCTTCTCTTTCGGTTCCAGTCCATACCGGATGCTTTCCAGGGCCGTGATTAAACGGGCAATTTCAGACTCCTTCCGGTACAGATAATAATTCACCGAGCTCATGGATGCCGGATATTTTGACTTATTCTCCTTGTACAATTTATTCAGGATACTTTGATAGGCACGTTCAATTGTTCCGTCTGCCAGGGACGGGAGGACATCTTTGTAATGGGTGGTTTTTAAAACTGCGGTATACTCCTCCAGGGTGGCAGCCTTAACGAGCTTCATCAGCTGTTCCCGGCTCAGTTTATAGGTTACCGGAATGATATAAGATAAAAGATCTGCCGAGTTGATATCATACATCACCTTGGAACGGTAGATCCACATGATATTAAGCATATCAATCTCTGTTCCCAGCCGGTTTGTCACTGCTTTCAATGTATTACCGCTTACAAGCTTGCCTCTTATTTTCCACATTCTTTTAAAATAGTAGATATCCAGCTGCATCTCATAATCAAAGGGGTTGGTTACCGAGGAATTCTGCAATTTCATAAATAATGGGTAGAACTCCGTATCCTTAAGCTGCCGGATGAATTCCTCCATGTTCCGGGAGGAGGCCAGGGCGGTTATATTAAACTTTGAATGCCGGTCAAAAAATTCCTGGAATAAGGATAAATCCAGAGTGAATTCTTCATTATATATATGATGGATACAGTTCTTAAGAATGGTTACCTCATGCCGAAGGAAGATCAGCTCCAGGTCGTTTCGCTGTGCCTGGTTGGCAAACCGGTATATCCTGGTGTAATCGCTGTAAAATCCATAGATAAAGATGCGTTCCGCATCAAACCGATGCATGGAATGTTCATCATATTTTCGGAAGATATCACGATATCCGGGATGGTTCTTTAAAAAAGCTATAAAATCTGCCATCGTATCCAGATTTGCAATCTTTTGGTAATCCTCCCGGCTGATCAGCTTAGAGCTCATAGCTCTTATTTTTGTGTTTATGCCGCTGTAGGAGAGCATACTGTTCATATAAATCCTCCATGCCTTTCATCAGGCCTGCAAGCTTTGGACCGCAGGCACACTTTCCACCAGATAAGCTAAGACCGGAGGATGCTGTCAAAAATCCGGTTAATGAGTTCTTCACGATTTTTCTGATATTGTTCATCCATATCCGCAAGCTGTTTTTCGCTCTTTTTTATTAATTGCTTTTTTTCATTCTCCAGTTCTTTCTCAATCCCTGACTTAAATTCGCTTACCTTCGCCGCATTTTTATTGCTGATTTCCTTTTCCATTTTCGCGAGAGTTTCTTCGAATTCGTCGTGCATCCGAAGTTTTTCCTGGTTAGCCCGTTCAATGATTATCTTTGCCTTTTCTTCTATTTCAAATATCTTGTTAATCGTTTTCTCCATCGGATCCTCCTTAATGAATATCAAATCATTTACTCATCTTATACCTTTTCACAAAAATTACTATAGACATTATAACTAAAAATAATGTGATTTACAAATTTTTGTTGTGTTGTTTTTGTATACCGGTCTTCAAGGCGGCAGGGTAGGAACGCTATATTTATGCAAAATTCAGAAAACGATTAAGTTATTTTAAAGAATAAAATAAAAAAAGTGTTGCAAAATTACTCGAAAAGGTTTAAGATATGGGTAGTTGACTGTTACATATTTAATAAAGCATTGAAGAAAAATCAGATTTTTTTTAAGACAAATGAAAGAAAGAAGGATTTTTCCCGTCATTTATAGTAATAAATAAATCATTGCATTGAGTTTTATTGGTAAAAATGTAGCATAATATAACTTAGAAAACGATTAAGTTGATTACACATAAGGAGTCTGCCGTGGTTTCTATTAAAGATATTTCAATAAGATGTGGTGTTTCAATAGCAACGGTGAGTAAGGCATTAAATGACCACAGCGATATCGCAGATGCTACCAAAGAAAATATCAGAAGAGCAGCGAAGGAAATGGGATACTTCCCAAATTCTTCAGCCAGGGCATTGAAGACAAACCGCACCTATAATTTGGGAGTACTGTTTGTCGATGAGGCCCAAAGCGGTCTGACCCACGAATATTTTGCTAATGTATTGGACAGCTTTAAGGTGGAAGCGGAGCGGCATGGATATGATATTACCTTCATCAATAAGCATATGGGCCAGAAGAAGATGTCCTATTATGAGCATAGTAAATACCGGGGGGTTGATGGTGTGGTAATTGCCTGTATCAATTTCTCCAATCCGGATGTGGTGGAGTTAATTCATGGCGAGCTGCCGGTGGTCACAATTGATCATGTGTTTGATAACCGGTCGGCAATTATCTCGGATAATATCAAAGGTATGAAGGATTTAATATCCTACATATATAATATGGGGCACAGAAAAATTGCCTTTATCCACGGGGCGGATTCCTCTGTTACCCAGAACCGTGTGGGCAGTTTTTATAAGACCCTGGGGGAATTGGGGATTGTAGTTCCGGATGAATATGTAAAAAGCGGAATCTATCATGACCCGGATACGACAGCCTTGCTGACAAAAGAACTTTTGGATCTGAAGGATCGGCCCACCTGCATTATTTTCCCGGATGACTTTTCCTGTATCGGAGGAATTAATGCGATTAAGGAAATGGGTCTTCGGGTGCCGGAAGATATATCGGTAGCCGGATACGACGGAATCCTATTGTCCCAGGTACTGGATCCCAAGCTTACAACTCTCCAACAGGATACTAAGACTATGGGAAGAAGTGCTGCGGAGAAGCTGATTGCTTTGATAGAGAATCCCAAAGCAACAATTATAGAAAGGGTGGTGGTAGAAGGTAAAGTACTATTTGGTAATTCAGTGAGTAAGATTAATTAAGGGAGATTGTACGACAGAAGCCTTCCCTCTAAGAAACAGGAAGCACAGTCCCTGCCGGGGTATTGAGGGAGATATCCGGGCCGGACAAGGCTTATACTGATTTAAAAGGCAGCCTGTTGATTTACAGGAAAGGGAAACTGTGGTACGGGGAAATAGTTTAAGTCACTTTGATGACGGGAGTAGTACATATAAAAAAGAACCGGTAGCTGATACCGGTTCTTTTTATGAATTTTTTTATGAATTAAGAGGAAATTTAAGCAATGGACAGTATCTTTTGTTATTCATTTCATTAAAAGATATCTTTATGAAACATTGATAAAAATTTAACCATTCTAGCAACGGTTTTAAGTGTATTTGCATAAGAGAAATCCAGTTAATGTAAATTTTTGGGCTGGAATAGTCAATTTGTACAAGAAAATATGACATAAATATGATATCTTGTTGAATTCTTTTTCATAATAATATATAATGATTTAGGCGTGCATTTTGGCAATATATTGATTTGGAGGTGAGTGGATGGCATTAGAATCAGTACAGGCTGTTCGCCAGGCAGAACTAAATGCGGCAAGGATAGAAAAGGAGGCATCAGTAAAAAGAGAAGCACTTCTATCGGACGCCAGGCAAAAGGCAAAGGACCTGGTAGCATCAAGTATCAGAGAAGCTCAGGTAAAGGCGGATAAGGATTTAAGTACCGCTTATAGCCGGAGCACCAGGCTCTTGGAGGAAGCTCAGGCGAGAGCGGAGAAAGAAGTTATGTTTATGAAAGAATTGGTAATGAATAAGGAACAGGCAGCAATCGATCTTGTTCTGTCGAATGTAATTTAGCTGACTTGGATTTACTTAAAAAAGAGCAAAGGAGGTGTTCCTGTTATGGCGATGCTGCAAATGCAGCGTATTATCATTTATGCGTTGAAGAAAGAACGTAAGCGGTTACTGGAAGCTCTGCAACGCCGGGGCGTGATTGAGATCAGTGATAATCTGCCGGAGGATAGTGTATTCCAAAAGGCAGATGTATCTGTTGCCAGATCCGGCTTCGAGAAAAATATAACCGCTGCCAAGGATGCAATGGAGATTTTATCTCATTATGTTCCGAATAAAAAATCGATGCTATCGGTATTGAAGGGCAGAAGTGAAGTCACCGCCGGGGTATATGATACGTTTCGGGAGAAATATGAAGCAGTTGTTAAAACGGCAAACCGTATTCTGTCCTTATCGAAGGAAATTGCTGAGACCAAAGCGGAAATCGTGAAACTGCGGATGCAGATTGAGATGCTGATTCCATGGACCGGTTTGGATATACCGATGAATTTTTCCGGCACCAAGTTTACCAAAAGTTATATCGGTACCTTACCAAATACCTGGAATCTGGAACAAATCTATGGGATATTGGCTGAGTTCATGCCGCTGAATGTGGATATTATCAGTTCCTCGAAAGAGCAGACCTGTATCTTTGTGCTATGTACCAGGGAACAGTCGGATCGGGTATATGATGCCCTGCGAGAAAAGGAATTCTCGCTGCCGGGCATTACCTTCGACCGTTCACCGGCAGAGCAGCTGGAATATCTGGAGGGCCAGATTGCACAGGCGGAGAAGACGGTCAGGGAAGCGAAGGAGTCAATTACCGCTATGGGAAGCTCCATGGACGACCTTACATTCTTGCAGGATTACGATACATTAAGAGCGGAGAAGTATGAGGTGATCGGTCGTCTGCTGCAATCAAAGAATACCTTTATTATGACAGGATATATCCCAAAGAAGGATGCACAGGCACTTGCGGAAGACATTACCAAGCAATATGAGGCTGCAATTGAGCTGGAGGAGCCATCCGAGAAGGAAGACGTACCGGTTCTGCTTCGGAATAATGGTTTTTCCAAACCGCTGGAGGGAGTTCTTGCGGGATATAGTCTTCCCGGCAGGGGAGAAGTGGATCCAACTATGATTATGTCCTTGTTCTACTACATGCTGTTCGGGTTGATGCTATCAGACGCCGGATATGGGGCACTAATGGTATTTGGATGTGCCTTCGGAATGATTAAGTTCAGGAATACCATGGAAGCATCCATGAAGAATACATTAAGAATGTATTTATTCTGCGGTATATCAACGGTGTTCTGGGGTGTTATGTTCGGAAGTTATTTTGGTGATATCTTTGATGTGGTAGCCAGATCCTTCTTCGGCAGGACGGCTGTGACCCCTGTAATTCCTCCCCTATGGTTCTTTCCGGTGAATGAGCCGATGAGAATGTTATCCTTTGCGATGCTGGTCGGTCTCATCCATCTGCTTACCGGACTGGGTATGAAGTTTTACCAGCTCCTATTACAGAAGGATTGGAAATCAATCCTATATGATGTTGTTACCTGGGTTGTATTGGTTGCCGGCTCAACAATTGTTTTAATGTCTACGGATATGATTAAAAGTATTCTTGGAATCAACTTTGCCATTGCACCCATGGTTGTTAAGATAACGGGAATATTGGTGGTTGCTTCTGCGATAATAATAATTGCAACGAACGGAAGAGAGTCCAGGAATCCTTTTAAAAGATTTTTGAAAGGCTTATACGCATTATACGGTATTACAGGGTATTTAAGTGATGTTTTATCCTATTCCCGGCTGCTGGCACTGGGACTTGCGACCGGTATCATCGGAAACGTAATCAATAGTATGGCAGCTATGACGACCGGAATGGTACTCGGACCGATGTGGTTTACTATTGTCGTTGTATTTGGACATGCTTTAAACATTGCAATCAATGCACTTGGTGCTTATGTGCATACCAATCGTTTGCAATATGTAGAATTCTTTGGTAAGTTTTATGAGGGCGGAGGACGCGTGTTCAGTCCCTTTCATATGAAAACAAAATATTACAAGATTAAGGAGAAAGATTAAAATGGATAAATACGGTATTGTATTCGCTTTATTAGGAGCAGTTTTAGCAGCATTAGTGGCTGGCTTGGGTTCGGCAAAGGGTGTTGGTATGGGTGGTGAGGCCGGTGCAGGCATTGTTACCGAAGACCCTTCCAAATTCGGTAAGGTATTGATTCTTCAGCTTTTACCCGGCACACAGGGTATCTACGGATTACTGATTGCCTTCATTACCTTATCTCAGATTGGAGTATTAGGCGGAAGCAGTGATATCTCTCTGGCAAAGGGCTTATTATACTTGGCAGCATGCCTTCCTATGGCTATTGTAGGCTATTTGTCTGCAATTCGTCAGGCGCGTGCCTCTGTAGCAAGTATGGGTATTCTGGCAAAGAGACCGGAACAGTTCGGTAAAGCTATGATTTTCCCTGCAATGGTTGAAACCTATGCGATTCTTGCACTTCTTATCTCAATACTGGCAGTGAATGGAGTTACCGGTTTAAATATATAACAGTTGGGAGAAAAAGCTATGACTGGATTAGAAAAAATACTGAATGCGATTGAAACAGATGCGAAGCATGCTGCGGATATTGTCCTTAGGCAAGCGGAACAGGAAGCAGAACAGATCATGGCTGCCGCAAAAGCGGAAGCGGATATGAAATGTACTGAAATCGCCGGTAAGTCCGACATGGATATAAAAGCAGTCTTAAGCCGTGCAGAATCGGCTGCCGCATTGCAGGAGAAGAAAGTATTACTGGATGCCAAGCAGCAGATGATCAGTGACATCATTACCAAAGCCAGAAAAGCACTGTCTGATTTACCGGACCTGCAATATGCTGAAGTGCTTCTTAGGATGGTAAAGAAATATGCACATAAGAAGCCTGGCGCGATACATTTATCTGCGGCAGATAAAAAACGCCTTCCCTCTGATTTTGGGAACCGGATCAAGGAAGTCCTGTCAGGCAAAGAGGGTGCTTCCCTTATAATATCCGAGGAGAATGCGGAGGTAAACGGCGGGTTCCTGCTGATCTACGGCGATATTGAAGAGAACTGTTCCTTCGACGCGCTGTTTGCTGCGGCGAAGGAAGACCTGCAGGACAAAATAAATGCTTTTCTATATACCGAAGCGGCGGCGGCAGGCAGCACAGCAAAAGTATGATCAGGAAAGACGTAAAGCTATCAGACGGTAGAATGGAGGTTAATATGGCAGATAACCAATATACTTATGCAGTCGCACGTATCCGGTCCAAGGAGCTTCAGCTTATTAGCAGATCCGACCTTGACCAGCTGATGAATTGCCGAAATGAGAAGGAATGCTTACGTTTCCTTACCGATAAGGGCTGGGGCAGATCAGGAGATGAAAATGCGGATGATCTGCTTACGGCGGAACGGGAAAAGACCTGGGAAATCATGCGTGAGCTTACTCCGGATATGTCGATATTCAATACCTTCCTGTATGCCAATGATTTTCATAATGTGAAAGCAGCCATCAAGCAGGTGTATACAGACTCTGATCTGACGGACATCTATAGTTTAAACGGAACTTTGAAGCCGGAAAAGATCTATCATGCGGTAAAAGCAAATGATTTTGCTTCCCTGCCGGAATATATGAGAAAAAGTGCGGAGGAAGCCTATCAGGTCCAGTTGCATACCGGTGACAGCCAGCTGTGCGACGTGATTTTGGATAAGGCTGCTCTGGAAACGATTTACCTTAAGGGGAAAGAATCAGGGAATGAACTTCTTTCCCGGTATGCGGAGCTTAAGGTAGCCTCTGCCGATATCAACATCGCAATCCGAGGCATCCGGACCGGAAAAGACCGTATCTTCCTGGAAAGAGCCATGGCAGAATGCAGCAGCTTAAATATTAGGGAGCTGATCAATGCTTCGATGGAAGGGGAAGAGCAAGCCTTAAGCTATCTCTTAAACACCGCATATGCAGATGCAGTGCCGGTGCTAAAATCCTCTTTTTCCGCCTTTGAACGCTGGTGTGATAACCTGATCATAAAGCTGATCCGTCCTCAAAAATATAACCCGTTTACCATTTCTCCGCTGGCTGCCTATATTCTTGCCAGGGAAAATGAGATCAAAACGGTTCGGATTTTGTTATCCGGAAAAAGAAATGACATATCGGATGATGCCATCCGGGAAAGATTGAGGGAAATGTATGTATAAGATCGCAGTACTGGGTGACCGTGACAGCATCTACGGATATGCAGCCCTCGGACTGGATACTTATCCGGTGAAGGATACCGAAGAAGCGGCAAAAACCCTGAAAACCCTGGCGGACGGCCATTATGCCGTTATCTATGTGACGGAAGCATTACAGGCTCAGATCGAGCCGGAGATCGACCGCTATATCAGCGAAGGGCTTCCGGCAATCATCCCGATCCCCGGAGTATCCGGGAATACAGGAATGGGAATGCGCAATGTTAAGAAATCCGTAGAGCGGGCAGTAGGCTCTGATATTATTTTTAACTCATGATAAACATGTTGGCATAGCCAATGAAATCATTAATCAAGAAGCAGGTGAAAAATATGAGTAAAGGCACCATTAAAAAAGTAGCCGGTCCGTTGGTTGTTGCTGAGGGAATGCGTGACGCCAACATGTTTGACGTGGTACGTGTCAGTGAACAGCGTCTGATCGGTGAGATTATAGAGATTCATGGCGACCAGGCTTCCATCCAGGTATATGAGGAAACCTCAGGCCTCGGTCCGGGAGAGCCGGTGGAATCCACCGGAGCGCCCTTGAGCGTAGAGCTGGGGCCTGGCCTGATCGGAAGCATATTTGACGGTATCCAGCGTCCGCTGGTTGATATCATGGAAGCCACCGGAACCAATTTAAAACGCGGCGTTGAGATTCCTTCCTTGAACAGAGAGAAGAAGTGGCACTTCGTTCCCCTTATGAAGGAAGGGGATGCAGTGGAGGCGGGGGATATCATCGGTACCGTTGCGGAGACTGCGATTGTGATACAGAAGATCATGGTACCGAACGGTGTCAAAGGTACCATAAAATCTATTCAGGAAGGGGACTATACCGTAACGGATGCCGTGGCTGTCGTTGCGAAGACAGACGGTTCCACGGAAGATATCGCCCTGATGCATAAATGGCCGGTTCGTATCGGAAGACCCTATAAACAGAAGCTGTCACCGGATAAACCGTTAGTTACCGGACAGCGTGTCATTGATACCCTGTTCCCGATTGCCAAGGGCGGTGTGGCGGCGGTTCCCGGTCCCTTCGGAAGCGGCAAGACGGTCGTCCAGCACCAGCTGGCAAAATGGGCGGAAGCAGATATTGTAGTTTATATCGGCTGCGGTGAACGTGGTAATGAGATGACCGACGTTTTGAATGAATTCCCTGAATTAAAGGATCCCAAGACCGGTAAGTCCCTGATGGAACGCACCGTCCTGATCGCGAATACCTCCGATATGCCCGTTGCTGCCCGTGAGGCATCCATCTATGTCGGTATCACCATAGCGGAGTATTTCCGTGATATGGGCTTTTCCGTAGCGTTAATGGCAGACTCCACCTCCCGTTGGGCAGAGGCACTCCGTGAGATGTCCGGCCGCTTGGAGGAAATGCCCGGTGAAGAAGGCTATCCGGCATATCTGGCCAGCCGTCTGGCACAGTTCTACGAGAGAGCGGGAAGAGTCATATCCTTAGGAAAGGACGGCCGTGAAGGTGCATTATCCGCAATCGGTGCGGTATCCCCTCCCGGCGGTGATATCTCCGAGCCCGTATCCCAGGCAACCCTGCGTATTGTTAAGGTGTTCTGGAGTCTGGATGCAAACCTGGCTTATCGCAGACATTTCCCGGCTATTAACTGGCTGACCAGTTATTCCTTATATAATATGGGCAAATGGTTCAATACCAGTGTGAATGAGAAATGGATGGAAGACAGGGACCGTATCATGAAGCTCTTAAACGATGAAGCCGAACTGGACGAAATCGTAAAGCTGGTCGGTATGGATGCATTGTCCGCGCCGGACCGCCTAAAGCTGGAAGCAGCCCGTTCCATCCGTGAGGACTTCCTCCATCAGGATGCGTTCCATGAGGTTGATACCTACACGGACCTGGAGAAGCAGTATCTGATGATGGAGCTGGTGTTAAATTATTATGATCTGGCGCTGCAGAACCTAAGAAACGGAGTCTCCATCGAAGACCTGGTTAAATTGCCGGTCAGAGAGAGAATCGGCCGTTTCAAGTATACAGATAAGGATAAGGTTAAGAAGGAATACGAGGATATTCTGATGACCCTGAATAAAGAAATTTATGCCTTAGTACAGAAGGAGGAAGCCTGATGCCAAAGGAATATAGAACCATACAAGAGGTTGCGGGTCCTCTGATGCTCGTGCAGGGCGTTGAAAATGTAGCATTTGATGAATTGGCAGAGATTGAGCTGGCCAGTGGTGAGAAGCGCCGCTGCAGGGTACTTGAAATCGATGGCGGAAATGCACTGGTGCAGCTTTTTGAGAGCTCTGCCGGCATTAACTTATCCAACAGTAAGGTGCGTTTTCTCGGAAGAAGCATGGAGCTGGGGGTATCCGAGGATATGTTAAGCCGTGTATTTGACGGCCTTGGCCGTCCGATTGATAACGGTCCGGAGATACTGCCGGAGAAGCGTCTGGATATCGCGGGGCTTCCGATGAATCCGGCAGCCAGAAATTATCCCCAGGAGTTTATCCAGACCGGTGTTTCGGCAATTGATGGTTTGAATACACTGGTTCGCGGCCAGAAGCTTCCGATCTTCTCCGCCAGCGGTCTCCCCCATGCGGAATTGGCGGCACAGATTGCCCGTCAGGCGAAGGTTCGCGGTACCACGGAGCCCTTTGCGGTAGTATTTGCAGCCATGGGTATCACCTTTGAGGAAGCGAACTTCTTTACGGAGTCCTTCCGTGAGACCGGTGCGATTGACCGTACGGTTATGTTCGTCAATCTGGCAAATGATCCGGCGGTGGAACGTATCTCCACACCCCGTATGGCCCTGACTGCCGCTGAATATTTAGCTTTTGAAAAGGATATGCATGTACTTGTTATCCTGACCGATATTACAAACTATGCCGATTCCCTCCGTGAGGTTTCTGCCGCGAGAAAAGAGGTGCCCGGACGCCGCGGATATCCCGGCTATATGTATACGGACCTGGCCTCCTTGTATGAGAGAGCGGGAAGAAAGAAGGGGAAGGCAGGAAGTATCACTATGATTCCGATTCTGTCCATGCCCGAGGATGATAAGACCCATCCGATTCCTGACCTGACCGGTTATATCACGGAGGGGCAGATCATCTTAAGCCGTGACCTCTACCGCCAGGGCATCAAACCGCCGGTTGACGTTCTTCCCTCCCTATCCCGTCTGAAGGATAAGGGTATCGGCGAAGGCAAGACAAGAAAAGATCATGCCAATACGATGAACCAGATCTTTGCAGCCTATGCCAGAGGTAAGGAAGCGAAGGAGCTGATGGTAGTGCTTGGTGAAGCAGCTCTTACGGATATTGATAAGCTGTATGCGAAATTCTCGGATGCCTTTGAAAAGGAGTATGTATCCCAGGGTTATCTGGCGAACCGTGATATCGAAGAAACTTTGAATCTTGGCTGGAAGCTCTTATCCATCCTTCCCAGGACGGAGCTTAAAAGAATTAAGGATGAGCTGCTGGATGAGTATTATGGGAAACAGTAAAGGAGGCTTATTAGTTGGCTAAGACACAGGTGAATCCTACCAGAATGGAGTTAACGAAGCTGAAGAAAAAGCTGGCTACGGCAACCCGTGGTCATAAGCTTCTGAAGGATAAACGGGATGAGTTAATGCGCCAGTTCCTGGATATGGTCCGGGAGAATAAGGTCCTCCGCGAAAGGGTGGAGGCAGGAATAAAAGCGGCGAATAAGAATTTCCTGCTGGCCAGATCAGCCATGCCCGATGAGATCATCAATGTATCCCTGATGGCGCCCAGGCAGGAGGTCTACTTAGAGACCGCCACCAGAAATGTTATGAGCGTCGAGATTCCGGAATTTGAATATAAGACCAAGACACCCAATAAGCATGATATCTATCCCTATGGCTTTGCTTTTACCTCCAGTGACCTGGATGATGCGGTCAAATCCTTGCAGGATATCCTGCCTGATATGCTGCGTCTTGCTGAAGTGGAGAAATCCTGCCAGCTGATGGCGGCGGAGATTGAGAAGACCAGGCGCCGTGTAAACGCCCTGGAGCATGTAATGATCCCTGAAATGAAGGAGAAAATAAAGTTCATCATAATGAAGCTGGACGAGAATGAACGCAGCACTCAGATCCGTCTGATGAAGGTGAAGGATATGATGCTGGAGCAGGCACACCATTATAAGGAGAGATACCAGAATTAAAGGCTAACCGGTGCCGGGCCTTGTGATAGCAGATATGACAAAGGCAGAGACACATAGCCTGGGAGTATATTTTATGAGCTGTTGTTTAGGATATATGTTAATTCGGAAGGAGGTATCGGATAAGTGCACTCAATGAGCTAGACAAAAAGTACATTTGAGGTGCGCTTTACCCACTCACACTAGTTGAAAGACATCCTACTGAATTTTTATGCCGCCATCGAACATAAATGTTCGCTTTCGGTACACAAATCCAGCAGTCTGTCTGTCAAATAGGGTATTAAGGGAAATCCGATACCCCTTTCCTCATTTACTGATATATTCTGTACAACAGCTCATATTTTGCTTTTGTAACCATGTGCCTCTGCTTTATTGTATTTACGCTGCGAAAGTTTTGGTACCGGAGTTAAATATATTGTCTAAAGGGACAAAGTTTAATACAATCTGGCGTTATTCTATTGGCATTATACGAAGCCCGACGCACCCTCGAAAGAGGCCACAAAGAAATAATGCACCCCGGTACTGGCCCCGCTTCGGCGGGGCTTTTTTAGGCGATTGACCCATCAAAAATGGATATTATGTATTTTGTTATATGCCATGATACCCCAGTCTCCCAACATATCCAGCGCGGGATGGAGGGCAAAACTTACATTAGTATGAACAATACGAAATTATAGCCGTTTAGGGTTGGCCGCGCTATGCTGCGTGGCCTTAATGCAAAAGGCATTAAGGTCGCAAAGCTCTGTATTTATGGCTTTTCCATCATAGATACAATGAAAGCCACCCATGATAGGTGACTTTCATTGTATCAAAAGATGTCCTTTTCCCTGGCTAAAAGGACATCTTTTGATATAAACGGACGTCTTTTAAAATTTAAAACTTAGTTAATGCTTATTATTAATTTCTGTAAAACTTTAAAAATGATTTCCTACCTTCCGAACTCGCGTGCCAATATATCCATATAAATCTTGTCGATGTACTTTCCGTCTTTGAAAACCCACTCGCGCCGCCGTCCGACCTCTCGGAAACCCACCTTTTTGTAGCAGGCAATACCCTCAACATTATCGGCGTTAACCGACAGCATAATATTGTGAAGGTTCAATGTGTTGAATCCGTAGGCAAGGATTAGCCGAATAGCTTCAGCACCATAACCTTTGCTCCGGTACTCTTCCTCTCCAATAAAAATGCCGAGGAACGCATTTCGGTTGAGGTGGTCAATATTGTGTATGCTAATGCTACCAATCATTACGTCACCGTCAAGAAGCACCATAGCGTAGCGCTGCATGTGGACAGGAGGCTCAAAAAGCCATTTCAGGTCATCTTTCGATGCGACTACCAAAGGATACTGTCCAAAACTTTTAGCTACAGTCTCGTTCATCCATTTTATGTAGATTTCCGCGTCGTCGATGTTAACGGGTGAGAGATAAAGTCGTTCGCCAATTATCTTACGGAAATAACGCATGAAAAAAACCTCCTATTCTACTGAAAATATAAATTATGTTTGCTTGCTACAATCTTGCACATTAAAGTATTTCATAGATCATAGCACAAACGTAAGGATAATTCAATTTGAAAACAAAATTTTAAAGGGGAGTTCGGAATTTTTGAGCATTTCTGGCAGCTTTATATCGGAGGGTCGTTTTCGGGAGCTTTTCCATGAGCCCCTGTCCCAACGCGAAAAACGGTGAATGGTTGCAAATCGCTTGATACAAAAGGTTTTGCGGTTTAAAGCATAATAAAAACCGCCATTTATCAGGCGGTTTCTATTATATCAAAGTTTGTCCTTTGATTTGGCAGGGTGCTATGAAAAAGATGCAAAAAAAACTCTTTATTTCCGCTCTTTATAAAATTTCAATGCATCTTCCACATTGATTCCATCGATAGTCATACCTTGAATATCGCAGTTAGTTATTTTACAGTTCTTAAAACTTCCGCTCAAAAATGTGCTATCATCAAAAACCGTATAACGGAAATCGCTACCATCAATCCCAGATTCATAAAATTTGCTTTCACCCATCCATGAATCACAAATCAACGCATTGGAAAAGTTGCATTCGTTAATGCACCAATTTGTCATTTTGCCGTCATACCAGTCTAACCTGTCTGTTCCGAAAAAACGAAATGAAACGCCATCCATTGAACCATCCAACAAGGCGAAACGATAACGGCTGCTGTTATAAACTTCATCATGAGGTTTTAGCATTTTGATATAACGATTCCAACGGGCATCTGTATAAAATATGAATCCGTTATCATCCGCAAATTGACGCTTTTTTCCCTCCCAATCATAACAGAAATCTTCTTTGTTACTGGCATCGTTGGGAAAGTAGATATTCCAACACAGGATATCGGGATGCTTTTGCTTCAACAACTCGAATAGGTAAACATTGTTATCAGGGTCACTATAAGCAAGGTAGCGAATAAGCATTGCTTCCATGCCCGCAGTTCTTAAACTCACCACACCGATGCACTCGCCATTTTGCATGATTTTATAACAATACGCGCAGTCGGTCATATTTATCTGGTATTTAAAGTCAAAACTTTCGAGCAATTTATCTGTTTCTTTCGTATTTGTGTAACATTGTTTGACCACGGCGGTAATATTGTCGATATCTTTCTCCGTTATCAATTCAAGCATCAAATCCATTCCAGTCATATCAATAACTTTTTCCAGCGGTACTTCCACAGCGATTTCTTTCACCGGCTCTGACATGACTGTTTTCAATGCCTTTTTTAATTCTTCCGATTCTGTGCTGTGGGTCGTGTCAAGATATTGATACACGCTAATCATATCTTGTTTATCCTTAAGCATATTGAGCAACTGACGCAAGACAATTCCCAAAGCATTTAACTGTTCTGTTTCTTTTTTTGTTTCATCTAAATGATTAGTGAATACAGCAATAACTTTTGATAATTCAGCAGATGTAAAAATCTCCTGAATAGATGGGATGGATAGCTGCAATTTACGCAAAAATACAATTTGTTTTATTCTTTGCATGTTTTCCTCATCATAAAAACGATAATCGTTTTCACCACGGGAACTTTCTAGAATCCCAACATTTTCCCAATAATGCAGGGAACGGTGGGAAATACCGAACTTATTTGTAACATCGCCGATTTTCATGAGCATAAAAACACTTCCTTTTTTATATTATACGACAATCATACAGTCTTGCGTAAGGTAAGTGTCAATAGGTAAATTTAAATTTTATACCAAATCGTAAAAAGACATATACAAAAACGACAAGCTCAACATTTGTCAAAGCTTGTCGTTTTATTTGATTGATAGGACTAAATTAGTTTGTTATATTGATAATTGATATTGTAATACATGTTTATATTATGCTATGAGTTTTTCAGTAATAAAAGGATTGCCGGGATGTGCATAAAGGAGCCTTCCAGACGATAGGTGTATTCACCGTCATTGGCCTCTTCTATTATAGTGGGGAGATGATCAAGAGCAGTACGGATTACTTCTTCAGTTAATTTGCATTTTTCTATTAGAGTGCTTAGTGGAATATAAAGGCTATAATTCTTCCTTGTCAGTTCATAAAGACCAAATAACACCTTTAAGGTGTTCATATCACATAGGTTTTGCATAACAGAATGTATTTCCCTCAGTTCAGCCTGGGTAATGCTTTGCGTGATATGATAATCGGAGATTAAGACAGTGTTCTTTTTGTGGATTGTAACACCTTCCGGTTCCGAGCAGATGGAGGAAACCCATCGGTAACAGTCTTCCGTTGCGATATGATTTTTTGTGATGTCCCACGGCACATAACCTTTATACCCCCCTGTACACGCTCCTTCATGCAGCAGGGCAGACAGCTTAAATGCAATGGAAAATGCATCTTTCATAGGAGCCGCTTCAAATAAGGCTTTGACTTTAAGATATACATTTTCAAAGCTATTTTCGGGCATATATCCGATCAATTCATCAATAGAAACCTCAAAGAATCTGGCAAGTTCGGGTAAAATCTGAATATCAGGACAGCATATGGATGATTCCCATTTAGAAACAGACTGATTGGTTACCCCCAGAGCCTTTGCTAATTCTTCCTGGGTAAGGCCCTTCTTTTTTCGCAATAATGCAATTTGCTCATTCAATTTGAATGCCATCATAAAGCACCTCCATATTATTTATATAGACTTAGTTTATCGGACGATAATGGTATATACAATTTCTTAATAGTTTGATTATAATATATTTATCCAACTTGAGGTTGGATTTTTTATTTAAGTTATTTGAATACTGAGAAAGTTGTTTTGGTCCGGGTGGTTGGACATTGACACTGTCAGGCTGTTATATTACAATAATACAGGTATCGAGGTTAAGAATTCAAATGATTATAGGAGGTGGGACCATGGAGACGGGATGCCATTGTAATCGGTGCAGGGATAAGCTGTGTATGCATAAGGTACCGATCTTGTCCTCATTGAATAAAGACGATCTGGAGAAAATCGCGGATCTGATTACCCATCATGTCTTCAAAAAGGGAGAGACGCTGCTTCGGGAAGGGGACAGGACGGATTATATCGTGATTATCCATGAAGGCAGTGCCAAGGCATATAAAACCACCTCGGACGGCAGGGAGCAGATCCTGTATATATTCGCAGAAGGGGATTTCTTCGGGGAACAGAATTTATTCCGCAACTATAATGCCACCTATTCCGTGGAAGCCCTGCAGACCCTGAAGACCTGTCACTTATCGAAGACCCAGTTTAGACAGCTGCTTTACGGCTTCCCGGAGATTGGGGTTAAGATCATTGATGAGCTTGGAAGCCGGATGTCCAGGTTGGAGAATGCCATGCAGAGTATGGGAGTACGGAATGTGGATAATAGAATTGGCGGAATTTTGCTGGAGTTTGCATCGAAATACGGCTCCGAAGAAGCTTCGGGAACCGTGATCCATCTGCCCTTAAGCAGGGAGGGAATAGCGAATTACCTCGGGGTGGCCAGGGAGACGGTAAGCCGCAAATTCAGCCAGCTGGAAAATGAGGGAGTCATCCGTTCCAGAAATAATAAGGAGATCCTGATACTGGACCCGGAAGCGCTGCAAAGTCTGGCAGGAGCATATGAATAAAGGAATATTTTATAAATATTCGTAATGAAAATATAAGCGATTGAATTATAAAACAACTGAATTGTGTATACGATTGCATAGGGAGAGGTTGTCTTTCACGTTATTACGCTAAGATTGTTCGGCGGCATATTGTAGATAAGGCAATCTCTTTTTGTAATTTGATTGTAATCACAGAAGTTCACAGAGGTTTTAGTTATACTTCATCCGAGAGTATTTTCGTTTCGATTTTGTATGCCGCTAAAGCGGCAGAATGGAGGATACCATGATTAATTTTATGGATAGGGAAGCAACCGTTGGCGGTATCGCCGCAGGACTTCCGGAGGCAGCGGGAGTATTTAGGGAAGTCGGAATTGACTATTGCTGCGGAGGTAACCGCAAACTCAGTGAAGTGATGAAGGAGCAGGGGATTAAGGAAGAGGATGTATATGACAAACTGCAGAAAGCTTCGGAGAACCGGAGAAGGGGATATCAGGGCAATGCTTTTACCGCTATGGAGCCCCAGGCCCTGTCGACCTATATTGAGGATACCCATCACAGCTACTTAAGACAGGCACTGCCTGATACGGCTGAGATATTGGAGGTGGTTTTACGGGCTCATGGCAGAAACCATCAGGAATTATTCCAGGTATACCGGCAGTTCGGGGCCTTGAAGACTGATCTGGAGCAGCATCTTCTGAAGGAAGAAACCATGCTGTTTCCGGCATTGTCCGGGGAAAGTCCTCAGGGGGAGATTATCTCCCTGACAAAGGACATCATTGGTGAGCATGAGACGGCCGGAGAGGTATTAGGTGAGCTTCGAAGATTAACAAACGACTACAGGGTACCGGAGGATGCCTGCGATACCTTCCGCCGGGCATATGACATGCTCCTGGAATTAGAACAGGACCTTCATCAGCATATCCATCTGGAAAATAACATCCTGTTGAAGGAGTATGACCGGAGATAATGATCCAAGTTATATACTTCCTGTTTTATGGGAATACTGAATAAAAAAACAGGAGGTACAGCTATGGCAGTTGATTTTAAAAACAGTCAGACAAAGGAGAACCTGATGAGAGCTTTTGCCGGTGAAAGCCAGGCCCGGAACCGTTATACCTTTGCGGCATCCCAGGCAAAAAAGCAGCATCACCATGTTATCGAAATGATATTCCGATTTACTGCGGACCAGGAGAAGGAACACGCCGAAATATTTTATGAGCATCTGAAGGAACTGGCCGGAGAGAATATTCATGTGGACGGAGCATATCCGATTGATATCTCGGATGACCTTTCCGAGCTGTTACGCATGGCCCAGCATAATGAATATGAGGAGTATGATCCGGTCTATAAGCAGTTCGGAGATATTGCAAAGGAGGAGGGATTCAACAAGGTTGCAGCCTCCTTTCATTCCATCGCAGCGATTGAGAAGACCCATGGTGACCGGTTTGCCAGGTTTGCTCAGATGCTGGAGGAGAAAAAATTATATGTGTCCGATGTGGATACCGGCTGGCTCTGTCTGAACTGCGGACATATCCACTGGGGAAAAGAAGCTCCCAAGGAATGTCCGGTCTGCCATCATGACCAGGGATATTTTATAAGGATAGACCTGGCACCTTTCCAGAATGCTTAATTAATCAACGATATTGTGATACCCGGGCTGTTTTGCCGATGTCATTTACAGTCCGGGGAATCATATGAACTTTCTTTTTCTTCCATATTTACCATAACAATTACTAATATAGTAATAATAACTACATAACATAGAAAAATATACTATAACATATTGACAACAATTCCTTATGGACGTATAATGATTCCATACCGGTGACAGCACCGGTTTTCAAAAAGCAATTACTTTGATTATCAAAATAAATAGACAAAAGACTGGGATTTTAGTTCAAGGAGAGGAAAAAAATGAAGATGATGCCATTAAAAATAGGAAATCTGGTAGCAAAATTTCCAATCATCCAAGGCGGTATGGGAGTTGGGGTGAGCAGATGGAGACTGGCGGGAGCGGTTGCCAGGGAAGGCGGAATTGGCATAATATCTACTGCACAGATCGGATATGACGAACCGGATTTCGATAAGCATCAGATTGACACGAACCTGATCGCAATTAAAAAACACATTACTTTGGCAAAACAAAACGCTGAGGGCGGTATTGTAGGTGTGAATATTATGGTTGCCACGAAGCAGTACGAACGTTACATTAAAGCCGCCTGTGAAGGAGGGGCAGACGTCATCATTTCCGGGGCAGGTCTTCCGATCACACTGCCGGAGCTTGTAAGCGGCTATGATACGAAGATTGCGCCGATTGTTTCCAGCCGGAGGGCCGCCGATGTCATACTCAGAATGTGGGACAGAAAATATCAGACTACCGCAGATTTTATTGTGATCGAAGGACCGAGAGCCGGAGGGCATCTTGGCTTTACCAAAGAACAGCTGGATCGTATCGATGAGTTGGATTATGACGCGGAAATTAAGAGCATTATTGAATGCACGAAGGGATACGAGGAGAAATATCAAAGAAAGATCCCTGTCATTGTTGCCGGAGGCATCTTTGACCGGGAGGATATCAAGCATGTCCTGTCCTTAGGTGCCGACGGGGTACAGATTGCCACCAGATTCGTAGTAACAGAGGAATGTGATGCCAGTGAAGCCTATAAGCAGGCGTACCTGGATGCAAAGAAGGAAGATATCAGGATTGTCATCAGTCCGGTTGGTATGCCGGGACGTGCGATAATGACCTCTTTTATGGAGAATGTCGGATGTGCACGGATTCCGGTTAAGAAATGCTTTCACTGTCTGGAGCATTGCAATCCCAAGGATACTCCTTATTGTATTACAAAGGCTCTGATTGAGGCTGTTAAGGGAAATATTAAGGAAGGTCTCGTGTTCTGCGGGGATAATGTTCATCGTCTGAAGGAAATGACCACAGTAAAGGCAATATTTGAGGAACTGGTATTTTAAAATATGCGAGGTAATGCAGATCGGCTAAGACAAATGAAATATAGCTAAAAATGAAAGAGGTAGTTCAGAGTATTTATCTAAGCTCGTTCAAATACTTTCGGATTTCAAGAGCAATCTTCTCATATTCAATGTCGTGGATATAATGCGAACAATCAAGTTCTATTAAAGTGCCATCCTTGCATGCATCAATATATCCGGACTGGAACCCCCGCCAAGCCTGTTCATCCCAACCGGTTCCCTTACCGTTTGAGGAAAAAATCAGTATCGGAACATCGGGTATACCTTGACCAGCTACCTTTTCGGCATTCGTCTGGATCTGTTGTACTTCATTGAGCATATCTGCCGTTGCTGTCCGCCGATAAAAGATAACCTTGTAGAGTGCCTTTTCGTCATCTGTCAAAGTGCCGTATTTTATGGCATCGCTTTCAGCAAGTCCCGAAAACCAGCGGGTGATGCCAGTAGCTGCGGTAAACGCTCCCAGTCGTATCAACGGCATATTGATTTGATATTTTTCATAAGCCTGTGGAACAGACATATCCAAACCAATAATAGCCGTCACTTCCTCCGGATATTGCTGTGCCCAATAAAGAGCTTCAATGCCGGACATGGAATGCGGACATAAAACATACGGCCCATCAATTTCAGCAAGTGCAAGCGCTTGCCGTGTTTCGGAAAGGACCGTATCAATATCACGGCTGCCGTCCGTAATTTCACTAAAACCATAACCGGCTTTCTCTACGACCGCAACTCTGTATGTATCGCTTAACCGGGAATAAAGTGTCTTAAAATCAAGTACGGGGGAACAGGTGCCGCCGCCAGACATAAAGACAAGTGTTATATCTCCCGAACCTTCTGTATATACGTTCATTAAGTGGCCGTTTACCATAACTGAGGTACCGATTGGTTGAAAGAGTGTATCTTCTTTGGACAATTGTATTTTGTGGTTGATATAGCTTATCAGAATAAGCAGCATGCATATTACCAGCACTAATAGAAATACGATTCCAATTCGCTTGATTACCTTTTTCATGCTTTCCTCCGACCTGTGGGATTATATAAATAATCGCAGCCCATACATTCTGTAACATTCTGGTTTATCATATTGATATAATTCAATCATTACTTTGCTGCGCAATGATGCAATCGATTACGAGCACGACCGCAAGCGCGTAAATCTCATCTTGTTGGGACGCAATATCAAGCGCATAACTGTCCCCCCAAGTGAACCATTCCTTTTGAATAGAAACCACAGTTCTGCCACACTGCGTTATCTCATAATGATGAGCCCAAAAATCACCCTCTATCATCCAGTTAAGTCCCTCAATGGTGTAGCGTGGTCTTAGGAATGTAAACTCCTTCCTGATCTCTGCGATATGTGTGCCACCTGTAAACACATCATATCTCGGCAGGAAGCTCCATAGCTTTTGCTGGATAAAAGCCGCCTCATTTCCAAAAGCATCCGTTACATGCAGCTTCTTGCCCCATGAAAATAGTTCTCCCTCAACAAAATACCGGTCCGCCCCGCTTACATCCTTTACGGTAAACCGATCCCGCCAGGAAAATACCCTCTGCTTGATGTATAGTTTCATATTTACCCTCCATTATGGCGCCTCGCGCCATCACAAAATCTGATGAAAGAAGCCGCTTTGCGGGTTCTTTCTCCCCTGTCTTATCTGCGAGATATTTTCTTCCATCAAGTCCATATACTGGATTTGAATTTCCGAAGCATCTCCAATGTGAGCGTTGATCCACTCATTGTATTCGGATGCATCTACCGCCTTAATAATACCGTTATCATAAAAAGTCAGCGACGGGAACTCGTGGAGTTTGGTTTGCAATACCCCGGTTTCATTGTCATAAGCAAATATGTATCCTGCCATCCCTGCGGTAATTGTGGTGGTATACAAAATTATCAGTTCTTCTTTTCCGTCGTTATCCACGTCATAAACGGCAAACTTGTTTTCAGACATATCACCTGATTGTTCCCCGCCGTCGATGCCGCCGGGAAGTATATGGTTTTGGATCAGGTTTTCAAGTGCAGTAAAATATGCATTATACATATCATCAAGATTATCGGCGGGGTTATCAGGTTCTGCCGGTGTGTCTGTTACCGTTGCCGAAGCCGTTGGCGAGGCAGGAGGAGATAAATCTGCACTGTTATCATCTATCTTTACCGTCTGATTGTTGTTGCAAGCGGCAAGTGTCACACATAAAGTCATAGAAAAAATAAGACTCAATATTTTTTCATTTAGCAGCTTCTCCTTTCACACAGAAGGTTATATAAATAATATAATGCAGGTATTACTTCATATAGATTATACCTTATGGAGTAAATATTGCAAACCCAAAAATCGATACGATTGCAAACACTAAAAAATATCTTAAAAAATTTTTCGGTATGTACCTGATATACCGGTATGAAAATGAATGAAAAATGTGACTGGGATCACAGAATATTTTCCCATTTAAATATATGATAATAGAAAGTGGTAAGCTATAACCTTATTGATCGGAGGAATGCTATGATGGAGAAAAAGCTGGACATGAAGCGTACGGTGTATGAATTGTGCAAAGAGCATCCGGAATTACCGGAAATATTGGCGGAACTTGGGTTTACGGAAATCATAAAGCCCGGGATGCTGGCTACGGCCGGAAGATTCATGACAATTCCTAAGGGAGCTGCCATGAAGAAGCTAAATCTGGAGAGCATTAAAGAAACACTGGAATTAAAAGGATATGATATCCTCGGGTAACATATAATATTAGTTATCAGAAGTTTTTTACTTTTGATAAAAACGCTCATGGGCATTGCACACTTTGAATTTAATTATCTGCGAAGCAGGCAGAGGGAGGAATCATATGATTAAGCAGCAGGTAGGAGTGATCGGTCTTGCAGTAATGGGAAAAAATCTGGCCTTGAATATTGCGGACCATGGCTATAGGGTAGCGGTATATAACCGTTCACCGGAAAAGACGAAGGAAATACTTAGAGAGGCACAGGGCAAAGAAATTACCGGTACTTATTCTTTGGAGGAATTCGTGGAGGCATTGGAAGCACCCAGAAAAATCATACTGATGGTGAAAGCGGGAGAAGCAGTGGATGATACCATCGGGAAGCTGCTGCCGCTGTTAGATAAAGAAGACCTGATTATGGATGGGGGTAATTCCAATTACCAGGATACGATCCGAAGAAGCAGGGAACTGAAGGGCAGCGGTTATTACTATCTCGGTACCGGCATCTCCGGAGGAGAAGAGGGAGCCCGCAAGGGCCCGGCGATCATGCCCGGAGGGGATGAAGAGGCTTACCGCAGGATGGAGCGGATACTTACCGATATTTCTGCCAAGGTGGACCAGGAGCCCTGCTGCACCTATATCGGCGGGGATGGGGCCGGACATTTCGTGAAAATGGTTCACAATGGGATTGAATATGCCGACATGCAACTGATCTGCGAAGCCTATGATATTATGAAAAGAACCATCGGACTGACTGCTCCTAAATTCCATCAGGTGTTTACGGACTGGAATAAGGGGGAGCTGAACAGCTATCTGATCGATATCACAGCGGATATCTTCACGAAGAAGGATCCGGAAACCGGCAGCTATCTGGTGGATTTGATCCTGGATACCGCAGGGCAGAAGGGAACGGGTAAATGGACTGGTCAGATCTCTTTAGACCTCGGAGTTCCGACCCCGACCATTACGACTGCCGTATATGAACGGTACTTATCCTCCATGAAGGAGGAACGGGCTCATGCCAGCAAGGTTTTAAAGGGTCCGGCAAATCCTGACCGGAAATCAAAGGATATGACCGAAGCTGTGCGGAGGGCTCTTTATGCCAGTAAGATCTGCTCCTATGCACAGGGTTTCGGCCTGATGCGGGCGGCCTCGGAAAAGTACGGCTGGAAGCTTAAGCTGGGAGATATCGCGAAGATATTCCGCGGCGGCTGCATCATAAGAGCACAGTTTTTAAATCATATTATGGCGGCTTATGATAAGAACACGGAGCTTGTGAATCTGCTGCTGGAAGACTATTTCCGTGATATCGTAGGGAAGTACCAAAAAGAATGGAGAGAGGTCATAACGCTGGCGATTACGGCAGGAATTGCAATACCCGGCTTTACCAGCGCACTTTCCTATTATGACAGCTACCGGTCGGAGGTGCTCCCTATGAATCTGCTGCAGGCACAAAGAGATTATTTCGGAGCCCATACCTATCAGAGAATTGATAAGGAAGGCGTCTTTCATACCCGGTGGTAATCGGCAAAGGGCCGGGATGATGGCGCAGGATATACGGATATCTATGAGAAACAGACCGGTAGTTCAGTCTGGTTCAATACGGGAAGGAGGAATATGGATGATTGAGGTTGGAAGAATTGATCAGGGGGATGATAGTTTGGCTGCTATCTTAGTGATTTTTGGCGGAACCGGCGACCTGACACACAGGAAGCTGATGCCCGCTTTATATAATATGCTGCTGGACGGACTGCTTCCGGAGAATTTTAAGGTAGTAGCCGTAGGCCGCAGGGATAAATCGGAAGAACAATACCAAAAGGACATCCGGGATTCCGTAAATAAACATTCCAGGAATAAGATTAATGAGGAGAAATGGAAAATCCTGAAGGAGATGATCCATTATTATCAGTTTGATTTCACGGACCAGTCCGGTTTTTCCGGCCTGAAGGATTATCTGAGAGGGATGGATGAAATTGCCGGAACGAAGGGTAACCGGGTATTCTATCTGGCAGTTGCTCCGGAATATTTTGAAACGATCGTGCAGGGACTGCAAGCCAGCGATATGGCAGGCACTCCCTGCAGCTACAGCAGATTAGTTATTGAGAAGCCCTTCGGTAAGGACTTGATTACAGCGAGTAAGCTGAATAATAAGCTGCTGGAGGTTTTTGAGGAAAGCTCGATTTACCGGATTGATCATTATCTCGGCAAAGAGATGATACAGAACATCATGGTGTTAAGATTTTGTAATTCAATCTTTGAATCCATCTGGAATAATAAATTTATTGATAATATCCAGATATCCCTGACGGAGAAGCTGGGTGTCGGAAGCCGGGGCGGCTATTATGAGCATTCCGGTGCCATGAGGGATATGCTGCAGAACCATATCATGCAGATTCTTTCCATGGTAGCGATGGAACCGCCGGTAAATTTGAAAACGGATTCTATCCGTACGGAGAAGCAGAAGGTAATTCAGGCAATCGAGGAGATTACGCCGGAATTCTTAAGAGACAATGTAGTCTTCGGACAATACGGCAAGGGAATTATCGACGGCGTTCCGGTGCCCGGATACCAGGAGGAGCAGAATGTTCCGGGGGATTCCAATACGGAAACCTTCGTAGCCCTGAAGCTTCATATCAATAATTTCCGGTGGGCCGGGACTCCCTTCTACATCCGGACCGGGAAAAGACTTGGCACCGGCTCGGCGGAAATTGTCGTACAGTTTAAGGATCTGCCAAATATCCTGTATTTTAAGGATAGGGATATTCAGGAGCCCAATCTTCTGGTATTAAGAATACAGCCCCAGGTAGGTGTATTTTTCCAGTTCAATACGAAGGATTTCAGCACCCACAACGATATCGTACCAACTAAGATGGATACCAGTTACGTGAACCCTACTCAGGGGAATACACCGGAGGCCTATGAACGTCTGATCTATGATATCCTCCGGGGCGATGCAACTTTGTTTTCCCGTTGGGACGAGGTTGAGGCGGCTTGGACCGTAGCAGACCGGATTATCCGGTACCGGGAACAAAAGAAAGTGAAATTCCCGAACTATGATGCCGGCTCTATGGGGCCGGTCAGAGCTTTTGAGCTGTTAGCTGGAGACGGCAGAAAATGGTGGAATATATAAAGGAGGGATAAGTCCATGAAGATTGATTCCGACAGCATGAAAATATATGACATATCCATGCCGGTTGCTTTCTCAATGCCTGTCTATAAGGGAAAGGCAGAGAAAAGGCCGGTACTTACGGTTGACAGCGATTTTAATACCGGAACGGCTTATGAAAGCAGGCTGGAGATGAACCTGCATACCGGTACCCATATCGACCGGGCTCTTCATATGATTCCCGGAGGAACAACGGTGGAATCCCTGGAATTAAAGCAGGTTGTAGCTCCCTGCAGCGTTCTTGACCTGACGAAGGTAAAGGAGAAGATAACCGCAGAGGACTTACGAAAAAAGGACTTCCCCGAGGGAACATTTCTTATCTTAAAAACGAAGAATTCCTTAGAGGAGATACTGGAGCAGGAGTTCATTTATTTGGACCGTACGGGCGCGGAATATCTGCTGGAGAAGAAGGTGATCGGTGTGGGGATTGATTCCCTCGGAATAGAGCGAAGCCAGCCGGGCCATGAGACCCACATCGGACTTCTGGGCGCCGGTATCGTTATTCTCGAAGGGCTGCGGCTGAAGGAGATTGAGGAAGGAGAATATCTGCTGTCGGCTGCCCCGATTTTAATAGAAGGGGCGGAAGCGGCACCGGTCCGGGCATATTTGATCAAATCCTGAGAGAAATCGTGAGAGGATAGTTTTCCTTCTGTTGACAAATAATACTTCTATATCATATGATTGGAACGGAAGGGTATTAAATGTTCCTAAATTTATCAAATATGAGCAAAGAGAGGATTACCAACAGGATGAACAAGAGGATATACGGACTTTTTACCGCAATCACCATGATTACCGGAATCGTGATCGGATCAGGGATTTTTTTCAAATCGGATGATATTTTAAATTACACCGGCGGCAGTGTAATACTGGGCATTATTATATTCATTGTAGCTGCCATTGCAATCATATTCGGTTGCCTTGCGATCTCCCAGCTGGCCGCCAGGACCGATAAGCCGGGAGGCCTGGTTACTTATGCGGAGGAATTTGTGGGTATGGGAACCTCCTGTGCCTTTGGATGGTTCCAGACTTTTTTGTATCTGCCTACCTTAACTGCGGTTGTATCCTGGGTTACGGGCATCTTTATCAGTCAGCTGTTCAAAATTCCGGTTACGCTGGAAACCTGTATTCTGATTGGTGCCGCTTGTATGACCTTTTTATTTATTGTAAACATCCTGTCCGCCAAGCTTGGCGGATATGTACAAAATGCCGCGATGGTGATTAAGCTGATTCCGTTGATTATCATTGCCGTAGCCGGACTGTTCTTTGGCAATCCGGTGACGGTTCTGTCAGAGGATATTCATGGTTTTCGGGCAGCCACCTCTGATCTTGGATGGGTGGCAGCGTTTGCTCCGATCGCCTTTTCCTTTGACGGATGGATCGTATCTACTTCCATATGCAGCGAGATTAAAAACAGCAAGCGAAATCTTCCTCTGGCTCTGACGGTTTCCCCTCTTGTTATTCTGTTGGCCTATATCGCATATTACGTGGGGATTTCTTCCCTCATAGGCCCGGAGGAGATCCTGAGCAGGGGAGATGATGCCATCTTTATTGCCTCAGCCAAATTGTTCGGAGATTTTGCTGCCAGAGCAATCCTGGTGTTCGTTGTCATCTCCGTATTGGGAACGGTCAACGGTATCGTGCTTGCCTTTATCCGGATGCCCTATTCCCTGGCCCTTCGTAATATGCTTCCCCTAAGCTCCCCCCTGTCCAGGGAGGATGCAAGGCTTGGCGGTATGCCCATTAACTCGGCGATTGCAGCCTACCTGTTAAGCCTGGGCTGGATGGTGATCCATTATATCACCCAAAAATACGGAATGAGGGGCGATGTATCTGAAATAGCGATCGGTGTCAGTTATGTAAATTATTTGATCTTGTACCGGGCAGTCATCCGTCTGGCGAAGAAAGGTGAGATCAAAGGGATCGGCAAGGGCTATGTGATTCCGGTACTGGCAGGGATCGGCTCTCTGGTTATCCTGTCCGGCAGTGTGTCACACCCGTTGTTTCCGTATTATGCGGCAATCTGTATCCTCATCATGGCGGCGGGAGGCTTATATCATAAACAAAACCGTCACAGGATTCAATGATTACAGACAAGCTTAAGTAAAAATAAAGCATAACTGATTTTAGTTCCTGCGACGGAACAGGAAAGTAAAAAGGAGGGAACCTATGAGCGAATATATCAATAACCGGGAATACCGGCAAAAGATTCTGAAGGAACTGATCATGGAGCTCCACAACGGGAAGAGCGTGGAAGAGGTTAAGGAGAGGTTCTCTGAGCTGATTGAGGGAATTTCGCCGACAGAGATATCGGCCATGGAGAATGCCCTGATTAAAGAAGGTATGCCGGTATCCGAGGTGCAAAGACTCTGCGATGTTCATGCGGCTGTATTCAAGGGCTCGATTGAAGAAATCCACCGGCCGGAAAACCCGGAGGAGATTCCCGGGCATCCGGTGCACACCTTTAAGCTGGAAAACCGGGCGCTGGAGCGTTTGATTGATAAAGCCCTTAAGCCTCTTCTGGAGAGCTTGAAGAGGGAAGACAGCCCGGATACCAGACAGCAGCTGACGGAAGGCTTTACGAAGCTCTGGGAAGTGGATAAGCACTACCTGAGAAAAGAAAACTTATTATTCCCGTACATGGAGAAATACGGAATAACCGCTCCTCCCAAGGTGATGTGGGGCGTCGACGATGAGATCCGGGTAGCCATAAAGGAGGCTTTGGGACTCTTAAAGGATGGCGGTTCAGATGCGGAACAAATCATTATAAAGGCTGAGGCGGCTGCCGACCGGGTCATTGAGATGATTTTCAAGGAAGAGAATATCTTGTTCCCCATGGTATTAGATACCCTGTCGGAGGATGAGTGGCTTAAGATTGCAGGGGAAAGTCATGAGCTGGGCTATTGCCTGTATGAACCGAAGAAGGAATGGAAGCCGGTCCGCGTCAGTGTGGAGGAGAAGGAACAAAAACAAGGCGAGGCTCCCGCCGGGGACGGTTATCTTAAATTTGACACCGGAATTCTGACCCGGCCCGAACTGGAAGCCATGTTAAATACCTTACCGGTGGATATCACCTTTGTGGATAAGGAGGGCGTCGTAAAATACTTCTCCCAGGGAACGGAGCGAATCTTCCCCAGGACGAAAGCTGTCATCGGCAGGAAGGTGCAGAACTGCCATCCGCCGGCCAGTGTCCACATTGTAGAAAAGATCGTGGAGGATCTGATGTCCGGAGCCAAGGACCATGAGGATTTCTGGATAAAGATGCGGGGTAAATATGTTCTGATCCGGTATTTTGCCGTCAGGGATAAGGAAGGCAACTATGTAGGCACGCTGGAATTTACTCAGGATATCGGTCCGATTCAGCTGATCGAGGGTGAGAAGAGACTGGCAGCGGAGGATTAATCACATAACATATGGGCTGTTTCTGAAGGCCGCGGCAGCGGAGAGCAGGAACAGCCTATTTTCAGTTGACATTGCAATTCATAGAACATAGAATAATCTTATGATATTCATATTAAAAGGAGATTGCATATGGATCGGATTAAAATATTCGCTGACAGTACTTGTGATTTATCTGAGGACCTGCTAAAAGCCCACGGCATCAGTATTATTCCGCTAATGATTTCTCTTGGTGCTTCTTCCTTAAAGGATGGGATTGAGATTACACCGGAGGAAATTTATGAATGGTCCGACCGGACAGGTGAAACACCGAAAACCTCCGCTCCGGTCATAGGGGATGCAATCGATTTGCTTATGCCCTATGTCAGGGAAGAGATGGACATCATCTTCTTCGGTATATCAGAGTCCATGTCCGCTACCTGTAATGTCTTGCGGCTGGCAGCGGAAAATATCGGTTATAAGAAGCTGCATGTTGTGGATTCGAAAAATCTGTCCACCGGAATCGGATTGCAGGTGCTCAGAGCTGCGGAGCTGGCGTCTAAAGGCTATGGAGTCCGGGAGATTATTGAGGACAATGAGAGCATCCGGGATAAAGTCCGGGCAAGCTTTGTGGTAGATACTCTGACTTTCCTGCAGCGCGGGGGCAGATGCTCCGGAGTGACCGCCCTGATCGCCAATACCTTAAAGCTTAAGCCGGAAATCGTTGTGAAAGAAGGTAAGATGGAGGTGGAGAAGAAGTACCGGGGCAATATCAAGACAGTCCTGATGAAATACTGTAAGGATAAGGAGCCTTATCTTAAGGAAGCCGATCCGGCCAGGATATTTATAACCCACTCCGGATGTCCGAGGAATATCATAGAGGAAGTAGCCTCTTATCTTAAAAATACCGGAATATTTGAGGAAGTTCTGGAGACCCGTGCAGGGAGTGTTATATCAAGCCATTGCGGCCCGAATACCCTTGGGATTCTATTCATAAGTAAATGAGCATCAAATGGCATATCGTATAGGTTCTAACTAATAGGTGCTATTACATTTTCAATATTTGACAAGGAAAAATCCGCTAGTTATAATGATATTGATAGAAAATGTTTTCGTAAATTTGATTAGTTAAAGGAGTAGGGTATGAGAAAAATTATCTTGTTTCTGTGTGCTTCCCTTATTTTGATCGGCTGCTCCAAAAAAACCGACGATCTTAAGGAAACACCAACGACAGCGCCAACACCGACAACAGCTCCGGCACCGACACAAGCCCCTGTTGCGGAGGAGGTAATACCGCCGGAACCGTTTGATGCGGAGGGAAGGGCGGTTGCGGCATTCGGAACACCGGTGATAGACGGAGTCATTGATGATGCCTGGAAGGGCGCGGCAATCATTCAGCCGTCCGTTGTTAACTCACCGAATGTTCAGGCAACGGGTGAATTCCGGGTATTATGGGATGACAATGCGCTGTATACTTTATTTGTTGTAACAGATCCCGTACTGAACAAAGCAAGCATGAATACATACGAGCAGGATTCCGTTGAGGTGTTTTTGGACGAATTGAATGATAAGGCTTCCTCTTATCAGTCGGATGATGTCCATTATCGTGTAAACTATGAGAATTCCCCCTCCACGGATGCCGGAGATTCAAACCGTTTCTTTACTGCGACCGCAAGCCTTAAGGATGAGGCAGGCAACGTAATCGGCTATATCGCAGAGACCAGCCTGACCTGGACTTCCCCTCCGGCAAACGATACGGTTATGGGCTTTGATCTTCAGATTAACGACGCGGGTGATACGGGTATGAGATTAGGTACAATTAATATATTTGATAAATCCGGCACCGCCTGGTCCAATCCCTCCAGCATGGGAGAGCTGATACTGACCGGCAGAGGCAAAGAGGTCTCCTCAGCACCCAGTCCTTATATGCTGCAGGCCTATATCAAATATGCGGAGGGCTTTGATCCGGCCGGTTACGTCAACAGCAGTATATTGACGGAGGCGGTAGCGGCAGCAAAGACAGCGCTGGAGAATAAATCAGCTACTAAGGCGGACTATGATGCCGCTCTTGATAAGATGAGGGATGCCGTTGCCAAGCTGGATGACGGCAGCGGCTTTATGAATGTGGAACAGCTTCCTTCCTCGGATCAGCTTACGGACCCCTTCACCTTCTTTAACGGAGATAAGGTAACAAGCACAGCCGATTGGGATAAGAGAGCGGAAGAGATTTCGGATTTGTTTAAATATTATATGTATGGCGTTATGCCTTCCGGAGAAAAGGTATCCTATTCCATCAACGGACAGAGCATGACCATTACCGTCGAAGCGAACGGTAAGAAGGTCAGCTATCCCGTACAGGTAAGTCTTCCGGATTCCTCTAAGGTAAAAGCTCCGGAGGGGGGATATCCTGTTATCTTTGCCTTTGGCTGGCTGACCCAGATTCCTTATGCGAATGACCATGGCTATGCGGTAATTACTTTGGATACCTCCCTGATTGCTGCCGATAATATCACTCGTGCCGGAGCATTTTATGATCTGTATCCTTACGGCACCATCTGGCAGGAGCAGACGGGAGCTCTGATGGCATGGTCCTGGGGTATCAGTAAGATCATTGATGCTCTCGAGGTCGGAGCTGATAAAGAGCTTAATATCAATGCGGAGAATACCATCCTGACCGGTGTATCCCGCTGGGGTAAAGCGGCTGCGGTCGGCGGAGCCTTTGATAAGAGAATTAAGGTTACCGCTCCTTCCTGTTCCGGTACCGGCGGTATGGCAGCCTTCCGTTATAAGACCGAGGGCAAGACCTATGATTATTCCGCAATCGGTGTAACCGCACCTTATACAATGACTGCCAATGAACCCTTAAGCAGTCTTCAGTCCTCCGGCGAACGTCACTGGTTCAATGATAAATTCCTGCTGTTTAAGGATGTCAATGCCTTACCCTTTGACCAGCATTTACTGGCAGCACTGACGGCGGATGAGGACAGATACCTGTTTATTACCGGTTCCTATCTGTATGAGGATTGGACCAATCCCCCGGCCATGTGGCTGACCTATCTGGCAGGAAGGGAAGTATTTGAGTATCTGGGCTATGGTGAGAATATCGGAATCCATATCCATAAAGAAGGCCATATGGTTACCGATCAAGATATGGTATATCTGATTGATTTCTGCGACCACCACTTTTATGGGAAGAAGGTTGGAAGCAACCTGGCAGACCTGACCACCAGCCTGTTCGCAGACCCGGCCAACTATGACACCATCTACGACAAGTACATGAAATAATTTATCTTCAGGCTATTGGCGATAATAGATCCGGATTAAAAGGGAAGAGCACGTAACGTGCTCTTCCCTTATCTTTATGATATGACATATTCTAGAACAATGGTGCGAAGATCCTCATAACCGAGCTGGCCAGCCTGATATACCAGTGCCTGCTCCGGCTGTTCTCCAGTAAGATTTCTTCCGATACCTTCAAGGTCTCTATAAAATCCTTCTTAATATCAATTAAGGCTTCCTTCCGGTACATCCAGACTCCGCATTCAAAATGCAGATACAGGCTGCGGTAATCCAGATTAACGGTTCCGACAATTCCATAGCAGTCATCGGCGATAAAAACCTTGGAATGGATAAAGCCGGGGGTATATTCGTAGATTTTGACGCCCCCCTCCAGCAGCAGAGGATAGAAGGACCGGGTCATCATGTGGACCAGCTTCTTATCGGGAATATGGGGTGTAATCAGTCTTACATCCACTCCGCTTTTTGCCGCATTGCATAGAGCGGTGGTCATTTCATTGTCGATTACCAGATACGGGGTCATGATATAGAGATATCTGGTGGCTCTGTTGATCAGATTGAGATAAACTGTCTCACTGACTCCTTCATAATCCAGGGGAGTATCGGCATAGGGCTGCAGAAAGCCTGTCTTGGCATCCGTACCATCGGGTACGGTTGTATCGTCAGGTACGGTTGTATCGTCTGTCATGGTGTTTCTGCGGAAAACGGAAGCATCCTCCTTGGATTTGCTTAAATAATTCCAGGTGGAGAGGAACATAACAATGAAGCTCCATACGGCTTCTCCCCTTATCATTACGGTGGAATCCTTCCAATAGCCGAATTTCACGATCTCATTGATATATTCATCTGCAAGGTTAATGCCGCCGGTAAATACGGTCTTGCCGTCGATCAGCAGAATTTTTCGGTGGTCGCGGTAGTTTAAGCTGGAAGAGATAATCGGTACGAAGGGATTAAAGGCCCGGCATTTAATCCCCAGTGCCTCCAGCTTACGGTCAAAATGGGGCGGAAGAGTAAAAACATTGCCCATATCATCATAAATCAGTCTGACATCCAAGCCCCGTTGTACCTTTTCCTGCAGTATGGCTAATACGCTGTCCCAAAACACTCCATGATCAATAATAAAGAATTCCAGAAAGATATACTCCTTCGCCTTTTTAAGCTCTTCCAGGATGACCGGATAGACCTTTTCACCGGGTGAATAATAAGTGCAGGTACTGTTATCATAAAGGGGGCAAAGGGATTTTTGCCGGATATAATTAGCCTGGAGCCAGGCGTTGGGATTATCCTCCTGTAATTTCTTCAACAACTCATCCTTATCTTCAAGAAAGTTCAGCTGCATTTCCGAGTATATGGAATCCAGCTTCGTATGCATCTTCTTTCCGCTCTTTTTTCCGCCATAGAAAAGATAAATGGCGATTCCTAAGAAGGGGAAGGTTAATATGATAATCAGCCAGACAATTTTAAAGCCCGGATTCATACGGTTATTGACGATCCATAGGACACAGGCAAAACTGAACAGATAACTGACGGCATAGAAAACAATCAGATAATCACGGAACTCCAGCAGTATGATAAAAAACAGGGTAATTTGCAGGAGCACGGTAATTACCGGGATGAAGGTCTTGCTGATAAATAATATAAATCGGCTCATTATTTTTTCCTTTCGTATCCTACTATATATTATGATATGTAAAGTAAATTTCTATGTCAATCGATCATTTAAAGAAAATGAACAAAACAGGTATGAATTTTAGAAACTTAATTGCAGTAAGTAATAGATCAGCAGGAAAAAGGCAACAATGTACCTTAGCAGATTATTATAAGGAGGTATTTTATGACTGTTAAAGAAAATGACGCTTTTCGGGGCAGGAACAATAAACGCCTGAATACCTGTAATCCTACGAACTGTGAATGTACAGCGGCATGGGCGAATTCCGATGAGCTTTACGAGGTGGAACTGGTAAATAAACCCTCCATAGACAAGGTGGTTGATGCTAAGGACTGGGTTGATAACGGAAGTAAGCTATAGAAAGAGAGGAACTTATCATGGCAAAGATTAAAATGTCTGTGGACGGTAATACCGCCTGCGCATATGCAGCCTATGCGTTTACGGATGTGGCGGCAATATATCCCATCACACCCTCCTCGGGTATGGCAGAGTCAACGGACGAATGGGCTGCAAATGGAAGAAAGAATATCTTCGGTCAGGAGGTCAATGTGGTGGAGCTGCAGTCGGAAGCGGGGGCGGCGGGCTCGTTCCACGGGTCCCTGCAGGCAGGTGCCCTGACCACAACCTATACTGCTTCCCAGGGCTTGCTGCTAATGATACCGAATATGTACCGCTGTGCCGGTGAAGCGTTGCCGGGGGTCATCCATGTCAGTGCCAGGGCCTTGGCAACCCATGCCCTCAGTATCTTTGGCGATCACCAGGATGTTATGGCTACGAGGCAGACCGGCTGCGCCATGTTAGCCTCCGGTTCCGTACAGGAGGTAATGGATTTGACACCGGTTGCCCATTTGGCGGCAATCAAAGGAAGCCTTCCCTTTGTTCATTTCTTTGACGGTTTCCGTACCTCCCATGAGGTACAAAAGATTGAGGCCCTGGAGTACAGAGATTATGCGGAAATGATTGATAAGACCGCTGTCCAGGCATTCCGGGATAAAGCCCTGTCACCGAACCATCCGGTAATCCGCGGAAGTGCCCAAAACCCGGATATCTATTTTCAGGAGAGGGAGGCGGGCAATCATTATTACGATGAAATCGTTCCGGTCGTGGAAGAATACATGAAGAAGATAGAGAAATATACCGGCCGGGCATATCACCTGTTTGATTATTATGGTGCAAAGGATGCGGAATATGTGATCATTGCCATGGGCTCCGTAACCCAGACAATTGAAGAAACGATTGATTATTATAACAGCAAAGGTGAAAAATACGGTCTGGTTAAGGTTCGCTTATACCGGCCGTTTTCCACAGCGCATTTTCTGCAATGCATGCCTGAGACCGTGAAAAAGATTGCGGTGCTCGACCGTACCAAGGAGCCCGGTGCAGTGGGAGAGCCTCTGTATATGGATGTATGTACCAGCTTCCTTCCTGCAGAGAAAAAGCCGGTAATTATCGGCGGAAGATACGGACTTGCCTCCAAGGATACAACCCCCGGCCATATCGCCGCGGTATATGAGAATCTGAAGGCTGCGAGACCGAAGAATTCCTTTACCATCGGGATCATCGACGATGTCGGAGGTACTTCCCTGCAAACCGCGGAGGGTGCTATGGTGGAGCCTGAGGACCGGATCAGCTGTCAGATCTGGGGTCTTGGTTCGGACGGTACCGTAGGCGCCAATAAGCAGGCGATCAAGATTATTGGAGACCATTCGGGGCTTAATATCCAGGCTTATTTTGATTATGATTCCAAAAAGTCCGGCGGTCTGACCGTATCCCACTTGCGGTTTGGCAAGGAGCCGATCCGCTCAATTTATCTGGTTACCCACGCGGATTATGTGGCATGCCATAACCAGTCCTATGTGAATAAATACGACATGCTTCAGAGCATCAAGGAGGGCGGTATCTTTGTTCTTAATACCAATTGGGATGAACAGGAGCTTAATGAATATCTGCCCGGTATCATGAAGAGGCAGCTGGCGCAAAAGAAGATTAACTTCTATACAATCAATGCCATGGGGATTGCGGAAGAGATCGGACTCGGCAACCGGATCAACATGGTGATGCAGGGTGCCTTCTTCAAGCTGACCGAGGTACTGCCGGAGGAGGTTTATCTGAAAGAATTAAAGAACGTAGTCAACAAGATGTATGGAAAAAAGGGCGAAAAAGTCGTCAGGATGAACCATGATGCCATCGACCAGGGGGTAGGCGCGATCAAAAAGGTCAATATTCCTGATTCCTGGAAGGATAGTGAGAGTAAGGACACGGACGGCATAGAAGAACCCGAGTTTATCCGCAGGATTATGAGACCGATGTCAGAGCTTCGGGGAACCGAGCTGCCGGTCAGCGCCTTTATCGGCATGGAGGACGGTACGATACCTTCCGGCACCACAGCATATGAGAAACGCGGTATTGCAGTCAATGTGCCGGAATGGGTGGAGGAACGCTGCATCCAGTGCAACCAATGTGCCTTAGTCTGCCCTCATGCGGTGATCCGGCCGTTCCTGCTGGATGATGAGGAAAAGAATAAAGCTCCGGAGACCTTTGTAACCAAGCCGGCAGTCGGCAAGGCTTATGATGGCTATCACTATAAAATACAGATCAGTCCCATGGACTGTACGGGCTGCGGCAACTGCGCCGATATCTGTCCGGCAAAGGGAAAAGCCCTGATTATGCAGCCCATAGCAACCCAGCTTCCGGCTCAGGTAAACAACTGGAGCTTCGCCATGGAGGGAGTCAGCTTCAAGGAGAAGCTGGCATATGGTCCTTCGTTTAAGGAAACCCAGTTCATGACTCCTCTGATCGAGTTCTCCGGCGCCTGTGCAGGCTGCGGTGAGACACCGTATATCAAGCTGGTTACCCAGCTGTTCGGAGAACGGATGATGATTGCCAATGCTACCGGCTGCTCCTCTATTTGGGGAGCGTCCGCACCGAGTACCGCTTATACGGTGAACCGGGAGGGCAAAGGCCCCTCCTGGGCAAATTCCCTCTTTGAGGATAATGCGGAATACGGCTTCGGAATGTATCTGGCGGTGAAGCAGCTTCGGAATAAGCTGGAGGATAGCATGCGTAAGCTGATTGATATGAATGTGGAAGAGAAGATCAAGGAAGCCTTCCATGACTGGCTGCATTATAAGGAGGATGGAAAAACCTCGGCGGAAGCCAGCCGGAAGGTACTGGAGGCGCTGGAGGACTTTGTATCCACGGATATTGAGATCGCCATGCTGGTTGACGAGATTAAACAGCACCGGGACTATCTGATCAAGCGTTCCGTATGGCTGGTCGGCGGTGACGGCTGGGCATATGATATCGGCTATGGCGGTTTGGATCATGTAATGGCCTCCGGCGAGGACATCAACTGTCTGGTGTTTGATACGGAAGTTTACTCCAATACCGGCGGCCAGGCCTCCAAATCCACACCGACCTCAGCAATCGCAAAATTTGCCGCCTCCGGTAAGAAGCAGGGGAAGAAGGACCTCGGAAGAATGATGATGACCTATGGGAATGTCTATGTTGCCCAGGTGGGGATCAATGCGGATAATAACCAATTGATGAAAGCCCTCAGAGAGGCGGAGAGCTATCATGGTCCGTCCCTGATTATCTGTTATTCCCCCTGCATCAATCATGGGATCAAAGAGGGCATGGGCAGAAGCATGGCCACCATTAAGAAGGCGGTGGCAGCCGGTTATTGGCACCTGTACCGCTATAATCCTCTGTTAAAGGAGGAGGGTAAGAATCCCTTCATATTAGACTCCAGGGAGCCTACGGAAAGCTTCCGGGAATTCATCCTGGGTCAGGTACGCTACAGCTCCTTAGAGAAAGCATTTCCGGAACAGGCCGAGGTTCTGTTCACAAAGGCGGAACAGCTGGCGAAGGAACGCTATGAGGCGTATAAGATGATGGCAAATTCGGGTCCGATTATTGATGCGGAGATGACCAGGCAACAAACAGTTTAGAAAGTTAAAATTATGCAGAGCTGCCGCAGTCTCGGGAATACGGGAAGGATTCCACAGGAGCACCGGGCAGCTTCTGCTTTATACTTTATTTTTTAACACTTGTGATACCGTAATCAATCGCCTGCAGGATGATTTCCGACATTCGGGAGGTGGATTCCGGCATACCATCCTTCAGCCATATTTGCAGCATACTGACACAACCGGACAGCCCGAAAGCGGAGTAATAATTTTCCGTCCTTTTATCAAGCCCTTCATACGGGTGATATTTCATAAAGACATTCAGGATTTTCCTCTGGATGTCCAGATTGCAGTTATCACTGAGCAGCGCTTTAAAAAGATCCGCATTTTCTTTGGCATAATCCAGAATACGGGTCAAGGTCTGAAAGGTGATCGGTTTTTTTTCATTAAATCTCTGTTTTTCCAAATGCTTTTCTATATTTTCCATAACTTCCTTATAGGTATATTCCAACAGATCATATTGGTCCTGAAAATGGGCATAAAAGGTGCTGCGGTTGATATCTGCCTTCTCACATAGCATTTTTACGGAAATTTTTGATATATGGTTGTTTTGCATGGACTCGATCAAAGCACCCTGCAGCAACAGGATGGTTAATCTTACGCGCCTGTCTGTTTTTTCATTATTCATACTTACCTCCATTATGACGCTTTGCGCCATCACAAAATCTGATGAAAGAAGCCGCTTTGCGGGTTCTTTCCGAGTGAAAATGATTTTTCTTTCACTCTTAAGCCTCCAATTATTAATTTTTTCTAAAAAACCATCAACTTATTAAATTATGTTGGATATTTGACTTTTTCATCAACAGTGTTGGTTGTAAAACTACACTATGTTGATTATAATCCTTATAATAATGAATTACAATAGTATACGGATTATATTGGAGGAAGCTATGGATAAAATTTCGAACTTAATCATCCGGCACAAAAAGGCAATACTGGTCATTTTTACAGTGACGGCGTTGGTTTGTGCAATTTTGCAGGCCCTTGTCGCGAAGAATTATGACATGGTGGATTATTTGCCCAGGGAGGCCAGGTCAACCAAAGCGCTTCAGATTATGAAGGAAGAGTTTAAGGAAATTCTGCCGAATGCCAGTGTTGTGATAAAAAATGTATCGATTATGGAGGCGGTGGAATATAAGAAGCAGCTGGCTGCAATTGATGGGGTATCCCAAGTGGTTTGGCTGGATGATATGATTGATATCCGTCAGCCTTTGGAAATGAACGATCCGGATACGGTGGAGGGTTTTTATAAGAACGGGAATGCCTTGTTCACGGTCACAATTGCGAAGGGAAGAGAGAAAAGCACCTGTGCGGCAATCAGAGAATCCATCGGAGAAGAGAATCTGCTTGCCGGAGAAGCGCCGGATCTGGCAGCCATGCAGGAGAGCACAAGCACAGAGGTAACGGGAGCCATAATGATTCTGTTTCCGGCTGTTTTGATTATTCTCATTTTATCAACCACTTCCTGGGTGGAACCGCTGCTGTTCTTAGTGACGATCGGAACTTCCATTATAATCAATATGGGCACCAATATCATTTTCGGCGAGATATCCTTTATGACAAATTCCATCAGCCCGATTCTGCAATTGGCGGTCTCCCTGGATTATGCGATTTTCCTGCTGCATAGCTTTGCGGATAACCGAAGCAAATATGCCGATGTCAATGAAGCGATGCGTCACGCCGTAAAATCCTCCGTCTTAGTTGTAGCCGCAAGTGCACTCACCACTTTATTCGGCTTTATTGCTTTAATGTTTATGCAATTTGGAATAGGAGCCGATTTAGGACTCAATCTGGCAAAGGGAATTATCCTAAGCTTTTTATCCTGTATGGTTCTCTTGCCGGCACTTACGCTCAGTGTCTATAAGCTTCTTGACAGAACCCGCCACCGTCCGCTGATGCCGGGCTTTCGGAATATAAACAGAGTTCTGTCAAAGCTTGCCGTTCCGGCTGTGCTTTTAGTCGTTTTACTGATTGTTCCGGGATTTCTCGGACAAAAAGAAACCGGCTTTACATACGGCAATGCAGGTGTCGCTTCGGAAACGAAAAGCGGGCGGGACCGATTGGAGCTGGAGCTGGAGTTTGGCAAATCAAATACTCTGGTTATGCTGGTACCCAGGGGCGATATATATAAGGAATATGCCTTATCCCGGGAAATAGGCGGGATGCCCCATGTTACCGGTGTAATGTCCTATGCTGATACCGTGGGTACGGTCATACCTCCCCAGTATCTGGGAGATGAAATCGCCGGGCAATTCTATTCGGAGCATTATGCCCGCATCATTGTCTATACCGATACCCCTGAAGAAGGCGATCTGGCTTTTCATACGGTGGAACAAATTCAGTCTGCCGCAGAAACCTATTACGGTGATACGGTATACACCCTGGGACAAAGTGCCAATCTGTATGATATGAAAAATGTGGTGGCAAAAGATAATACCTTTGTAAATATCATCGCCATTATTTCGATCTTCCTGGTTCTCTTATTTTCCTTCCGGTCACTGGTGCTGCCATTTATCTTACTGATTACAATAGAAGCCGGAATATGGTTTAACCTGTCCATACCGTATTTTTTGGGAAACCAGATTAATTTTATCGGGTATCTGGTGTTAAGCACCGTACAGCTCGGAGCTACGGTAGATTATGCAATTCTGCTTACCGATCATTATGTGAAGAACCGGAAGAATATGCCCAAACGAAAAGCGCTTCATAAATCCCTGGGAGAAACCTTCAAATCCATCCTGGTTTCGGCCTCCACCCTGTCCATTGCCGGATTTACCCTCTTCGGGACCTCATCAAATTTTGCTGCGGCTGATATCGGTCTTCTGCTGGGCAGGGGCACTATATTTTCCTTTGTTATGGTTGTCTGCTTCCTTCCGGCGATGCTGCTCCTTTTTGACAAAGCCATATCAAAAACAACAATGAATTCAGATTTTCAGAAGACACCGACTGTATGAAGCAGAGAGAGATTAATCAGTCGGTTCAAAAATAATTATACAAGGAAAGAGCTTAGGTTGAAAAAAGAATGTTTTTATATGCCGTTTAAGCGGCAGCATGGAGGTTAATATGAGAATAAAAAGAGTGATAGCAACAGGAGTCATAACAGTTATGCTAGTGACAGCCGCGTCCTTATATCCGTCCCATGCCGAGGAAGGCAATGACGGGGGGACACTGATATCGGAGGAAATCCAAGGTGACGCTGTGGTTAATAATAAAAGCGAAGTGGTTTATGCTGCGCTGACATCAGAAGGGGCAGTGAAAGCGGTATATGTGGTCAATCATTTTGAATTGGGAAAGGGCGGAGGCCTGACAGATTACGGGAACTATATCTTTGTACAGAATCTGACGGAACACAGGCCCCTTGAACAGAAGGGAGATACGGTTTTCACTCAGACAGCGGCAGAAAATTTCTATTATCAGGGAAATCTGGCTGATACCGAATTGCCCTGGACCTTTGAAATCACTTATGATTTGAACGGCGTCAATTTGTCTTCGCAGGGCCTTGCAGGAAAATCCGGTGAATTAGGAATTGATATTAAAACAAATCGGAATGGGAAGGTAACCCCGGAGTTCTACGAAAACTATATGCTTCAGATCACCCTGGCGCTTGATTCCGAGAAATGCGGTAATATTATTGCCCCGGGGGCCACGATTGCCGAAGCGGGCAACAGCAAAATGCTGGCATTTACCGTTTTGCCGGATACGGATGCCGATTACCGGGTAACCGCCGATGTTTATGATTTTTCGATGAAGGGGATAGAGATATCTGCCATGCCCTTCACCATGAGCTTTAATTTACCGGACATTGACGGGATACTAAAAGGCTTTGAACAGCTTCCGGAAGCTGTCTCGCAATTGGAGGATGGTGTCGGAATGCTGGCGGAAGGTGCCGCCGGACTGAAACAAGGTGCGGATGAACTGGCAGGCGGATCAAAGGAATTTAAGAACGGACTCTCCGAATTGAAGCGGAATTCCTCTCAGATAACCGGGGCTTCTGCCCAAATAAATACTGCACTTTCTGAGATAGCCGCCTCATTAAGCAGTGGTTTCTCCGGAGCCGTACCGGGCAATCTGGAACAGCTTCCGGACGTATTATCTCAGCTATCGGACGGACTTAAGGGGATATCCGGTGGAATCACTGAACTAAGGGATGGCTATTTGGCGGCATATACGGCCTTGGATCATGCGGTACAAGGCATTCCGGACACGGCAATTACACAGGAGCAGATTAATTCTGCTTTTGCGAAGGTGAATAAAGATCAACAGGTATTGCTGGAGCAGCTTTATACCTCTTATCTTGCAGGTCAGGCGGTGAAGGAAACCTATAATCAGGTCAGGCAGGTATTTGACTCGATTATTCCGGCAATCGATAAAGTATCTTCCAATATTGATATAATCTCAGGCTCACTGGAGGAAATTTCAGACAATATCGGGGACTCCCTGTCCTCTCCGGATATGGCGGAAAGGCTTGGGCAGCTCACGCAGGGACTTGCGGAACTATCCTCAAATTATTCTGCATTCGATAAAGGGCTTATGGAATATATGAACGGTGTAGGGACTTTATCCGAGGGATACAATCAGTTTGACCTGGGACTTTCGGAATTCGGAAACGGTGTCGGCGAATTGGAGGGGGGAACCCTGGAGCTTTACAATGGAATAAAAAGCCTTAATGAAGAGATTTCCCGGAGCCCTGAACGGATACAGGAGGAGGCCGATAAATTAATGGAAGAATACACCGGTTCCGATTTTGAACAGATATCCTTTGTATCGCCGAAAAATCAGAAGATCGGACTGGTACAATTCGTAATAAAATGTGAGGATATAAAGCTGCCCCAGATTACAGAGATGGATACGGAGGAGGAAGTGAAAAAGGAGGAAACTGTCCTGGACCGGTTAATTGCATTATTTAAATAAAGCCAAAAGGAAAACATATTTTTGGAAGCCTTGGAAGTCTTGGTGAATCAGGCCATTAATAGTAAATTAATCTGGTAAAACCTAGGAGATTTACTATTATTTACATGGAGAAATCCGACAATCATTATTTGCATTCGATTTTTTTATGGTATAATGAAAGGGTCAGATAAAATCATAATATGTGGCCGTATTATAAATTTATTAAGAGGGGTGGCGTTACGTGATCGATAAACCGTTTAAATCAGAAACAGCGATGTTGGATAATAATGCTCAGATAGTTTACAATCTGATTTTCCAGAACGCTTTATACAGCCTTGAATGCTACATCCGGGGAAGCAACCGGAACAATGTGAGAAACAAAACTTTTATTGAAAATATTACAGATGATGAAGGGGAAGCGGAAGTATTCCTACATAGATTGGCGAAGGGAAAGGTATTCCCGGTACATATTAAGGACATGGTTGAGGACTATTTCGTCAGCCATTGACAAGAAATGCGTTATGTTCATAGTAAGTACGAAGGATGAACGCCTGCTGACTACGTTATGGCTGCATAAAATGATTCAAAAAGACTGCTCATACGTTCTTTTTTAAGCTGAAAAGAACGAACGGTGCAGTCTTTTTTATTTATGCGAAGCCGCACAAGTGAATAATACCTGTAAAACGGGCATATAGAAACTTGCGAAATGTGTTTTCCGGTTTAATCGGAAATTACGTCCCGGACCACACTCTTTCATATATGTATGCATATTCTTAGAGAAGCTTGGGAAAATATAGGATAATGGATGCATCAGGAAAGAAGGAAGTCTATGGAGTATGTTATTAATTCGGCTATAATCAAAGAATTATTCTCAAAGAGCGGAGATATTCTGGTCCGCCCGATTAAGATAAACCAAAATAATCTGACCCTGCATATATTCTGTGTGGATGGCCTGGTCAATTCTGATCTGATTGATGAAGCCATATTCAAAAACATGAAGTTCGATCCCTATCTGGCAGATTGCCGTACGGAACGGCAGCTAATGGATTATCTTCTGGGAGGTGGGGCATATCATGTTTTCACCAGTGAGGAAACAGATTATCAAAAGCTTTTAAAATCCGTATTAAGCGGTATGGCGGCATTAATTTTTGACGGGGAACAAAAGGCAATTGTTTATGACATCCGTAAGTTTGACAAGCGTTCCATCTCAGAACCGGAAGAAGAAGGGGTAATGAAGGGCGCCAAGGATGCGTTTATTGAAGTAATGCGGATCAATACGGCGCTGATCCGGAGACGGATAAGGTCGGAACAGCTGGTGGTGGAGACCTTGACGGTCGGCACGGTCTCAAAAACGGATATGTCACTGGTTTATATCAGTAATATTGCTGATATGAATACGGTCAATAAGATCAGAGATATCATCAATAAAATCGATATCGATAATTTGTCCACACCGGCATTTATTGAGGAATTTCTGATAGAGAATAAGAAGAGTATTTTCCCGCAGATAATGTATACCCAGAGACCGGACCGTGTATCGGCCAATGTATCGGACGGAAGAATCGCCCTGGTTGTCGACGGTATTCCTTTTGTTTACCTGCTGCCCTGTCAGCTGCCCATGCTGATGCAGTCGCCGGAGGATTACGCCAATCATTATTTTATCGGTTCCTCTTTACGGATAATCCGTTATATCTCCATGATTATGACGCTGTTTTTACCGGCTTTCTATATTGCGGCAACCACCTACCAGAGTCAGATGCTTCCCGTACAGCTGGCTTTATCCACCCAGGCTGCGAAGAAAAATGTGCCCTTTTCCTCCTCCTCGGAGGTATTGGGCCTGCTGATTGCCTTTGAGATATTAATTGAAGCAGGGCTGCGTCTTCCGAAAGCAGTCGGGACGGCGATGTCAATTCTGGGCGGTCTGGTGGTCGGCCAATCGGCAGTTGCAGCCAACCTGGTATCCCCGGCCGTTGTGGTTATTGTTGCCTTAGCCGGAATCTCCGGCTTTATTATGCCAAACCAGGATTTAAGCAGCGGAATACGCCTGACCAGGTTTCTGATGTCGTTTTTGGCGGCGGTCGGCGGCTTCTTCGGTCTGGCGGTCGGACTGATACTTCTGATTACCCATCTATGCAGTCTGGATAATTACGGAACAGCGTATATGTCACCTTTCGTGGATGCAGAAGAGAGAAACCACAAGGATACCCTTTTCCGTTTCCCGATCGAGTATTTTAAGAACCGTCCGAAGGATATCGCACCGGAAAACCAAGTAAAACAGAAGGAACAGGAATGATGACGCAGATGAAGAAATTATCCCTAATACTATTAATATCCGCGCTGGTGCTTGGCGGCTGTACCCATGATATGAACCGGAGAGAGATTGATGAGATTAATTTTATCCATGTACTTGGCATCGATTATTCGGAAGGAGAATATACGGTAAGCGCCCTGTACAGCTCATCGGGAGGAACGGACCCGGAAGAAGGCGCAGGAGCAGGCAAGGAGGAGATTACCGAGGGAAAGGGGAAAACCCCTTACCAGGCCATGGAGGATATCAGACTTAAGAATAAGAAGACGATATCGGTTTCCAATACCGGATATTTCCTGATCGGAGATGAGGCCGCCAGAAATGGAATCGCAAACTGTCTGGACTTTCTCTCCCGGGATGAGACCATCAAGATGGAGGCGCTTATCTATATCATACAAAACTCCAGTGCCCTGGATTTTTTAAAGCAGGGGATGGAGGATAAACAGACCATCCATGAGGACCTGCAGGCGGTAGAGCAAAAGCAGTATGAATTAGTAACAAGGAATGATAATACCCTGGTGAATATCTTAAATGACATGGAACAGGACTATTCCAGTCTTCTGATACCGTATCTGGTATCCCAGGAGAAAAGCTTCCTGATCAAGGGCTATTCCGTATTTGATGAATTAAAGCTGAAGGATTATCTGGATCTGGAGACCTCAACCGGGGTTAATTTCGTTAAGAATATTGTCCGGGTATTTCCGATCCACCTGGAGGATCAGGTGGGGCTGTCCCTGTCCTATTCGAACACGAAATTAAAATCCGAACTGGAGGGTGAAAAGATTAAGATTGTCATACGGGTGGATTTTGAAACGATGATTAAGGAGGTCTTAAGCGGCAGCTTCGTATTTTCGAGGGATGACTTGATGAAGCTTACGGATAAGCAAAATCTGTATATCAAAAACATCATAAAGAAAGCGACGGATTACTCCCAAACCACGGGGCTGGATATCCTTCAGATTGCCCGATTGGTGGAAAACCAGCATGTGGGCAGATGGAAGAAATTTGAGGAAGGCTGGAGGGAAATGGTATCCGATATTGATTACGAATATACCGTGAATTCCAAGATATCCAAATCCTTTATTCTCGGAGATGAAAAATAAAAGGTCGTGACGGCCTGCTATGCAGGCTGATTTTTATCAGGCAAAGAGCTGCTTCGCGGCGTGGAGGTAACTATGTTCTATGTTTTTATTCTATTGCTGATCGGTTCGTTTATCCGGGAGAGGCAAAAGCTTTTCAAGGAGAAGAGGAACCTGGCATTATTCCTGCTGTTTTCTCTGGCAGGTATCCTGCTGGGACTGATCCATAATATCAGTCCTTATATTCCGAGCATCGCAATGAGGCTGGAAGAATTCATGAAATGAGGTATCCATGGTGAATAAAGAGGTTTCACTCCGACAAATTGCATATATGTTTCTTTTCTTAAGTATATCACCGGTTCTAAGGCAGATACCGGCCGCTCTGGCAAATGAGGCGGGAAGAAGCGGGTATCTGAGCCCTCTATGGTCCATCCTTGCCCTGATACCGCTGACCGGTATAATATTACTTCTTATCAAAGCCTTTCCGGGACTGAATATTTATGAAATCATGGTTCAGCTGATGGGAAGATTTCTGGCGAAGGTATTTACCCTGTTTTATCTGATCTGGTTCCTGCTGATGCTGGTGACCAAGGTAAATATATATTCTCTGACTCTTCAATTCACCTTAATGCCTAAGACCAGATCGGATTTCTTTATGATAATGCTGATCGTTCTGGTTTTTTATGCCCTGCTCCGCGGAATGAAGACAATTTTCCGCTTTGCGGAGTTTACCCTGGGACCCGTCATCGCGTTCTTCGCCATTCTGATTGTCTGCGCCCTGACCAGACTAAGGACGGACTATCTGCTGCCGGTATCCACGATTCACCTGCCGTCTACCATTTTTGCTTCCGTCAATGTAATATCCGTCGGCGGCTATATCATCATTGCTCTGTTTTTCTCGGATAAGCTGGGAATATCCGTGACAAAGCAGCAGAAGAGAAAATTATGGTACGCAGTATTGGGCTTTGTACTGCTGGCCTTTACCGTAACAATATTTACGTTTGGGGTCACAGGGGCTGATTTAACGGCAAACCTGCCCTTCCCGTTCTATATTTCGGTGAAGAGCATCTCGTTCTTCAATGTATTCGAACGCTTTGAAGTACTGGTTACCTTAATCTGCATTATGTCAGACTTTATTTCCATCTGCATTCTGGCAACCCTGTTAAGCCGCTGCATCCAATGGCTGTTCGGCTTAAAAGAGAGGGGCTTCCTCTTCATGCCCCTGGCAGTGACTGTCTATTATCTGACCTACTTTGTCAGCAGCACGCAGTTTGAATTTGATTTTTTATATCGTTATATTGTCGTAAATATGAATATCCTGTTCCAGTATGTAATCCCTTTCCTTTTAGGGCTGTTATGCCTGGTTAAGAGGAAACACATAAAGAAGCAATATTGATTATACGTCCTATTCATAAATACGGATTTTAAACTCATCGTCCTCGTACTTGTAGATGCTATGATTAATATAGTGCTCCGCAACAGGATCAACGAATTGATAAACCCGGTGGTATTCCTTGGTGTCCGGATCTTTCTGTGTTGCACTGCGGTTCTTGTATAAGAATTGGATCAGGTTGTAGCAGTCGATCCATATCTCATTAACACTTTCCTTCTGGGATTCATCGAAAATCAGCTGCAGGCCGAAGTGAAGATGGGGGGTCTGAATATTATTTGCATTCTCAGAGGAGCTGTAACCGGTTCTGCCCAGATATCCGATGACATCACCGGCCTGCACGATAC
>JAFAFU010000043.1 GCA_023423335.1 Bacillota bacterium | reverse complement strand
TCTATGACCTATGATATTCTTCTGATCGTGGTGATCGGCGGTATCGGCAGCGTAACCGGAAGTGTCATTTCGGCACTGTTAGTTACTGCCAGCAAGGAATGGTGGCTCCGTTTCTTTGATGCTCCATTATATATCGGGTCCTTTAAGGTTCCGTTCTTCCGCACCGGATTCCGTATGGTTATCTTCTCCATTATTCTTCTTCTCGTCGTACTCTTCTATCAGAGGGGTATCATGGGCAAGAATGAATTCTCCTGGGACCGGCTTGCTGCCTGGTGTAAGAAGATAAAGAATACCTTATTCCGCTCCTCGAAAAAAGGAGGTAATAACAATGTCCAATAACATACTCCGGGTTGAAAATGCAACCATGCAGTTTGGCGGTGTTATCGCGGTTGATAACCTGTCCCTAGAGGTAAACCGAAATGAAATCGTATCTCTGATCGGACCTAACGGCGCCGGCAAAACCACAGCCTTCAACGTCATTACCGGTGTCTATCAGCCAAGTAACGGCGCAGTATATTTTAAGGATAGGATGATTACCAGTAATTTTCCGAAGGGCCCTATGAAGAAGCTGTATGCAGGCCAGAATAACGGGAAATATACAACTACAATGAAGAAGACACCGGACCAGATCACACAGCTCGGCATGGCACGAACCTTCCAGAACATCAGACTCTTCAAGGAGCTGACGGCCTTCGACAATGTTCTGATTGCCAAGCATATGCGTGCCAAAGCGAATTTCCTCTCTGCTACCCTCGGCTTTAATCGTAAGGAAGAGCTGGCCATGCGGGAGGATACGATGAAGCTTCTGGAGATCCTGGGACTTACACAGGTAAAGGATGAGATTGCAAGCTCCCTGCCCTACGGTCAGCAAAGACATCTTGAGATTGCCCGTGCCCTTGCCACAAATCCTGAGCTGCTTCTGCTGGATGAACCGGCGGCTGGTATGAATCCTCAGGAGACAGATGAGCTGACGGCCTTCATCTATGATATCCGTAAGAAATTTAACTTAACAATATTTATTATCGAGCATCATATGGATTTGGTCATGGACATCTCCGACCGTATCTATGTACTGGACTTCGGCAAATTGATTGCTTCCGGAACACCGGAGGAAATCCAGAACAACCAGCGTGTTATTGATGCTTATTTGGGGGTACCGGATGATGGCGAAGAATAATATATTAGAAATTGATAACCTATATGTCTCCTATGGCGGTATCCGCGCGGTAAAAGGCATCAACCTTACGGTACCTGAGGGAGAGATCGTCACCCTGATCGGCGCCAATGGCGCCGGTAAGAGTACGATATTACGTACTATCTCCGGTCTGGTCAGGCCGGAAAGCGGCGTGATCAAATATCAGAATGAAGATATTACCGGCTGTCCCACGAATTCTATCGTGGACAGGGGGATTACCCTTGTTCCGGAGGGCCGCCGGGTATTTCCGGATCTTTCGGTCCTGGAGAATTTAAAAATCGGTGCTTTCCGCCGCAAGGATGATCTGGAGAGCGATATCAACTGGATTTATGAGCTCTTCCCGATCCTAAAGGCCCGTTCCTGGCAGATGGCGGGTACCCTCTCCGGCGGCGAACAGCAGATGTTAGCGGTCGGCCGCGCTTTGATGAGCAGGCCGAAGCTGATCATGATGGATGAGCCCTCTCTGGGTCTTGCACCAATCATCGTTCACGAAATCATGAGTATTATTAAGACCGTTAATAAGCAGGGTGTTACGATCCTTCTGGTCGAACAGAATGCGAATCTTGCTCTTAAGATAGCCCATACCGGTTATGTCTGTGAGACCGGCAGCATCACTCTTAAGGGTACCGGGGCGGAGTTACTGAATAATGAATCCGTAAAAGCCGCATATCTTGGTAAGTCCCGAAAGAAATAAAGCTTATATCGGCACAAACAGCCTATTGTATTGATTTTCTGCGCTCGTTTGTGCCTGCGAATAGAAAAGGACTGTTCCATTATAGCTATGTTGATACAAGAAGCGCCTTATACTTCTCTCACACACAGATCACAGGACAGATTTCAATTATGTATGCCATATTCGGACAAAAAATGTCCGCATTTGGCATAACATAATCATCTATCTGTCCTGCAAACAGTGTATTATGAGAAATATAAGGCACCTCTTGTCCCGCTATTGTTATAATGAAACAGTCCTTTTCTGTTTGTGGTAATACCTGAAGCCATATGATTACACATTATATTATAAGGTCATTTTATTATAGTACCAGTCTTGCCGCACCGTATATCCCGGCAGCATTTCCGAGCCCGGCCAGCCTGATTTTCGTATGCTGGCTGATAAACAGGACATTCTCCCGATAATGCCTCTGGATCATATCAAGAAAAAACTCTCCCGCCATGGAAACTCCTCCGCCAATAATATAAGCTTCCGGATCTATCACACCGGTGATGATCGCCATTGCAAGACCTAAAAACCGGCCTGCCCGTTCCATGACATCACAGGCCAGCCTGTCACCGGCTTTTGCCGCATCCGCCACAGAACGGGCATTGATATTTCGATTGGCCGTAAGTACGGAGTTTTCATACTTGTGTTCCGATAATAATCGTTTTGCTTCCCTGGCAATCCCGGTTGCCGATGCTGCCTGCTCCAGGCAGCCCTTCCTGCCGCACCGGCAGTACTCTGTCTCATCATTTACGACGGTCATATGTCCCAGCTCGCCGGCAGCACCAAAGCATCCGCTGACCGGCTGCTCATCGATAATGATTCCACCGCCGATTCCGGTGCCTAAGGTAATCATAACAAGATTTTTATAACCCTTACCGCTGCCCTGCCACATCTCCCCCAGGGCGGCGGTATTCCCGTCATTCATTGTTTTCACCGGAAGTCCGGTCAGATTTGCCAGCTCCCTGGTTACCTCCACATTCGTCCAGCCTAAATTAACGGCAGCTGACACCAGGCCCTCTCCTGTCACAATACCGGGAATCCCTATTCCGATTCCTTTGATTTCGGATCGGTCAATCTGTGATGTCCCTAATCTTCTTCTCAAGCTGTCAGCAATATCCGGTAAAATATTTTTGCCGGACTCCGAAGTGTCGGTCGGAAGCTGCCACTGCTCATACAGCATCCCGGATACATCAAATAAACCAAACTTAACCGAAGTGCCTCCCAAGTCTATTCCGACACAGTATTTTACCATAATCTTCTGCTCCAATCACATATACAGGACGTAACCAATGCATCCGTCATCATACTGATCACCTGTAACTTTCTATCTATTATTACTTTCGATTATTTTCCCTTTCACAATTACGGCTGCAATATTCAGCTGCTTATCAAGCAGAACGATATTAGCGGTTTTACCCGGAGTAAGGCTGCCGAAGGAATCATAGATTCCGATCGCCCTGGCCGGATTGCTTGCGGCACACTTCACCGCGGTCTCCAGCGGAATCCCCATATGAACACTGTTTCTCATGCATTCCATTAAATTCGTAACAGAACCTGCCAGTGCTCCGTCCGATACCAGGGAGGCCCTCTTTCCCGATACCCGGACCGCCTGGCCGCCCAAGGTATATTCTCCGTCCGGCATTCCGGCAGCTCTCATGCTGTCGCTGATCAGAAGAATCCGGTCCTCCCCGAATAATTTAAAGGTTGCCCTGACCACACTTGGGTGGATATGAATTCCGTCACAGATTAACTCAACATAACAATCCGGCATATCACCGGCGGCTCCGACGACCCCCGGCTCTCGGTGGGAAAAAGGCGGCATCGCATTATAAAGATGGGTGACCTGTCTGGCCCCCCGCCGTAAGGCTTCGGATGCCGTCTCATAGTCTGCCGTCGTATGGGCAATGGAAACCACTACCTCATCCTTAAGCTCCGATATAAATTCCATTGCTCCTTCTTCTTCCGGGGCAACGGCAGCGATCTTTATTCTGCCGCCCGATGCCTTCTGAAGCCTGCGAAACATAGGGATATCCGGTTTCCGAATATATTTATCGTTTTGCGCGCCCTTCTTTTTGGCTGAGAGATAAGGACCCTCCAGATAAATCCCGCATAGGATTGCGCCCTCCTCATTCTCATAGGCCGCCGCTATCCGGAGGATATCGGTCAAGGTCTCTTCCTCCAGGGTCATCGTAGCCGGACAGATCTGAGTAATCCCGTTCTGTGCCTGGTACTGCGCTATTTTCCTGATTGCATTCCGGCTGCCATCGCAGAAATCATAGCCGATGCAGCCATGGAAATGGAGATCGGTCAGGCCGGGAATTGCGTAAAGTCCGGTTCCGTCAAGAATAACATCCGGATCTGATTCTGCTGTGAAATCAATAATCCGATCCCCCCGGATATGGATATCACCGGTGATAAATCGGGCATTTTCCTGAAATACCCGGACATTTTGTATAATCAAAGGATTCCCTCCTTATACTTACGGATTAAATTCTCGATAAGGCTGCTTTATCCCCAACCAGAAGCACGTCATTATGCATCTGCAGGATGGAGGCCGGTACGGAAGGCGTCACCTTCCCTGAAAATGCCGTCTTCACGATCTCTGCCTTATCTTCCCCGCTGACTGCGATCACAATCTTCTTTGCCTGCATGATTGTCTTGATTCCCATGGTATATGCATACCCCGGAACCTCCGCCGGAGAATCAAACAGTCTGGAATTGGCTTTTATCGTACTTTCTGACAGGGCGACCAGATGGGTATCCTTTTCAAATGCCTGCTCCGGTTCGTTAAAGCCGATGTGGCCGTTGTGGCCAAGGCCAAGAAGCTGCAGGTCAATCCCGCCCAGGGAATGGATAACCTGGTTATATCTTAAGCATTCCGTGACCGCATCCTTTGCCATCCCGTCCGGAATGTGGATATTGTCCGGCTGGATATTGATGAATCTAAAAAAGTTATGATACATAAAATAATAATAGCTCTGGCGGTTCTCCCTGGACAGGCCCTTATATTCATCCAGATTGACGGTCTTAACCTCCGAAAAATCCAGGTCCCCTTTTTCATACCATTCAGTCAGCTGGCGGTATATTCCGATCGGTGTTGCTCCGGTAGCCAGTCCCAGCACGCAGTTTGGTTTCATGATAACCTGAGCTGAAATGATGTTCGCAGCCTTCCGGCTCATGTCCCTATAATCCCCGGCTCTATATATAATCATGTCTTTTCCTCTGATATTCGCTGAATTTATCTTTGCTGCAATCCATTAATCCACATTCTTTGAGGTTACCTTGTTACGGTATTCCGTCGCAGGAACTCCCAGTATCTTCTTGCACATGCGTGAAAAATGGGCTAAATCAATATAGCCTACCATCTCCGAAATATCGCAGATTCTTAAGGTCGGATCCTTTAAGAGCTTTTTTGCTTCTTTAATTCGGACTTCATTTAAAATTTCGGAAAAATTTTTCCCTGTATGCTGGTTCAGCAGTTTACTAAGATGCCATTGGCTGATATAGGTCTTTTCCGCCACATCATTTAAGGTCAGCTTCTTGGCATAATTCTTCTCAATATAGCGGATTGCGTTGTTGACGATAAAGCTGCTCGCCGGATTATTCAGAGGACTGTCCTTGCCCATATCCTCCCGGCTGTCAGGCAGGATATTCTTCTGTTTCAGATTATCTACCATCGTAACGATGGCCTCCTCCAGATCTGCCATATTGGAGGGCTTGAGCATAAATCTGGTAACTCCCAGATTTATGGCTTTTCTGGCATACTCAAAAACCCGGTAGCCGGTCAGGATACTGATCTCCATGTCCGGAAATTCCGACTTTAATCCGGCCACCATGCTCAGGCCGTCCAACCCCGGCATAGCAATATCGGATATGACGATATTCGGCCGGAATTTACGGATCACTTCCGATCCTTCCATTCCGTCATAAGCAGCCGCAACAATCTGACACCCATACTTATCCCAGGGTATAATGCGCGAAATTCCTTCTACAATGATTGGTTCATCATCAATTATGACCACTTTATACATTGCTATTCCCCCATACCAGCTTACGCCGCTTTTTACCTAACCCTTTAATGCCCCTGCTGTCAATCCCTTGATGATGTTCTTCTGCAACAGCACATATACAATCAATACCGGTAATATGATTAAGGTAACCGAGGAAGCCATCAACCCAAAATCCGTTCCGTATTTTGAGCTGATTTCGATCAATAAGGCACTGATCGGGTATTTTGTCCTTCTGCGGATCATAATAAGCTGGGTAAACAGATCATTATAGGACCAGAGGAAGGAAAAGATTGCAACCGTTGCCAGGGACGGTTTCAGAAGCGGCATAATGATTCGCGTAAATACCTTGCCGACTCCCGCTCCTTCCATATAAGCCGCCTCTTCCATTTCCAGGGGAAGTCCCCGGAGGAAACCCATCATGACAATTGCCGCAAAGCTTAAATTTCCGGCCACCTGCGGCAGTATTACACTGATTGGCTTATTCAGCTGGTTAAAATCCGTCATCATCTTGAATACCGGAATAATGGTCGAGAAGGCCGGAAACATCAGACTGGAGATGATCAGGGAATAAATCAGCCCTTTTCCCCTGAAATGATACCTGGTCATCGCAAAGGCCATCATTGAGGCTAAAATCATCACTGCAATCGTCACGCTTCCGGAAATCACCAGGCTGTTGAAATAGGAGTTCAGCACATTCTGCTTGCTGAAGGCATTCTCATAATTAGCCCAGGTAAATAGCTTGGGAAGGGAAAAAGAGCTGTTTATGACTTCTCTGGAGGGTTTAAAGGAGTTATTGACCACCCAGAGGAAGGGAAATATCGTGGTTATCGCCCACAGGATCAGTATGAAATAGATGATTACCTTCCCTATGCTAAAAACCTTTTTTTTATTTTTCTTCAATTTTGTCATAGTTTTTCTCCTGCCTACAGATTTTCATCCGGTCTGATGATCCTGGAAACCACCAAGGATACAATCACTCCCAGCACAACAATGAGAAGCGCAATGGTGGAGCCATAATCGATATTGCCGATAGTAAAGGTCTGCTCATACATGTAAGTCCCGAGGAAATGGGTTACTCCCTGCGGAGCCCCCTTCGGGACAATCGCCCAGGGAAGATCAAAGACCTTAAGCGCGCCGGTGACCCCCAGCGTAATGCAGGTACATATGACGCCTCTGAGCAGGGGCAGAGTAATATAGAATACCTGCTTGAATTTGGTGCAGCCGTCAATATCTGCCGCCTCATATACATCCTGCGGAATGCCGCTGATTCCGGTAAGAAGAATAACAAAATAGAAGCCGACATAGCTCCATAGGGTTGGTATGGCGACCATAATAAAAGCAATACCGGGTGCAAGCCAATTGACCGGTGCTTTATGTAAGGCTTTTAGCAGCTGGTTCAGCATTCCGCCGTTATAGTTATAGAATAATTTGAAGATCAACCCGATTGCCGTAGCAGATATTACAATCGGAAAAAAATATACGATCCGGAAAAACTGCTCCCCATGCTTGATCGAATTTACCAGGATGGCTAAGACCAATGCAATCCCTATCTGAAAAACAATGGTCAGCCCCATCATTTTCAGGGAATTTAAAACTGCTATCCTGATTTTGGGATCGATAAATAAATTTTTATAATTATCAAGTCCTATAAACTTTACTTCCTGTCCCGGCATCCTAACAACGGATTTCATATCATAGAAGCTGTTTAAAATATTTTCAATAAAGGGCTTATACAGAAAAACAATCATCATGATAAATCCGGGGAGCAGAAAAATAAAAAGAGGCCATTTCTTCTTGTATAGCAATGGGATACCCGCCTTCCTGCATCAAAGTAGTGCCTGATAAAAGTCAAGGGGGCCGGTAGATAAGCCCCCATTGTCTTTCCATGAAATATAATTATTTTGCGTTAATGGAGAGAACTTCATTTAATAAATCCGCGGAGGACTTTGCTCCGGTGGAAACATCTACAATACCCGCAATCAGTGTATTATACGCTTCCTGTGAAATTCTGGCGTCGGTAGGGGAAGAAATGCTGGTTGCGGCGCTGCTGTACTCCAGACCGGATACACCCAGCGGAGTCATCGTAGCCAAAGGATCAACTGCTGCCGCCGCCTGTCCGTTGCCGCCCCAGTAGGTTGATATGGAAGCCTTGCTGGTATGTGTCATAACAAATTTTACTGCCGCATCTCTCTTGTCCGGATCCTCCCAAGCCTTCTTGGTGATATAGAAGCCGGATGAAATACCGCCAACCATTGCGCCCGGCTGTGCCTTGCCGTCCGGTATAACAGGGAAGGCTACTAAAACCGTGTTATCCTGATCGGGAATGCCGCCTGCATACCAGGAGCCGTCCAGCTGCATTGCTGCTTGTTTATTCTTAAATAATTCACCTGCAAGGTCATTGTCAATCGTATCTGTGTCAACCGGGAATGCACCCATATCCCTTAAGGTTTTGAACATATCCAGTCCCTTAACCCAATCTGCCGGAGCTTCTGCCGGAACCTGTGCATAGCCATCCGGCCCTGCTGCTGACAGCATTAAGAATTCAACCCAGTAATGAGGAACATTATTCAAGGATACGGCAATCGGAATTATACCGTTCGCCTTAAAGGTTTCAATCGCCGTTACCATCTTATCCCAATCGGTAGGCAGCTCCAGGCTGTACTGGTCAAACAGATCCTTATTGCAGAATAACCCTTCCCAATAACCGGTTGTCGGAACTGCTCTTTGAACACCGTCGGGATTTGCCGCTGCTTTTAATGCACTGTCAAGAATATCACCCGCATAATCGGGATACACCGCCCGAATCTCATCGATGCTGACAAATTTGTTTGCTGCGAGCACATCGCTGGCATTGGCATCCGTGAAATACTGGATGACATCGGGCTCATTACCCACCGCAAAGTCAGCTGCAATCTTGGTCTTCCAATCCTGATCAGAGGTCTGGGAATCATCTTCAATCGTTACATACGAATATTCCTCCATGAATTTGGCGCTGATCTCCTGATAATTCACTGCATTCGGATCCGTACCGCCATACATGGATACCGTAGTTAAGGTAACCGGGTTTTTCTTATCCGCATCCGTCCCTGAGTTTCCTGCATCGGGATCGCTTTTGTTATCTGCTGTGCTGCCTCCATCGTTGGTTATCGGGGCATCTGTCTTTTCATCCTCCTTACCGCATGCTGTCAATAAGGAAAATACCAGAACCATAGCTAACAGCAGGGCAAAGCTCCTCTTAAAATTTTTCATTACCAAATCCTCCCATAATATGTTTTACCGGAATAGAAACCTTACTATTCGGTACATTTTTATTATAGTTGCATAATGAATAGAAATCATTAGACCAACTTGATATTATTTGTTCATTCTTGCCATCTTTATACAAATCGATTTAATTATTTCCGGTAAATTATCTTTTACAGGGGCTGATTTAATAGGTTGTTCAGTAATTTTTCCTTATCCCTGCCATTTACCGGTTCATAAGGAATGGTTATCGTGGAGGCCGTCTCGTCAATGCCTTCCGGCTGAATCGTAAGTCCGTACTCCTCTCCGTAAATCAGTTTAATCCTCTCATTCACGTTTCTGATCCCCAGGGAGGCATGTACTCCCTTCCCGGAAGTAAGCTCTGTCTTTCTGTTCTCCAGGATATTTTGTATTCTCTCCAGGTCCTCTCTGGTCATGCTTTTGCCCGTATTGATCACTTTAAGAACGGCGTGATCCCCATCCTTGTATACCTTCAGCCGGATGACACCGCTTTTCACTACCTCCACCCCATGAACCACGGCATTTTCAATGATGGGCTGCAAAATCAGCTGAGGAACCTTTATGTTTAACATCGAGTTATCAATCTCTTTTTCCACTCTGAGTCTTTGGCCGAACCGCATCGAGGTGATAAACAGATAGGCATCCGCACATCGCAGCTCCTCCGAAAGGTTGATCAGCTTCTTATTCGAACGGTCCATCGTATAATCCAGCAGGGTGCTGAGCGCCTCGATCATCTTCGTGACCTCCACATCTCCTGCCATTCTGGCCTGCCAGTTCATCATCTCCAGTGTATTATTCAGAAAGTGGGGGTTAATCTGGGACTGTAATGCGATAATCTTTGCTTCCTTTTTCGCCAGCTCTTCATGGTAAGCATAATCAATGATATCCTTGATTTCCGAGGACATCCGGTTGAAGGAATGCTTCAGATAATTGAATTCCGCATTCGGCATGGGGTCCCCCTCCAGCTGCATGCCAATCTTACCTTTTTCTAATTCCTTATAGGCACTGATGATCCGACCGATCGGCACTGTAATATGTCTCGCAATAAAGTACAGCATATAGATAAACACCGGTATGATAATGGCCGATATCAGCACAATAATATTCCGGATATCCTTTAATTCCGAATAGATCATATCCCTGTTGGCAACTAAAACGGTGCCGAAATGATAATCATCAAACTTCTGCTGGTAGAGTAAGCCCGTATATACTCCGCTTTCTTCTTTCCTGATTTTCCGGTTCGCCTGCTTTGAGTAATCCTCTTTTAAGTCTTCCAGGATTCCCGCTTTAGTGTCTTCACTCAGGGAACTGCTGCAATATATGATAGATTCCGGCTGATTAACGAAAATCCCCATCTCATAATCCTTATTATCCAACATTCCTCCAAACAGCCTGTCCTTATTCAGTTCAAGTACCAGGGTGCCGAATTTTGTATAATTGGTTGTGGTATAAAGATTTCGGATAATATAGATTCGGTTATTGATAATAACCACATGGGCATCTGAGGTGTCCTGCCCCGTAATTTTATGCGTCTCCGCTTCCACTGTGTCATAATATGTATTGATATAATCCATCGGCTGTCTTGAGGTGTAATAAAGCCGTTCCGGATTCTCACTGAGATAAAAAACCGAGATGACAAACCGGTTATCATTATAGAATTTGCTCTTCAGATTACTGTAAACCGCCTGGTAGAATTCCGTGCCGTCAATACTGCCGGCATGATATCTCTTCCAGGCCTTCTCAATAATTAATTCATAGGAAGGCTTCTTGGATATGGTAATCGCCTCGTCAATTCTCTGGGAACAGATTGAGGTGAAATTCTTCGCCCATTCCTCCATCAGCATCTCCGTCTTCCCGATTATGCTGTTCCGGTAGGAAATCGTAACAAAGAGGAATATGAACAGAACCGGTACGCTCCATAGGATCACTACCAGCAAAAGTAACCTTCTCCTTAAGGAAATGGGATGTTTTTTTTCTTCCATAATATCCTCCATGCCGCCGAAGCCAGGTATAATGATAAAGGGTGATGCAAAGTTGATATCAGCCAACCGCCCGCAGCACCCTCTCAGGATTAATTTTATTTTACCACACAACGAATTCTATTTATACTGAAATTTACATTTTTATCGTACCATAATAACTTTCTGTTCCAACAGTGACAGAAAATCTTCATAGATCTCGCATAACCGTACGGCATCTTCCGCAGCCGGCATCTCACAGAATATTCTGAGCAGGGGTTCTGTTCCGGAGAACCTGGCGATAATCCAGCCGCCGTTCTTAAAATAAACCTTGCAGCCGTCAAGGTAGGAAACCTTATCGATCTCAAAGGGCAGGCCGGGAAGTAATTTATCCATCAGAAGCATCCGGTGTATTTCGCTCTTTTTCTCCTGAGTAAAGGAATAATCCCGCTCCTCCATATGAATGGTGCCGAATTCTTCTTCGATATCCTTCATGATTTCCGAGAGCTTTTTTCCCGTAACTGCCATCATTTCAATTAACAGGGCTGCCGCATAGATCCCATCCTTACCGTTGATATGCCCATGAACGGTCAGGCCTCCGGA
>JAFAFU010000010.1 GCA_023423335.1 Bacillota bacterium | reverse complement strand
CGTGGTTACCGGTGGTGTGGAACCTTTGGACGATAACAAAGATCAAAACAGCGGAGAAGATTTAGCGGAGCAGGGCCAAGAGAAGCCTGAGGACAGCAATCCGGGAGAACAGGAATCCTCCTCCGATGAGAATGATGAGACGGCACCGGTCCGTCAGGAGGTAAAATATTATACGGTGGTCAGCGGTGATTCCTTAGCCGGAATTGCATATAAGCTGTATAATTCCGCTAATTATATTGCTATCATTAAGAAGCTTAATAATATCGAAGATGAAAATATGATATATATAGGCCAAAAGCTGATTGTTCCATAAGGGCAGGTACCCTGAAAAAGACGTCAGGAATTTATTAAATATAAAGTATGGATGTGCCCCGGGGCTGTACTCCTAATTTGGGAGATGAGATATGGGCACATCCAATTTTTTTAAAAATATAGTGTCTTTCATAGGAAAATGAGTTATAATCATTGTAAAGCAAAACAGGAGAGCAGGCTATGGCAAGGGATTCAGAACGACAATCAATACGGGATTACGCAAGCAGGAAGAGACGTAACCGGAAAATCAGAATCTATATTTTTACCACTCTTCTACTGGTAATGGTGGTTTCCGCAGCGGTCTACATATTCCGGTTATATCATAGGACCTATAGCAGCTATGAGGTGTCAGGCAGCACCCCGAACACGGAGGAGAATCTGTCCGGCTATCTGGAATACAACGGCTCGGTTGTCAGATACGGTCTGGATGGTGCTGTGGCATATGATAAGAAAGGGAAGCTGCTGTGGAATGGCTCCTATGAGATGCAGGATCCGGTGGCGGATACTTGTGGTAAGTATGTGGTAATTGCCGACAGAGGCAATAAATCGGTATATGTATATAATGAAGACGGAGAAGCAGCCGGTTTCACGATGGAATATAACATCATTAAGGCGGAAGTGGCCTCCCAGGGTGTTATAGCCGTCCTGATGGGGGATGAGGAAGCCAATTATGTCAGGCTTTATGATTTAGACGGGGCTATGCCGGTGGAGAAGAAAACTTATATCAGCAAGGAAGGGTATCCCATGGATATGGCCCTGTCCGATGATGGTAAGAAGCTGGCCATGATATTCATGCTGGTGAATAAAGGGAAGCTGGTAAACAATGTCGGCTTCTGGAATTTTGGTGAAGTAGGACAGAATTGGGTTGATAATTTTGTCGGGGGATACTTATATAATCAAGAGGAAAATGTTATGCCCAGGATAACCTTCCTGGACAACGATACGGTCTGCGCTTATAAGGACAATGGCTTTATTCTATACTCCATACCCGAGCTTTCAGAGGAAATCAAGGAAGAAAATGTAGAGGGTAAGATTAAAAGTATACTCCACGGCACAAAATACACAGGGCTGGTACTGGAGGGAGAGAATAGGACGTCCCGGCTGCTGCTCTATGATCTGAAGGGAAAGAAGCTTCTGGACAAGAAGCTGGAACTGGATTACAGTACCATTTTCCTGTCGGGTGATGAGATTATAATGTATGATAATCTGACCTGCCAGATTTTAAAAACAGATGGCACGGAGAAGTTTCGCTATACCTTTACTACGAATATTTCAGCACTCTATCCGGTGAACCATCTGGACCGTTATCTATTGGTCAGCGCCGGAGAAATTACGGAGATCCGGCTATTGGAGTGACGGCCGGAGATCGCCCGCAGGCAAAGATGTAATTGGAAATAATAACATATGGGAGGAACGATATGAACTGGTTATTGATTGGTGTTTTAGCAATCCTGGTCATTAATGCTTTGATCGGCCTGAGGGTCGGATTTATTAAGACAATATTTTCATTGGTATCTATGATGATTGCTCTGCTCTTAACAGTGTGGCTCAGTCCCAATGTTAACACTATGCTGAAGAGCAATGACAAATTTCATGATATGATTACGGAACGGGTCGAAAAGATGCTGGATCTTCAGGAGGAGAAAGAAGGTATCACCGACGGTGAAGAATTTATCGAAGGACTGCCCCTGCCCAAATCGATCAAAGAGACCTTGATCGAGAACAAGGACAAAGGGATCGGTAACATAAAGGACTACATAACGGAATATGTCACAGGCGTAATTATTAATGCATTTGCCTTTATTCTAACCTTTGTTCTTGCATTGATTGTATTATGGGCCTTATGCTTTGCCCTTGATATCATCAGTAAGCTTCCGCTTCTTAACCAGATCAATAAATTGGCCGGGCTGGCAGCAGGGTTGCTGCATGGCCTGGTGATCGTATGGCTGGCGTTCATTCTTCTTACTGTATTCGGCGGTGCCAAATTTGGTCAGGAGGCCTTCGTAATGATTGAGAAGAGCGAGATATTGAGTTATATTTATAATAATAATATGCTGCTTAAGTTTGTAACGGATGCGGTGAAGATGTTTTAGCTGCCCATATGGGACAAAGGGAAGTATAGCAGAGGTTTATGCGGGAAAAAATGACATCGGATTACTGTAATAATAAACATATATATAAAGGAGTAAGTAAACATGCATGAAGTATTGAGCAAAATTCAGAAAATGGGTATCGTGCCGGTAATTAAATTAGACAATGCCAAGGATGCAGTACCCTTAGCGAAAGCGTTATGCGACGGAGGTCTCCCTTGCGCTGAGGTTACCTTCCGCACAACGGCAGCAGAAGAATCCATCCGGCAGATGAGAGAAGCATTTCCCGAGATGCTGATTGGAGCAGGAACCGTTCTTACAATAGAGCAGGTGGATCTGGCAGTTGCTGCCGGAGCAACCTTTATCGTAAGTCCGGGACTGAATCCGAAAATTGTCCATTACTGTGTAGAGAAGAACATTCCGATTACACCCGGATGTTCGAATCCCAGTGATATAGAAGCTGCCATAGAACTGGGGCTGGAGGTAGTGAAGTTCTTCCCGGCAGAGGCGGCCGGCGGATTAGCTATGATTAAGGCCATGGCTGCTCCTTATGTGAACATGAAATTTATGCCGACCGGCGGAATTAACGCAAAGAACTTAAATTCCTATCTTGACTTTCCAAAAATCATTGCCTGCGGCGGCAGCTGGATGGTAAGTGACGAGTTGGTAAAGGCCGGTGAATTTGGCAAAATTACAGCGCTGACAAAGGAAGCGGTTACGCAGATGCTGGGCTTTGAACTCCGTCATATTGGAATTAATGCAAATGATGAAAAGGAAGCGGACAGTGTGGCATCCTCCTTCGAGAGACTATTCGGCTTTGCTAAGAATGCGGGCAACAGCTCTATCTTCGCGGGAACCGGAATCGAAGTGATGAAGCAGCCTTATCTTGGACAAAAGGGGCATATCGCAATCCAGACAAACTACATCGACCGGGCAGTATTCCATATGGAGGCGCAGGGCTTTACCTTTAACGAAGCCAGCAAAAAGTATGGTAAAAATGATAAGCTGGCAGCCATTTACCTGAACGAAGAAATCGGAGGCTTCGCGGTTCATCTGGTGCAGAAATAAATTCATAGGGCTGTTTACCCCTTTTGATAGGGATAAATTTGATAGAGATAAAGGGGTTAAGTTTTCCGGTTGTGAGTTATGGGTTATGCCTGTTTATGGCGGTGAATTAACCTCCCGTAAAAGACATCGGGCAAGGAAGCTTCTCATATATAAGCTAGGATAAAAGCTCCAAATATCAGAATTAGTGAATATGATAGCTGTTTCAGGGACAATAATAATCCTGGAACAGCTATTTGACTTATGTCAGGCGCATAAGCGTACTTTTATTGCCTGCCGCTGTGATGAAAAGCAACGGCAGCCCATGCGTTTGTGATGACCATAATGATCACCATAAACAGTGATAAAATGCATAAGAAAAAGTTATAAAAAGCTGTTGACATAATACCCACAGGATGATATAATCATTTTTGCTGACGCGCCATAAGCGGCTGCGAAAAGCGATTGAAGAAAAGCCTGTAGGCCAAGAAAATAAAGCGTTTACAGCTTTATGAACCTTGATAATTGAACAGTAAAACAACCCTGAAAATTCTAAAACATTTAGAGTTCCGTAGGAACTTTTTCCTGTGGACTCTGAAGTAAGATTTTTCATTAAATGTATCACCGACCGTAAGGG
>JAFAFU010000058.1 GCA_023423335.1 Bacillota bacterium | reverse complement strand
TGCCAAGACCTGATAGACGAGATCGAGAATACGGATGATGAGGAGACGCTCATCCGCCTGGTCCATCGGCGTCTGACCTTGTGGCAACGGCTTTTCGATCAAAGTGGAGCAGGCTTTCTGGAGCCCCACCAAGTGATGGGGCTTCTGGCGGAGCTCCTGTACATGGACTCAGCCCTGTCCGGGGGGCAGCGGACCGCGTCGGAGATCGCCGCAGCATGGGTGGGACCATCCGGAGCCGACCAAGACTTCCGCTTTTCCGGCGAAGCAGTGGAGGTGAAGGCAGTCGGCCCGGGCGCGAGGGGAGTCACCATCAGCTCGTTGCGTCAGCTGGATGGCGTGCTTCCCATCTCTCTGAGCGTGTGGACTCTGCGGCCGGCCTCGACCGATGAGGAGGACTGTTACACCTTGAACGGGCTGACGACAAGCCTGGAGCGGCGTTTCACTTCGGATCCGGTCGCGCTTGCCACTTTCCGCGAGTCCCTGCTCGAAGTCGGCTACGTTGAGCATCCGCATTACGATGAGATGGCGTTCGAGCCATTGCAGACAGAACACTTCATGGTTCAAGACGAGTTTCCTCGATTGACCACGGCGACCGTGCCCGTGGGCATCACGTCCGCAACCTACGTGCTGTCACTTGATTTCCTGAGGTCACGATAGCGAAAAGCCATGGACGATACTGAATTCCTGAGTGAGCTGCGTCAGATGGTGGTGCGGCGGGGCGAAGCGGCAAATCTTGTGGATACGATTGCATTCGTCAGTGAAGTCGCCGAGCGTCTGGAAGAGGACCCGGTGTTTGGAGAGTTCGTTCTTGCCGAAGACTCCAGGCGGGGCGCGCATAACCGACAGCTGAAGCTGCACGGATTCACCGAACTGGATGATGCCGACGGCGCGTTGTCGATGGTCATTGGTCGCTGGGTGGACGAAGAGACGCCCTCGACTCTTTCGACATCAGATGTCGATCAGATGCGAAGCTGGCTGGAGAACTTCGCTAGCGAGGCATTACAGGCCGATCTGGAAGAAAGAATCACCGAGTCCAGTCCCGCCTATCAGCTGGCGACCACACTTCGTAGGAGACGGAATGGAATTTCCTGCATACGTCTCCACATTTTCTCCAACCAGACGTTGAGCCGGGCCTACAAGCGTGAGTTCAGAGGGGAGGTGGCAGGCACGCCTACTGAGACCCACATCTGGGATCTCCAACGGATCAAGGCGCTGTACGAGTCGGCGCGTGAACGTGAAGTGCTGGAGATCGATTTGGAGGAATTCGGGTCGAAAGGTATCCCGTGCATCGATGCCTCAAGCGGCGAGGGCCTCCAGTCCTATCTGTGCGTAATCGAGGGAAACCTTCTGGCTGATCTCTACGAACGATACGGAAGCCGTCTTCTGGAGGGTAACGTTCGATCGTTCCTGGGTATGAAGGGTGGGGTGAACAAGGGAATCCGGGCCACAATCCAGGACTCTCCAGAGTTGTTCTTCGCCTACAACAACGGGATCGCGGCAACCGCGGCGGATGTCTCCGTACAAAGTGCGAATGATGTTCGCATCGTCAAGCTTTCCGATCTCCAGATCGTGAACGGCGGACAGACCACTGCGAGCATCCTCAGGGCACGCAAGCAGGACAAACTGAGTCTTGACCGCGTCAGCGTTCCGATGAAGCTCACGGTGGTTTCGAGCACACGCGCAAACGACTTGGTTCCCAAGATCGCCGAGTACGCCAATACGCAGAACAAGGTCGCGATCGCGGACTTTTTTGCCAACCATCCGTTCCATCGAAAGATGGAGGAGATCTCAAGACGGATCATGGTGCCGGCGCGCGCTGGCGAGCGCGTCCAAAGCAAGTGGTTCTACGAGCGCTCACGCGGGCAGTTCCAGAACGAGCGCCTCTACCTCACCCAGGCGAAGAAGGATGCGTTTGATCTTGCGTATCCGCCGCGACAGGTGATCAACAAGACGGATCTGGCGAAGTACGACAGCACGCTGGATGAAAGGCCGCACTGGGTCAGTCTCGGGGCGCAGAAGAACTTTATCAAGTTCGCGACAAAGTTCTCCGCCAAGGGGGCAAGAACCGAGGCGGAGCAGTGGGAGGCGCTTAGCCCGAACTACGGAGATGCCTACTACCAGCGTATTGCGGCAATGGCGATCCTCTGGAAGGCCGGTGAAACCGTCGTCTCCGCGGCGCGAGGGGGGTGGTACGAAGGCGCCTATCGCCCACAGATAGTTTCGTACGGTTGGGCTTTGCTATTCCATGCCCTTCGCCGAGCTGGTCGCGAGCCGGATCTGATGAAAATCTGGGAACGCCAAGAAGCCGAGGAAAACCTGATGAAAGTGTTCACCCGGGCTGCTGTACTCGCACAAAAGGCACTCCTGGATCCACCAGTCGGGTCGGCCAACGTCGGCGAGTGGAGCAAGAAGGAGGAGTGCTGGGAGAAGGTCAAGGCAATCAACTTCCGACTGGATGCATCCGCTCTGGAATGGTCGATCGACAAGGATGAGAGAAAGTCGGAAGTGAAGCAGGCCAGACTACAAGGGGCCCAAGATGACGGG
>JAFAFU010000077.1 GCA_023423335.1 Bacillota bacterium | reverse complement strand
GCTTACATCAGCTAAGCAAAAGTCATTGCTCTATAAATCATTGGCTGATTTGGTTCAGTCAATGATGGATACCTTTGTTGACCCATGGTTGGAGCGAATTACCAACCGGAAGTCTATTTTCTCCATGAGCAAGGAGGATCTGGAGACCAGGACAAATGAACTTGGCCAGTTCTTTACTATCAGAACCTCGAACTCATCTTCCGTTCCGATGTTGTTACAACAGCGTCTTGATGAGATTCACTTTAAGGGGACTGAACGCCCTATAAACCAGACAATTTACCGCGAATTTAACGGTATTTCTGTTTTATGGGATCCGATATATGCACCGGTGGACCTTGAGCGTCATCCCTATGGCACGGTTCTAATACCAGAAAGCACACTGGAGACTACCGGCGGCACATTCGGCGAGATGTTTCTGACTTCCAGAGGGATGATCAGTATTCCCATAAACGACCTGGCCCGGACAATGGGTATTACTGGCACGATAGATCAGTCCGCAATTACAGAAGAAATTCTCAGAAAGTTTAATCAGTTCGTAAAGCCTCTACTCCCACTGCATATAGTGTTTGATGGGCTTACGCTCTATTTGTCGGTTGTTGTAAATGAACAGGCCGACATGATCACTTTGAACGAGATTTCTGATACCGAAAAAGCATTCTGCTGGTTTGAAACTTCGGATACAACTTCGCTTACTGGAGTTACGTCGATTAGCGCCCCGATCACCGTAACGCCGGGTGGCACTATTGTGAAAGCGACACCTACGTTTGATCGCACCCGTGCAGATGATTTGCTGCTGGATAGCGACGCCTGACAATCACCCCGTCCGCAGGGCGGGGTGACAAGTTACTTCTCTTACAATGAGGCTTCACAACATTGATTAGGGAAAATCATGTCTGACGTCTCAACAAACCTCTATAAGAGTCAGTTGTTGGACTATTACTATCAGCGGCGCGCTGAATCGTCCATTAACAAAGGCTCTCGATTTTTAATCAGCAAGGCCGTTTTCGGTACCAGTTCACTGGTTACTAAGAAAGGAGATGGCACTTATGAGATTGGAGAACTGCCAAAGGCTTTCGATCTGGCAGAACTGACCAGTCAATTTTGCACCATCAACCTCGTCCCAACCTACTCAGGCGGGATAATTACTGTCCGAATGGACCTTGATCAAAGCCAGTTGCAGGAAGGGAAAAACTACCCATTCAACACTCTGGTTGTTCTGGATAACGAGAACAAGCCAATCGCCATTATTTGTGTCCAGGAAGACTCGCTGTATGTGGGCAAAACATATACCGCAGTTATGGCCATAAACACGACAACAGCATAAGGATATGCTTGATGAATGACGTTACAGTTGTTACATCAGTTACTTACCCATCACCCGAGTCGTTGGCTCTGGTGGCTGATGTGCAATACCACGAACCATATCTGTCAGCCGCGCTAAACCGAAAATTCAGGGGGATTGTTGACCCGGGATTTTATGCCGGTTTCTTACCTAAGCCTGGCGGTGGGATGAACCTGTTAATCACCTCAGTGGATGGTGATAAAACCGCAGGCGCGGCGTCGGTGGATATTGGTGAATTCTACCAGGTAACTATTCAGCAACGTAAGGATATTTCTCTTGCACTTAGTGCAGGCAAGAAATATGCAATTGTGCTGAAGGGAAGATACCTCCTTGGGGAAGATACCTATCAGGTGAATACCGCGTCACATATTCATGCGGCTGAATTTGTTGCCAGAACCTATACCGATTCATATCAGTTAGGAGATGGGGAGCTGCTTGTTTGTACGGTGAATATCCCTGCTGGTGTATCTGCCATTACCCAGGAGATGATTGATACATCCGATCGCATCAACCGCACGATCGGTATTGATATTTCAGACTCTGTAACCAGTACCAGAAGTGATGTTGCTGCAAGTTCGCTGGCAGTTAAAAAAGCCTACGATCTGGCGAAAAGCAAGTATACGGCGCAGGATGCAAGCACAACGCAAAAGGGATTAGTTCAGCTCAGTAGCGAAACTAACAGCGACAGCGAAACAATGGCGGCTACCCCTAAAGCCGTTAAGTCTGTAAAAGATCTTGCTGATACCAAAGCGCCAATAGAAAGCCCGAGTCTGACAGGAACGCCAACCGCGCCGACGGCAGCGCAAGGTACAAACAGCACGCAGATCGCAAATACAGCCTTTGTTAAGGCAGCTATAACTGCACTTATCAACGGTGCGCCTGGCACACTGGATACGCTGAAAGAAATAGCGGCTGCGATCAATAACGACCCGAATTACAGCACAACTATCAACAATGCCTTGGCTCTCAAAGCGCCTTTGGCAAGCCCTGCATTAACGGGTGTCCCTACTGCGCCTACGGCTGCACAGGGCACAAACAATACGCAGATCGCTACGACTGCTTACGTACGGGCAGCTATCTCTGCATTGGTCGGATCATCACCTGAAGCTCTTGATACCCTGAATGAGCTTGCAGCAGCACTGGGCAATGACCCGAACTTTGCGACAACAATGACAAATGCGCTGGCAGGGAAACAGCCACTTGATGCAACTTTAACCGCGCTTGCTGGTCTTGCGACAGGCGCAAATAAATTGCCGTACTTTACCGGTACAGACACTGTTTCTCAGACTGACTTAACGTCAGTCGGTCGCGATATTCTGGCCAAAACAAGCGTTCTTGCTGTTATCCAATACCTTGGTTTAAGAGAACTCGGTACCAGCGGTGAAAAGATCCCCCTGTTGAGTACGGCTAACACATGGAGTGCGCGCCAGACTTTCAACGGCGGGATCACCGGGGCGCTTACAGGGAACGCCGACACCGCGACGAAATTGAAAACAAAAAGGTCGCTTCAAGTTGACCTCCAAAGTGATAACGCCATCGACTTTGATGGTTCATCAAATGCTCTTCTGGGCATAAAAGGTATTTTACCAATTACTCATGGGGGATTAGGTGCATCCAGCGTCTCTGGAGGGCGTACTAATCTTGGATTAGGTGTTGCGGACATCCCCCAATTTAAGGGTATCAATCTTGTTAACTCAACAGACTCTGATTTAGCGGCGTCAGGGATTGTAAGTGGTTATCTGAATAATTCAGCTGGGGTACAGAGGAGTCGTTTCAGAATTTATTCAGAGATAAGGAGTGACAACCGCTCATGGCTGACGTTACATCTACAATCTGATACCAACACCAATAAATATGCCGGATTAGACATTGACGGTAACTTTCTGATTACCGGGGATAGCAAATGCCGAGCATTAGAACCAACTGATGTAGCGTTAACAAGAAAAAATATTGATGTTTACAGCAAAGCCGAAGTAGACCTTAAAAAAGGGATGAAATTCACCAGAGTCAATGCTCCTTCTGGAACTGAAGAGGGTAAATTCTATCCTGTAGTCATCAAGAGATCTGCAACGAGCAATGGTGAACTTGCTTCTCGGGTTATTATTTCCACTGCGCCGCGCCAAGCTGCACATCGCATGAACAACTGCGAATTCAATGGTTTTGTGATGCCTGCTGGTTGGAGTGACAGAGGGCGGTACGCATACGGGATGTTCTGGCAATATCAGGATGCAGAACGGGCGATTCATTCTATTGCGATGAGCAATAAAGACGATGAAGTTAGCTCAGTTTTTTATATTGAAGGCGGAGCATTTCCAGTATGCGTTCTTGTGGAGGAGGGGCTTTCTGTTGTTGTCCCTACAACGGAATATATTGTTGGACAAACCACATACAAATGGGGGGCAA
>JAFAFU010000016.1 GCA_023423335.1 Bacillota bacterium | reverse complement strand
ACCAGCGGCTGCTCCAGAATGGCCTCGCCCTGGAAAGCGAAGAGCAGAACCAGCGTGGCCAGCAAGGCGGCGATTGAGTATGGGCCAAGCCTCGCTGTGGCGGCCTGGAGGTGTTGCAAGCCACGTTTCAGCAGCGCCCTTCGCCACCACTGAGCCACGATGACCGGGACGATGATGTACAACCCGACCGACGTCAGCAACGTGTCCCACGGCACCGTGATGGAGGAAAGGCCCAGCAGCAACGCCACGATGGGAGCGAAGGCGACAACCATGATGGCGTCGTTCAAGGCAACTTGAGACAGCGTGAAGTATGGGTCTCCCTTGCACAGTTGGCTCCAGACGAAAACCATCGCGGTGCAGGGTGCGGCCGCCAGCAGGATGAGCCCTGCGACGTAACTGTCGAGTTGGTCCTGCGGCAGATACGGCGCGAACAGATGCCGGATGAACACCCATCCGAGCAGGGCCATCGAGAACGGCTTGACGGCCCAGTTGATGAACAGCGTCACGCCGATGCCACGTGCGTGCGTCGTGACCTGGCCAAGGGCCGAGAAGTCTATCTTCAGCAGCATCGGGACAATCATGACCCAGATGAGCACGCCGACCGGAAGGTTCACCCTGGCGACCTCCAGCGACGCGACGCCGTGGAAGAACGACGGCGCCAGTTGGCCAAGCAAAACGCCCGCGACGATGCACAGCACCACCCAGACCGTGAGGTAGCGTTCGAAGAAGCTGATGGCGGGGGCGGCGCTGCCAGCTTCGGCTCCCGACCCCATTGGCGTGCTGTTCATCTCACGTTCTGCCGATGTCGCTGACCTTCTCGCCGATGGCGAGGCGCGTCAAGCTGCTCAGCGGCAACGAAAGCATCAGTTCGATGCGTCGCTTCATGGAGATGGCGGCATCCCGGAAGGCCTTGACCTTGACCTCGTGCTCTCCGCCGACCGCTGCCGGGTCGGGCATGCCCCAGTGCGCGCTTACCGGCTGCCCCGGCCATACCGGACATACCTCGCCTGCGGCCGAGTCGCATACGGTCAGGACGAAGTCCATGTGCGGCGCGCCCGGCTCGGCGAACTCTTCCCATCGCTTGCTGCGCAGGCCCTCGACGGGGATGCCGAGCGACTGCAGCGTGCTCACGGCATACGGGTTGACCTCGCCTTTGGGATGGCTGCCGGCAGAAAAGCCCATGAACCGGCCCTTGCCGAGATGATTGAGCAGGGCCTCTGCGAGTATTGAACGTGCCGAATTGCCGGTGCAGATGAAGAGGACGTTGTATGGCTTGTCGATGCTTCCCACGGCTACCCCTGGAATTCCAACTTGGCAACGGACGGCTCGATGGCGCAAGACCCGCCTTCGCAGCAGTTTTCAGTCAGGTACCTCAGCACTTCGCTGAACTGCTCGAATGCGGCTCGATAGATTTGATGCCGGCTGGAACGCTCAACCGTCACAAGTCCCGCGCTCGACATCTCCTTGAGATGAAACGACAGCGTGGTTGCAGGGATGCCTAGACCTTCTTGCATGACTCCAGGGGTGAGGCCCTTGGCGCCGGCGACGACGAGCGCCCGAAAAACCTTCAACCGAACCGGATGCGCCAGCCCACTGAGGGCTTGAACAATCTGCTGTTCTTTCATGATTCGATAGTACCAGCATCATCGTAGCGTGAGTGTTAAGGTTTCATGACATTCGCGCAGACCCGTCGAGAACTTCACGGCGACGATGGTCTGTTACGGTCGGAAAGTGCAATTACGGTGAGCGACCGTAATTCGCCGTAATCGGCGCCCACGCGCCTGCGATGCCTAGCTCTTGAGGCGTTGGACATCCGCGAGAATCCGGCGCCTGGTGGCCTCGGGGAGCACTGTTGCTATCGGTGATGCCTGTCTCAGTTACTGCGCTTTCTGAGATTGCGCCAGGGCTCTGCGCCATGTGCGGCGCTTGAGAATGTCGGCCCACTCGTCCCATATCTGCCGTGGCGCCTCAAGCTCTGTACGTCCGCGAGGATTTTCCTCCGGACGGCATCCGGAAGGACCGTAGCTATGGGCGACGCCTGCCGTAGTTGCCGACCGCGCTCCGACTGCGCCAGAGCCTGCCGCCAGGCGCGACGGTTCAAGATGTCCAGCCACTCATCCCAGAGCTCGCGAGAACGCGACGGCCCTGCTTCGCGCCACCGCTCGAGAGTCGCCAGAGCCAGCTCGACAAGCACTGGGTTCATCTTCATCAGCCGCACGGCTTCTTGGTGGAGCACCAAACTCTGCAGGTCTTGAACCTGGTGTGCCCTGTTGCTAGCAACAGCGCGCGGCATGGATGTTTGGCCGTCAGTTGTGGAGGCGGTAGCAAGAAGTGCGAGGTCCGCTGAGCGACCCAGTACCCTCAGAACGCGGATATAGCTGCCCATTGTCGGAGAGGGCTGGCCTGCTTCGACCGCCGCGAGCGTCATGCGAGAAAGGCCGGCCTGGTCGGCCATCGCCGTGGTCGTCAGCCCCTGAGCCTTGCGGGCAGCTTTCAGTCGCCCACCCAACTCGATGAGCAGAGCTTGGTCGGCTGCGGACGTGAGCGGTGCGGCGGCTGGCATTTGTCCAGCATTCTAGACAGAGAAGCAGGTATAGTCGGTATCCCATGACCAACGCCCTGCTATACCTCGACTTCGATGGCGTGCTCCAGTCGCAGCACGTCTATCCAGTTCTCTATGGTCCGGATTGACACGCCGAGCACATCAGCGATGTCTTCTTTGGAGAGGGGCCTGAACGCGGCGGCGGTGGTCATGACGGACTCCATCAAGGGGGTCCGCGGTGTATTCACCCCGGTTTAGCCTCGCGGCTCGAGTCGGTGACAGAACGGCATATACGGTGATGCCCCGTCCTGAGTCAGGTGGCAAATGGGTGGCAAATCGGCATTTTTCGCCCCTCCCGAAGGTACGCGCAACTGCACGCAACTGAGCGTAAGTTGTTGATATTTTGTGCTAGAGTCGGGTTTTCGAGCAGGTTTAGGGGTCAAAAATCGGGTTCGGGACGTAGAGGCCGGAGGTTCGAATCCTCTCACCCCGACCAAAAACTCCTGACGAATCAATAATTTACAGATGCCGCCACAAGGCGGCATCGTTGTTTCTACGGCCCTTAGTGGCAGATTAGTGGCAGGACCCTGCACTACCCGTCCGTAGATAAACACCGCTGTCTAGACCCGCTCCTACGCTCAGGAGCATCCATCCTCCCGCCTGCGACGCCAAAGCAATGTGCACCTCTGCAGCGGTGCGCACCTTGACGTGTGGCGAAGGTTGCGGGAGCCAACGGCCATCGCGGCGACAGGAAACATCGTTCGTGGCGATCCGGGGCCTTCAAGCGACTTCGCTCTGGTCATCCTTCACGACCAGCCGTGGCGCCGACGAGTACAACGACGGTTCGACGGAGCGCGGGTGGAATTTTTCTACAACTCGGAAGCCTGATGAGCCAGTCCCAAGACCTGTTGCAGCGCAGCCCCCGACCTCAGCCCCACCGCGCCTCTAACCGTGCCGGGCATAGAACCGTGGCGCGGCCTCACATTGACCACGAGC
>JAFAFU010000012.1 GCA_023423335.1 Bacillota bacterium | reverse complement strand
GTTTAAGCCTTTCGCCGTCTATGATATCAAAGAATTTTTTCTCCGTCTCACGGAACGTGGGTAAATAAAGAAGGAGTCTCTTGTCCGCCTTTTGTTGCTTTACGATAGTCAACGTCCGTTCTTCCTTGTCCGATGATACAACATGGATTTTATCCTTCCAGATAGCATCATTTCTTGGATATCCTGTAACCAGGACCTTCTTTGTCTGAAAAGCAGAAGAAAAAATCGGTATCAGATGCTTAGAGGTTGTAAGCACATAATCAGAGGATTTTTCATCCGACATCCGCCGCAGCATCCAACGGAACCACTCCCTTCTGCTCCTGGGATTTCTGGCATAATCAAATATATTATCCTTTTGAATTTTTTTAAGAGGTATTCCGTGCCACAGGTTTACTTTCACTGCGCCCCCGGAAAGAGTAAAGCATATATCCTTCGAATAATTATCATAAAGATATACCTTTGCACGCAGAGAATACCAGATGCCCTTCAGGCTATACAGATAATACCCCTTTAGTTTATTGTCTTTAAGCAGCTTAATAATTTCCTTATTTTTTGATATCCAGACAGCATCTATTTCTGATGATTGATATTGACGGATATAAAGATAAAAATATTTTGGATTATCAGCAAACCTTTGTCCAAAAGTACTTCCAAATATCCATATTCTTTTATTTCTGGGCATAAGAAAGGATATTCCATGGATCGGTATGAGGAAAGCCTGACACCAATATTTAATTTCACTCCAAAGCTTTCCCATACTCTCCTCACATAATGCCGTTTCTTCCTGGTTATCTTTTTACCATTTCTTTAGAATAGTCTTCCGCTCTATCGGGTCCAATGCTCTTACAAGCGGATCTTCATAATAAGAATCATTCTTTATATGTGTAGTAGATATTTCTTCAAAAATAGCTCCTCTCACAGATGTAAAGGAATGCTTCTCTTCCCTTAAAATGGTCTGGATATCACCGGGCTTCAAGGTTCTCTCATTGCCCTCGATAATAATTTCAAGGTCTCCATACAACAGCTGGAACGTCTCTTCCTTCACCTTGTGCATGTGTGTCGGATGCTTTTGTCCCGGAAGGATGACCAGCAGTTTCTTGCAGTATTCCCGGTTGATAATACTTATTATAATTGCACCCACCTGGCGGAAATGCTTCATTCCATAATGATGGGACAATTCCACTTCAAAATCATTTCCGAGCGCAATGCCTGCCTCATACAGCATACCTTTGGCATCATGCACCACACTCCGCACCAGTCCAATATCGGTGATAATTCTCTTCTCCATCAACGGATCATTGATATTGTAATCCTTACTGGCAAGGACACCTTCATTAAAATCGCCGCTATGCATCTGCCTGTCTCCACAGGGCATAGCAAAAAAGACGTCTTCCTGCCGGATTGGTTCCCCCTGCTTAATTTCCCGCTTCAAATAAACTCCCCTCATCAAAGAATGCAAGGAATCCATTTCTTCCTGACTGACATACTTGGTATCGGCTTTCTTCATGCCGCATATAGTCTTCGCATCCAGTATGGCTTTGACCCACCGGTCCGCCTGTTCCGGATTCATGGAATAGGAATTCAAGGTGATTGTCTCAGTCGGAAGTCCAACATGGCGCTCCAGTATCATCGCACCCTTAGCGACCGCGAGCATAGGTACAATATTATCCTCCGGTTCCTCATGCCCGGAATATCCAATCGTTATCTCCGGATAACGACGCTTCATTCGGCTGATAAAGTCCAATTGGAGTCTCTCCTTCGGGGCAGGATATTCGGCAACACAATGCAGGAAAGCAAATTCACATTTCCTATGAAGAAAGAAATTGTAGATCTTATCGATATCAGAAAGCGTCTTGCCGCCGGTGGAAATAATCACAGGTTTATGGGTCTGGGCTATCTTCGTAAGTAAAGGCCAATCCATAGCACTGCAGCTGGCCACTTTTATGATATCAACTCCCATATCCATGCACCAGTCCACACCATCCTCATCGAACGGAGTACTGATGGCGATCATCCCTTCATCATGGATTGCATCAACAAGCTGGTTGAAATGCTCATAATTTAATTTGGTACTTAAAAACCGGGGAATGTGTTTGACATCCGTCCTGCTTCTATAATCAGGATGTATAAATGTGTCCAGATTACGGAACTGAAGCTTTACTGCCGCCTTAATATTATATTTCCTGGCAATCCTGCTCATCGCGTTGATGATATCAATCCCGTGCTCCACACTTCCTTGATGGCTGTTTGCCATTTCAAAGATAAATAAGTCATCATTAATATGTTTTACATCATTCATGCCAAACCCTCCTAGTCCCTTACTTACGATTTCCTTCTACATTTATTGATATACTATATATCGACTTAAAATGCCCGCCGTTAAAGTATGAAACGCTTAAAAAATAAGGAAATTATGCATTTCCTTATATCTGCTTCAGAATATTTTCCATTAATTCCAGTGCTTCCGGTGAAGCTATTGTCAGCTCATTAATATAATCATAGGCCATCTGATATTCCCCCATCTGATATAAGGCGAAAGCCAGATGATAAAGAGTACTATCATCTCCCGGTGCAAGTTCAATTGCAAGAGAAAGGAATGGAAGAATCATCTCATTCCTGCCTTTCTTCAGGAATATCCAGGCTACTCGGTTCAATAGTTCCACCGGGCTGAAAGAATACCTGCTGATTATAAATTCTATTGCCGTATAGGATACCTGGTGATTATCCGCATAGCTATAAAATTCTCCATCCAAATCCTCCCGTTCATCCTGCAGACCTAAGACCAGTTTTTTTATTCTATCGTAATGTTCACATACCTGCGTAAGCTCCCTTGAGAAATCAAATAAGGTATTCCTTCCGCGAAATTTCTCATAGGTATGGATTTGAAATATGAAATCCAGCTCCGGAAAAATATTATCAAGTATACTGCCTGGATGCGTCCTGAGATAGGAATAATACATTATCTTAGCGTCTTCTACCTTACCGTCCAGCACCAGATAATTTAGTTGCTGCCCCATCCTTTCTATACTGCCGTCATCCTGCTTTGCATCAGAAAGTACGGCCTTGCTCCCGGATACAATATTGAAGATTTCCTTTAATCTGATCTCATACGTATGGAACTGCTTTACTTTTTGATATCCATTCTTAGCAATCCTTTTCCGTTCCTCTTCGTGCTGCAGGTAGTAGCCAACCTTTTCTATCAGATCCTCCCTGCTTTCGTAACAAACCAGATCTTCCCCGATTTCAAAATAATTTTCAATATCCGGCTGATAATTTGTTATCAGAAAACCACCTGATCCCAGAATGTCGAATACTCTAAGGGGAATACCGGATTTGATGGTCCGGACAGTAATGTTCAGATTAATCTTGCTGTTATGAAATACCTTGGGTAATACCTTATAATAATCAATATATCCCTTATTATGTACCTCCGTAAGCTCGGACGAATCACTGTCCGTATACAGAGTTACATCATAATATTCAGATAAGGCTTTCAGAAGTGTTCTTCTTTCTATACCGGTAATTTTGGCATTAAGGAAACGGTCCGCGAAGATATCCCTGATATCCCCGATATAGTTCTTCCCCGGACGAATATCAATGTATTTCGCCAGCTCAGACATAATCTCTTCTGTCAGCATCTCCTTTACGAAATTATAGCCATAAATCTTCATCTGTGATCGCATAATTCCATCAAAATATCCTCTCAGATACTCCGGAAGGTTGGAAATGCCATCAAAATGGTTCCTTTTGTCATAAAGATTCCCAACGAAAGAAACCTCGGCTGTGTAGGCTCCTGCTTCTGTATCCATATCAATCAGCTTATCCAGCCGCTCTGTATTTACGGCCAGCGGAAGATAATAAACGGTATCCGCACCGAGTTCCTGCTTCATCTGCTGATACAAAGTACTATCAAAGATGAATATATAATTAAAGGGAGAATAAATTGTTTTTGAATTTAAGTTTAGTAAGGGGCTGTCCCAAACCCAAGCGATGTATTTAATGCAGAAGGAATTGCATACCTTGGAAATAATCTGAAAGAAATTAAAGGAGATTACATAATCATACTTTTTCAAAAGAAAAAGATCTGATAATTTCTTCTCAAATACTTCATCATTTTCAAAATCTGTAAATATATACTTGATCTTGTCCACCTTATAACCCAAACGGATCAGGTTTTCCTCAAGATCCTTCTGCCCAAAGGTATTCCATTCATACAGTAATATATTCATTCTTCCTCCATATCTTATCAAGGCTTCCTGTCTGCCGCTTCTTAAATCGGCTATTTACCGATAATTTTTAGGATACAATGGAAAACTCCTATAGCAGCATATCCTTCAGGTAATCCATATCTATCATCTTATCATCGATATAATAGTCCGCATTCGGTTTTCCGAAGTAGAGCTCATGATAACATAACCCCCAGTCCTTAAGTTGCTTCTTTGTTGTTTCATCCCACTTAATCCCGGTCACATAGCCGCGTGCAGTGTGTAAAATAATCCGGTTTCCAAGATGATACAGCTTATTAATTACTTGAATCATATCTGTGTCAGGTTCCGCAAGAGAATAATTATTTTCAGGCTGCAGCTTTGCAATAACACCATCTATGTCGAACACGAATCTCCTTCCGCCCTGTGCCATAGTAAGATATGCCTCCGCCCTCCGAAATTCTTCTTCCGTATCAATGTCATAATTCTTGTCCATCTCATATCCCAGGATATGCTTCCCTGTCATGGAATGCTCCTCCAGAACTATCCTCCCCCTGACTACATCAATACAAGCATTCTGATAATATACCTTCGGAAGATTCTGCCTTGGCATGTTATAGCCTTCAGGGATATCCTTCATTACCGGAGACAGAAACCCTAATTCATTTTTATGCCACATTTTATATGGGATTTCTTTCGCAGGAGCGATGGATCTTACTGAGTCGGCATCCTCATGCTGAAGCAGGAGTTCAATCATATGGTCAATATCATCCGGTTGGCGAATTGGATAGGTTGGCCGCAATTGTACCACTATATCCGGAAGCACTCCTTCCATATCCTTCAAATAATTAAGGCAATGTCGGAATACATCGATGTCCAAAGCAGTATCTGTTGAATATTCGGCCGGTCTTAAAAAGGGAACTTCTGCTCCATAATGCTGTCCGATTTTAGCATAATCAGGTGAATCTGTGCTTAAGATTACCCTGTTTATATATTTGGAACTCTTTGCATGTTCGATGGAATACGCAAGCATAGGTTTACCGGCAATTTCTCTGATATTCTTATGAGGAACGGATTTTGAACCGCTTCTGGCGGGTATAATTGCGATTACTTTCATATTCATCTCCTTTTTACCGTATGCTGTCTTCCAATAACGGCAACGCTGCTGCCAGCATGGGCTTTATTCTTTGCGCCGCCTCTGTGATTGCCTGGTATATTACTTTTGCTTGTTCATAAGTCATGAGCTTATTCTTTTTTTCATCCTTGCCATAGACATAAATATTTGACATCTGATCCGAAGTGGCAGCAGCGATATCCCAATCTATCAGCTCGTATACGTCTTTCGCTTCCATAGAAGCATTATAATCACTTAATAACTTGTTTTTCAACAAACTGGAGGAGGTTTCCTGAAGCGAATTCTCATATTTCAGGATCAGCTTTGTACAAATTTTATCTGCTTCTCCGGCCTTCTCTATAATATCATCCAGATCTTTCAAATCTCCTCTGATGAGCTCTATGACAAATTCCAGTTCTTTCTTATTTATTGTCGGTTCTAACTCGTCAAAGATTTTACCACAATTAACGTCACCTGTACAATAACGGTCAATGACCTCTTTCAAGGTCATAATCGTTGCTCCCTTAATCCTTGCGCCGCCCTCTGTCGCATCAATGACTTCTTCCCCTTCAAACAGATCGATTGCATCCTCGAACCAGTGGATGTATACATACCAGTCATACCTCGTCTTGATTGGATTACCGTAGATGTCCTCAACAATTTCTGTGGATAAGCCGGCATTACTATAATCTACGGCAACGCCCCCTGCATGTGTACTGTCGCCTTGATAAGCAAGATCTTGTCCCACCATGATAATTCGTTTGAATCGGAGTGTCTCACATATGGAGAAGGCTCCGGTTGCCACAGACCCGCCGGAGTTAAAAGATCCCACATCTTTACCGAGCTTCTGATAGATCGTTTTGATATATCCCTCCAGGTTATAATAAACAACATTTTTATCATTCGCTTTGATATTCTGTGGTCTGGAATCAAAACGGCAGAACATGGGAATTTCCCTGCATCTGGAGTCTGAAAGATGCTTAAGTGATTTTTTGGGATCTAAGGTAACAATAAAATCCGGGATGATATCATGGGACAGAAGGTATTTCATAGCAGTATCAACCGCAAAAATAACCGCTTTATTTTTTGCTCTCTTCAACTCCGCAATATTCTTGTCGAGGGAAGGGCCGGCAGCTACTATAATTGCAGGAATATTCTCCGAAAATTTTCCAATTAAATCGGTAACCAGATTTCCTTTTCTTAAAAATCTTAAATTAATAATAGTATTTGTAATCAAAAGTCTGCTCAGCGCTATATCCGTATTCTTATTAACAACTGCCCTGCTATTATTGTCTTGGATCATTTTTAAAAATAACTTCATGCTGTTACTAAAAATATGCTCGTAAAGAGGATGGCTGCAGAAAATCTGGGACTTCAGGTTGATCCAATTCACATGGTTACTTAACAAATTCTTGATTTCATTGTCGTTAATACCTTCGACCGTAATGGATAAATTAGGCGAACTTAAGATATCCGTCAGGTCGTACTGTTCCAGTATCCGAAAAAACAAATCAGCACAAGGCTCATAAATGATTAAAACCCCTTGATCGCCTATTCTCCTCAGCAATTCTCTGACAAATACACCATTTCCGAAGCCGAACATAGTAACTACAATATCAAGATTCCTCATCTCGTATTGACTCGCCCAGCGTTCCGCCTCGTGGACAGGAGAATAGATACTGTTCATTCGGAATTGTTCTGATTTGAATGTGATTGCCAGCGCAGTATCCCCATCCAAGGTCGGAACTATCTCCAGCCCGTCCAGTTTATTGGAATTATTATAAGAGGGATTCTCTTTTATTCTGTTGTAGAGAAACCTCTTTGTCCGTTCTATTTCCTTCATATTTCTGTCATAATATACCATTTTAACCTCCATACCGCGTCAGGCAGTTCAAGCACTGAGCGAAAAGCACGCTCTTTTTAAAAGAACTCGTGAGCAGAACGCATACCATAGTTATCATAACGATCGGTTATGCTTGCCCTATAGTATCCGTCCTGAGCACGAGGCCTAATCCTTATTGCACAATTTCCTGTAATTGTCCGGCAATATCAAATACTAATATGTCTGCCAGTAATACACCGTCCTTATCCTCCATGGCATTTACTGCCGCCGTCAGATTTTCAATCAGTCTCTGCGTATCAAAATCGATCTTTCCTTCCTTCGACATAGTAAATAACGTATCGGTAAGCTCCATGATATTCTCCAAGGTGTTATTCAGGCTCTCGTATCCCTTATTTAATTTCTGCTGGTAAAGATAATCCGATACCCTGCCGATGTCATCTAATGTCCGTATGATTTTATCCTGTAATCCGCCCATAACTCTCCATTCCTGCTGCATAATTATATTAGTATAAAAGGTGGGGTCGACCAATAGGTCAACCCCACCTTAATTTTGCCTAGAGCTAAATTACTGTAACAGTGATAATACGCCCTGTGTGGACTGGTTAGCCTGTGCAAGCATGGACTGAGCTGCCTGCTGAAGAATATTGCTCTTGGAGTAAGCAACCATTTCTTTTGCCATATCAACGTCACGGATACGGGACTCAGCGGACTGTAAGTTCTCTGCTGTATTGTCAGCGTTAGCGATGGTATGCTCTAATCTGTTCTGCAGAGCACCGAGCTTGGATCTCTGAGTAGAAACTTCCTTAATCGCCTTGTCTAATATGGACAACTGTGCCGTAGCGTTAGAATACGTGGAAACCTTGGATGCAACGTTCTGGATGCTTAAGCCCTTCGCTGTCATATTCTTGATGGTAAAGGAAATCTTCTGACCCTTATTCGCACCAACCTGAAGATTTTTCTTCTTGAACTTACCGCTAAGCAGCTTCGTGGTGTTGAACTCTGTCTCTTTAGCAATACGGCTTACTTCGCTGGTCAGAGCCTTAAGCTCTTCTTTGATCGCTGCACGGTCAGTGGATACGTTCGTATCATTGGCTGCCTGAACCGATAACTCTCTCATTCTCTGAAGGATGGCATGAGTCTCGGTAAGAGCGCCTTCTGCTGTCTGGATTAAGGAGATACCGTCCTGCGCATTGGCGGAAGCCTGACTAAGGCCTCTGATCTGTCCTCTCATCTTCTCGGAAATGGTAAGACCTGCTGCATCATCACCGGCACGGTTAATTCTGTAACCGGATGATAACTTCTCCGTTGACTTGCCCAGATGTCCATTGGTGATTCCCAACTGTCTGTTGGTGTTTGCTGCTAACATATTGTGTTGTACTATCATGATTTATTCCTCCTTGAATTTTTAGTAGCTTCCATGCTACTCATATTTGAGTAAATAAACTTTCCCCGACGTTCTCAGGCCGTACGTACCATCAAAAACCGGAAGAAATAATTTATTTTACTTATAACATATATCGGATACTTTAAGGAAAACTTTATATCCAATCGGATGATTTTTAATTTTTTTTGTCGAGAAAATACGATTCTCCCGGCTGCTGGTTCATCGCATTCTTATAATAGCTGTTTGCTGTCCTGCTGCTGACTTTAAAATTCTTGATTTCCTTCTTTTTACCTGCGAAAAATATCTGGAATCTGCTTTTATTCTTAAGTTCAAGGGCATGCAGCTTTGTTCCCTTCTCCGTAACCGTCCGAATCAAGTCCTGGAGAACAGTAATCTGTTCCTTATATTGCTCCTTATTTACCTGAAACGCTTCCTTAACATGCTGATAAACCTTCTCAAAGCCTTCATCTAACTGGTTAAGCTGTGATATAAGGTCCTCCTTCTCCGAAAATGTCTCCTCCAGACGTTCCATATCGGGCGCTTCCGAGGTAATAATTCTTTCCTGTTCCTCCGTCCTCCCGATTAACCGGTCCAGAAGCTCCTCCTTCTTTTTTAAGGCATCTGTTAAGATATTGATGTATGTTCTATTCTCCACGTCTTAACCTCATTTCAATAAAATCGCTTATCTGGTCAGTCTCATGATTTCCTTCCAGGTATCTCTCATTCCTCTTATATGCTCCAGAACCTCTTCAAGAATCCCGGCATCCTTCCTTATATTTGCCGTAACCAATCGCTCATACAGGTAATCGTAAACACGGTCAAAATCCTTTGCAACGGGATACTTAAACTCCAGGGTAGCTCTGAGATGTGTGATTATTTTCTCTACCTTGATGATATTGATATTTGCCTTACTCATATCATGTTCTTCAATCCCCAGGATTGCCATATTACAGAACTTAACCATCCCCTCATATAACATCAGCGTCAATTCTGCCGGTGTTGCCGTATTTACCTTATTGTTCTGGTATGTAAGCGCTGCGTTCATCTGCATGTTATTTCCTCCATCTGTTAACTATACTATTGCGAATTCCCTATGCCCATCATGGCAGCCAGCTGACTGCTCTGGGATTGCATTTTGGACATTGCCGATTCCATCGCGGCAAACTGTTTATAATACTTGTTCTCTAATTCGATCAACTTCTTCTCCTGAATATCGATCTGCTTTGTATATTTCCTCTGCTGCTCCACCATGAGCTTGTCATTATAGAAGGTTAACGCGCTTCTCACATTCGGAATTGATCTCATCTTGTCATACATCTGGTCATACAGCTTCTTGGAGATACCGGACAGAGCTTCTATGACGGTTGCCGGATCCTCTTCCAAGGCCTTTTTCAGCTTGTCATCCATCGCAGAATATACCGTGTCTTCCGAATCTCCATAGATATGAAGCAGTCCCCGCTCCAAATAATCGGAGGAGGTCTCGATCCCGAAGGAAGACAATGCATAGCTCTTATCATTTACTTTCACGGCAGACATCAGGGATGTCCTCATGACATCCATCAGGGAGCCCAGGGTTGTGTCTCTCCGGAGGATGGAATCCTTGATTTTTGTCTCCCATTTGTTAATCTGCTCCTCTGTCATGGCTTCCTTCTCATCATCACTGAGCGGATCATAGCCCTTAGCCGTGTCGGCATAATAAAGGGAATTCAGTTCCGTAAGGACAGCATTATAATTCTTAACAAAGTTTTTCACCATATCATACGCAGCCTGGGTGTCCTTGGTAATATTCAGGCTGATTGTCTGGTTTATGTCCGCTCCCTTCAGGGTCAGCTTAAGGCCGTTTACCGAGATGACATTGGAGGAGCCGGTAATTCTGGCCCCGTTATATATGACATCGCTGTCCGATGCCGGCACCACAATTGATTTGTCGGAATCCGGATCCACCCTCGTTCCGTCCGCCTTCAGGGCATCCAGCCCAAGTTTTCCCAATAAGGCATTGGCATCCTCACCGTTTTCATCCTTAGCCGATATCTGAAAGCTATTACTCGTTCCGCTCTGGACAGAGCTTAAGAAAATCTTTTTCTGGGTTGTGTCAAAGCTGGCATTCATTCCTGCCTTCTTCGCCGTATCAATAAAGCTCTTTATTGTCGTATCCGCTGTTACGGTCAGTGTCTTTACTTTTCCTGCCGTTCCCAGAAGGATCTTGGTTCCGGCTGTTATTCCCAGGTCTTCCAGCTTCGTGGAAGCGGAAGGATTGATCGGATTATCATCCTTATCGGCGGTGATCTTACCGCCGGTAACAAACTGTGACTTTGCCAGGCTGTTGATAACCAGCGAATGCGCACCCTCCGGTGCGGTGTTGTCCGCGGTAACACTGACAAAACTGTCATTGGAGCTGGTTACCTTCTTCGTATTGTAGCTTCCCTGAAGCTGCATCTTGTTCAGATCTTCCGTATATAATTTGTAGAGCTTGGTATTCAGTTCCTTCCATTTTTCCTGTTTCCAGGTGAGAAGCGTCTGCTTGTCCTCCACTTTTTTATTCTTCAGCCTTTGGGCTTCCATCAAATCCTTGATTAATGTTTCGGTATCCATACCTGATATCAGGCCACTCAAACGTATCGGCATATGCTATCCTCCTTTATCCATCCTGTCGATCGTAATCCACAGGCATGCAAGGCTTTATCTTCTTTCATCAATGAGAATCCCGGCCAGCTCCCACATTCTTTCAATCATCTCCAGAGTTTCTTCCGGCGGTATCTCACGGATTACTTCTTCCGTCTCTTTATCCATAACCTTGATGGAAACCCTGTTGGTTTCCTCATGATAAGAAAATTCACACCGGGTCCTGTGATTTTTCATCGTATTGTTTGCTCTGGAAATCGCATCCTTGATTTGCTTTTCCGATGCAGACTGTTCTTTCTGCCCTTTATCACCATTCTGGCCGCTGCTGCTTGTCTTGGTGGCAGCCGGAACATCTGTTACATTGATGCCCGCCGTTCCTGATTCCTGAATACTTACCTCGTTCGGCTTAATTTCTGTCTTCTGAACGTTGGCGGCAGTCCCGCGATATACTGATCCGGATAATACTTCTAATGCCATACTTATTACACCTCCGTGTGTTATTAATTCCAATTGGTTTTTGATATGCCGTTATTGCCCTCCTTGACCGTTTATTTCACAGCATATACTTCTAACTTATATATCGGATGAATTTTCAGAAAGTTTATAGTTTATTCCTGCATAAAATAAGAAATAAACGCAAAAAAGACCCCGGAACTATACGGACGCACCTCAATATAAATCTGCATAACCGTCCGGACAGGATCTCTCTCGTTTATTTCTTATGATATCATGAACATAAAGCATGTTCATGAATTACCTCATCATTATCATTGGAACAGCTTCTTCAGGACCTCACCGGAGACCGTCGTTTCTGCCGCTTCCTTATTGGATGCCTGTATCTGCAGATAAATTTCCTTCCGGTAGATCGGAATGGATTTGGGAGCGGTTATACCGATCTTAATCTGATCCCCCTTTACCTCCAGTACAGTAATCTCAATCTCGCTTCCAATCATAATTGATTCATTGACTTTTCTTGATAGGGCTAACATTATAAGTCCCCCTTTGCTGCCTTTATAGACCGTAATTTGTCATAAAAACGATATTGGATCTCATAATCCGAATTTTCAACGATAATCTGGCACCCTTTTCTGGTATCAGCGTTCATGATAAAGGGGGCCCGTAAATTCGCCGACATCCTTGTAATATCACTGGGTACCGTAATGGATACCAGCACAACGATATTATCATCATTTATATCTCCGAGGGGCCTTAACAGCTCGTCCTCGATCTCCGGGTTATAATCCTCCCGAATCAGAAAAGGGCTGATTACCGGAATTGCCAGTGCCGGCTCGTCAAGGCTTTGCAGCCAGGATATATCCGGTCGTTCGTCTCCCTCATCATCATATAGAAGGGTATAGTTCCTGTATTCCTCGAATCCTAATATACCGTTTTCAAAATTGATTATTTTATTCTCATCCAGATCAATTTCTCCAAAATGCCTTGTCCTCACTAACATCCGTTCCGCCTTCCCTTCTATCACTATTATGTACCATATTCATATCAGCACGAACAATATATAATTTCATTATACATGATATACCAAAAATACGCATCAAAAATTTTACAAAAAATCCAGCAGAGAGTTCTGGATCACCTTTGCAGCCGCAGCCAGGGACGCATTGTATATGGTTTGTGCCGAGTTATACTTGATAATTGTATCGACCATATCTGCGTCCTCATTTTTCGAGAGCAGATCCTCAAAATCCACCTTCTGACTGGAAAGCCTGTTCTCTGTCAGCTCCAGACGAACATACCGGCTTCCAAGATCCGCCACAGCCACATTGACCCGGTCCTGTTCCTCCGAAGAGCTTGTAATTCCTTTTTCAAAATAGCCCTGCATAATTTCCTTCTTCAGCTCCAGATCGGTATCCAGCTGTTCCTTCAACTTCTCATATCTCGTTTTTTCATCCTCTTTCAGAGTGGTATCCTTCAGTCTCTTCTCGACCTCTGCAATCATCTCCTCGACTTTTACCACCTCATTTACACTGTTCAGGATATCGTCAATCCTTCTTCCGATCCCATGGGTAATAGCATCGGAGCCCTCTGTATTAATGGTCAGCTTCTGATTATAATTCACCTCATATTGAATCTTCTGCGGTGCCTTTGTATAGATGACAGGATCCTGTTCCGGTTTGCTGGAGTCTGTCATTACACAGTTAAAATAGTGCTCCGGCTTCAAATCACCGTTCCCGAATCCGGATTTTGTATAAGTGATTCTGATATCCTCAGCTGTGCGGAACTCCTCATAGGCACTCTTGCTAAAGATCAGCTCTCCTGTTTCCCTTATGAAATTGATCCTGCCTTCACCCGGTTCATAAGCACCTGGATCACTGGCGGACACTGCATCAATATTTTCAAAAGCCTCCTGCTCCAACGGTTCTCCCCCCGCCGTCGATTTCTTGTACCGGATGTCTGAAATATCCGTATCCGAAAGCTTGTCATAGGACAGCTGGATTCTATAGGTATTAAGAAGGGTCGGAGCATTATCAAAGGTTTCCGCCGGATCGTCATAATCACTGAGCTGATAGCTGCCTTTCACCTTGGAGCCGGTCTGTATCTGGCTCCCATCAAAGCTTTCCGTTATTTCATAGCTTAAATTATCCACATCCTCTGTAAAAATCAGGGAACTGTCCGTTTTATATCCCGTAAATACATATCTTCCGGCATAGTTTGTATTACCCTCCTGATAAATCTGGTTCTTCATCTCCAGCAGATTCTGTACGATGGAGGAACGGTCCTTGGCCGTCAGGGTATCCGTACTTCCCTGAACGCAATAGGTATTGATCTGACCCAGGATATCATTCACGGTTTTTAGGGCGCTTTCCGTCACATCCATCCAGGACATGGCATCCGGAATATTCTTCTCATAATACTGCTTAAGCTCCGACAGGTTCGTTCTGAGCTTAAGAGCTCTGACCGCAATAATCGGATCATCCGAGGGCTTCTGGATCTTCTTGCCGGTGGAATACTGCTGCTCTAGGTCCGTCATATTATATTTATTTCTGTTGATGTTATTCAACATATTATTTGTCATCATCTTATTTGTAATTCTCATATCCATACCTCCCATATCCGGAAACCGTTGCCATGATTACTAAAAGTTATACACCCATATAGTTAATCAGCTTATCATATATCTCATCCATAACGGAAATAACCTTGGCTGACAGATTATAGGCATTCTGGAATTTAACCAGGTTCATTGTCTCCTCATCCAGGTCCACACCGGATATCGATAATCTCTGATTCGTGATCGATGCCAGGATATCCCTCTGACTCTCAGAAAGATTGGTTGCTTTCATCGTGTCAATCCCTATCTCCGCCACCAGCGTCTGCATGTAGCCTCCGGGAGCACCTTGATCAAATAAGCTTTTATCCGTTTTCAAGGCAACCAGCCTGTCAACGATATCATTATTCTCCGGTCCGTTCACTACATCACTGGCTGCCGCCAGCCGCTCCGGATGATCCATTAATTCGTTGCTGATTGTAAAATTTCCGGCTGTCATGAAGTAATAGGACCCGTATAATGGTTGGTCTTCGGGTACATTCTCATAATAACCGCCGGTTTGGGAATTAAAGGAGTTGAAATCATAATAGGGATAATCATCCGAATCCTCCAGGGGCCCAAACACATAATTACGTCCGTTTATTTTATTCGTTGCGTTGAAGAAATCCATTCCCGGACTGTTGGCCAAATCCCTGCCTTCCCTGTGGATCTCATTAAAAGCCCTGGCAAAGGTACGGATGAATTCATTCATCTTATCCATATAATAGGGGATTCCCTTATAATCGATACTCCTGCCGACCGATGCAGCCGTATCATATTCATCGGTCAGTACTGCATCCTTAAGCTCAAAGATATAAGTGAAGCTGCCGGTATCCGGATCAATATTAATTTCAAATCCGGTATAGACATATTCATGGTTCCCAATCGTCAGCTTCCCGTTTTCGGGAATATTTAACTTTGCCACCTCATTGATGTTGGTATCCGTCATCGTAACATAGGTATCACCGGCCCCGGCATATATATTACCTCTTAAATTAAACTGGTTATTTCCATCCCGTACTTCAAATAACGCCTGGAGGGAACCTCCGAGGGATGCGCTGCCGGTATCAAATCTCTGCCCGTTCTGCCATTCGATATCGTAGAGCCCGTCAATATCATTCTGGTTCTGTTTTACGTCCCTGGGTACTACTCTCAAGGTATTATAATTACCGCCATCCACCAATGTCTGCCCGTTCAGCTTAATGACATAGCTGGTTATACCGATGCCGGCGCCCACGGTCTTCTCTGTTACTGTTATATTTCCAACCCGGGACAATTCATCTACCAGCAGAGCTCTCTGATCACGGAGGTCATTCGCTGTTCCTCCGTTTACCTCCAGCGTATTGATCTGCTTCGTCAGAGCAGCAATCTGCTGCGCCGTGGAATTGATCTGTTCGGTAATATTTCTGATTTCGAAGTTGCAATCCTCCTGGATACTTCTCATATCTTCCGACATTGAATTAAAGTATTCCGTCAGACTCTTGGCATAGTTCGTCACCTGGGTTCTCACGGTCAGACTGGAAGGATTCTTCATCAGCTCCTGAAGACTGTCGTACATAGAATCAAAGGTTTTGTTGAAGCCCTCCACACTGACTTCGTTGAAATAGCTTTCTATCTCCGCCATATAATCAGCCTTGGTGGTATATTCTCCTAAAAAGGTGTTATTCTTCCAATACTTCACATCATAATATTCATCCCTGAGCTGCTTTACTCCGCTGACACTGACACCGGTTCCGGCCATGCCGTAGGTACTGTTCATCTGGAGCGCCTTCCCTGCCTTCTGGCCCATCACCTGCCTTGTATAGCCTTCCGTTTCGGTATTTGTAATGTTATGCGCCGTAGTATCAAGGGCTGCCTGATATGCGTATAGCCCTGTCTGTCCGATATTTAATCCAAAAAATGTGGATGCCATGCCAATCACCTCTCTTCATTGTCCTAAAAAGGAACCTGTTCGTTTCCTGATTTCTGATAATACCCTCAGGGGCGGCGGCTTTACATGCTTGTTATGATATGCTCAAGCATCTCACTGACTACATTGACATATCTGGCAGCGGCATTATATGCATGCTGATATTTGATCAGGTTGGTCAGCTCCTCATCGGAGGAAACACCGGTTACTTCCAGCCTCTGATTTTCGATACTTCCCACCATGGAGGCCTGGTTATCCCTGATGGTAGAGAGCTGTTCACCCCGGTTCGCAATTTCTGAAATAAATGATGTATAATAATCGCTGAAATTATTTCTTGTAAGCGTATTGGGTGACAGGGTCGAAAAGGGTTCCTGCCACGCGGTCAGGAGCCGTTCCGTTGTCTTAATATCATAATCACCGGTTCCGGTATTGGATGCTAACGGAATCAGGGAGTTATTCTGCAAAACATTTCTATTGATCTCAATCTCTCCAAGCGTAAATAAAGTGTACTTATCCGCCGGATCCTCAGCCTGATAGATACGCGCCGTGATATACTCATAACCCCCCGACTCATTCTCTATCTCAATCTCAGTATAATCACTGTAGCGTTCTACGGACTTTCTGTTAAAAAGGGCCTCACCCATAGTCCTGCTTGAATTCAATCCCACCGGAGCGTTCTCTTCATCAAGGATTTTGATCTTCGTTCCATCGGATAAGGTAACCTCCTTATTCGGGCACAGGATATCATTAATAGTCGTCACGATACCATGAATTAATTGGTCAAACTGCGCCTGCACACTCATGATGACCGAGGGATCAATCTTATTGTTATATTCCATAACGGCGTCCCTGTACAGACCATCGGTCTCATAATTTTCCCTTAAGGGGATATCCGTATAATTCGCCTGCTTATGGCCTCTGGCGATCAACAATCCCTTCAGCGATCCGATATCCGTATTATTCTTTGAGGTTGGAGCCTTATCCAGGTTGAAGACATCCGCATTCCCATGGGCGCTCCAGACCGGCTTGAGCATCTCGGAATTCTCATTCATCCTGGCCGTATTCATCCGGTATACAGTATCCTCGGTAACAAAAGGAACTCCCTCCAGATTTATGGTAACAATACCCGCCACGGTTTCTTTATATGTAATCCCGGCCATCTTACTCAGCTCATCCAGCAGCAGATTCCTCTGATCCCTGAGATCGTTGGCCTTTTCAACCCCTGCGCTCTCATATTGCCTGATTTTCAGATTTAAAAGCCTGATTTCATCCCCGATCTCATTAATTCTGTTTACCTGATTTACTATCTGGGTGTTTAAGTTAATCTGGTAGTCACTCAACTGCCTGGACATATTCTCCGACCGCTCTATGAAGGTAACCGCAGATTCAATCAAAGAAGCTCTTGCAACAATGTTGTCCGGTTCTTTGCAAAGTTCCTGCAATGAGGTCCAGAATTCATTGATTGAAGCTTGGAACGATACCCCTTCCATCTCACCAAACAAGCCTTCCACCTCATCCACGGCCAAAGTCTGCGATTCATAAAAAGCCTGTCTGCCGGACTCCTGGCGATAGGCTTGATCCAAGAAGGAATCCCGGACCTGCTTTACTGTAGCAAAGTTTGCGCCCAAACCCTGCTGCATGGAGGAGAGATAGGATTCACCCCACTTTATGTAATTGAAATCGGTTAATACTGCCTGCTGCCTGACAAAGCCTTTAGTGTCCACATTGGCTAAATTATGTGAAGTCACATTCAAAGCAGCCTGACTGACATTCAGGCCGGTAACGCCGATATATAATCCGCCTAATGAACTCATGAACTCACCTTACCACCTTATCTCTTACTGCTTTGCATCGAACATCCCTGTTCCGAAAGCCTGTGCGTCATAAGCTGACGCACCCTTTGTGTAAGTGTTGTTCCCCGGCGACATCCTTGTACTTTGAATAAAATTCATATTGAATTCTATCATCTCTAGGGATTGTTGTATTAAAGATTTGTTACGGTCATTGATTTCCGCCAATCTCTGTACCGCAGCTTTCAGATTATCACGTAAAACAGAAAGAGCTTTCTGTTCGCTTGGCTGCTTATCCAATAAATGAACCAATGAAGTCAGATTAAGAGAGGCGGCTTTCTTCCCAATTACCGTCTTAATATTATTCATGACTTCATCCCTTTTTCGTTCCAGAAAATTGATATGGTCCACGACCAGTTGTTCCTTATTGGTGATATCCTGGAGCGCATTCATATCATTTCTTACGATAACCTGTGTTTTCTCCATTGCAATCGGAATCAACTGCTGATAGATTTCATATTCCTGACCTAAGACGCCAATCAATTCATCAATCAAACTTGCCATGGTATCCTCTTTTCTCCCGCAGGTTAAAATACAAGTCACTTACTTAATCGAAATATGCCTCTACCAGCTTCTGCGCCAATTCTCCGCTGCTGACATCATAAGTACCGGCTTCCATCCTCTGCCGGATCTCATTCACCTTATCCTCACGGACATCCGGAGTCTGGGCTACGATCTGCTTGGCAACCTGATAATCCTTACCCATCTGTGAGATCTCCAGCTTATCACTGAAACTGCCGCTCTTTGTCTTTGACGTATTCTTCACGCTGTTCGTCTGATATAGCTGACTTATTTTGTTAAATGCATCAATACGCATTCCATTCACCACCTTCTGCATCCATTACATGAATTCCTGACACTCTATATTATTTATCGGAAGAAAAGCCGGTAATATTATAGGCAAATCGAAATATTCTCTAAGAAAATAAATAGAAAAAGCATCAGCAAGCGACACTTTTTGCGCCCGAGCGGATTGCTTTTTCTCTATAATACAAAAAAGGACCGCTATTATTATTAGCAGCCCTTGATATAATAGTCTTATTTAGCTCCAGATAATCCAGTTTAATATATATCCGGAAATAACTGCAGACAGCGTAAACGGCACGCTGATCTTCATAAAGGTCGGTGCGCTGACCTCATAACCTTCCTTCCGCAGGATACCGAGCCCGGTGATATTAGCCGATGCTCCGATCGGGGTAATATTGCCGCCCAGGGTTGCCCCGATCAGAAGTCCGAAAAACAAGAGGTTTGGCTGGATACCCATCTGAGCAGATATTTCCGCCGTAACAGGCAGCATCGTCAGCACATAGGGAATGTTATCGATAAAGGCCGAGAATAATACGGATGCCCAAACAATCAAGGTATAGATAACAAACACATTATCCTGGCTTGCTTTCACAAAGAGCCTGCCGATATCCTGCACAACGCCCACCTCTGTAATTCCTCCGATTACAATAAACAGGCCTGTCAGCAGTAAAATCGTATTGAAATCAATCTCTCTGATTGCCTTCGTAAAGGTACTGACCTTACCTGTTTTGAAGTAATTCCGGATCAAGCCGACTGCAAATAAGGACATACAGATAATACCGTTAATGGTAGCCGGTTTATACTCCTCCGGAACAAAAGAGGCGCAGATCATCAGAACAATGATACCTGCCAGTAAAACGGACGGAAAATAATCCTCCACCTTGGTCCGCTCCATTGCCTTGATCGGCTGCTTTTCCTTCCGGAACAGGTATACCAGCACAAAGGCAGAAATCAGGGCCCCCGCCTCAACAACCCAGAAAATACCGATCCTTCCGTTGCAAACAAAGAAATCCAGGAAATTCAAATCTGCATAGCCACCCAACAGAATGGAGGTAGTGTCACCAACCAGGGTAGCAGCACCCTGCAGATTTGAGGATATTGCAATCGCAATAATGCTCTGTACCGGCGATATCTTCAGCTTCTTGGCAATCGTAATGGCTACCGGCGCAACCATTAAGACCGTTGCCACATTATCCACGAAGGCAGAGATGATCCCGGCAAAAAGTGCCAATGCAATAATCGCCCATTTTACATTGGGCATCCTTTCGATAATATGGTCTGCAAGCAGGGATGGCATTTTCGATTCAATGAATAAGCCGACCACTCCCATGGTACCTGCAATCATCAGTATGACATTCCAGTCTACGGCAGTGAAAACCTTGCTGACCGGAAGTATTCCCAGGACCACAAAAATCACGGCAGATGCGAGGGCAATATAAGCCCTGACCTTAGAAAAGGTTAAAAGCAGAAGATAGGTTAATGCAAATAAAATTATTGCTGTAGCTTTCATAATTCCTCCGTACGTAATATATTGAATACATAAACAAGGCCTGCGCACAATAACAGCGGAAAAGCTATTATGCAACAGTCCTTGTTTTTCATCATATTCTATTATGTTATGCTGAAAAATGCAAGCATTATTATTTGATTTTATCCTTTACCACCTTAATGGCTTCCTGCAACTGGTTATCGTCATCAATCGGTACGGTTACCAGCTTTTTCATTTCATCCTTCAAATCGATTTCCACGTCAGGTACAATACCCGTACCATGGATATTGCGGCCCTTTGGTGTAAAATACTTGGATATCGTCAGCTTAATTGCCGTACCGTCGGACAAAGGAATGACCTTCTGTACAATACCTTTGCCAAAGCTGGTAGTTCCTACGATGGTTCCAATCTTATAGTCCTGGATTGCCCCGGCAAATATCTCGGAAGCACTGGCACTGTTTCCGTTGATCAATACAGCCAGGGGAACACCCAGCTTATCGTCATACTTCGCATCCTCTTCCACACGGCGGCCGTATTTATCTTCGGTATATACGATCAATCCCTTAGGCAGAAGACGATCCAGAATTTTCACTACGGAATCGAGCAGACCTCCCGGGTTATTCCTGACATCGACCACCAGACCCTTCATTCCGTTTTTCTCTAATTCATCCACAGCCTCAGCGAACTGCTTTACCGTAATCTCATCAAATTCCGTAATCATAATATATCCGATTTTATCTGCCAGCATCTTATATTCTATCGTCGGAACCTTTATCTGCTGCCGCTCAATTGTAAATTCGATGGGATCGGTTTCCCCCTCCCGAATAACTGCTACACGGACAATAGTCCCTTCGACCCCCTTCATTCTACTGACAACCTCCGTAAGATCTAACCCGGTTACTTCTTCACCATCTATTTTATAAATGATATCGCCGGGAAGTATGCCTACTTTATAAGCAGGTCCCTTTTCGAAAGGCTTTACCACCGTGACAATACCGGTTTTGACATCCTGGCTTACGGTGGCTCCAATTCCGTGATACACCCCTGAAGAGCTTTCCATCAGCGCAGTATATTCGGTCTTTGTAAAATAAGTGGAATACGGGTCTGACAGGCTGCTCATAAATCCCTTATAGATGCCGTCTGCAAAAACCGACGGATCCACTTCCTCAAGATAATAGCTGTCCACCAGCGTTTCCAGGAACGTCAGCTTTTCTACTATTTCCTCATATGATTTATTTTCGCTCTCTGCTTTTGTTTCTTCGGCGTTAACCTCCGGTTTCTTATTTGCGGAAGGGTTATCATCATCCAAATAAAATATCATAAACCCTGCAAACAAGAAAATAAGTACCGCTCCAAAGAGCCCCGACAGAAAGCCGGTCATAAAATTCTTTCTCATATCCGTCCTCCTACTCAACTGTCCAACCGGGCATTGCAAGGCAAAAGCCGCGGGATAAGCAATATCCTTTTTATTATCTTTAATAATCCAGCTGCTCCATATACTTCATGTACTTCACTACCATCAGCGCAATCTTGAAGGTGATGGCGTCTTCAAATATGCGAAGATCCAGATTCGTGCTTTTCTGCAGCTTATCCAGGCGGTATACCAGAGTATTTCGATGGATATATAGCTGTCTGGAGGTTTCCGATACATTCAGGCTGTTCTCAAAAAACTTATTGATAGTCGTAAGGGTCTCTTCATCAAAATCATCCGGTGATTTTCCTTCAAAGATCTCTTTGATGAACATTTTACATAACGGCATGGGCAGCTGATAAATCAGCCTGCCGATTCCAAGGTTGTTATATGCTACCACATTTCTCTGACTGTAGAATATCTTGCCAACATCCAGGGCCATCTTTGCTTCCTTATAGGATCTGGAGACATCCTTGATTTCGTTCACGATTGTGCCGTATGCCACATGTACCTTCGTCATCGCCTCCGTATTCAGCATATCCAGGATGACCTTAGCGGTCTTGTTCAGTTCCTCATAAGTCTCATTCTGCTTTACTTCCTTAACAAGAATAATGTTCTTCTCATCCACAGCAGTGATAAAGTCCTTTGTTTTGCCGGAGAACAGGCTTCTGACCGTTTCGAGGGCATTCGCATCCTTCTCGTTCTTAGTCTCGATGATATATACCACTCTCCTGGCTTCCGTGTCGATATGAAGCTTTTTGGCACGGTTGTAGATATCGACCAGCAGCAGATTGTCAAGCAGCAGATTTTTGATGAAATTATCCTTATCATATCTTTCCTTGTATGCAACCAGGAGATTCTGTATCTGGAAGGATGCAATCTTTCCAATCATGAATACATCTTCGCTGTCACCCTTAGCTAAAATAACATATTCCAGCTGGTGCTCGTCAAAAACCTTAAAAAACTGATATCCTTGTATCGCCTGACTGTCAGCCGGAGAGCTGACGAAGGATAATATGACATTTTCATATTGTTCCGCATTATCAATTGTTGAGGCCAGGATCTTACCCTCCGTGTCCATGACACAGATATCAATTCGCGTGATACCTTTCAAACCGTCAATTGTATTTTGTAATATCTGATTGGAAATCATGTTTTCACTCCCTTTTCTATATTATATTGCTATATTCGCTTAAAATTCATAGATACAAAACATATTTTATCATTGATTTCAGCAAAAGTAAACTAATTTTATAAATGTTGCATAAATCCTTTCGTACAATACTATCAATTTTGATTTAATTTCATTTAGTTCAATAACAAAACTATTAAAATACCATTACCTTACAATCCAAAATTCTCATGTGATAATACCAATAAGATCACAAAATGCCTTCCGATGGAACCTATCTTTTTCATAACATAAACATACGCAGAGTAGGAACTCGGAAGCTGTTGCACTTATCGTGAATATTACATTATAAAAAGGGAGTACTTTCGTACTCCCTTGTATACACAAGATATTAGTTGGTGATAACCTGCTCGGTTTCCTTATCAAATACATGCAGCTTAGACATATCGAATGCAATCTTTAAGGTGTCATCCGGTCTGGCTGTGGTACGGGGATTAACACGGGCAGTAATCTCCAAAGTTTCATCAACGTTAAAATATAAGAATACTTCAGCGCCTAACAGCTCATATACCCTAACGGTAGCTTCAAGTACGCTGTCCGGTGAATTGCTGATGAACATCTCCTCATCATGAATGTCCTCGGGACGGATACCGATGATAACCGTCTTCTCATTGTAGCCGCCGTCAAGAACCTTCTTGGCCTTGCCTTCCGGAAGCTTCAAAGTATTGTTACCGAAGGTTACAAATGCATCCGCACCCTTCTTTACAACAGTTGCTTCAACAAAGTTCATCTGAGGAGATCCCATGAAACCTGCTACGAATAAGTTCTTCGGCTTATCGTATAAGTTCTGAGGAGTATCAACCTGCTGGATGAAACCATCCTTCATAACAACAATTCTGGTACCCAGAGTCATCGCCTCTGTCTGATCATGGGTTACATAGATAAAGGTTGTCTGCAATTTCTGATGCAGCTTGGAGATCTCGATACGCATCTGTACTCTCAATTTAGCATCAAGGTTAGATAACGGCTCATCCATGAGGAACACCTTAGGACTACGAACAATCGCACGACCCATAGCAACACGCTGTCTCTGACCACCGGAAAGAGCCTTCGGTTTACGTTCCAATAAATGCTCAATATCAAGAATCTTAGCCGCTTCATGAACAACCTTGTCAATCTGATCCTTCGGAACTTTTCTTAATTTCAGACCAAATGCCATGTTGTCATAAACCGACATATGCGGATATAATGCATAATTCTGGAATACCATCGCGATATCTCTATCCTTAGGTTCAACATCGTTAACTAACTTATCGCCAATCCATAATTCACCCTGGGTGATCTCCTCAAGGCCGGCAATCATACGAAGTGTCGTTGACTTACCGCATCCGGACGGTCCTACGAAAATAACGAATTCTCTATCGGCTATTTCAAGGTTAAAATCTTTTACTGCCACAACTCCGTTAGGATATTGCTTGGTAATGTTCTTCAAAGATAAACTTGCCATTTTCTATCCTCCTAAATTTTCTACTGGTCATGTATTTCTTGTACTATTTTATAATTGTAATGATACACCATTTAAAACGCATAAACCATATCCCATTTTAACAAAATAGATTTTACCCTTTTGTATAATTTGTATATTGAAAGTAAAAATAAGTACTTTTACCGATAATCCTATTAAATTTTGTTTTATTTACTGTCTATATTCAATAAAACCTTCTCCCATAACCTCTCTGACATCGCTGATTATCACGAAGCTTGCCGGGTCAATTTTCTGGGATATCTCGATTATTTTCACTATTTCCTTCTTTGACACAACGCAAAAAAGCATCTTCCTTTCCTTATTAGAATACATGCCGGTCGCATTCAGACTGGTCACTCCACGGTCCAGGGAGGTAAGGATTGCATCTGCAATTGCGGAATAATGGTCCGAAATAATATAGGCCATTTTGGCAAATTTCAGGCCTTCCAGCATTCCGTCCGATACCTTGGCATTAATAAATATTGCAATAATAGCATATAATGCATTTCCAAGACCGAACACAATCGCACCTATCACAATGATGACGCAATCAATTACGGTCATGATTAGCGGCACGGAAATATGCTTCTTGTACCCATGGATCAGGGTTGCCAGAAGGTCCGTACCTCCGGTAGAGGCCTGTGCGGAGAATACCATCCCCATGCCGATGCCGCTTATGGCGCCTCCGCAGATGGAAGCCAGAAGGGAATCATCGAATTTGGCAGTATTGATCGGAAGCAGCATCATAGCCAGGATATAGACCAAGGTTCCCAGAACCGCCGAAACCAGGAAACGGGGACCTCTGATCCAAATGGCAGCCAGAAATAGGGGAACATTGCATATTACCGTGAATAACCAGATGGGCAAGCCTCCGTCAAGGATACCGCCGGTTAATTCTTTAATGACAATACCAAGGCCGGACACACCGCCGGTAACCAACCCCATCGGCTCGTATACCAGGTTCACCGACAAAGCCATCAGAATGGCTCCTACCGTAATCATCAGATATTTTCTAAGTGTTTTGATATATTTATTTCTGATCTTACGCCGGGACATAATAACTCCTTCATTATCAAATAACGGTATAATCATTTGATTTATTTTATGATTCGCATTTCTACTTTGGTTTATTCATTGCCGGACCGATCGCCGGTAATCCGGGATAATTGCTTCGCCGCCCTGTCCGGGTCAACGATGTAGGCGCTGTTTGTATTCTCTCCGGCAATCAATTCAAAGGTTATATTCCGAAAGGTCAGCTTCATATAACTCTCAAGATAATTCATCTTATCTGAAAAAGTCAGATTTGACCTTACGGCTTCATACAGCTCTTCCATATAATTTTTCAAATCCTCTTCTGTCTGAAGAGTATGTACATATTCTATATATTCCTCGGAGAATACCTCCCTTGGCGCTTCGGCATCTTTCCCCCGTTCCTCCGTAACAAAGACGGTTTTATGGATACTGTCAGGAACCACGGTATAATAACTTATTTTAATATTCAGCAGGTCCTCGATCAGGAGTACTCCGTATTCATATGCCGTTTCCTCAGGAAAATATTTTGTAATTCCCGACAGCTTCATGATCTGGGGAGTCGAAGGATTTACAATGACCAGGTCCTGGTACAGGGAATCGGACATGGTAATGCGGGTCCGGACCGGGAGCGTAAAGTAGCAGAGAACCCGGTTCTCACAATGAAATACCTCCAGCAGAAGTTTCTCGATGCTTCCATCCTCATCCACACAAAAAATCAGATTCTTCGAAATGTCCTCCAGGGATGCTGTTGTAATGCTTGCTTTTTCAATAGCCGGAACCAAGGACCCCTTTGCCGCCTCAGGGATATGAAAGAACTTCCCGATGGCATGGTAGCTTAGAACCCCTGCCCCCGAAAGGATAATTATGAAGATTAAAGACTTCACAAAGCCGTTTATGAATATCCTCCAGGCACCCTTCATACATGCCTCCATTCCACCGCTCTGCGGCCGTACATTAACCAGGAAAAATACCACTTTATTTTATCATACCGGGTATTGATTATCAACTTCTCTTTCTCAGCGCAAAGGGATATGGTATAATATTCACGGTAAGCAGATTAGTCCATGTAACTCATGGCATTTATCAAGCTTGCTTGAATAAATGCCATGAGTTACATGGATAAGTGCAACGTGAACGAAAGGACGCAGTCCTTGAGTTCCTAATCTGCGTTAGAATATGGTATAATTAAAAGACAGTCCCGACAGATACTTTATCCTATCAGGAATATCATAGCTTCAGGTCCTAAAGCATTCAGGTGAAAGGATGATCATGATGAACAGGAAGACCGTATTGGTGACCGGCTCCTCCCGGGGCATTGGCAAGGCGATTGCAATTAAGTTCGCCAAAAAAGGCTATAATGTTATTATTAACGGGGCCAGGCAGGAGGATTTGCTAAAGCAAACCCAGAAAGAAATTGAAGCCTACCAGGTATCCTGCCATGCCTTCTTAGGCGATATGGGAAAATACGAGGAGGCAAAGGAACTATTCGGACAGATAAAAAAGCTCTTTGGCGGTCTGGATGTACTTGTAAATAATGCCGGTATTTCATATATCGGTTTATTCACGGATATGTCGCCGGCCGACTGGGACCGAGTAATGACAACCAATCTGACCTCCGTTTTCAATTGCTGTTCCCTGGCAGTTCCCGATATGGTTCGTAAAAAATCCGGCAAAATCATTAACATATCCTCTGTCTGGGGGAACGCCGGTGCCTCCTGCGAAGCAGTCTACTCCGCTTCCAAGGGCGGTATGAACGCTTTCACGAAAGCTCTCGCAAAAGAACTGGCCCCAAGCAGCATTCAGGTCAATGCGGTGGCCTGCGGAGCAATCGATACAGAGATGAACCGTTTTCTTAATGACGAGGAATTGCTTCAGCTGATCGATGAAATTCCGGCAAACCGATTAGGCCGTGCAGAAGAGGTTGCTGATCTGGTCTATCATCTGGCATATAAAAATGAGTATCTTACCGGTCAGATTATAGGTCTGGACGGCGGATGGAGTTGATCCCAGACTATAATATAATAGAAGTCATACATTCTCCTAATAAATAACATTAGAATTAATACTAGATAAAGCCGTCCATAAGCATTTACAAATAATTTTCCTTGTACTATGATTTTTTTATTGGGGTTAAACCCTTCAGAAGATAGGAGAATTGGAATGGGCGGTTTTTTTGCAGTAGCATCAAAAAATGATTGCGTATTTGATTTATTCTTTGGAACAGATTATCACTCCCATCTGGGTACCAGACGGGGCGGTATGGCTGTATATGGCCCGAAGGGCTTTGACCGGGCAATTCACAACATAGAAAATGCACCTTTCCGTACAAAATTTGAGAAGGATATCAATAAAATGGAAGGCAGCTTCGGTCTGGGATGCATTTCCGACTATGAATCCCAGCCATTAATTGTCCGTTCCCATCACGGAACCTATTCCATAACCACGGTAGGTAAGATTAACAATACGGAGGCCATCGTAAAAGAGATCTTCCGGAACGGCAATGCCCACTTTCTCGAGATGAGCGGCGGCGACATCAATGCAACGGAATTAGTTGCCGCAATCATCAATCAGAAGGAAAACCTGATCGAGGGGATCCGTTACGCCCAGAAGCTGGTTGAGGGCTCGATCTCCATTCTTCTGATGACTCCGAAGGGTATCTATGCCGCCAGGGACCGGGTGGGCAGGACTCCCATTGTTATCGGAAGAAAAGAAGACGCTTACTGTGCTGCCTTTGAAGGTTTTGCTTATCTAAATCTCGGATATACCGATTATAAAGAATTAGGTCCGGGAGAAATCGTCATCCTTACTCCGGAAGCCGTAACCACTCTAAGCCTCCCCGGAACCGAGATGAAAATCTGTGCTTTTCTCTGGGTTTATTATGGTTATCCCTCTTCCTCCTACGAGGGTGTTTCCGTAGAAAGAATGAGGTATAATTGCGGCGCTTTGCTGGCAAAACGGGATAATGTGATGCCGGATATCGTAGCCGGAGTACCGGACTCGGGAACCGCCCATGCCATTGGCTATGCCAATGCCTCCGGTATCCCGTTCTCCAGGCCGTTCATCAAATATACCCCTACCTGGCCCCGTTCCTTCATGCCGACCATGCAGAGCCAAAGGAACCTGATTGCAAAGATGAAGCTGATCCCGGTTCATGACCTGATCAAGGATAAAAGCCTGCTGCTCATCGATGACTCCATCGTCCGCGGGACACAGCTCCGGGAGACGACCGAATTTTTGTATCAGAGCGGTGCCAAAGAGGTTCATATCCGTCCGGCATGTCCTCCTCTGCTGTTCGGATGCAAATACCTTAATTTCTCCCGGTCCACCTCGGAGATGGACCTGATCACCAGACGGGTTATCCATCGGGAGGAGGGAAACCGGTCCGATAAGGAATTAAAAGAATATGCCGATCCGGATTCAGACCGTTACAAAAACATGCTGGACAAAATTAAGGAGGAATTGAATTTCACTTCCTTACGTTACCACAGGCTGGACGATATGATACAATCCATCGGCATCTGCCCCGGCAAATTGTGCACTTATTGCTGGAGCGGAACCGAATAGCTGTCTCCAATGCATTTTATTGTTTTATTATAAGAAAAGCTGTGCTCCGCCTGACGGCGGTTTACCGGAATATATTCATATTAATTATCTGGTTTACTTTTTCAACCTCCTCCGGAAGTTTCCCGCTTATCTCATGGATGAATTCGATCGGTATATTCAGGTCCAGCCGAATACGTTCGGAAAAAAGGAAGGTCGTATCATTTCCCAACAGCCTTTCATAATAATTCGTACTGATGGAGTCTGCCATATGCATAATTTTTACTTCATCCGATAAATTATTCGCAATAAAAGGGGTATGGTGATAACCGACAATCTCCGTTACCTCCTTTGATAAACCAAGCTTTTTACAAAACCACATCCCGATTTCCGCATGGGTCAGACCATCGAGTATCAATTTTTCTGCCACAATCTGATGGGAACCTTTTAACTGCAGAGAATAAATCTGACTTAAGAGCTCCGGCAGACAGATATCCAGCACCGTAACTCCGATATCATGGACTAATCCATAGGTGAACAGCTTATCCCCTTCGCTTAATCCCGTTCGCTCCGCTATAAGATAGCTGGCAATTGAAGTAGCGAGGCAATGGTTCCAATACTTAATATCATCAAATATTTCTGTTTTTCCCTGATTTGGGAGTAATAACTTGGTGATATAGGCTATTATGATAATCCTGGCATTCTTCGCCCCAAGATAGACAACCGCCTCTTTGACCGATTGTATCGTTCGCCGCAGCCCATATCCTCTGTTCAGGGAATTAAGCAGCATTTGTTCCAGCTCCGGATATTTTACCAATTCGTCTATGCAGGAGTCCATATCATAATGAACCGGTACCAATAGCATGTTCAGAGCTACTCCAAAGGTCTCCGATATCGCCGGCAGCATACCGGATTCCTGTATAAGCTTAATCGTTTTGTGATCCTCGATCCGCATTCTCCTTCTCCTTTGTATTTATAATTTAACTTTTTCAATTTCAAACTGTGAATTGAGAATCAGCCAGGCCTCCGGGAAGAAATTCATAATATTCCAGACGGCTATCCCCCTTAGGTTATATTTTACAACCAACATAAGGTAATCGTAAATACTTTTCGCATCTTTAAATCTTATAAAATACTCATTCTGGGATAAATACCATAAATATGCCGACCTGGTACGTTTATCATATTGAATGGGTATCCCGTTCTCCTCTGCCAGCTCCAGTATTCTGTCATGGCTGAAGGCCAAGCCTTTTGTTATCCCTTCCTGATAAGGAAATTCCCAGATATATCCGATATTTGAAATTCCAAGGAATGTCTGCTCCGGCGGAACCTTCATAACGGCCTCGCTGATGATATCATCAATTGTATGATAGGCAATGGCTCCGGTAGGCACGCTGATCATGTTTCCCATTTCATAGGTTAGGAGTATCATACCGTTGACAGACTGGCTGACACTGCTATAGTCGATTCCCGGATATCGGATCCCCGTAAGGATTTCAAAAGCATTGGCATCAATCGAACTGAATACGACAAACCCCTCCCTGTTAAGGCGCGCCGTTATATTATTTAACATCTTCATATAGAGAGCTCTGTCCTCAGGAAATATATAGGGTGTATCCAGAATCATTCCATAATAGCCTTTGCTTTTTAGTATTTCCAGGATATTATTAAGAAGTCTGTATTGCAGCGCTTCATTATTCAGAATATGATGCATTGCATTGGTTTCCCTCGATCCCTTGGGGTCCTGGGCAGATACGATCATGAGCGGCGCCACTCCGTATTCCTTGGCAATGCGAATCACCTCCGCATCCTCAATATCAATCAGTTTTCCTTCCTCCGTCACCAGATAATTATACATGGCCAAATAAGTTAGATATGGCAGCGTTTCCCTCAACGTACTCCTGTCGATATAGGGATATGCATACCCTATAACGGCAATCATTCTTATCTTCTTATCCTGATGGCTTATAATCAGCGTTTCTCCGGGATTGACATATTCAACCGTATTAAGGTAGGGATTATTCCGCAGAAGGTCCATTCCGGTAATTCCGAAATAGCTTGCAATCTCTTCTAAGCTATCCCCCTCCTTTACCGTATAGGTCAACTCCGGATAAAGTATCACCAGACTGTCACCAACGACCAGCGAATCCGGATTATCTATCATATTATCGAGGATCAACCGCTCCGTCGAAACTCCATGTTTCTGAGCTATCGAGCTTGCAGTATCCCCTTCCTGCACCACATATATAACCATTTACAGCTCCATTTGATATAATCAATTCATTATATGATAATCAACGGAATAACATAGCAGATTATTGGATGATAAGGTACAATAAAAAAACACTGCCTGATATCATCAGAAAGTGTTTTTATACTCATTAAAACCGGATTTTCTAAATTAATTCTTCTTGGATACAGCCTTCATTACCGGTCCGGCTATCACCATAGCGATTGAGCCAAGGATCAGCAGATAGAAGCCAATTCCGTTTTGTATTAATCCAAATGCCTGGGACGCAATTTTTTGGGTATCAACGATTTCATAGATTGCAAAACCTAAAGTGAGTATGGATATAACCATTGCCGGAGCAGCCTTCCTGATTAAATCACACACGATCACAACCGCTGCCAGACCCATAAAAATGTAACCATCTCCACCGTCAATCAAGGATTTATTATAGCCCAATGCTGATACAAACGGCATAAAGGTTGCAAGAATTACAACCACTGACGCAATAACGCGGACCACATTCATACTTGTTTTCGTTGCTACAGGACCACCGCTATACCCCGTTGCAGGTTGATAGCCCGCATTACCGGCCGCATCGGCAGACATCGGGGCACCGCATTTCGGACAGAAAACCGCACCATCCTGCACCTGAGAACCACATTTTGAACAAAACACTCTTATTACCCCCTTAATTCGTAAATTTAGTTAAGTTCTTTACCTAAACTATTTTACCACTATTATGTAAAAAGTAAAACTTCTTTTATAATAAAATATTTCTATTTTCGACATACCATAAAGTCTCAGGAAATCCTTGTATTTTTTCCTTATTGGGTGTAATATTTTGATTTGTAAGCGGTATTTTTTACGTTATACCAGTGGAAAGAAAGTGAAGGAACCTACGATGAAAAAATTTATGAAGATATTTATAGTTTTATCCGCACTAATGCTGCTTACCGGCTGCAGCAATAAAAAAGAGGACCTCCGTGAGGTCAGTTTTGGCAATCTTGCCTTCCATTATGATGCAAATGTTTGGAAGTATAATGAAAAACGTACTGCGGCGGACCCGGTGGAGTTAAGTGATGCCAAGGGTAACCTTCTTACCATTTCCGTGTCACAGGAAAGCACCTATCAGCATCCGATGGAAATGATCCGGTTTTTGGAATTAATGAATTCTGCCAACGATGGTTATGAAGTATTTAAAGAACCGGCAGAAGTTAAAGTGAATGGTACCGCCTGGTATGAATATGGCTACAGCTACCGTGACGGTTCTTCCACCCGTAAAATTTATCATCGCTATTATGGAAAGTACTATAACGCCGCATCCATTTCTTATCTTTCTACGGAAGAAGCCTATCAATCCGGCTATGAAGAAGCTCTAAAGCTGATGGCTGATATTACGGTAACCGATGTTCCCAATGAGGCAAATGAGGCCGAAGCGCATAAATTTCTCGTTGGTGAATGGGATATTGCAAAGAGCGGCTATCTGGTCCTAAATGAGGACGGAACCTATGAGTGGTATAAAGATAGCACAAAGGACAAAAACAATATGCATCATGGCACTTATGGCTGTGATGTAGAAAATGCCACTATGGAGCTTAACAAAGGGGATGGAATTTATCTGGTTTTGTTTCCTGAGGAACTCATAATTAATGGCGGCAGCGAAAAGCCTTCCAGCTATAAGGTCGATTATATTATTTCCTTTGCGAGCCGGACCGAAACGGATGGTTATCAGATGGTTAACATGTCCTCTTATAATTTATATACGATTACAAAGCAGTAATTTAGGTACAAAGCGGCTTGTTTCTGATTGAACAGAAGCAGCCGCTTTATTTTGTTTCCAGTCCTGCATGCGCGGGTGTTTAAGCGTATGTATGATCGCAGTCAAAACAGTTTTTTCAAAGCCCCTTAATGTTCTTGTCGGTTTTGAGCCATCAATCTGGTCGAATTAAGCCACCCTTCCGTTTAAGGGTGAGCCAGCATTCCAGTAAAAATGAGCCATTATCATAAATTACCTTTATAATTGCATACGGCACAATGAAACAGCCGGTTTTGCGGAGCAAAACGGCCGCAATGCGAAGCTGAGCGGTCGCTTTAGCTCTGTTTGAACTTATACTCCATCTTCTACATAATGATGGTAGTCATCTATAGATCCTTCTTCAATGAAGCTGAGGCTTGCTGCGATGAAAGCATACCAGAGCCAACGATTGAAGAGGTCATTATTGAAGCGGAGAAGAAACCTCGTAAAAGCAAGCTAAAAGGGCAGCGTGAAGAAGATTTAAAGGACTTCCCGCAGGAGGAAATCCCTCATGATGTCTCAGAGGAAAAACTCCTCGACACCTTTGGCAAAGGTAACTGGAGAAGCATGCCGGATGAAATATTCTGGCAGTTACGTTTCGAGCCTGCCAAATGGATTGCTGAAAAACATGCGATCAAGATATTTGTCAGAACCGATGGGATGCATCAGGATGAGTTTCTTCGCGGAGATCATCCGAATACTTTGTTTCGGGGAAGCATTGCAACGCCTTCTTTGGAGGCAGCAATCATCAACGCCAAGTACGTAAATGGCAATCCGCTGGATCGGATTGTGCGTGATTTCCAGACAAATGGATTGAATCTGTCAAAACAGACGATGTCCAACTGGACGGTTAGTGCTGCTGAAAAATATTTCGTACCGGTTTATGAACTTATGAAATCCACTTCTTTAAAAGAGCATGTGAATCAATGTGATGAATTATGTGAAGCTTCACATAACTCATCTTATGTGGAGTGTTTTATTATGTAAAGTAATCTCCACACGGTTTTATCTATTCAGTTTTTTCTTTATCTACTCTACATAATCTATTATTAGTTGTATCCTCAAAAGAAAAAGGAGGATTAACTTATGTCTAAAAGCAAAAAAATCATCTTATGTTATCCAAAGTATCAAAGTATTATTAAACAGTATCTGAACCTTGATGAATTCAAGGAAAAAGCTGCTGAAACTATGCGAGGCAAACGTGTTACGGTTACAGCTTTTTGTAACTACCTCGGTGATAATGGTATTGAATCCATTGATTTATGCTTACAGAAACATGTGGTGGGCTTTATGAAAAACATTTCATCACTTTCCACATCTACAAAAAGCGGAAAATCATTTATTCTTCGGCATTTCTTTAACTTTCTTCATTCCCAGAAGTTAATTCTTTATTCTGGTAGGGAGCTTTTCCCTGTTATTGTAACAAATAAACGGGACCTGATTGTCGTCCTTCTTGCAGCCGAACTGGGTATCCGGTCAGGCGATATCTGCAGATTAAAACTCTCCGATATCCATTGGGAACGCGGTACAATCGAATTCATCCAGTTTAAGACAGGTGTATTTAACCAGCTCCCATTATTAGAAAATATAAAGTTTGCTTTCATTGATTATCTTCGTGGTTCAAGACCTCCCTGTAATTCTGATCTGCTTTTTATAGGCATCAAGAATAACTATGGGATGATCTCTGCCGGTCAGATGCATTCTATTGTTTTAAAATATTTCAAATCTTCCGGTGTCGACATATCAAAACGGAAACATGGTCCTCATGCTTTAAGACACTCATTAGCTAGTAATCTCTTACAGAAGAATACTCCTATGTATGTAATTAAAGATGTGCTTGGCCATACAAATCTCAATACCACCAAGATTTATCTGAACATTGACTTTGATACTTTGAAGCATTTCGCATTGGAGGTTCCTGATGAAAATAAAAACTGATTATATATTTCCTGAACAATACCGGCTTATGGCAGAGGAGTATATTTCATACAAGCATTCACTTGGCTTTGTTTTTGGCTATGATGACCAGAAAAAATGTGACCAGCTTCTCCGATATCTCTATACTAATTCACCTACTAACGATGTAACAGACCTGACGAAAAAGCTAGTTAATGGATACTTGGAACAATTCAATGGTTCAAAACCCAGGACTGTCCATGCAAATCAATCTTATGTAAGGCAGTACGGACTGTTTTTAAAACAGCGAGGCTATGCTTCATACATATTTCCGGCTACACTTATTCGGTGCCCAAAAGATTTTACCCCCTATATTTTTTCAAAAGCAGAGATTTATAGGATATTCAATTGTGCGGATCATATCGGTCCTAATAAAAACAAGTTCGTGAATACTCCTTATATATATCCTGCAATTCATCGGCTGCTTTATGCTTGCGGCTCACGTATAGGGGAAACTGTGAGCCTGAAAACAGAAGATGTCAACCTATCTGATGGAATCATCACATTCCATAACGGTAAGAACAACGTTTCGCGTATGCTTCCTATATCAGATTCTCTTATAGCATATCTTCAGAAGTATGATTTGCGGGTTGACGGAACCGGAAATGCTTACTTTTTTCCTTCTCTTAATGGGGAATGCTATTCGCCTATTACCATACGGAACACATTCAGGAAGCTTATGATTCAGGCTGAAATATCAATACTGCCAACAGGAAATTATCCTAGAATACATGACCTGCGTCATACTTTTGCAGTACATTCATTAGAACAATCCATTGACCAGGGATTGGATCCGTATTGTTCACTCCCCGCTCTGAGCACATATATGGGGCATAGGGCGTAGAATCAACTGAATATTATCTGCGCCTGACAAAACATTATTTTATAAATGTTCTCCACTATACGCAGACGCAGGCTGATATCATTTTTCCGGAGGTATGAATAGTCATGAACACATCATTAACAGCACTTATCACATCTTTTTTTACAGCTTATCTTCCAAATGTCGTTGGGTATTCAGAAAATACCATCAAATCTTATCGGGACACATTTATCTTACTATTTAGCTTTGCTGACGAAAAGCATCTTTGCCCGAGAGGTCGCGCTAACACTGATATTTTCGGCAAAGAAAATATCATAAACTTCCTTGAATGGTTGGAGTCCAGTCGGAATGCCAGTGTTTCGACCAGAAATCAGAGACTTGCTGCCCTAAAGTCGTTCTACAAATATGCGTCCTCAAACGCAATCGAATATCTTGATATATTTCAGCAGGTTCTTGATATCAAACCGAAGAAAGGTCTATCAAAAACGGTTGACTATCTGAGTGTTAATGCTGTAGCATTATTAATAAAAAAACCTGATTCCAGTACGCATAATGGGATCGGAGATCTGGTATTATTATCACTTTTATATGAATCTGGATGCAGAGTACAGGAAATCATTGTTATAAAATCAGGCAACATATCTTATAATGCTCCTGCAACTATCACTGTAATCGGCAAAGGCAATAAGGTTCGCATTATTCCTCTTAGTCCAAATGTGACTGCTATTATTGGCAGGTATGTTAAAACATATCGGATATCTAATCCGAAGCAACACTTATTTACCAATTATCATAAAGAGCTATTAACCCGCTCCGGGGTAACATATATCTTGCGAAAGTATACGGAGAAGGCAAAGCAGGAAGAGCCAACACTGTTTGGTAATACGAATGTTCATCCCCATGTTCTAAGGCATTCCAAAGCAATGCATCTTCTTGAAAGCGGTGTAAATCTAATCTATATAAGGGATTTCCTAGGACATTCTTCTGTTACAACTACAGAAATTTATGCAAAATTAAATTCCGAAATCAAGCGTAAATATTTAGAAGAGGCTGCATTAAAAATTGATTCGTCAATCAATAAATACTCTGAAAAAGAGAAACAGACTCTTCTAGACTGGTTAAGAAAAAGCATCTAAACATTATGCAAAGTTTCGATTACGGGAATCCCTTTACCTAATGCAGGATTCCCGTTTTCTTTACATAATAAAACACTCCACATAAGACAAGACTACGGTTGAAGTAATTCATGATGGTCGGCCTGCCGGCAGTAAAAGCTATATGTGTTATGTGCTGAGTTTTAGAGAAAGGCTAAAATACACAAAACAGGCATATCTTAGCCATTAAACCCAAAAACTCGTTATATAATTATTTATCTTACTTTCTTAAGAAAATCAGGTATGTCCTGATTGGTTGAAGTAGAATGTTCATTTATTTCTGGTAGCATAGTTTCAGATTTCCTTTCTTTCAGTATTTTCGAAAACAGAACTCTGATGTATTCTCAGATATTTCTGTTGTTTGAATGGATTCATGCCCCAGAAAATTTCTTATATAGATAAGTGGTACTCCAGCTTCAAGCATATGGACTGCTTTACTATGCCGGAAACTATGAGGTGAATAACTTTCTTCATTAAAAAGGTTTGGATTATCTGCCTTTGCTGTAGTTACATACTGAGATGCTGCACTATAATTCTTTTGGTTCTGCAGCCATAGTATACATTCGTCCATAGTTTTAGCTGTGATGTCGGAATACTTTATGCTGTAATGATTCTTGCCTTTTTCATCTTCAAAAAACTGAAACAAAGTAACAAAACCATCTGCATATGATGCTATTGTGTTGTTTGAGCATCTTTTATTTGAGGGCAGATATACATCAAAATATTCCGAAAGCTGCTTTATAAATAATGTCGGTTTCATTCTGATACCTCCGGAAACAGCCCTTTATTAAATTTCTCCATTTTGGACAGTATATCCCGGCTGTTTTCAACTGTCATATGAAGATAGTGCTCGGTTCCATAAAGATTTTCATGGCCCATATATGTTGATAGAATCGGTATTTCACTATAAAGATCAATACCTTTATTATCTAATTGGCGAAGAGCGGACACAGCATAACTATGTCACAGACAATGCAGGCATATATTTCTGGAGTGTTTGGGCAGACTAGGTCTTTCAATCCCGATATTCCCAACACACTTCAAAAAGGCATCTCTTATCCATGATGGCGAAACTGAATTTCCAGTGACTGAAGGAAAAAACCAGTTTTCTTTTTGTGGAATACTGCTCTGGGTATAGAGCCTTAAAATCTTTGTCAATGATGCATGCATAGGAACAATTCTATCCTTGTTTTCTTTTGCATTTTTGATATGTATTATCCCACTGGTACGAAAGCAGTAAACCCAAAGGACTGCAGATATTTTGCAAACTGTATATAGTGGGAAACATATACATTTACCGTATTAACATTTAGTTTCTCAGGGAGAGCAGCAAGCCATCCATCGACAATGTATGGTGGAAGATTTTGGTCGTTAAATCCAGTATTCTGTAAATACTTATCCAGAGAAATAAAAATGTGCCGTTCTTTTGAAGCTTTGTGCCCCTGGCTTTCTCTCAGACCCAGATATGTATCGAATTTCTCTTTTAAACAGCTTTCAAACACTATAGCATTTCCCATTGGTCAGATCACCTGCCTTTCAAGGAAACAAGCAGCAACCTCATTTGAAAAGTCTGGTACTTCCAGGGCACATTCTCTTAAACGCTCTGTTTCCACACGGACATAATATCTGGCAACATCAGGTGAAGTCTGACCTAAAACCTGCTGTATTTCGGAGTAAGTTTTTCCTTCTTCCAGAAGCTGTGATGCTAGGCTTGATCTTAAAGCATGAGCACCATGTCTTCTGGAAGATGCATCTATGCCGGAATGCTTAATTGCTCCCGACACAACGGCATGGATTCCCTGAGTACTTAAAGCTGATGCAACCGGACGTGGTTTTGTTAAAAAAACATTAGAAAGGCAGGAATCTGGTCTTGAATTATTTAAATAATCTTCCAGGGCAACAGATATGTCTGACAGTATCGGAACCTCGATGGGTACGATTGTCTTTTGTTGTGTCAGTCGTATTACTCCTTCTGTACGATGGATGTCATAAATGTTTAATCCAGCAATATCGCATGATCTGACTCCCAGTTTTGCAGCTATCAGGATAATACAATAATTCCTCTTACCTATGCAAGTATTCCGATCTATGGAACTTAAGATTGCTTCTATCTCTTCTACAGTATAAACAGATGGAACCGGTTTATGGCGTGGAACTGATGGAATCCAACGACTAATATCATTCTCGATAAGTCCATACTTGTAAGCATAACGAAAAAACATCTTCATTGTCTTATGAAATCCCGATTTATCGTTTGCATCTATGAATCTTTCATGAACATGGTCCACTTTTATCTTGAAGATATCCACGATTCCAATGTATTCCATATATGAAAAAATCTGGAGACTGAATGAATGTGGTGTCTGACATTAGTATTGGTCTTGCCAGTCCGAATAAGATATGTTTCCTAGATTCCCGCCGTCTCATAACGAGACGGGCGGCTCCACTCCAAGCTTAAGGTATAGGTCTTTCTGCTTTTCAAGGATTTCCCCTACCCGAAGCTCCTGACCAGGATTTTCAAAGCATTCAATGACATCCAGCTTATCAAGCACACCCTGCAGCGTATAGTCTTTGAATAGCTTTTCATCCTGCATCTGTTTCTTGATATAGGATAAATAAATGAGCGCAATGAACTCAACAAACAACTTCCCATCCAGACTTTTCTCAGAAGATACTAGCGGCCTCATGTTTAAGCGTTCTTTTAAATTGCCAAACGCTTTTTCCACTACATCCTTGTTTCTATAGAGTTGTAGTGCGGTAATGGAATCCATTGTTTCATTCGTAATTAAGGTAAAGAATTCATAGTAGCGTTTTGCTTCTTTTACGGCATCTTCTTTTACACTGATCTGAATTCCCCTAACCGGTGTTGACTTTTCAATGAAATACTTTTTATACAGTTTTTCATGCTCCGGTTTTCGTTTGCCCTCCAGAAGTTCCTTCTTGAGGTCCATAAGCTTTCTGTCGAAGTTCTTCTGGTCCTCTGCTGCTTTATCGATGTTATAATACAAATGAATGTAGATACGGCGTTTTTCTTCAACAGTATCCCCTTTGTAGGGGCGTTTCAGAGTATAATTCCAATCACTTTGTATGGTTGTTGAATATAGTTCATAATTATCATTATAGTATTCGAAGGCACAGAAATCATCATAAACCCTATCCAGTTCCTTACGAATAAAGGAAAGAGAGGTTTTCGCAGACACAAGGAATTTCAGGTGTTCCCGGTAGAAAGCATTGATATTATCTTCGCTGTAAAACCCACGATCCATGACCAGCTTGACCTTTTTGAATCCGAGTAGATCCAGATCGGCAATCAGATGCTGCACCGTTTTAACATCCGGTATATTTCCTGTGAGTTTGCGATAGTAAAACGGCAGATTAGATTGTTCTCCAAACACAAGTGCCAGGTTTAACTGGGGAAGCCTGTCGTCCTCTTTATTATTGCCGTATTGAACCTGACGCAATGCTTCAAAATAGCTGGAGATAGACGAAGTATCGTATGCCCAGTATTCATTTTCGGTTCGCCGTTTCCCTTGGTAGGCAAAGAACCGATTCTTTGCTTCCTCAGAAATACTCATAAACAATTCGCTGCTTCTTTGTGAAGGAATGTCTTTGTCAAAGGGATGTTTATGAAGGCTTCCCCATTTTTCAAATCGGGAAAGCGGATTACTATCCTCAAGAATGAGGTAATAGGCTATCGATAGTATCTGTTTGTAAGTGTCAGGAAAGCAGGTCTTCAGATCCTGTGTGATTCCAAGTTTATCGCCAATGGCATCAAGCAGATAGGTTGCACCATAAAAATTTCTTACAGAGCATTCGGACAGAACCGGTTCGCGTTTCTTGGCGGGTTTATCCGCTGACTCTTTGGACTTCTTCATACGACCATCCGTAGGAAAGACCTCTCCGGTCTGGGTATCAACGCGACCGATTAATCTTCGTTTTGAGCGTGACTGCTGCTTTTCTTTATCCCAGAAATATTCCGCCTCATATGCGTAAGTGATTCCGGATCTTTTATCTGTCTGGTATATGATTGCCATTGTGATCGCCTCATCGTTATGTGTATGTTTTATTATATCACATGACGATGTAAATACAATCACTTTATTACAGAAAATACAGTATTTTCAATGGTTTCAGCGATTTCTATACTGCAAAATCGTTACGAGTTGACGGGAATGCAGGATGTTCATGTAGAGCTTAACTCCCCATTGAGTTCTAGCCGCATGGCGAAGCCGGGCACATACCAGCATCAAGGCTGACTGCCCATCAGGAAATGTGCCAACTACTTTTGTACGCCGTTTTATTTCACGGTCGAGACGCTCAATGGCGTTATTGGTACGGATCTTACATAAGGGAAGTTCATATAAGTTAAGGTCTCTTCAATACCGTCCTCCAGCTTTTTAGCAGCTTCTTTGAGCTTCATGTTCTGCAGTTCCTCAGCTACTTGTTTTGCCTTACTCCTGGCTGCTTCTTTGCTTTCCTGGGCATGAATTGCTTTGAGCATCTTTGATACAAATTTCATCCGCGTACGTGGAACAACAGAAAAGATGTTCCTGTAAAAATGCACGGTACAACGTTGGTATTTAGCATCGGGGAAGACCTCCGGAATAGCTTCCATCATTCCAAGGTTTTTATCCCCAATGATCAGCCGAACCCCCTGTAAACCGCGGCTCTTCAGCATGATAAAGAAGTACTTCCAGCTTTCCTTATTTTCCTTCATACCCTCAGCAGCACCTATGATTTCACGGTATCCGAATTCATTGACGCCAATGGCAATCAGGATTGAGACGTTTTCAAACTCTCCTCCCCAGCAGCGTTCAGGAATATCCCATCAACAAAAACATAAGGATATGAGCCTCCTGAAAGTGGACGGTTCCTCCATTCTTCAATATGTTCATAAGCTTTCTTATTCAGGTTGCTGATTGTACCTGGTGATATCTTTGTTCCCCATAGAGCTTCTGTGATATCTTCGACGCGACGCACAGATACCCCAAGCCAGGTACATTTCAATAAGTGCTTCCTTAACAGAGCACTCACGCCTGAGGTAACGTTCTATAATGGCTGTCTCGAATGGGATACCCTTCAGCTTGGGGACATTAAGCTTCACGTCACCGGCAGTTGTCGTGAGATTTCTGGTATTATGGCCAGAGCGGTAACCCTGGCTCTACCCTGAACGTTCATATTTTTCTGCATTTACCAGCTCATCGGCTTCCTTGTCAAGCAGGGCATTGAGTGTTTCCTCAACGCTGGAGCGGACTAAATCTTTTACATAAATAACTTACTCTTCTAGCCAAAGTATACTGGTAACACCCCTAGGATAATACTTACTTTCTGTAATCCTGCCTGAAATTATTTGATCACTCCAGCTCCAGTAGCTTAGCTCTTTATGAAGCAACCAATTCACATGGGCAGCATCAGCAGCCTTGCCTTCCTCTCCCCATGGTATCCCAAGTATTTTACGAGCCACAAACTGGCATAGGTATATCTTGCTCAACCATGTGTTATTGCTTGTTGATGACATTTTCCAACCATTATCCTCAAAAATACATATACCCTTAACTAATACCGTATGTAAATGCTTCTTAAGTGCGGTTATTAAATCACAAAAAGGTCCTTGTGTAGAAAGAGCTTCATGGCAATTGAAATAATAAGGAAAAATCAACCCTTCAATAACAGGAATAATTTTAGAAGCACTCTTTTCAAATAACACCGCCGGAATATAGTCGTCTTTATTCATTGCTTTAGTAATTGTATCCGCGCAGCGCTCTGCTTGAATACGTGAATAATTTGCTAAATCTTCTAAATCGATAGCCCTAAAAATCTTTTCAAGTGCAAGATACGATGCCCAGATCTTCACAGCCAGGTAAGTATTATTTCTTGCCTGCCCTAATGAGATATCCAGACTATCATAAGTGGTAATCTCTGTTCCTCCCATTGTTCTTGAGCTTTCAAGTTCCATGATACCATTTCTTTTCTGGGGATCAGGATTATCTCTATTTAGAAGACTTTCAAAACATTCTTTTATTATTGAAATATTATTTTTAATGAATTCCATATCGTGAGTTTTTTCTTCATAAAGCGCAGCACATAGTATCCAGTTAACTAACTGTTCATGTGTCATATATGAGAAGCAGCCATCAATACCACTCCTTTCGTATACAGAATACTCCGGTCTGGCAAACACATTAGCAACACCCATATCGTGTGTAAAACTTCTTCCTCCAGGGTACTGATTTTCGTTTTTATATAAGCTGACCTTATCAAGGTAACTGTATCGCTTAACATACATCTCAAGTACATTTTTTACTGTCCAGGGATTCATTTTCAGTTCATAAAAAACTTGATCAACCGTAAGATCAAAAGTGTTCATCATACGGTACTCGCCTTCATTGACAACCCATAGGGGCATTCCATCGTAATATAGAAGTTGTGTGCTACCATAGTAAGCCTTCACCGAATGATTAATTTGGAATTTTTGATCCTCTGATAAATCAGATTTGTCAATCTCTATATTACGTTCACATGCATCTGATACATAATCATCAAAATGTTTTAGGGCAAATATGGCAACATCCTCTATGTTTTTAAAGAGTTGGGTATAGAAATACGTAGTATCCAAACCTGATGTCGCGATTCCATTTCTATAGAAGCAAATAGCAAATCTATAGGATACCTTCTTGCCAGCAGGTACAGCCATTCCTAATACTGCTGTAAGTCCAAGCCCACATACCCAATTTTGTCTATTGGTTTTTTCTAGTATTTTTTCTATAGAAGTATCTATCGCTGATTTAACTGTCTGGTCATCTGTAGCGATAGCTGTTATGCAGCCTTCAGCAATACCTGAAAGTTTTTCCTCAGTACAATAGGAAAGGTGACGAAGACCACAATAGGGATCACTAAGTGTATATCCAAAAAAAGCTTCCTTTGCTTTCCTTGAATTTGTATTATCAATAACTAATTTTGCAAAAACTGCTGGAATTATTGCTTTTTTTAACAGATCTCTATCCGCATTTTCAGGGTCAGGAATACCATAACCAGGGGTATAGATAGTAAATGTTAGATTATCTGCTCTCCAGGAATCTGTACCCAAATGAAAATCACGAGTAATAGTGCTTTTATCATATGGTATAATATTACTACCATTTTCATTTTCATCAAAAAAAGGTAAAGCATTATAAACATTCTCAGTTTCAGATTCTACCCCAATATAAACATTCTGATTAGAAGGTCTGCCTAATTCTAACCCCACTCCACCTTTAGCGCCAGGAAACCCTAATGTAAATGAGGCAAAGGCCCCAACTGGTGAATGATGTGCATTAAAGAAAATATTGTTCATTATATAACTCCTCTCATGATTGATTCCAATTCACAACATAATGTATAGCGTCTTTATTCTTTACATTATGGTATATTAATTTGTCAGTAAGTTTGTAGGTAAGTTTCCAAATTATTTTTACCTAAGTAACTCTTCCCTGTGCGAATCATTCTAGAATCAAATCATGTATAGATTTTTTGGCCGCTCTTATCATTTTTCTCCTTTCATAGCCTAATGTTATAACTGCCATAAGCTTCACCTTCTCCATACTCCCCAAATACCGGTTAATTGTGTCTGCTTTCTCTAGGCATTCACCTAGCCAACAAGATGAAATGCCATTACTTTCTGCTTCTAACAGTATATTCTCAATTGCCGCACCAATCGCCATTGTATCCTTTTCAAGGCTATAACTCTCATTTGTATCCAAATATACTATCACCAGACACGGTGCAGTAAGGATCCATTTGTTATTCGGAAGATAATTTGCCAAACCGGAAATAACGTTTTCATCAGTAATAATTCGAAATCTCCAGGGTTGAATATTCTTACCGGTAGGTGCTAGTGAGGCAGCCATAATCAATGTATTTATTATTTCCTGTGGTATTTTTTTCTCCTTATAATAGCATCTACAGCTATGCCTGTTCTGTATTTCATTACATTTTAACATTTTATTATACTCCTTCAATCAGCCGACCTCAACCATGATCTGCTGCTCAAGCTTTCCTTGATCTATCCGAACTATTTTATCACATAAATCAATGGACGATTTTCTGTGTGCAACAACAATAATCGTTTTATTATCCCCCATCTTATCAATGATATCCTTAATAAGATTTTCATTATATTGATCAAGCGCACTGGTAGCTTCATCCAAAATCAAAACATCCACATCTCTTAATAATACCCTCGCCAACACAATCCGCTGTCTTTGGCCACCAGATAGCTTTATTCCTTTCTCACCAACTATCGTGTCATATTTGTCATCCAATGATTGAATATAATTATAGATGTTAGCTTTCTTACATATTTCATCTAATTTCTCATCACTAACAGAAGAGTTACCCAGCATCAAATTATCACGTATTGAGATATTGAATAGAATATTCTCTTGCATTACATACCCTATACGCCTGTGAAGTGATAATAAATCGATATCCTTAATATTCTGCCCGGAAACCTCTATCCTGCCTTTTGATGGAGTTACGATACCTATAATAAGTTTTAACAAAGTGGTTTTTCCTGAACCACTTTTTCCAACAATAGCTACTCTTTCACCTTTTTTTATCGTAAGACTAAAATTGCTGATTACTTCGTTATCACTACCTGGATAATTAAAATAAACATTATGTAGAACAATATCTTTGATTTCATTGATTTCGTACTTTTTATTAATTTTATCACAGTGATTTATATCTATTATTGCATTAATTAAGTTATCACTAAAGTTCTTATTAGTTAACATATCTGCATTTTGTTTTGCTGCCTGTTCCACAGCATCTGCAAGTAAGTTATAATACTGAACAAATGCCAAAAGTGAGCCAATAACATAATTACCTTTCATAATAAGTAAGCCGCCTACAAAATAAATCATAAATTGCATTAAAAATTCTTGCTTAATTCTCGGCAGTATTAGGACACGCAAGGTCCAGAAATTAATCCATTTTGCATTCAATAAGGCCCACTTATGTAAATATTTTGTCATATTTATTTCTTCACGTTTTTGTAAATTTAGTGCCTTTATTTCTCGCCATCCCTGTGCAGATTCATGAAGCCATGAATACAGTTTATGGTCGTTATCTCTCATTCGTTTTACTATCTTGCCTTCATCTTTACTAATATAGTGGTTAGCAAGAAATGATACCGGTATAAAGACAACTGCCATGAAGGCCAACTGCCATTTTGAAATGAATAGAATTATAATCGCTACGATTATCATTATTATGTTCTTAATATATTCTAAAGTTTGATAATCAGAAAATTCTCTGATACTGTTGATATCATCTTCCAAAATCATTTTCTCATTACCTATACTCATTTTCTCATAGAAATGAAAATCCTTTTTGAATAACGAGATAAACAATTTGTATTTTACTCTAAAAGTAATGCGATTAACTATTTTATTATTAAAATATAATACAACATAGCCAACAGCGAAATTAGTAATAAGTACGCTAAAGTAACCCAACAGTACGTATGGAAACAATGAAATTTCTTTTAAAATAATTATTTTATCAATAAAAAATTTATAAAATATCGGTTGGATTAAGGATAATAATATAATTACAATTTTCAAGAAAAAGTTTATGCAATAATATCGTTTTACTCCAGCGCTATAAGAATATAATTTACTGAGTACCCTGTAACGATATTTTATTGCTGTAAACATGTTTCATTATCCTCCTTAATAGAAAACAGCGTTTGAAAATTTTTATTTTTCTTCATCATGATAGCGGGTTCTCCAATGTCTGTAATTGTACCACCATTAATAATAGCTACCCTGTCACATAGTAAAACCGAACTCAATCTGTGAGATATGATAATGGCAGTTCTGCCAGCCAGGACGTGATTCCACGCATTATGAATTACTGCCTCTGTTTCTGTATCAACAGAAGATGTTGCTTCATCAAAAATTATAACCTTTGGATTCTTCAAATAAATTCTAGATAATACCAGTCTCTGTTTTTGTCCTCCAGAAAGCAATATCCCATTACTCCCCAACACAGTATCAAAACCTTCAGGCAACGCTTCTATAAAGTCATATATACCTGCATTTTTACATGCGTTTTTCAACTCATCATCCGTTGCCTTGTAATCTGCCAGTAATAGATTCTCTCTAATCGTTCCATTATAAATTAAAATATCCTGCTGGATGATCCCTATATTTTTCCGGATTGACTTCAAAGAGCAATTGGCTATATTCTGGCCATCAATGATAATTTCCCCACTATCCGGACTATAAAAATTTAGTAGCAGGTATGCTAAGGTTGTTTTGCCACAGCCACTATGTCCTACAATAGCAAAACGCTCACCTCCTTTGATATCTAGATTTATCGATTTTATTACTTCACTGGATCCTGCATATATAAATCCAATATTTTTCATATGGATATCAGATTTTACTATATTAAGTGTCTGATTTCTATACTCCTCTGATTCTACCGGTACATTTACAACAAGATCATAAATATGTTTTATATAAGAGACCCTTTTGGGTACGTCTATTAACGAGTCACTAATTAATGTTATTGAATCTCGCAGCTTGTCATAATATGCGATAACAACAATTAATGAACCCATTGATAGGTTTTTATATACTGTATAATAAGCAATCGCTCCATATATCGCCATCCTTATAATCACTGTTAATAGCTCCACCATGTTTTGAGCATGTCTGGTTTCAAAGCTTACTTTATTACTAACCTTGAATATTTTTTTATGATTATGATTAAACTCTCTACTTGCTTTATTAATTGCACCTAAAACCCGTATATCTCTAAGCGCTGATAATCGTTCAAATAACCAGCTTATATATTTTACATTGTAGTCTCGTAAATGATCCGTGCAGATTCGTATCCTTTTATTGAATTTTGATGTAACAAATACTAACAATGGCGCACCAAGCAGAATAATAATTCCGATATGCCACGACAAGATAAAAATATATACTAAGATAAAGACTGACAAAATGATACTATTTGTAAAATGAATCATATTTCGCACTATAAAATGCACACATTCGATTGCATACGATTGAATACTTAATATAAAATCACCAGTATCATTATTATTTAAATATTTTGCCTCTGCTCTATGTATCTTTCTAAATATATCCATTCGAATATGATAGGTAAACATACTCATAATATAGTGGTGCTGTGCATAGATAAAAAAGTAAAGAAGACAAGAAAAAATGGTTACTATGGCGAATAATCCACTAATTTTTAAAAAGGTGTTCATGTTTCTATAATAAATAATTTGGTTTATCAATACGCCTGATAAAATGGGAATTAGGATACCAAAAAGCATATCAATAAACCAACCAAAATAGAATAATAATAAATTCAGTCTAAATTTAATGATATACTTTTTTAAGAATCTTAACGCATCAAAAAAATTAAATTTATCCATGATATCATCCACCCTTTGTCAATATATATTCTAATAGGGTTCTTTCACCTACAGGTACATCAACTTTTATCTCTGCAGAATCATATACAAGTGATTTCTTGTCAGTTACTATAAAACAATAGCCATCTCTAATTTTCCTTATACCGGAAACTTTTACTGGCCTGATATGCTCGTTTCTATTGATGTACACATAGATTAAATCTGCTTTCATTTCGAAATCTTGTTCTGTGTATATTTCTATACCTCCCTTATATACCTTTCCATCAAATGTAATGATCTGATCGATATTGATAGATAATAACAAGTAGGAAATAATCAGGGCCTCTACTAAAATAAAAGCAATCAACAAAAAGGGGGATTTAATAACATATTTAACATATAGCTGTTTCTTACTCATATTATTTCCTCTTGATGGGTTTACTTTTTATAACGTTTTATCTTTCCTGATGCATTTCTGGCTAGTTTTTCTACGATGTTGACACTGCCTGGAAGTAAATAAGACGGTAATACACTTGGAAAAGCAGTTATTAAATCCTTTTTTGCAATATTTTTGTATTCTTCTGACAGAACAATATCAACTGCTATTCCCTGTCCATTATTTTCAGTTGTTCCATACGCTACTACTTCACTAACCATAGGCAACTGCTCAAGGGCATTCTCAATTTCCTTCGGATATATATTCATCCCTGCCTTTATAATCATGTCATCTGCCCTTGATAAAATATACAGATATCCATTTTGATCCAGATAACCAATATCTCCAGTAACTAACCATCCATCAATTATTTTACTATTCGTCAGCTCCTGGTTATTATAATATCCCTTCATAATGCTTTGCGATTTTACATAAACCATACCATGCTCATTATACTTAAGCTCATTACCATTTTGATCACATATTCTAATTAATGTACCCTTTAAAGCTACTCCAACGGATTCAGGAATATGTTCAAATAATGCCGGAGCCAGATAGCTTACTCTGGGCGAAGCCTCAGTAAGACCATAAACATTGTATATATCTGCATCAGGAAAGGCTTCCCTCATTTGAACTGCTGTTTCTTTTCGTAGGCATTCTCCACTAATGGCTATTACACGTAACATATTCTGCTTTTTCATACGTTTACAATACACCGAAAGGTGTTGGAATAAAGTAGGGGTTCCGCATAATACAGTAATCTGTTCTTTCTCTATACGATCTAAAACTGCAATTGGATTATAGCTGCCATTGATAAAAGATATATTTAACCCTTGATATAATGAAATCAATAACTCACCAGTAAGAACAGCACAATGATACAGCGGCCTTGCAATTAATATACTATCGTTACTGTCAATCTTAAAATATTCAGCAATTGCCCTCACATTTTTTATCAAACCATCCTCTGTAATCATAGCGCCCTTTGGATCTCCTGTTGTACCGGATGTACTCATAATCAATGCAACATCACTAAGGATTTCTTCGCTTCTCTGCTCAACCACTTCATTAAGGAATTGATTCTTATTGAAATCAAAGACGCAAATATTGCAATTATTTACTATGGATATATCATCACATATAAGTATAGTCGGTGTCGTAGTTTTGTTAATCTTAGCACAATGAGCCATTCCATAATTAATTGACATCGGTATTGGAACCATATTGGCATACCAGCAGCTTAATAATGCAATTGCAGTATTATAATTACCAGTACATAAAATAGCACATTTTGTTTTTGGCTTTAGGTGCTTTTTTAGCTGGGCCCCACACTGTATTGCTTTATCTATAACCTCTGCATAAGAATATCTATGCCCCTCATCCAGGATGTAAGCCGTACCAAATAACTTCATTCTCTCAACAATAAAATTCCACATGATCTATTCATCTCCAATATACTTTTTTAATAAATTTATTAAATCCTGAATTGTACTAAAATTTGCGGGATTTAGGTCGGAATCATCAAATTGTATGGCAAATTCGTCTTCTAAGCCAATCATTAATTCCACTTTTTTAAGAGAATCAATTCCCAGCTCGATCAATTTGTCCTCTGTTCCGCTAATAGTACCCACTACGGATAAACCGTTCACTATCTCAATTACTCTATCTCCTATCTCCACCATAGATATCACCCATCCTTTTTATTAATTCCTCTCTTACTACCTTGTCCTTTTTCGCTATGTTCTTCATTAATTCTTTTATTTCGTTTTGATCATATCGCTTTCTAATTCTCTTATATTCAATACTTGTAAAGCACTGATCAATTATCTGAAAATACTCCTTTAGAAAACATACCTCTATATCCTTTTCACAGAAAGCGGCTGTTCGCCTAATGATGACACGTAGCACTCCAAGGGCATCCCTTGCTACATCAATATCAATATCTGCTTCATCCACCAGAATTTCTTCAATATTACCACATTCACAATTTAGAACTGAATCGTAAAATACACTGGATAATTCACGGACATCTATATTAGCTATATTTGAAGTATTAAACATAAACCATATTGATTTTTTACAAAACATTTTTTTCAGGATCTCCATAGTGACCTCACCTTCATCTCTTGGAAAATCATTTAGGTAATGAAATACATCTTGTTCACTTTTCTTGATAAAGATGTAATGGTCATCCCTTAACAGTTTCGTCTTATATTTTTTATATATAGATTCCGGAGTCACGCAGATGGCAGCCAGGCTTGTTTTCTGAAATATATCATCAATCTTATCCTGATCCGAGTATATGATGGTACAAAGATTTAAATCCTCAGCGGTATGATGTATTCGTGGTATTCCGTCATAATAAGCATACTCTTTTTTATGTATATAGAAATCTATAAATATTCTATAAAAACTGAGATAGCTTTTATAGAATACATTGGTCCATCCCACATAACTACTTTTTAACTGATATAAAAAAAAATTCTCTATGCAGGAAAGCCCATAACCATCTAACAGCTCACTTTTATTCAACCAGATTATCCTCCATTTCATAGCTCCTTAAATTATCAATACGCTTTTGGCAATGAAACCAATCCGAGAAATTCATTTCATGCCTATAAATTGTATTATTCATCGGATCTACTACTTCTTTCATAAATCTCAAATCATCTGGTTGTATTTTATTAAGCAGTTCCTTGAAACCTTTTATATTGTTAATATCCGGGAAAATAATGGCTGTGTTATAGAACGTATAATAGCATTCTTTTGATACTTCAAAATATTCGATTCGATCGTATAATTTTTCGAAATATTCTTCCGAGTGGAACTCATTTAGAAATACATTAATATCACTAAATTTATACAATTGCAAATCGCGATTGTCCCTTACCCAATTAATTGTGGTAGCCTCTTTATACAAATGGCAGCAAAGATGTATTAGAAAATCAGTCATATGTAATGTTCTAAAACTAACGTTTTCAAAAGCTACTGCTATCGTATTATTGAGCAATTCAGAAACAATTGTATTTGTTCCCGAAGGTTTAAAGTCTACAGAAAAATTCAAATCAATATATAAAGGTTCACCGTCAATCAGCTTAACAAAAGGAATCGTTTCTCCGAAATTCATTCTTGAAGTTATAATCTCTCTTCGAGTTGCAGGGATAATTCCCTCTGTTTTCTTATATTCTCCCTGCACAAATCCATTTTCTAATAAAATATTTTGGCAGCTGGTTATATCCTTCTCATTGATCAGGACATCTATGTCGTTAGACGTTCGAAGTCCACTATCATAGAGTTTAGTAGTAAGAAAAGCTCCCTTCAGTAATGCGTAATCAAACTTAACAGCTTTAAAAATATCAGAAATATACTTTATATCATTTTTAAAGTGTTTTGATTTTTCTACATCTTCATTAAATATTACTTTTAATGCCGACATGAACTCATTCGGCACTATAAATTCCCGATATTTTAAGATATTATGATAGGCTATTCCAACTACACGATTTGTAATAATATCACCTAATAAATTATTTATTGATTCTGGCTTTACGGAAGTTTCAACATCTTTCATATAAACATTTGATAACTGAAATATCATATCTGTCATATAATAATCCTCCTCATATCAATACGGGATATTAACCTTCAACTTTTTCCTCTATATATGAAATTAATTCACCAAAATTCTTAAATCTATCCTTAATCATCATATCTTCATCAAATTCAATTCCCAGTTCGTTCTCAATTGAAACAATCAACTTTACAAAACTCAATGAATCCAATTGCTTAACATCATTCCATGTAACTGTTTCAATTATATCAATCTTAATATTCCATTCCTGTAATAAAAAAGCTTCAATTATATTTGATATTTTTCTATTCATTTTCCCCCCATATTTCCACTAACTAAATGCCTTTAAATATCGTTCTATACTTAATTTAATCTGCTTTATAATGTTATTCTCCGGTCTTAATACTAACTTATACTTTTCTAAATAAGTCATTAATTTTCTTCTTTCATTCATTACATCAATATTATGATAAAAATAATGCCCATTAACTACTACTATCTTATTTCGCAATTGTTTATCATCAAAAATCTTATTATCACTACCATCATAAGAAATAATCCACTTTTTCCACTTATCACTTAAAATGATATTATTTATAAGAATGTCCTCAATATTTGTTCTTAATGTAGAATCCATTAATTCATTATCCACATATTGATTCCATAGTCTTTCCATTTCTAGTAATTTACAGGTTTCTTTATGTGCAAATTCCGGAGCTACATTTACCATTCTGATCCCTATTTCAAAATGCTGCCGCAAGGTATCCTGATCTAAGTAATCAGCATTATGTTCTTTTAATAATACTCCCTGCAGCTGTGAAACTTTGTATAATGCTCGTACAACATCGTAATCAACACTACCGATATTTGTATCCATTTTAGTATAAGTGCCTGTATTTCCAACAACAAATTTGGGCATTGGTAACATTCCAGCTTTTGTTTCTTCTATAAATCGTTCACAAAAAGTCTTATATTCATCAAGTGAAGCCTCAGAGCACCTGGTCTCATCTACAGAGATTTCATAAACGACTTCCGCATATCCATTGCTGATACGATAATTTTCTAAATTTCTCAGTATATATATTGCTCTGTTAATCGCAATTTCAATTGGTACTTTGATCAGATTAGGATCTCTGGATGTATCTATATGTATAAAATCAAATCCCGCATCTAAATCCTCATAATATGATAATAAACAATTACTAAATGCAGTACTCTCGCTTACATTTTTTTTGTACTCTCTGTCATTTTGCCACGGTCCTCCATGATCTCTACCGATAAAAATATATTTTTGAATACATAATTCCTTAGCTCGGTTTTGTATATAATTTTTTAGTTCTCTTGACGACCACCCGTTTACATATCCGCTTCCCAGGACATGACTTTCGATTTGATTTCTGCTGCATATAAAAATAATAGGATAACGGTATTTCTTTACCACTTCCATTGCCGCTTCTATGCATAGAGTACTCATAGTTCCTACACCTAGAAGAGTATGATTCGTAATATGATTCTCAATTATCTCGTTCAAAGATGTGCCTCCTCAAATTACATATTTTCTCTCCATGCATTGAATTTTTCGATATCATTGAATAATATTGATCCTGCGGTAATAATCCTTGCACCATTTTCTACCATTTGAGGAACTGTTTCATAACGAATTCCTCCATCTACTTGTATTTCTAAACTTAATTTTTTATTCTTTATTAGTTTGGATAATTCTGCGATTTTACAATAGTTTACCTCTTCGAATGCAGCCCCTTTAATTCCTATCAGCGTACCCATGATCACGATAATATCAATTTTACCAAGATACGGGAGCACTATTTTTATGTCTTCCTCTACTCTTAATGCAATTCCAATTTTACATCCGGATGATTTTATCCTATGGATAACCGTATCAATAAATTTCAAAGTATCCAGATGAATGATAATAATATTAGCCCCGGCCTGTAAATAATCCCCTATTGTTTCTTCTGCATTATAAACCATTAAATGTACTTCAATAGGTCTTTGAGTTACACCCCTTACAGCTTTTACGAAGTCTACCCCAAATAATAGATTATTCACATAATGATTATCCATAATATCTAAATGATACTTATCCGCTATTGAATCCACCATTTTTATATCTCTTTCTATATTAAGTAAATTGGCAGACCATAATGATACAGAAACACCTATCATACTTTTTCTCCTAAACTTTTAACTAAGTATTCTTCTAAGCCTGCATTCAATTCTTCTTCTCCGTCCCATATATCTATATTATTTCTACTTAAAATGTCGCTTTTCTGAACCTTTCTAAAAGATATTTTCTTAATATCCAAAGGCAAAGCCTTACACATATCAAAATCAGATCCATCGAGGAAGCTATCACCCCATACTTCAACTTCATCATAGGCTTCCGGTAAATCATGTATAAACTGTTTTCTTTCTAATATTTTCTCAATAATTTTACCCTTATTAATTCCCGGAAGAACGATATCAATCGCACTTACTCCACCACTCTTTACATCTACATCTATATTTTCATATTCTAATTTTACCTTAAGATTATTAACAAATTCTTCTTTCCATTTGCAAAAATCACTGGGAATATTAAAGAAATCAATACTTATCTGAACCTTTCTATTTTCTATTACTGCATAAAAAAGTGTATTGCTTATACTATGTAGGTTATGATACTCAAAACATATGCCCATCTTTTCTAATATGGTTCTAATAACATTTTCTGCCTTCCCAAAATCAACTGCCAGCTCATCATAAAATGAGATTGTCGGAGTTTCAATTAAGCGACCATGATAGTCGAATTCAAATAATTCTGTGCCATTACAATGAGCGATTGCTATGTTGTTTCTTAAGCCTGATGGAATATATTGAATAACCCGTTGATATATATTGTCCTTCCCCTGTCCGGAAATCATTAGTATTTTTACATTCTTTTTTAGGAGTTTTTCAATATATCCAGCCATATTTCCGGATATATCATGGTAAGTTTTTGCGATAGTATCGTCTATATCAGTTATAATATACTTGATTTTTTTACTTAATAATTTCATAAGCATCGCTTCCTTTCACGGTAATAGCGTAAATAAATATGTCCGGATTAAATGGAAGCTCAATAGAAGAAACATCTTTTCCCTTAAGTATTATATGATTCAAATACATACATCGTTTTGATTTATCTGAGTAATGCCTTCCTATCATACCTTCAACCGTAAGCTTGTCCTGTTCCTGCATATAATTCCATTTCGTATTCGATTTCAAATAATACCATTCCTTAAATAGCACCTTCTGTTCTTCGAATTCATTATCTGAATAATTAATTATCAGCTTTTCCATACAGGTTGCATCATCTGATGTCATGCTTAGCATATATATATTACTGACATTCTTGACATTTATGTCTACTATTTGTCCTTCACATTCAATTGCATCATTTTTATTACATGTTTTATCCGGAAATAAAAAATCGATATTATTTATTCTAATGATTTCATTGGATCCTGGTAATGAAGCTCCGTCCCACATGTGAGATCGTATGTTTCTTGCACCTGCAAATTGTAATTGATTATTATATTGACTATTAATCATCTTCCAATTATAGACCTGCTCCAAATTAATACATTTATACGTCATATCATAATGCCCTTTCGATTAATATATTGCATTCCTTAATTCTATTTGTCTCAATATCCGCTAATATTCTTAAGTTATCTAATATTTTATCTCTTGATTTTTCACTATTCTTTCTTGTAAAAATACATTTAGCTATAATAGCTCGAGTGGATTGCCAATATCTCAGCGACTCTTGAAAAATACTTGTATTGTCTTTACTAATAAAATTCAATTTTTTTAACACGTACTGTTCCACTGACAAATTATTGATTACATTATTTAAAGCCCTTATATAGCCATCTTCCTCTTTCATTGTTTCAAAATCGATATCATAAATGCCATTTCCAAATTCTATTAAGTTTGTACAGGTAGCTAATCTTTGATTTTTTAAGGATAAGAGCTTATGGAGATTTTTACTTCCTTGAGACCCTGTATGTACTTGTCCGCTTTTACTAAATGAATATAAAAAACTCTTACTTAAATCTGCATTGAAATTCCTATTATATCCATTCACACATTCCTCTAGCTCTTGTTTATGAATAACCATCTTTTTATAGCGCACATCATCAATATATTCACTCTCATTTATATAAAAAGCATCTTCATCATATCCATATATAAGCAATACATGGGGCCAATGATTCTGATGAAAGGTATCTTTTCGTATAGGTTCATAAAAACAATCTATATACGTCATAACTAAATTATCGTTATTTAGTAGTTCTATAATTTTACTTACCAAATTATCACACTGATTAAAGCTACATAATGTTATTCCAATCTCATTTAAGCAGTTAATTCCATCAGATAATTGACTATCATATTCTAAAATCGTATATTCCTGATTATTTGATAATTTATATATACCAGCTAAATCATTAACAATATAATCATCTATACTTCCATTAAAATATTTAATGATTGGCATTAATCCATTATAGAAACAATCTTTATACCAAATATCATTAAAAGGCTCAACTTCATTTCTTTTCATATCAATCCCCCTGCTGCCGATACCCGCGAGGTTGGGTATCAGCACAACTCCTATCTTTGTTTAATTACGCACAGGCCAGTGTCAGGAGAAGGTTGGCAAAAATCCGCTCTTCACCTGTGGCAATGAGAAGACAAAGCTGTTGATCCATTGCCTCCTCGTAGAACTCAAAACGTCCCTTTTTCTTAAGTTCCAGTCCAGGCATCAAAGATGTGAACTCCTGGAAAATTTCAGGGCTGCTGCCATCAGCTGGAATCATTACGGTCGCACTTTCCACATTGATGGCAGAAAGGAGAATTTCAAGTACCTGGGGAACCGTGACCATCCCAGGTGCAAGATTCAGATAAACATTTTTTGTCAATGGTCCAACCTTCGTCGAGAAAGGATAATTTCCATCGGCAATCAGAATTTTTGAACCATGTCCGGCTTTAGCCAGTGATTCCAGAATTTCGGGATGAAGCAATTTCGTAGTTAACATTTTTTATCTCCTTTTCCTTTATTCCATAATGATTAAGGTTCTATCCTACATTACATTCTTAAAATCACGGATTCAGATATTCTATAATGTCACTTATTTTATCAACTTGATAGTAATTCCGATGATTACTATACTCATTATCCTTTTTATCTGTAATATGAATAACTTTTAATCCATAGTTAATTGCTCCAGAAACATCAGTTATTATATTATCCCCTATATGGACTGTACTAGAAGGTAAACTACAAAGGTTTTTTAGAGTCAGCTCAAATATTTTTTTATTTGGTTTTGATACTCCTATTTCATCTGAAAAGGTATGGACTAAAAAATAATCATAAATACAGTCCTTTTTTAGTATTTCTCGTAAAACACGACCTGAGGTTTGACCGGTATCTGAAATGAGTCCTAGTTTGTACTTCTTTGATAACCTTCTTAAAATATTTTCTATGCCCGTTATTTTTATTGGAGGAAAATCATAACCAGCATTCTCTATCCGGACTACTGCCTCATGCTTAATCGAATTATCCAGATTTATTTTTAGACAATCCAGTATTATGTCAAATCTTTCTTTTGCGCCGAACGTTTTTTGTAAAGTATGCCAAGTTTCTTTTGCTACCTTATTCGCATAGATTATTGCTTGCTGCAGCGTATCATTGCTTATGATATATCCCTGTTGGGTAAAAATCTTCTGCATTATCTTAAAACGATATTCTTTTCTTCGTAGATCCTGATCATCATCATCAATATACAAAGTATCCCATAAGTCAAAAGTAATCGTTGTTATACCTTCCATTAGAATTCCTCATTATTAATATCTTTTATTTTTTTAAGTATATAAATCGCTTTCTTTGACATTGAAGTCAGAGGATCTTTATTGTAATTTCCATATGTATGTATAATTGAAAACCCAGAAAGATAAGCAAGCAGCTCTAGCTCCGATTGAGTCACAATCCCATGTCGAACAGGTACCCTTATTTTTTCATCATTATCTATGTTATGAAATTCATCAAATCCGATTCTTTCCCAATTTATTAAATCAATTTTTCTATATTCAGTAATTTCTATTACGGAATTATTACTTAAGGTGCCCCTTTTGTGCTGAGTTATTTCATGATCTTTCTTCATAAATTCACATGGATTATTTAAAATAATAAGCAGTGTTCCACCCATATTTAGATGATTGGAGCAATTTATTAATGCAGCTAAACGTTCTTCGATTGTATTTATTAGCATATATGTATTTGAAGTAAAAAAACATGTATCGACTTTTATCCCCAAATTAAAAGCCGTTATATCCTCCTTAAAAATAAATATTTTTTTTTCCAGGTTATGTAATAGAATTTTTTCTCTGCATTTTTCAAGCATTTCAGTATTATTATCAATTCCATATAATGTGTATCTCTTCATTGCTACTGGAATTGACATCCTTCCAGTACCAACTCCAAGTTCCATAGCTGTCTTTGTATCACCCAAAAAAAATAGAATAAATTCTAAATAATCATCAGATAAATCATAAATTGCATCATAGATTTCACCCATGTTAAATTTGTTCTCATTTTCTACTATCATAAACCCCCCCTGTAAGCTTGAATAAAAGACCCTTTACCCATCTCTAAATCAATGACCAAAAAGAAGGTCCTGGACTTCTAACTCTATTGATTTTTCATCAATTCCATATTTTTTATATAATTCATGAGGATGACCGGATTTTCCAAATTTATCTTGAACCCCTAAAAACCTCATCGGCACAGGGTCGTTTTTTATAATAACCTCAGCAACAGCACTTCCTAATCCTCCAATAACAGTGTGGTCTTCAACTGTTATTATTTTTCCACACTCCAGGGATGCTTTTATTATTGCATGGGTATCAATTGGTTTAATCGAAGACATATTTATTACCCTTATTGAAATTCCTTTTTCCAAATACTTTTTTGCTACGGATAATGCAGTGGCTACCATTACTCCACACGCTATGATGCAAACGTCATTTCCTTCATGAACACATACACTTTTGCCCAATTCAAATATGTAATTTTCATCAAAAATAACAGGTGAAGTCATTCGAGAAAGACGAACATAGAAAGGTCCATCAATTTGTGATATTGCTCTGATCACAGCTTTTGTCTCATAAGCATCTGCCGGAACAATACATTGCATGTTAGGTATTGCTCTGACAATACTTATATCTTCCAGCATCTGATGACTAGAGCCTTCTAAGCCTGCCGACAACCCCCCATGTGTTGCACATATTTTTACATTGAGGGAGGAGTATGCTATGGTATTTCTTATCTGATCGTACGCTTTTCCAACTGCAAAAATAGCGTAGCTGCTGACAAATGGTATTTTGTTCGATTGGGCCAGACCGGCTGCTATTCCTAAAAGGTTTGCTTCACTAATTCCCACATCCCAAAACCGGTTTGTATATTTTTCTTGAAATAATCCTGTCATAGTTGAATTAGCCAGATCTGCATCCAGCACAACAATTCTGTCATTCTCCTGCCCGACTTCTACTAGAGCTTCACCATAAGCAAGTCTCATTGATCGATCTCCGACAATTGTGCTCATAAGAGGTACTCCTTTTTTCTCTCACCCAAAGTTATTTTCAAGTTCTTTATATATTGCCTCCAGATCTTTTTTATCAGGTGTCCATGAATGTGCTTCCTTACTGTTCTCAATAATGCTCAGTCCGTAGCCTTTATATGTATTTGCAATTATTGCAAATGGTTTATTACTGCGGGATTGATTTATCTCATTAAAACAATTGATTATTTCTTCAAGGTCATGACCATCTATTACTTTTGTGTTCCAACGAAAGGCTTTAAATTTATCTTCTATCGATTCACAGTTGTTTATTTCAGCCGTAGGACCGTCATTTTGAAATTTATTGTTATCTATAATGGCTATTAAGTTATTTAAGCAATGATTTCCGGCAAACATTGCCGCTTCCCATATTTGTCCTTCCTGAAGCTCCCCGTCACCAAGAATGCAGTAAACCCGATATTCCAGGTTATCATTTTTGCCTGCAAGCGCGATTCCGATGGCCTGACTCAGTCCCTGGCCAAGTGAACCGGATGTAATGTCGACTCCAGGTGTCAAATGGGAAGCCGGATGCCCTTCTAAGTCCTTCTCTATGCATCTGTAAAAGCCTAAGAGCGTCCTGCTAAAATATTGCTTGCTTGCAAGTATTGCATATAACAAAGGAGCAGCATGTCCTTTAGATAAGCAAAACCTGTCTCTTAGCTGCCAGCATGGGTTTTGGGGATCAATATTCATGATTTTATAATACAGGACCACAGCAATTTCTACTAAAGAAAATGAACTTCCCACATGGCCAGAAGATACTTCTGCAACCATTTTTACAATATCTTTTCTGATTTGAATTGTCATTTTATGCAGATAATTAACCTCTCTGTTTTTCGTTATACCTATGCAAGATAATTCTCTCATATTAATAAGACTGCTAGCTCCTCTCAAATTTCAGACTTATTGAAAATACTCTGTTGTTTCCTGTGTCTGCAATTAATAAACCGTTATCCTCTGTAACAAATATCCATCGAGGATCATATAGAAAAGAGGGCGGATCTAAATAGAACCTTTGATTTGTATCAAACTTTATTATATCTTCCCCCACTAATTTCCAATATAACTTTCCGTCTGGTTGAAAGGCCATAAGGCTCCTAGAGCCTGTATCAAGAAGCAAAAAGTAATCTTCATAACAACAACAAAACCTTGGCTGATTTAACTTTATTAAATTTTGGTCAGAATCTATTAAACATAGCAATTTTTTTGTATTACCATTGGGATATTTAATAAAAACTCCCGAGTTTCCGGTATCGCAAATGAGAACGACACCATCAACCGTTTCAATGGCAGAATGCGGATCCCTTATATCTTTTCCATCGGATATAACCTCTAATCCATCACCTTTACTATCAATACGAAATACGTAGTTATTAGAAGTACTTGTTACAAGATAAGAATCATTATAATGAGACTTACTGATTTGATGCGGGTCTTCCAGCATATATTCTTTATTATTGATCGTAATAGAAGGTATCTCTTTGATCTTATGAAAGCTTCTGTCAAAAATAATTATTCTATTATTCAGTCCATCTGCTACCCAATAATTATTATCAATCGTTATGACACAGCGCGGCCAGTAAAGTTCCATATTATCTGTTGGTTTAAACACAATACTCTCTCGATTAGCATCTAAGATTGCTATTCTATTAGCATGAGTATCTGCGATAATATAATTGTTGCTACTATCCTGAATAATTGAGCGGGGTAAACGTAGTAAACATGTCTCTATCTGAGAGGTCCCAATGGTTTTAAGAATCCCTTTATCTTTATCAACTTCAATTATTCTGTCATTTTTTGAGTCTGTGATAAGAAAGGTTTTATTATCCGTATAATGGCAACAGGTAGGCCGCCATAATTGGTTAAATCCGGCGCCTGCAAACTCACCTCCATATTGCCATAAGATCTCATGGTCTCTGGAGACGCAAAGAATCCGATTTGTGTATGAATCAACAATTATAATGCCTTCATCAGTATCTATAGAATATTTCGGAGAAAATAACTTATCAGTAGTTCTTCCCCCCTTCCCCTTTGACCCAAAACTCCAAACCACCTCATTACTTACCATATTAACTTCTATAACCCAATTTGAGAGATCATCTACGATCAGGCAGTGATCCCTGATTTTGGTCAAGGTAGCTGATTTGGGCTGTTTTAGCTCTAAATTCGATGGGGCTAACCATGTAAGTTTTCCCTCCCTGGTAAATTCTCCAACAAACTGGCTTTTATAATCTGCCACAAATAATCTTCCGTTCCTGGCTGCTGTTACAAAGCAAGGATTAGGAATAGATGGGTGCCTGAATTTATGTAATAGCTCCTTTTTTTCATTGTATATTTCAATACTATTATCTCTTACAACAGCAAATACTCCATTTTCAATCTCCTCAGCCCACTTAATATTATGTCCGGAAATGAATATCTCTTTTTTTAACTCTGTACCAGCATCAACAAATAGAACAGAATCTAACTCTATGTCTGTTATAATAAATTTATTACTATTTGTTTTGAATGCTGAAATAGGGTTTTTTATGTAGCTGATATTTGATTCATTATTATATTCAATTCCATACTCCCAATTAAGCTTGGCACATTTTAGTTTCATATTTAATGGATTTGTATTTGTTACCATAATTTTATTCCTTTTCTCCTATAAAAATACTTTTAGTGCTATCCGTTGTAAGAGGGCTTTTATCAAAATAGCCATACTCTTCCTTTAGTCTAATTCTATTTTCCCTAAAAAGTATTTTAATTTCATTTCTTGTTATTATTGATAGAGCCCGTTTCTGCTCCTGAACTATTCCATATGTCTGATTCTCAGGACTAAAGATTTCCCATTTGTGACCATCCCGCATGCAACGCTCCGGATGGATTTTTCTTTCCTCAATAATTCGAATCATTCCTTTTTTAGGGATCGTTCCCTGATGATTAAACCATTGACATGGTGTTCCCAAGTAGCTTACCGGATTGTTCAATGGTATAATTAGTGTTCCCCCTTTTGCTAATCTGGAAGAAATCATTTTTACGATTTCAAATCGTTCGACAACACTCTCTACCATTGAAAATGTGTCGGTAGAAAAATATACAGTGTCATAAACTCCATGGGAATCCAGATGAATAAAGTCAGATTGAATCAATTGTATTTTTTGCTCAATATGAAGCTCTTCAGCTTTGGCCTTCAATTTATCAAGCATTTCTTTACTTCTATCGAGGCCGATCATTCTGTATCCTCTTTTCGCCATAGGCAATAGTATTCTTCCTGCGCCACAGCCTAATTCTAAATTTAAACCATTTTTAGATAAATACTGCTCAATAAAGCTCAAATATATTTCTTCAATATCATAGATTGCATCAAAAACCTCACCATATGTTGGAAATTCCATAATCACTCCTTTTCCTGTTAACAATATATTTATAATTGGCCTCTACTAATTCAGCCAATACGGGAGCTTCTTTTCTTATTGCGAGAATTATTTGACCGGTCTCAGAATAACCTTCTAATTCGCTTTTCTTTGCATAAGTAAAAAGGGTAGAATATATTGGATCTTTTAGGTTGTTCTGATGATATAAATTAAGACAGTCATTGTAATACAAGACGGATGCAACTATCTTTGAAATTGGATTTAGGTCTCTGTTATGCTTTGCAACCAGAAATGAAGGATATAACATTCTCTCACCCGGATCTAATTTTCTGAAGGGATCTCTGCAATTCCTTGTAATCATATCATTCCCCTGCATTTCTTGAAGCATCAGCATAACTGATCTGTAGCATTCATCAATAAAAGCACCATCATTCCTATTCTCTTCCTTTAGACAATCTACAATTTCCCGTAAGGAAGAATTAACTATATTTATAACATCACGATTGGCTAAAGCTTCCTTCATTTCTGTACATCCCCAAAGCGCCCCTAAATAGTTAATTGCTTCATATGCATGAAGCTGCAGCCCAACCTTTAACTTTTTATGTAGTTGAAAATTCTTAACCGGAATAAAAACCTTGTTTTCTATTGCTGATTTTAGGGGATCAGCTAAATAGATCGCGTCTGCATCAATTAAGACAGGTCCTGCTTCCCATTGAATATTAATATGTAGCTCCGGCTTAAAATCTTCACCAGGAATAGCCCAATAGTTTACTGCTTCAGATATCATTACATTATTAGTAAAATAATCCTTCACTTTTTTCTCTTCCATATTTTGCAATATGCCTTGCCTTAGCATTGCTGCCAAATTCACTTTATATGGAGTATTCTCACATAATATGAGTTGTACCTTCTGTGAGGTACAACTTTTTAACTCTATCGCTTCAGAAAATATCTGAACAAGGGATAGAACATTCTTCGCACCAATAGCAGTAATCCAAACACAGGATGTGATGCAATGGGATAATACATCATTTATGTTTTCCTGTTTGATAATAATCGGGGAAGCTGTTTTATGTATTCTCTTATCTTTATCAACGATAAAATAGTAATGTTTGGACAATTCCTTCTCTATTTTTTTCTCAAGAAGCTTATCTCTCTTTTTCAAGATAACTACGGGTGTAATGCCGGATCTTATAAAGCCTGGAGATAGCTGCCCCAGTGATATTCCTCCAGCCCCCCAAATAAGTATTTCATTTTCCGCTGCAGCATTCTTCATTTTTTAGCTCCTCAAGACTAGCTATTAATTCACAGATATTATCTTTCTTTATTCTGGGACCTTTTACCTGACATTTTTTTGAGGCAACGATTGCAGCATATTTTACAGACTGCTTAAAGGACAGGTTGTTTTTACAGCCAATCATGTATCCCGCATGAAATGCATCTCCCGCACCAGTCGTATCAACAACATCGCACTTAATAGCCTCATACCTATGAAACCTATTCTGAGCGTCTAGGGCGTATCCACCATTTTCCCCATTCGTAGCAATCACGCTGATCGGACCCATTTCCTTTACTTCTTCGAGCACATTTTCAATTAATTCCTGCTTTGATAGTTCTCTGAACACCTCAAGAGGTGCAATTAGTGTTGTAATATAAGGTAAGTAATTCTTAAGATAAGAATTTACCTCCTCTGCATCTGCAATAATTGGAATATTTTTTTCATAAGCTCTTTTTATGCATTTACAAGAATAGACCGGTTCATGCCCATCAGTATATAATAAATCAATATTATCCAGCCAGTCATCCATAATAATATGATCGGATAGCTCAAGTCTGCTATCCTTATACATCAAAATAGATCTTTCTCCTGATATTTTATCAACGATAACGGTTGCTAAATAATTGGGACAATCTTCAATCTTAGACCAGTCTATATTAATGCCCGAATCAGACATTGACTGCCGGCTGATTTTCCCAAATTGATCGCTGCCAAAAGCTCCGATATAATTGACTTTACAACCCAGCATAGCCAGAGCTACGGCACAATTAGCGGCTTGTCCGCCGGCAAAAACTTCAAATTCATTGTCAGTTTTTTTCTGACCCATCTGCAGAATGCCATTTGTCATCCATACTTGATCGACCGTATTGTTTCCAATTACCAATATATTCATTTTAGCCCCCATTCACTTCACATATATAATAAAACGCCTTTACAATTCTACAGTCCTTATGTAATTTGACTTATGCAATATTATGAATTTGCGACCACATAATCTCCAAAGGATAAATTAACATTTGCATCACTAAACTCATCCGGCTTATCCTTCAGTATGTGATATAACTGGGTAGGATAAAACCTTTCTGTATACCTTTTCATTATGGTGTCCTTATCTCCATAATATTCAAGATCCCTTGTCCTTTGAAATGCAAGCTTAAGCGCATCTTTAAAAGGAATATCCAGCCAAACCTTATAGTCGAAATATTCCCTATATTGCTCCTTAAATAGGAAAACACCTTCCAGAATAAGAACAAAGGGGCTTTGAAAGATAAATTCCCGGGAAATCATTTTATTACTTTGCCAATCCAAATGATCCATTTCTCTGGAAAAGGTAATAGAATTTATGGCTGGAAAAATAAGCTCATGAAACATCTTTTCGTAATCAAAGCTTTCATTATAGTATCCTTGAATTTGATTTTTATTCGTATACCGGGTTTCACGGTCAAACAAAAAGTCATCCCCTGACAATAAATATGTATTAATATTATGATCCAATAAAAAATCAAACAGGTCTTTTGATAAGGTTGTCTTCCCAGAACAATCAACGCCGGAGATTCCTATCAAATAATTTTTTTTATTTGTTATCAACCTTAATAAATCAGCTTTTATTTCTTCAAGATTTTTTGAATTTTCCAATCCCATGTCTATTCCTTCCTGGCCTTTTTGTTTTTATATCAGGCATTCGATCCTTAAAGACGAAAGATTTCTTTATATTTTTTCGCTATCAAAGGAATACCTTCAAATAATGCTTCGGCAATAAAAGTGTGACCAACTGTAATTTGATCTGGTTGAATTAATTTAATAAGCGGCTCGGTTTTTACAATATCTAGGTCATGAGCTAAATGTACTGTCAAGCCAAGTGATTTTGCATATGTCCTTACTTTTAAGATAGCCTCTAGTATTTGATTCCTTTTATTTTCATCCACAAAATGATTTACATATTCTCTACAATTTATTTCTATACCATCGGCATTCATGCTCTTTGCAAATTCTGCATCTTCAGCTTTTGCATCAACAAAAATGATTATTTTAGTTTTGTTCTGAAAATAGTCCTTCAGCATAAGTAATTCATTTTTGCTATCATTGTGATCCCACCCTCTTTGAGTTGTAAGCTCTTCCTTCTTAAAGGGTGTTACTGTAAATTGATGAGCCCCTGATTCCTTAATCGCTTTTAATAAATCCTTTCTAATAGTCCCCCCAACATTTAACAACACTTTCCCCGACTTAATTTCATCTATTTTACTTAAGGCATATATGTCACTAAGCAGAATATGCCGATGATCTTCCCACTGATGAACCTTAATCACTTCGCATCCGGCAGAGATTAATAATTCGGCAGCTTTTACGATATCTGGAATATTGTGTCCCCTTGCATTTCTTAATAATGCTACTTTATTTATTCCTACCCCAAATTTAATATTCATATATTTATTCCTTTCGCTCAAGTCGCAGTCAAGTGCTTAATCCTTATTTAGCACATCATAAAATTCATTTAATAATTCTAAGCCTCTGCAAAATTGTACTATGGCTCTATTCTCGCAGCTGCTGTCATTTGCTTCAATAATTTGAAAGGGCGCATTTGCAATTAACAGAATTGCTTCAATAAATAACAATCTAAAATAATATAAATTATCGTTTTCAATAGTTGATATTTCTTTTGTTATATCTAATACTTGCTGATCAATTTGATTAAGCGTAATTAATACATCCGGATTTATTGATAATTCCCAACAGATATTGTTATTATGGATTGTAAGCTTATATTTATTGCTTCTAAACAAGTCATAGAATGAATTTGTACAGGTTCGAAACTTTGAAAAATCTTCCACATAATCGGAAAACAGATTTCCGCTAGGGGATTTACCTCTAGGATCAATTAAAATAAAATTATCATTATCAAAGTCAACTAATATATTATCCGGTTTAAAATCACCATGAAAATACCCTATAAATTGAGGAGTAGTCAAACTATAAAAAAGCTTATTCCCTAAAAGCTTGTCAATGAGACTGTAAATATTCTCTATTTTTTTACCGTTTATAATTAACTCTTTATAATTAGTAATCTTATCAAATAAATCCGAGCGTGAGCTTCCGGCTTTAAATCTTAAAAAAATCTTTTCTATATAATTCTTAAAAACATAGTTCTCTAATACCTGTTGTTTTATAGCAAAATGTAAATGCTCTGCCAGAAAATAAAAAATCCTGTTTGTAATTGTTAAAATCTCATTACGATTATGACTACCATCGATAATTACTTCAGCCAGGTTTTTCATTTTATAGTACGGCATATCATATTCAGCATAGGTATCATATTTTCTTGTTGCTAATATTTTTGGAAAATGTTCGGGCCATTGCGATCCAATCGTTGTCAGCCAGTCAATTTCATCAAGTAACTTTTGCCTGCCCAAAGTGGCCTTCTTGGTAACTATATCATTGTATATTCTGATATCTCGTTTTACAGCAATCCATTCTGCCAACTTATCCATTTTATTTAATCCCTTTTCGCTCAAGAAAAACATGTTATAAATCTACTCTCACTTCAGATATGTTAATATCATAACAGCCAAAGAATAAATTCTCTTAATATATTACTTTACCAAGCTTGTATTTCTCCCCAATCGTATACAAACGATCTATATTTCCGGTTGAAATGTGTGAGCCGACAACCTTTCCCAAGAATATATAATGATCTCCGGTTTTTATTGTATCTTCCAGAATGCATTCAAAATTAGCCACAGCTTCATCAAGAATTATAGAATCGATATATTTTGCTTTACTATATCGAATTTTCGAATCATATAATTTGTTTATCTCTCGCCCGGATTTAGTTCCAAAAAAGAGGGTTTCATTTTCCATTTCATCTGAAGGGTATGCTATTACAAATTCTTCAAATTTCCTTATAAGCTCAAATGAATACCTTTTTTCTGAAATAGCAACGGCAATGATTGGCGGATTCTTGGAGGCTAACATTGTCCATCCAACAGTTATTGGATTATAAGTGCCCCTTGTGCTCTTAACAATTACAATTACTACTTCTTCCGGATAACGTTTATTGCTGGCTTCACTAAAACTGGTTTCCTGTTGCATATCTAGGTCCTCTTATTTTTATTTTTATAGTTGCCTAAGCCACAACATACAGAAACTAGTGGCATAATCAAGAAGATAGATAACCTGGATCTCTATACTAGACTCTCATTACAACCTTGATTGCATCCTTTTCACTCGATTCTTGTCTGTTTTCAATATCATACCCCAACTTATTAAAAGCCTCTTCATAATCTTCAAGACGGTATACATGCGTAATTAATTTTGAAACAGGTATCTTCCCCGACTCAATTAAATGCAATGCAGAATTAAATGTTCCGATAGAATCTATAGAACCAGAAATTCTAATACTCCTGTCAGCAATTTCCCTTGGATTCAATGATATCTTTGAATCCTTCAGGCTTACTAAGGCAAGAACGCCTCCAGATGTAATATAGGACAGAATATCGTCCGGCAGTGTTCCACTTGTATCAATGATGCAATCTACCTGGTTATTGTTATTACCAATAAACTCTACTGCTTCATCAAAGTGCTGAAATACCTTCCAGTTGTCACTAACTATACTTTGAACCAACTCTTTTCTATTCTTTGAAGCCTCAACTATTCCTCCTGAAATTCCAATAGCGTTTAAAGCATAGCTAAACAACATTCCCATGGGACCTGCGCCAATGATTAAAGTTTTATACTCTTTTCGAATATTTAGCTTATCTATTGCTGTTAGCACACAGCTTAGCGGCTCGGTCATACTAGCTTCATCATAGTCAGTACCTTCTGATAATTTATATAAAAACCTTTCATCAGTTGTATAGAATGGCGTAAAGGTACCGTCGCTGGAAACTCCAGATTCTGTATGTGACTTACTTAAGCAGTGATTTTGTCTATTGGTTCTGCACATTTGGCATACTCCACAATAATATGTAGGATCAATAACTACTCTATCTCCAACATTAACATTAACAACATCATCACCGATTTCGATAACTTCTCCTGCTGATTCATGCCCTAATACAACAGAGGGTTTCGCATAATACTTCCCGCTAATAATCCCCAGGTCTGTGCCACATATTCCGGTTGAATGGATACGAACCACCACCTGCTTACCCTCAGGTTTTTTATATGTCCTCGCCTTTTCCAATTCAATGTTCCAAACAGATTTGTATACTAATGAATACATTTTCACTCCTCCTATCGTTAATATTATTTAACTCCCAATATCGCTAAAGATAATTTTTCTACTATCTCATTAATCTCTTCTTCCGTTGCAATTAATGCTGGTCTGACTTTAATTACATTTCCAAAACCATATCTTGATCCTCGTAAAATCAATCGCTGCTGAAGAAACGCATTTTCAATAATAGCCTCTGTCTTTTTTATATCAGGATTCCCTTCTTCATCGACAATCTCAACTCCCCACATTAAGCCAAGTCCTCTTACATCTCCTATGCAAGGATGCTTCTCTTTTAATTTGTTTAAGAGAATTCCTAAAGTAAAACCCTTGCTTCGAACAGACCTTAAGAATTCAGGTTTTGATATAACATCAATCGTGGCTTTTGCAGCTGCTAAAGAAATCATGTTAGAACCGGAAGTAAAAGAATGTTCATAACTATCTAGTACATTTAAGCGAGACTCCATTAATACTGCTGCAATAGGTATACCAATTCCTCCGAGACCTTTTGCTAATGTAATAATATTAGGTTCAATTTCAAAATACTCGCTCGCATACATATATCCGGTACGCCCTATTCCGGTCTGTACCTCATCGGCAATCAATACAATGTTATTCTCTATACATAACTTCTTTATTCTTTTAAAATATTCTTTTGGTGGCACAATATTACCGCCATTACCCAGTATTGGCTCAAGGATCATACATGCTACCGAGCCACTACTTGCAAATCTGATATAATCATATATGGCTTCAACACAGAGGCAATCACAACTAGGATACTTTGCCTTAAAGTGACATCTATAGCAGTATGGGGCTGGTACAGTTAAACTGCATGGACTCATCATTCCTTTAAATCCGCTACGTCTGAAAGTATTGCCTGATATTCCTGTCGTAAAATAAGTTTGTCCATGATGTGACATAAATAGGTTTATTACATCAATAGCACCTGTATATTTTTGAGCTATTTTTATCGCACATTCATTTGCTGTTGATCCTGTAATATCACGCATCCATCCTGAATTAATATTTTTAATACAAGTCTTCAATAACATACTTAACACTTCGTCTGAATAAGGCTTTGATAGTGGAGAGGCTATATGCGATATATTATTAAGCTGCTCTTGTACTTTTTCAATCACATATTTATTGTTATACCCTAGCGACAGGTTAAAGGTGCCGGACTCAGCATCAATGTACTCCGTTTGCATTTCATCAACAAATCTGATGCCTTCTCCATAACAAGCTTGTTTATTCATAAGTTCGAGGACACTTTCCTCCATAATTTTCTCCATTCCGCCGCCAAGCGGCGGCACAAACAAGTTAATAATAAGTCGCAAACCACAACGTAATGAGTTTAAATTTCTTTATGAAACAGCAATAACTGGAAAATGCAGGTTATCCCATTAACTAGGACAGAGTCATACAAAAATTATCCATTTTCTCCCTATGTCCCCAAATTGTTCAATTTTCTCCTAAATAATAGCACTATTATTGTTACTTGTAAATTGTTTATATTATATGTAAATTACTTTTGATATTTGTGAAATGTTTCTATTGACTTAATGTATTTCTTACATTTATAACCATAAGATTTAGCAATTAGGATTTTCATTAGTAAATACTTTATTGTATTATTTTACTAAACTCTAATCAATTGGCATTATAACTTTTATCTAATATATACAACAATACAATTACTTAAAATATACAATTATACTCCAGTAGAATAGGTAAAGTGTAAAAAGAATCCCATTTGAACTCCAAGAATCCCGTTTTAAATTAATGTATATTTTTTTGTAAGAAGAATTTCCCGCTTTATAACAAAGATTCCCGCTTTGTAACTAAAAATCCACTTTTTTATGTTTTGAAGCGAAAGATCCTGTTGTGTTAACAAAAATTCCATATAATGATGGTATTTTTCATTTGTTCTGTTATAATGGCGTTATGAATACGATAAAATTGCATACAAAAACTGGAAGTCGATTTACGTTCGATTTTTTGTAATCGGTAAATCCACCCCTGTTGTTGCCTGTCATGCGGTTGCTCCCGGCAGCTTGTGCTTATTTACGTACTATTTTTTGAGAAGTCTTGGTTTCAGCATGATTTCCCCAGGTGCAACTGGTGAACATCCCAGCTGATGCAAAAGATCTTCTCCGTGGTAGAAGCTGAACGCCGAGTGGGAACTCTTATCGTTTAGTTTTTTTCTTTTGTATGAATTTACATGATTCATCAGCAGGCGGATATCTTCCTGAGTGAACTCATCCAGGGAGGTCCCTTTGGGGATTACCCTCCGTAAAAGCTCATGGTTCACCTCTATGGACCCCTTCTGGTAAGGGCTGCTCGGATTACAGTAAAAGATACGTGTCATCGCCATGCCGTCCGGTCCATACTCTATAGCTTTCGGGTTTGAGGATTCACTTCCGTTGTCCGTATTATGCCGAATTCGGCATAATACGGACCGAGGTAGCCAGTACACCAGTGATGCTTTTAGAAATGAACTTGCAAAGGCAGGTGTACAACAGAGCCTGAGCGGTATCGCCCACTGTTATGATAATTCCAGGATGGAAAGCTTCTTTGCAATGTTAAAGAAAGAACTGCTTTACCGTCTTCCAACCTATACAATGAAGCGGGAAGAAGTCAAAACCATAATCTTCAGGTATGTATTTACTTATTACAATCAGACACGAGTCTATACATCAAACCCTAAAGGACTTCCTCCCATGGTATTCAGACAGCTACTAGAAGGTCAACTTCAGGCGGCATAGCTGTCATAGAAATTTAGTGAGTTTATACGAGTACACTTTTCTTGACAATTCCAATTATAATAAACTGCTAAAAACCCATTTATAAACAAACATATAGCCAGTATTATTATATTGGGAAACTCAAAGATACATACAGCCGAAGCCATTATCATAAGATTAGTCAAACTTAATTTTCTCTTACTAAAAAACTTTAAAAAAATGGTACACAGATACCACCTAACGCTTCAAAAAAAAGAATTGTACTTAATCCAAGACCATTTTCAAGAATTACAACTCCAATATAAGATATAATTATACCCGAACCCGCACTAAAAAAATTAAATAAACCAGTAGCGACAACCAGCCAGAATATATCTTTCTTTTTTGGATATTCCGATTGAATAGTGTACCTTTTTCGGAAATTCAGAGCACCCTTTTCCGGAAAAGCAGTGCATGCCTTTCCGGAGGGTGTGCAGTTAATTTAGTACTCTGACGAGAAAATATCTTATGATGCTTACAATGAAAACACTGTTTTAGTAGATGCAATCAATCGATACAAGGAGCGTACTGGTCATTATCCCGAACGGGTTCTTGCGGATCAGATTTATCGAACCCGAGACAATCGCGGTTTTTGTAAACTGCATGGTATCCGGTTATCAGGACCAAGGCTTGGGCGACCAAACGAAACAGCAAAAGCAGATAAAAAGATAGAATATCAGGATAATACAGATAGAATCGAAGTGGAAAGAACGTTTAGTTTGAGTAAACGTTGTTATGGATTAGGTCTAATCCGGACGAAGCTGGAAGAAACCTCACTTACCTCTATTGCATTATCTGTATTCGTGACGAATCTTTTCAAGATTCAGGCGCGAATACTTTTTACACTGATTTTGCTGATACAATTTTTTTGCTACAGAGAGGCTGATTTTCAGGCGGAAGCCATTTAATCTGCAGACACTACGTAAAGTCCCCATAGCGGACAAAATTTTTCCTTACTTTGAATATTGGATGAAAAAAAACGGCTGTGAATATTTACTTTCCACACCTGAAGATCAGTGTTTTGAATACAGAAATTATTATGATAGTTACTGGACACCGTTTATTGAACAGATGAGCATGAACCATAGACCACATGACACCCGGCACACCTGTATTTCACTTTTAACCGCTGCGGGGGTAAATGAAAGAATTATCAAAAAGATAGTCGGTCACAAGGGTCAGGGTGTCACACAACAGGTCTACACCCACATTGAGATTGAGGAACTATTGACTGCCATTAATAAAATATAAATTCAGCAAAGCGGGACTCCAAAACCCGCTTTTTTGATGTGATTTTTTGTGTATTACTTGTGTATTATATGTGTATTACGAATGAATTTTCATCCATTTTAGTTGAACCGTAAAATGAAAGAAAACCCCGAAAAACCCAGTGTTTTCGGGGTTGTAAAAATTCTTTTATTATCTCTTTGAGAACTGAGGAGCACGACGGGCTGCCTTTAAGCCGTACTTCTTTCTTTCCTTCATTCTTGGATCTCTGGTTAAGAAACCAGCTTTTTTGAGGGTCGGACGATAATCCGCATCCGCCTGTAATAATGCTCTGGAGATACCGTGTCTGATCGCACCTGCCTGGCCGGTGAAACCGCCGCCCTTAACGTTTACGACAACATCGAATTTGTCCTGGGTCTCGGTAATTGCCAGAGGCTGACGAACAATCAGCTTTAATGTTTCTAAACCAAAAAAGTTATCCATATCTCTTTTATTTATTGTAATTTTACCTGTACCGGGTAATAAGTAAACTCTTGCAATACTGCTCTTTCTTCTTCCGGTTCCGTAATATCTTGCCTTAGCCAATGTATTTTCCTCCTTTCAACCTCTCTAATTAATATTTAATCTCTAATGCTTCCGGCTTCTGAGCTGCATGAGGATGCTCAGCTCCAACATATACATGTAACTTAGTGATCATAGATCTTCCTAAGGGTCCTTTCGGAAGCATTCCGGTAACCGCATGACGGATAACATCAGTAGGCTTTTTCGCCATCATTTCCGCTAATGTCGTCTCTCTCATACCGCCCGGATAATCGGAGTGGCTGTAGTAGATCTTCTGCTGTAATTTCTTTCCTGTCACCTTAATCTTATCTGCATTAACAACTATAACATAATCACCCGTATCAATGTGGGGTGTGTAGGTAGGCTTGTTCTTGCCTCGTAATACCTTTGCGATCTCTGAAGAGAGACGGCCTAATGTATGTCCTGTTGCATCAACGACGTACCATTTCTTTTCGATTGTTGCCGGACTAGCCATAAAACTTTTCATCGGTTTTCCTCCTTATGAAAATGAAACTCATAATTTTACATAATTTATAGCAGCAAAAGGTGCTTGATTTAACCTTGCCGCCTCTGTTTTTGTCTTCTCACGATCACAAATACTATTACCGGGGCTTTGGTTTAAGTATTCGCACGTCACGATTTAATATTATATAGTATGTTGCCGGGTGTGTCAAGGGTTTTCCAGCAGATTTCCTCAGATTTCCTCTGCAAATTCAACTCCTTCGATCGCACAGATCTTTGCAACAATCTCCATCCGCACCTTTTTTTCTTTCATCCTCAGCGTCATTATAGCTGCAACGCTCGCATTTGCCCCATAGGAGGGTTTTACCATTTCAATGGAATCAATATGCACCACAAGGGCTTTCATAGCCTCTAAAACGGCTGTAATAGACACTGAGCCGTTAAATTCCACATAGATGTCCAGAATCTTGGATTTGAACAGCATATAATTATCCAGGCGATGCAGGACAACGGTGGTAAATACAATCAGAATACAGGTCACAACCGCCGCCTTATAGAAGCCGATACCGATTGCCAGACCCATGCAGGCAGTCGCCCATAAGCCTGCGGCTGTGGTAAGTCCCTTCACCTGATGTCTTCCGGTTACAATGATGGTTCCTGCTCCCAGGAAGCCGATACCGGAGATAACCTGGGCCGCCATTCTGGTTGGGTCACTGACTTCAAAGGCCTCAAAAATATATTGGTTTGTCATAATCGCCAGGGCAGAACCCAGACAGACCAGGATATGAGTGCGTAGACCGGCAGGCCGTCCGGAGCGTCCTCTTTCAAATCCGATGGCTCCGCCAAAGATTACCGCCAGCACCAGCCTCAAAATGATCGACGTATCATTAATGCTATTAATATCCGTTGAAAAATCAAACATCACTTCCACCCCCTATGGAAATGTCCTTCTCTTTATATTCAATCCCAATCAAAGTCAAGCCCTGCTCCGGTGCTGTCGGGCCGGCAAGGCTGCGGTCACAGCCTGCCAGGATGGACTTCATTCTCTCCGGCAGAATCGCGCCTCTTCCCACTTCAATCAAGGTTCCTGCAATAATCCGGACCATATTATAGAGGAAGCCGCTCCCCGTAACCGAGATCGTTATGATGTCACCCTGTCTCATTACCTCCAGCCGGTAAATGGTTCTTACCGTTTCCTCCGCCTGTGTCTTAACCGAGCAGAAGCTTTTAAAATCATGTTCGCCGACCAGATATGCAGCCGCGGCTTGCATGGCCTCAGCCTCCAGGTCATAATAAACAAAATCTGAATACAGCCTCTCCATCGGCATTGGAATCTTACGATTTTGAATCCGGTATTCATATGTCTTTCTGCTGCTCACTCTCCTGGGATGAAAGGTCAGCGGAACCTCTCCGGAGCTCTGGACTCTGATATCCTCCGGCAGCCTGACGTTCAGTGCATAACAGATTTTCTCCGGCAAAATCCTGGTCTCCGTATCAAATACGGCCACATTCCCTCTGGCATGCACCCCCGAGTCCGTCCGGCTGGCTCCTATCACCTTAATCTCTTCCCCAAGAAGTGCGGACAGCGCCTTATTCAAAACCGACTCCACCGTCAGCACCTCCTGCTGCAGCTGCCAGCCGCAGTACCCGGTACCGTCATATGAAACAATCAGCATAATGCGCTTCATACAAATGCCCTGCCCTCCGTTTAACCTATATTTAAGCATGAAATAAGCCGCCTACCAGAATCGTAATTCTGTTCTCGAAGATTCTGACCGCAATCACTGCCGCCAGGTAAAGAATAAGCAGGGAGTAGGCAGCGGCATCCCTTTTATGATAATGCAGGGGCTTCATCTTCGTCCTGCCTTCCCCGCCGCGGTAGCATCTTGCCTCCATAGCCATAGCCAGATCATTTGCCCTGCGGAAAGCCGATACAAACAGGGGGACAAGAAGCGGAACCAGGCTTTTCGCACGCTTTAACAGACCTCCTGTCTCAAAGTCCGCTCCCCTTGCCATCTGTGCCTTCATTATTTTATCCGTTTCCTCCAGCAGGATCGGGATGAACCGCAATGCTATGGACATCATCATGGAGATTTCATGAACCGGCACCTTAATATGCCTGAGGGGCCATAAAATCTTCTCAAGGCCGTCGGTCAGCTGATTCGGCGTGGTCGTAAAGGTCATCAGTGATGAGCCCAGGATCAGAAAGATCAGCCGGATACCCATAAATAATGCAGAATGCAGCCCTTCCTCCGTAATCTTAAAAATCCACCATTTCACAAGGACTTCCCCCTGTGTAAACAGAAGATTAAAGAAAACCATGAATAAAAGCAGGGTCAAAATAGCCTTCAGTCCCTTTATAATATAGCGGAAGGGCACCTTGGACAGCTTGATTATTGAAATTAAAAATATAGAAACCGCAATATATCCATAAAAGGTATCAAATAAGAACAATGATATAATAAATGCAAAGGTTCCGATCAACTTGATCCTGGGATCCAGCCGGTGCAGAACGGAATTCGATGGATAATATTGCCCTATGGTAATGTCTCGAATCATAACAACCTCCCTGTGCCTATATCAAGCAAGCATTTGTCAGCAAATGTCACCCGGATCGTCCGAATGCCTTTAAAATCTCTGCTTTCGCCTCCATAACCGTCGTAACATCCGCCCGCAGCGGATAGCCCTGCTCCTTCAGCATGTTCATTACATAGGTCACCTGCGGCGCAGCCAGATGCATCTGCTCCAGCTCCCTGTAGCGGGAAAATACCTCTTTTACGATATCGTTCATAACCAGATACCCCTGATTCATTACCAGCAGACGGTCAGCGTACTTTGCCACATCCTCCATGCTATGGGTAACCAGGATAATGGTAATGCCGCTTTCTGCATGGAGCTTTGCTATCTGATCCAGAATATCATCCCTGCCCTTCGGATCAAGTCCGGCAGTCGGCTCATCCAAAATCAAAACCTCCGGCTTCATCGCCAGAATACCGGCGATAGCAACCCTTCTCTTTTGTCCGCCGGACAATTCAAAAGGAGAAGCATCCAATAAATCCTCCCCGATGCCTACCATTTTTAAGGCATCATAGGTCCGCAGATCCGTTTCCAGCTTATCCAGCCCCTGATTCCTCGGTCCAAAACTGACATCTTTAAAAACGGTGGTCTCAAACAACTGATGCTCGGGATACTGGAATACAAGCCCCACCTTACTTCGGAGCTCCTTCAGCTTATAGTCCTTATCGTAAATATCCTGTCCGTTAAAGTAGATATGCCCGCTAGTTGCCTTTATCAGTCCGTTCATATGCTGGATCAATGTAGACTTACCGGAACCGGTATGACCAATTACTCCAACAAACTCTCCCTTTTGTACGGACAGGTTGATATCCCTGACGGCATGCTTCTCAAAGGCTGTTCCGCCGTTATAGACATAATTCACTTGATCAAAAATGATTTGCAATTTATTCACCTGCTAACTGTTTTTTAATGATGCCAGGGCTGTCACCAGCTCCTCTGTGGATAAGATGCCCTCCGGAAGATCAAGCCCCGCACTTTTCAGTTCAAAGGCCAGCTCCGTCACCTGCGGGACATCCAGGCGGAACTGTTTAATCTCATCCACTCTGGAAAAAACCTCCCTTGGGGTTCCCTGCATCATGACCTTACCCTGGTTCATGACAATTACCTTATCCGCATAGATTACTTCATCCATATGATGGGTAATCAGAAGGACCGTCACCTTTTCCTTCTGATTTAAGCTGCGGACAGTGGAAATAACTTCTTTCCTTCCATCCGGATCCAGCATCGCGGTGGGTTCATCCAGAACAATACATTGGGGCTTCATCGCCATAATACCGGCAATGGCAATTCTCTGCTTTTGGCCGCCGGACAGCTTATTGGGGGACTTACTGCGGTATTCCAGCATACCCACTGCTTTCAGGCTCTGCTCCACCCTCTCCCAGATCTCTTCCGTCGGAACACCCAGATTCTCAGGTCCGAACCCTACATCTTCTTCTACGACGGTAGCAATAATCTGATTGTCAGGATTTTGAAATACCATACCGGCGGTCTGCCGGATATCCCAAAGATTTTCCTCCTTGGTCGTATCCAGCCCATTCACCCATACGCTGCCTTCCGTCGGGTAAAGAATCGCATTGATGTGCTTCGCCAGAGTGGATTTCCCTGAGCCGTTAGCGCCCAGAATGGCAATAAAATCACCCTTCTCCACCTCAAGGCTGACACCGTCAATTGCCCGGTTTATGGACTCAACATTTCCTTCCTCGTCCCGCCTGATATATTCAAATGCCAGGTCCTCGACCTTAATCATTCCCATCTTAACCTCCACATGTCTGCCTTGCAAGCTCATAATCAACTGCCGTCTGAAGCACTCCCATTTGGTCCTTCCATGCATCTTTCCTGAGCCCTGCCCTGCAAAATCCAAGCTTTTCATAAACATGCTGCGCTCTTTTATTATTAATATTAGTATCTAACTTAATTAATCCGTAATCCATTTCATTAAATAAAAACTTTATCAGCATATGAAGCAGCTTCGTTCCATATCCCTTCTCCTGCATTGTAAAATCGCAGATTTTAATACCGATCTCTGCTATACCGTTACCGACTGTGCGATAGCACATCTCTCCTGACGGCATCCCATTGACTTCTATAATCAATCTCCGGTTATAATCATCATCCTTGCTTAATTTTTCTTCAATTTCTTGCACCGTTGTTCCTAACCCTCTTGGAAAACCGGCATGTGCCATGATCCTGCCATCATTCCACCAATTACATAGTATGACAGCATCCTGAAGAACTGCGTTTCTTATAACCAATCCGTCCTCTTCGATGTACATATGTCCCTCCCAATCAAAGCGCCTTGCTATCCTGGGTAACCATGTTGATATAGTCATTTAAAAGTTCATATATCCAGCTCTTTAACGCTGTAAACCTAAAACCATATCTTTTCGCCCTCTCCGTGTTTAAGCTGAAATCCTTTGCCCCATTATATGGCGCCCCATTGGTATCGGGTGAATAGATTGCTGTCCTGCCGGTTTTAGCTTCTACATATTCGATTACTTCCCTCATGGAGATGGTTCCCGTACTGCTTCCGTTCACAGCCCCGCTATATGTCCCCTGGGCAAGCCACGCCAGAAAGCTACCGGCCGTCTTTGAATTAATAAATGACAGCTGCGCATCCCTATTATCAATATTCATTGGTATGCCCTTAATTATACCTTCCACATAATAATACAGGCGCTTCGTATAGTCATCCTTACCGATTACAAACGGAAAACGGACTGCCACAGCAGGCTGATCTTTATAGTATTGGAACAATGCACATTCTGCCTGCCGTTTTATCTCGTCATAGGAAAAATCAGTTCTGCCACACCACTTAAGAGGATATGTATAAGGATCAAAATCTTCTTCTTTTATATCAAGCTGTTCGTTATATACCGATGCCGATGAGATCATTACATAGCGTCCGCAGCGGACCGCTTCCAAAAGGGCTTTCACATCATTGGAACAATAGGCCAGGCTGTCACATACCACGTCATAATAGCGGCCCTTAAAAAGACTGCCCAGGGCCTCCCCATCCGTGCGCTCGGTAATAATTCGTTCCACTCTGTTTCCGAAGTTATCCTTTGTTATACCTCTGGTCGCTATGGTAATCCTATGGCCTTGTAACAGTAATTCCTCAACCAAATGAATTCCCATAAGCCGTGTACCGCCAAGAATCAATATCTCCATCGATATGCCTTCTTCCTAAAATCACTCTTTTTGAAATACCTGTAATAAAAGGCGATGCTTTTCGCCGTGCATCAGGATTAAGAACACGATTTACGTTTTTATAATAATAAGTTATTGAAATACTCACGTCAAGAGCAAAGTGGACGGAGGGGAAAAAAGATACAATTCCAGTCACTTTCAAAAAGGGGACGTTCACCTTAAGTTTACGTCCCCTTGTCGTTATGATTTTGTATTATTCCGGTGTTAAACCAACTCAATTAATACTTCCATCGCTGCATCGCCCTTACGGGGTCCGATTTTAACGATTCTGGTATAACCGCCGTTACGGTTCGCATACTTCGGTGCGATCTCATCAAACAGCTTGTCGGATAAATTAACAGACTTTGTATTTCTCTTCTTGCCTGCATTCTCCTTCGGCACTTCCGTAATCGGATAAAGGACCTTCATCATCTGCTTTCTGGCATGAAGACGGGTAGCGCTGTCCTTTTTGACGGTCTTTTCTACGTCATCAAATACGGCAACCTTCTTACCATCAACAACTTCCTTCACTCTCTTACCGTCTTTATCCTTGCGGGCAACCTTGGTGGTTACCGTAACTGTCTGATAGTTGTCCCTTTCCTTAACAGCAAGTGCGATCATGCCTTCGGCAATTCTGCGGATTTCCTTAGCCTTTGCTTCGGTTGTAACAATTTTACCGTTATATAATAAATTTGTTACCTGGTTTCTCAATAAAGCCTTTCTCTGGCTTGAGGTTCTTCCAAGCTTTCTATAACCTGCCATTTCATTCCCTCCTTCGAATCAATTTGCTTATTCTATTTTATTAGTCATCGCTCTGGTTTAAAGATAAACCGAGCTCTTTCAGCTTCGCCAGCACTTCTTCCAAAGACTTACGTCCAAGATTACGCACCTTCATCATATCTTCGGCAGTCTTGTTTGTAAGCTCTTCCACCGTATTGATTCCGGCTCTCTTTAAGCAGTTGTAAGAACGAACGGACAATTCCAATTCGTCTATGTTCATCTCAAGTACTTTTTCTTTCTCGTTATCCTCTTTCTCTACCATGATTTCTGCAGTTTTTGCATGCTCAGATAGATCAATGAAGGAATTCAGATGCTCACTTAAAACCTTAGCTGCAAGGCTTACTGCCTCATCCGGGATCAGCGTACCATTGGTATATACATCAAGGGTAAGCTTATCGAAGTCAGTAATCTGACCGACTCGGGTATTCTCAACGGACAGGTTAACACGCTCTACAGGAGTATAGATGGAATCAATCGGGATGACTCCGATCGGAAGATCATCATTCTTGTTCTTATCCGCACTCACATAGCCTCTGCCATTTGTAATCGTAAGCTCCATATATAATCTGCTGTCAGGACCGCCGCATAAGGTAGCAATTACCTGCTCAGGATTGAGTATCTCGATGTCCGGGTCAGCCTGTATATCCCCTGCTGTCACTACTACTTCGCCTTCAGCCTCAATGTATGCGGTCTTGGGCTCATTCGTATCGCTTGTGTTCTTGATTGCTAAACTTTTAATGTTCATGATGATTTCAGTTACGTCTTCCTTAACACCGGGGATAACGGAAAACTCATGAACAACTCCGTCAATTTTAATCTGGCTGACTGCTGAACCTGGTAAGGATGAAAGCATAATCCTTCTGAGCGAGTTACCCAAGGTAGTACCGTAACCTCTCTCTAAAGGTTCTACAACAAATCGCCCAAACTTTTTATCTTCGGAAATCTCTGCAATCTCTATTTTGGGTTTTTCAAAATCAAACACAACAGGACCCTCCTTCTGGGTTATTTGAGTTGAATACTCTGATATCCGATACCTGCAGAATAAATCTGCAGAGGTATTTACTATTTCGAATACAACTCGACGATTAACATTTCGGCAACCGGAACATCGATCTGGTCTCTTGTCGGAACTTCCTTAACAACACCTGTCATTGCATCATGATTTGCCTCAAGCCATGCGGGTACGGTTCTTCCACCGGTTACTTCCAGGATATCCTTATATCTCTGTGCACCCTTTACTTTCTCTTTGAATTCAATAGAATCGCCGGCCTTTAACGTATAGGACGGAATATTAACGCACTTGCCGTTAACTAAAACATGCTTATGGTCAACAATCTGTCTGGCCTCAGTTCTTGTTCTTGCATATCCCAAACGGAAGATAACATTATCAAGTCTGAGCTCTAACAGGGTTAACAGGTTCTCACCTGCTGTACCGGTCTTCATTTTCTGCGCTCTTTCAAATAAGTTTCTGAAAGGCTTCTCTAATACACCATATATAAACTTAGCCTTCTGCTTTTCTCTTAACTGTAAACCATATTCGCTGGTTTTCTTGCCTGCTCTGGAAAATGCTCTGTTTGACTTCTTGTCAATACCTAAGTAAGCAGGTTCCAGACCGAGGGATCTGCATTTCTTTAAAACAGGACCCATATCTCTTGCCATTTTATTCTACCTCCTATTAGACTCTTCTGCGTTTTGGCGGACGACATCCATTATGAGGAACCGGAGTTACATCCTTAATACTTGTTACTTCGATGCCACATGCCTGGAGTGCACGAATTGCTGCTTCACGGCCCTGGCCGGGTCCCTTAACCATAACTTCAACGGATTTCAAACCATGAACAAGCGCTGCCTTGGCTGCTGTTTCAGCTGCCATCTGAGCTGCATAAGCTGTTGATTTTCTTGAACCTCTGAAGCCTAATCCACCGGCACTTGCCCAAGAAAGTGCATTACCTTCTGCATCGGTCAGCGTAACAATTGTATTATTAAAAGATGACTGGATGTGTGCCTGTCCACGATCGACGTTCTTCTTGACACGCTTCTTTGTCACTTTTTTTGCTGCTGGTGTTGCTGTTTTCTTAGCCATTTAAACAAACCCTCCTATTGGATTTATACTGCTATGTCCTAATCATTTTGCACATCCTTGCGGAGCGATTTTATTCAGGTAAGATACAATTTCCTATTGAATAAAAACGCCGGTGGGGCCGGTGCTTTTGAATCCCGGACACGATTAATTTTTCTTATTATAATTAATTGCAGTTCAATTACTTCTTCTTGTTTGCAACAGTTCTACGCGGACCTTTTCTTGTTCTGGCATTGGTCTTTGTCTTCTGACCGCGAACCGGAAGTCCTTTTCTATGACGGATTCCTCTATAGCATCCGATTTCCTGTAATCTTTTGATGTTCAGGGCAATTTCTCTTCTTAAATCACCTTCCACCTGCTGCGTCTCATCGATAACATCACGAATTCTGCCTACTTCTTCATCTGTTAAATCCCTGACACGGGTGTCGGGACTAACGTTAGCCTGAGCAAGAATACGGTTAGAGCTTGCTCTGCCGATACCATAAATATAGGTAAGTCCGATTTCAACACGTTTCTCTCTTGGTAAATCTACACCACTGATACGAGCCATGTGCTCAATACACCTCCAAAATTAATATTGTTTTACCTATGAAGAGCCATGATTTATGGATCTTCATTTGAATAAGCATTCTTTAGCTTATTCAATGAATAAGTGTTTTTTAACTTATTCATTTTTACCGTAATGACATCCCAGCCGTGAGTGTCATTACGTCAGCCGCTTTAAATTGTGATAAACATGACAATCAACATGTTTATTAAGACTCCGTGATGACGGTACGGTTCTTAAGACAGGATCGGCAGGACAAGCCTTGGCCTCTCTGTCCACAATATCACAATTACATTGCCTGAACAGGCAGTTGATTGTAACACAAAAAGCAAGAACTAGGAATATAGAAAACAATAGTGAGCCTATGCGGCATCCGAACTATTGTAAATTAGCCTTGTCTTTGTTTGTGTTTAGGGTTTTCACAGATCACTCTGATGCTGCCCTTTCTCTTGATAATCTTGCATTTCTCACAAATTGGTTTCACTGATGACCTTACTTTCACAGTAATTCACCCCTTTCAAAAAAGTCCGTTTATCATTATATCACCGTAGAAATATAATAGCAAGCAATATTTTTACTATTGTATCCAATGTCAATTTGACGGGCCGGATACCCATATCAAATTCAAGTATTAAGTTATTTGTCACGCCAGATAATTCTACCTTTGGTTAAATCATATGGGGATAACTCAAGAGTTACTTTATCGCCCGGTACTATCTTAATAAAGTTCATACGAAGCTTGCCGCTGATATGAGCAAGAACTCTGTGTCCGTTCTCAAGTTCAACCTGGAACATAGCATTCGGTAACTTTTCGATTACCGTACCTTCGATCTCAACAACATCGGTCTTTGACATTACTCAACCTCCTTACTTGAAATTACGTTTGGCAACAATTTTATGGCTCTCTTGATCTCTTCGTTCTTCACTGTTCCATCAAGCACCTTGGCAGCCAGATCAGGATCACGCTGCATAAGTCCATTCACATGTTTTATTTTCTTCTTTTTTGGGCGGGCGATGGTTCTAATTCGGCCGTCCACTAAATATACATATTCACTATCCTTTTGAAATATTACATAGGTTTTGCCGAGATCATGCCCGGCCAGGGAAACTGCAAAGCCTCCGACTATCATTTCCTTCATTAAACAATACTCCAGTATATTACCTTATAGCTTCAACGTGAAAATCTCCGGTTCGTCTTCAGTAATCAGAATCGTATTCTCATAATGAGCGGATAAGCTTCCGTCCTCCGTTACAACCGTCCAGTCATCCTCAAGCCAGTATACATCATACCGTCCGGCATTTACCATCGGCTCAATTGCAAAGGTCATTCCTTTTTCCAGTTTCGGACCTCTGCGCTTTTGGCTGAAATTCGGTATCTGCGGTTCCTCATGAAGCTCCCTGCCTATTCCGTGTCCTACCAGGTCTCTGACCACCGAAAATCCATGGGCTTCCACATAATTCTGGATTGCCTCCGAAATCTCATGGAGATGATGACCTGCTCTGGCAAACTTAATCCCTTCATAGAAGCTCTGCTCTGTTACTTCAATCAGCTGTCTTGCTTCTTTCGATATTTCACCGACAGCGTGAGTCCTTGCGGCGTCGGAATGGAAGCCCTGATAAATGACTCCGCAGTCGAGACTTACAATATCGCCATCCTTCAGAATCCGATCCTTATTCGGTATCCCGTGGACCACTTCGTCATTGACACTGATACAGACGGATGCCGGATAACCGTTATAATTCAGAAAGGAAGGGATACAGCCGTAGCTTTTTATAATTTCCGCACATCTTCTGTCGATCTCCAGTGTCGAGATCCCAGGCTGTACATAGCTCTTCAGCTGCTCATGCACATTTGCGAGAATTCTTCCGGATTCACGCATCAATTCGATTTCTTTCCCTGATTTAATGCTGATTGACATGCTTCCCTCCATAATACTGATACGTCTGATAATAATTCTAAGTTCTGTTATGCTTCGACAATTCCGGTTATTTCTTCAAATACCTCTTCCATATCCCTAGTACCGTCAACGGATATCAGAATATTCCTGCTTTGATAATAATCGATCAAGGGCTGCGTCTGTTCATGATAGACCTTCAACCGTTTCTCAACCGTTTCGGGCTTATCGTCCGCACGCAATACTAATTCAGCCCCGCATACATCGCAGATGCCTTCCTTCTTCGGCGGAATGGTGACCATATGATAGGTTGCTCCGCAAGAGGTACAGGCTCTTCTTCCTGACATACGGCGGATAATATTCTCATCGGGGACATCCACATCAATTGCATACTCAATCGCATCGCTATTTTTCGCTAATGCTTCATCCAATGCTTTTGCCTGCGGTATGGTCCTCGGAAAACCATCCAGTACATACCCCCTCCTGCAATCAGGCTCTTTGAAACGGTCAATGACCAGGTCAACTACCAGTTCGTCGGGAACCAGAAGTCCCTGATCCATATATACCTTTGCTTTCTTTCCCAGCTCGGTTCCGTTCTTGATATTCGCACGGAAAATATCACCGGTTGAAATGTGGGGTATTTCATACTTTACTGCCAATCTCTTTGCTTGTGTGCCTTTGCCTGCGCCGGGTGCTCCTAACATAACAATCTTCATGTAATATAATCCTCCCGTAATCAACTAGATGTATAGTTCTTCCAAAGTATATTCTAATAATGCTAATCGGTTATCATAATTATTGAACATCAAAGCTTGTTTTAAACTATTTATGCAAATGGGAATTACGTAACCTACCCCTATTGGAAAAGTGAATTATATTACACTCCTCCGATAGGGGTACATTATGTGAAGCAACACCCTTGCAGACAAGATCAGTCGTTCAAGAATCCTTTGTAGTGGCGTACGAGCAGCTGGGATTCAACCTGTTTGATTGTCTCAATGATAACACCAACAATAATGATGATGGAGGTACCACCAAAGCTTACCTGTGCACCAAACGCTCCTCCAAAGAATATGGGTATAACGGATACGATCGTTAAACCGATTGCTCCAATAAATATAATATGATTAAGTACTTTGGTGAGATACTCCGTTGTCGGCTTACCGGGACGGATGCCTGGAATAAATCCGCCTTGTTTCTTCATATTATTTGCAACCTCAATCGGATTGAAGGTGATTGAAGTATAGAAATAGGCGAAAAATATAATCATACCGATATAAAGCAATAATCCTATGGAATACTTGAATTCACCCCAGCCATCAAATATCCTCAGCCAGCTTCCCTGGTGTAATACCTTAAGAACCTTCGGCCAAAAATCTGCTCTTGCAGGCTGTACACCCCAGAAACCGGCGATAACGCCTGGGAAGGACATCAATGAACTGGCAAAGATAACCGGAATAACACCGGCCGTATTAACCTTAAGCGGAATATGGGAGGTTTGTCCACCCACCATCTTCCTTCCCTGTACCTTCTTTGCATATTGAACAGGGATTTTGCGCTCCGCATTCTGCAGAACAATAACCAAAACAATGGTCACTATAATAACTGCGATTATAACCAGTGCCGCTAAAACAGCCTTAACAACCGACTGGCCTACAATAAAGGTCCTGTACAGATTGATAAAGTCGCTGGGCATCGTAGATACGATGTTAACCATCAGGATAATGGAGATACCATTACCGACACCATTCTGGGTAATCTTCTCACCGACCCACATCAGGAATGCGGAGCCTGCCGTAAAGGAAGCGACTACTAAGACAACATTGGAGAAGGTCAGGCCGCCCTCTAAAAAGCCGGATCCGCCAAAGCCGATTGCCATGGCAGCGGATTCGATGACTGCAAGCGCTACTGTGATATAACGGGTCAGCGCTGTCATCTTCTTCTTGCCATCCTCACCTTCCTTTTGAAGCTCTTCAAGCTTAGGAATTGCTATCGTTAACAGCTGAACGATAATGGACGATGAAATGTATGGCGTGATGCTTAATGCAAAGATGGACATTCTTGTAAAGGATCCACCGGTTAAACTGTTAAAAAATCCCAGATTGGCAAAAGCTTGCTTAGTCACGTCAGGATCAATAGCAGGAGCCGGGAGCAAAGTTCCCAGTCTTACTACGATCAATGCTATAAAAGTGTAAATAAGTCTTGTTCGTATATCCTTAACTTTAAAAGCGTTTCGGAATGTTTTAAACATATTAAATCACCTCAGCATTTCCACCAAGAGCTTGAATTTTCTCTACAGCGCCTGCACTAAATGCGTTGACCTTGACATCCAGCTTCTTAGTAAGTTCTCCATTTCCAAGAATCTTAACTCCGTCTTTCGGATTTTTAATGATTCCTATCTCTATTAATGAATCAACTGTTACTGTAGCACCATCATCAAATCTATTTAATACATCAACATTTATTGCAACGATTTCCTTTGTATTACGGTTATGGAAACCACGCTTCGGAATTCTTCTGTATAAGGGCATCTGACCGCCTTCAAAACCAACTCTGGGAGCTCCCGAACGGGCTTTCTGGCCTTTATGACCCTTACCAGCTGTCTTTCCGTTGCCTGATCCATGACCGCGGCCTCTTCTGAAGTTACCGCTCTGTCTGGAACCGCATGCCGGTTTTAATTCTGATAGATTCATCTACGTGCACCTCCTTCTTTAAGCAAATTATATTTCTTCGACCTTTAATAAGTGTTTCACCTGATCGACCATTCCTCTGACAGCCGCATTGTCGGGCATCAGGGCGGTCTGTTGAAGCTTCTTTAAACCGAGAGCCGCAACAGTCGCTTTGTGCTTAGGAATGGCACCGATTGTGGATTTCACTAATGTGATTTTTAATTTATCTGCCATTTTGACACCTCCAAATTTAAATGATTACGCCAGACAGCGATTATCTGAGCTGCTCTACGGGAATACCACGAAGCTTAGCTACTTCCTCAGGGGTCTTTAACTGGCTTAATCCATCAATGGTAGCAAGAACTACATTCTGCTTATTGTTGGAACCGAGAGATTTGGTACGGATATTCTTGAAGCCTGCAAGCTCAAGTACATTACGCGCAGGACCGCCTGCGATAACACCGGTACCCTCTGGAGATCTCTTGAGTAATACGGTAGCACTGCCGAACTTACCGATAAAGTCGTGAGGAACGCTGCCGTTCTCATCAATTGGCAGACTGATTAACTTCTTCATCGCATCTTCTTTTCCCTTACGGATTGCCTCAGGAATTTCTGTTGCTTTACCAAGGCCTGCACCAACGTGTCCGTTCCTGTCGCCAACAACTACTAATGCCGTAAAACGGAAGTTACGTCCACCTTTTACAACCTTAGTTACACGCTTGATTGATACTACTTTATCTTCTAATTCCAGTTGACTGGTATCAACGATTGAACGTTTCATGTGTTTTCCTCCTTGCCTAGAATTCCAGACCAGCCGCGCGGGCTGCATCTGCCAATGCCTTGATCTTTCCTTGATATATGAATCCGCCTCTATCAAAGACAACAGCTTTAATACCTTTTTCCAATGCTTTCTTAGCAATCACAGTACCTAAGTACGCTGCTGCCGCTACATCGTTGGTTTTCTGAAGTTCAGCCTTAACATCCTTCTCCAGGGTGGACGCTGCAACTAAAGTATTTCCTACTGTATCATCAATGATCTGCGCATACATATGATTGTTGCTTCTAAACACAGCCAAACGCGGTCTCTCAGGAGTACCTGTGAAACGGTTACGTATTTTAATATGCTTTTTAACACGGATTTTAGATCTTGATTCTTTGTTAACCATATTATTTCACTCCTCCTTTATTTTTTACCGGTCTTACCAACCTTGCGTCTGATCACTTCATCAGAATACTTAATGCCCTTGCCCTTATACGGTTCCGGTGCTCTCTTTGCTCTGATTTCAGCGGAATATTGGCCAACCTTTTCTTTATCAATACCTTTAACAATAATCTTGTTCTGACCCTCTAAAACAGACTCAATTCCTTCCGGATCAGTCATTACTACCGGATGGGAATATCCCAGGGTTAATGTCAATTCCTTACCTGCTTTCGCTGCCCTGTAACCAACGCCGTTGATTTCCAGGGTCTTCTGATAGCCCTCGGTTACACCGGTTACCATGTTAGCGATCAGCGTTCTGGTGAGACCATGAAGAGCTTTCATTTTCTTTAATTCATTCGGTCTTGTAACCGTAATTTCCGCACCCTCTACCTTGATCAGCATTTCTGAAGGCAACACTCTTTCCAATGTTCCCTTGGGACCTTTCACGGTCACTTTATTATTTTCTGCTATAGCTACAGTAACGCCTGCAGGTACAGCGATAGGCATTCTTCCTATACGTGACATGCCCGCACCTCCTATTGTTTTTGAGAGAAACCTATATTCTCATTAATTGTACATCCTTGTTCTTTATTATAAAATTTACAAATCAGATCTGCGATCTGGCTTTCTAAAAGGTCCAGACTCACGAAAACTTGCGTTTTCGTTCGTTGTTCGTAATCAACCGCCTTCGTCGGTACGCCTCGTTACCGAGGCTTAAGATCAGCTCTTCGACCTGATCTTGATTACTGCCATCTTACCAGATAAAGGCAAGCACCTCTCCGCCTACGTTTAAATCTCTTGCTTCTCTGTCGGTGACTACACCCTTGTTTGTAGAGATGATTGCAACACCTAAGCCTCCGAGAACCTTAGGCAGCTGGTCCTTGTTCGCATATACGCGAAGACCGGGTTTAGAGATTCTTTTAAGGCCGGTAATAATCTTAACATTTTTATCTTTACCATACTTTAATGTGATATGGATTGTCTTAAAGCTTCCGACTTCCTCGATATCATACTTTCTGATATAGCCCTCTTTTACAAGGATGTCAGCAATAGCAATTTTCATCTTTGAAGCAGGTACATCTACTGTATCATGTTTCGCAGTATTTGCATTACGGATTCTTGTAAGCATATCTGCAATGGGATCGCTCATTGTCATTTCATTTGCCTCCTTTCTTAACCTCTTACCAGCTAGCTTTCTTCACGCCTGGTATCTGACCTTTGTACGCTAACTCACGAAAACAAATTCTGCAGATTCCGTACTTTCTTAAATAAGCATGCGGACGTCCGCAAATTCTGCAACGGTTATATTCTCTGGTGGAGAATTTCTGCGTACGCTGTTGCTTTATTTTCATTGACGTTTTAGCCATGGAAATTCCCTCCTTATTTTCTAAATGGCATACCGAATTGTGTTAACAGTTCACGAGCTTCTTCATCCGTATTCGCAGTGGTAACAAAGATGATATCCATACCTCTTACCTTATCTACTTTATCATACTCGATTTCAGGGAAGATCAGCTGCTCCTTGATGCCGAGGGAATAGTTTCCTCTGCCGTCAAATGCGTTCGGATTAACACCTCTGAAGTCACGAACCCGAGGTAAAGCCAAATTGATCAGTCTGTCTGCAAACTCATACATCTTCTCGCCTCTTAAGGTAACCTTACAACCGATGGACATACCTTCTCTGAGCTTGAAGTTAGCAACGGATTTCTTAGCTTTTGTGATAACCGGCTTCTGTCCTGCGATAATTTCCATATCCTTTGCCGCAGTCTCTAAAACCTTAGCGTTATCCTTAGCCTCACCAACACCCATGTTGATGACAATTTTATTAAGCTTAGGCACTTCCATTACGTTCTTATATCCGAATTTCTTTGTCATGCCGGCTACAACTTCATTTTTATAAAAATCTTTTAATCTAGCCACCTTTACCCAAACCTCCTCTCTGAATTAGTCAATAACATCGCCTGTTGACTTAGCGAAACGAACCTTTTTGGTTCCCTTCTTATCTTCAACGGTCTTGAAGCCAACGCGGGTAGCTTTACCCTTATGAAGATACATAACGTTTGAAGCGTCAATCGGTGATTCCTGGTGGATAATGCCACCCTTGGGATTTTTCTGGTTAGCCTTGGTATGCTTGCTGATCATGTTAACGCCTTCTACTAAAAGCTTACCGTCAGTTACAGCAATAACCTTGCCTTCTTTGCCTTTATCTTTGCCGGTGATAACCTTAACGTTGTCACCCTTTTTAATTTTCATCGTTGCCACTGTCGCCACCTCCCTATAATACTTCTGGTGCTAAAGAAACGATTTTCATGAATTGTTTCTCTCTTAATTCTCTTGCTACCGGCCCAAAGATACGAGTGCCCTTCGGGTTCTTGTCTTCCTTAATAATAACGGCAGCATTCTCATCAAATCTAATATAAGAGCCATCCTTGCGGCGTGCACCTTTAACGGTACGCACTACAACGGCCTTAACTACGTCGCCCTTCTTAACAACACCGCCTGGTGTTGCATCCTTAACCGAAGCAACGATGATATCGCCTATATTAGCATATCTTCTGGTTGATCCGCCAAGTACTCTGATGCAAAGCAACTCTTTTGCACCGGTATTGTCGGCAACTCTAAGTCTTGATTCCGCCTGGATCATGATAATACTCCTTTCAGTTGTAATAAACCCAACCTGTACGCCGTTTCCGGCATACCTGTTTTATTGACAATCATGTGCATTGAGATTTATTTTGCCTTCTCGATAATCTCCACAAGTCTCCATCTCTTATCCTTGGATAACGGTCTTGTCTCCATTACCTTAACTCTGTCACCGATGGTACACTCATTCTTCTCATCATGCGCCTTCAGCTTGTAGGTTCTCTTCACGATCTTGCCATATAAAGGATGTTTTACGTTGTCCACAACAGCAACTACGATTGTCTTATCCATCTTGTCGCTGACTACCTTGCCGATACGTACTTTTCTTAAATTTCTTTCCACAACAATACTCCTTTCCATGACTGTAGGTTCCTTAACCCGGCTAACTGCTTACCGGTAAGGCAGGCCCTCCAATCCATCATTATTTAGAAGCCTTCGAAAGCTCGGAGATTACGGTCTGAATTCTTGCGATGTTTCTCCTGACTTCCTTAATTCTGCTTGTGTTATCCAACTGGTTAGTTGCATTCTGGAACCTTAAGTTGAAGAGCTCCTTCTTCGCAGCTACTAATTCACCATTCAATTCTGCAGCTGATTTTGTTTTTAAATCTTCTACATATTTATTAGTTTTCACTGTTTTCACCGCCTTCTAAGTCTGCACGGGATACGATCTTACACTTCAACGGTAATTTGTGCATTGCAAGACGTAATGCTTCTCTCGCGGTCTCCTCGGGAATTCCGGCGATTTCGAACATTACACGGCCCGGCTTAACAACTGCTACCCAATACTCGAGTGTACCTTTACCGGAACCCATTCGGGTTTCAGCAGGCTTTGTTGTTACAGGTTTATCAGGGAATATTTTAATCCAAACTTTACCGCCACGCTTTGTGAAACGTGTCATGGCAACACGGGCAGCCTCGATCTGGTTTGATTTAACCCAGCAGGGCTCCAATGCCACAAGACCATATTCACCCTGAGAGATTGTGTTGCCTCTTGATATTTTACCAGCCATAGAACCACGGAACTGCTTACGGCGTTTTACTCTCTTCGGCATTAACATTTAAACATCGCTCCCTTCCTTTTTGTTTCCTTTTGTAGGAAGTACCTCACCATGGTATATCCATACCTTTACGCCTAATTTACCGTATGTGGTATCTGCTTCCGCAAAACCATAATCGATGTTAGCGCGTAAGGTCTGTAACGGAATCGTTCCTTCGCTGTAGAATTCTGTACGGGCAATATCAGCACCGCCAAGACGGCCGGCAACTGCAGCCTTGATACCCTTGGCTCCGGCTTTCATGGTTCTTGCCATAGTGGACTTCATTGCTCTTCTGAAAGAGATACGGTTTTCGAGCTGGGTAGCAATGTTCTCAGCAACAAGCTGTGCGTCTACGTCAGGTCTCTTAATCTCTTTGATCTCCAGATTAAGCTTCTTCTCAGAAAATTTCTGGATCTCTTCCTTCAGCTTCTCAATTTCTGTACCCTGGCGACCGATTACTACACCGGGCTTAGCAGTAAAAATTATTATCTTTAAGCGATCAGATGCTCTTTCGATCTCAATCTTGGAAACGCCTGCGCTGTACAACTTTTTCTTCAGATATGTTCTGATCTTGTAGTCTTCCACAAGATTATCAGCAAAATCCGCTTCAGCATACCATCTTGAATCCCAGTCATTAATGACTCCGACTCTTAAGCCATGAGGATTAACCTTTTGTCCCATTATTGCCCTCCTTATCTTTCATTCAGAACTACTGTGATATGGCACATTCTCTTTTCAATGCGATATGCCGTACCACGTGCTCTGGGTTGAATTCTTTTCATAATCGGTCCCTGATTAGCGTAACATTCCTCAATGTAAAGCTTCTCGGGATCCATATTCTTAACCTCAGCATTAGCGATTGCTGACTTTAATATCTTTTCGATTAAACTTGATGCGTATCTTGGGTTATAAGCCAAAATACCAAGTGCTGTCTTAACATCCTTACCTCGAATGGCGTCTAAAACGAAACAAGCCTTCTGAACGGAAACTCTTGCATAAGATAACTTAGCAGATGCTCTGTTGTCCTTGTTTTCATTTCTTTCTCTCTTTATCTGGGATCTATGTCCTTTCGCCATGGATGAAACCTCCTTCCATTCAATGCGTTTGCATTATCTCTTTCCAGTTTTCTTTTCGTCTTTGCCGTGTCCTCTATAGGTTCTGGTTGCAACGAATTCACCAAGCTTGTGTCCAACCATATCTTCTGTTACATATACCGGCACATGCCTTCTGCCATCATGAACAGCGATTGTATGTCCAACCATCTGCGGGAAAATGGTAGAGCGGCGAGACCATGTCTTAATAACAGTCTTTTCACCGGCCTTATTGAGCGCATCTACTTTTTTCAATAAATGATCATCAGCAAATGGTCCCTTTTTAAGTGAACGAGCCATGTATTCTAACCTCCTTAGAAATCTCTTGACTATCGGACTGGTTATCCAATCCAATGCTTCCAAAAATTATTTTAACGCTTTGCCGTCTCTTCTTCTTACGATCAGCTTATTTGACTTCTTGTGGTTCTTTCTTGTCTTGAGACCAAGAGCAGGCTTACCCCAAGGTGTTACAGGACCCGGACGACCGATACCTGTCTTACCTTCACCACCGCCGTGAGGATGATCATTCGGATTCATAACAGAACCGCGTACGGTAGGTCTGATGCCCATGTTACGCTTACGTCCGGCTTTACCGACATTAATCAGCTCGTGATCAATGTTGCCAACCTGGCCAATCGTTGCTCTGCAGCTGATCGGAACCATTCTCATCTCACCGCTGGGAAGACGGAGTGTGGCATATTTACCTTCCTTCGCCATAAGCTGTGCGGAATTTCCTGCCGCACGAACCAACTGTGCTCCCTTGCCGGGATATAATTCGATGTTATGGATCTGTGTACCAACCGGGATGTTTTTCAGGGGAAGGCAGTTACCTACTTTTACTTCGGCAGCCTCACCATTCATCAGGCTGGCGCCGACGGTAAGTCCATTCGGTGCAAGGATATATGCCTTCTCACCATCTGCATAGTGTAATAATGCGATATTTGCCGTTCTGTTCGGATCGTATTCGATCGTCGCTACAACTGCGGGAATACCGTCTTTTCTTCTCTTGAAATCAATAATTCTATATTTTCTTCTGGAGCCACCGCCCTGGTGTCTTACAGTAATCTTACCCTGATTGTTACGGCCGGCATTCTTTTTTAAAGAAACAACCAGCGATTTCTCAGGCTTTGTTGCTGTGATTTCTGCAAAATCAGAACCAGTCATGTGTCTTCTGGAAGGTGTATATGGGCTATAAGTTTTGATTCCCATGTTTTGCACTCCTTTCAATTTGATGTATCAATACTGATGCATCATTTCGTATCATTTCATATTCTGTACTGCATAACAGTACTTGATTTTGTCAGCCCGTAATCTATTTTACAGTCCGGAGAAAATCTCGATCTCAGCGCTGTCAGCGGTCAACTGTACAATAGCTTTCTTTGTCTTGGAGGTCTTGCCCACCGTGTTGCCACGTCTGCGGTTCTTGCCTTCCAGGTTCATGGTGTTTACCTTCTCTACCTTCGTGCCGGCAAACATCTTCTCTACCGCTTCCTTGATCTGGCTCTTCGTTGCATCCGGATGAACGGAAAATGTGTACTTCTTATCGCTCATGGAGTTCATACTCTTCTCAGTTACGATAGGCTTAAGGATTATATCATAATATTTTAAATCTGCCATTATGCGTACACCTCCTCGATCTGTGCCACAGCATCCTTTGTTAATACCAGAGTATCATACTTTAAGATGTCGTATACATTAATGGAGTTTGTTAATACGGTTCTTACCTTCGGCAGGTTTCTTGCGGAGAGTGTTACATTCTCATCCTTCTTATCAAGGATAACAAGTGCCTTCTCTAATTTAAAATTGTCAAGAACTGCCTTCATCTTCTTGGTCTTGATCTCATCAAAGCTGATGCTGTCCAGAACAACAAACTTTTCAGCGTTTACTCTGGAGGTCAGGGCTGATTTGATTGCAAGAGCCTTTTCCTTCCTGTTCATCTTGAAGGAATAATCTCTCGGCTTTGGAGCGAATACAACGCCGCCGCCCTTCCATTGAGGGGATCTGGTGGAACCCTGTCTTGCATGACCGGTTCCCTTCTGTCTCCAAGGCTTTCTTCCGCCGCCTCTTACTTCAGCGCGGGTCTTAGCACTCTGTGTTCCCTGGCGTTTGTTCGCAAGCTGCTGGACAACTGCCATGTGTACTAAATGCTCATTTATTTCTACTCCGAAGACTGCATCGTTAAGCTCCAAAGTGCTTACTTTCTTGCCTTCGATATTGTAAACTGTTACATTTGCCATTTTTGAATTCCTCCTTTCTTAAAGCTCTAGTTTGCTTTTACTGTTTCCTTCAGCATGACTAAGGATTTCTTCGGCCCAGGAACCGCACCCTTTACAAGGATCAGGTTCTTCTCAGCGTCAACTCTGACAACCTCAAGATTCTGTACCGTTACTTTAACATTACCCATCTGACCGGGCATGTGCTTACCCTTGAATACTCTGCCGGGACTGGTTGCCGCACCGTTGGAACCTGCATGTCTGTGGAACTTGGAACCATGCTTCATCGGTCCTCTGGACAGATTGTGTCTCTTAATCGCTCCCTGGAAGCCTTTACCCTTTGACTTGGCGGTGGCGTCGATGCGGTCACCTGCTGCAAAGATGTCAGCCTTAATCTCCTGGCCTACCTTATAGTCAGCAGCATTGTCAAACTTGAATTCTTTAAGATACCTTTTATTCGCAACACCCGCCTTCGCAAAGTGTCCTTTTCTTGGCTTGTTCACCAGGGTTTCCCTGATATCGCCAAAACCAACCTGAACTGCCGCATATCCATCATTCGCTACGGTCTTAACCTGGGTTACGTAGATGGGACCGGCCTGCAGTACGGTTACCGGAATTAATACTCCGTTTTCACCGAAAACCTGAGTCATTCCAACTTTCGTAGTTAAGATTGCCTTCTTCATTGTTTACCTCCTATTTAATCTACAGCGGATTGCCCCACGATACCGCAATATCGTGTTTTACAATGCAATCATCCTAGATGGTCCATATACATACATATAATAAACCCTAAGGATTACTTTCTTAATTTAATTACTTTGTCTTCATCTTAATGTCAATGTACACACCGGCAGGCATCTCCAGTCTGGATAATGCGTCAACCGTCTTCTGGGTAGGTGTGATGATATCGATTAATCTCTTGTGTGTTCTCTGCTCAAACTGCTCTCTGGAATCCTTATACTTGTGAACCGCTCTCAGAATTGTAACGATTTCCTTCTTGGTCGGCAGCGGAACCGGTCCGCTCACCTTGGATCCTGTCTTCTTAACAGTGTCGATAATTTTTCCTGCAGATTGATCGATTAAATGATGATCATACGCCTTCAATGTGATTCTCATTACTTGACTTGCCATAAAAAAAGCCGCCTCCTTTTCGCACTTAAGTTCAGTACGACAAGTGGTGACTGTACACTCATCCGTGCGTATCTTCAATTGTCATACAAATAATCTGGTTTCCCAGATTACTCCGGCAAATCCCATTTGATTTGCCTCTATTGTACTTTTATCAGATTTTCACACGTTTTATCTGCCCATTGGCAGAACATTTTATTGGTACAGTGACTTGTCGCCAGTTTCATAACTTGACCTTCGCTCCACGGAAAACCTACCGAAAACGGTAGCAACCTCACGCTTCTACGCTATCAACGTCACAACATTTGATATTATACACTATGATAACCGCTTTTGCAAGTACTTTTTATAGAATTTTGTCCGCCAATTCTTAATATAATGGATAAGCTTCTCCTCCGATGCAAAACTGCTGCCACATTCCCCTTTGCTTCTCCTTTTATAGTTAAAAATGTCTGTTACAATCTTCCAAATTTATTAATGGGTATTATTCCCCAAAATCAATAAATTATTTATCCCTATGGGAACAGATAGCACTTCAGCCAATGTAAAATACAATATAAGTTGGAATCTGTTTAAAATTCATATCCGATTGCCTCAATCCAATTTGTGATCTCTTCCGGAGCAACAATGCCGTTTGCTGAAGAAAACTCATAACCGGCGGGGCTATCGTTTTAAACCAGTTAGGAGTACCTATAAATATGATTTGATCATTATTGATTGGCTCATTTCCGGATATCAGCTTAGGACAAAATCCGCGGGCAATCTGATTTCTTACTTCTTTAGCGGCTGTATTATAATCAAAAGAATAATTCTTATCAGGAATAATTTCTCTGAGAGTACCGCCCGTCTGTTTTGCTATTTCCGGTGCTAAATTTTTGTCTACACTCTGAACAGGCGCTCCTGCCTGTAGGCAGGGCGCCTGCTTTATCGTTTACCCCCATATAAATCTATGATATCGGTTCTATCTCTCGGCCGGATCGTATCCAACTACAGTCCAGATCCCGGATTCATCCTGGCGGACCAGACGCTTCAGATATACATACCCTGCAAGGGCATCCCCACTCTCTATCTTAGCGACCGCCTCCGCTCCGTTATTTGATACAATCGTAACCGCTTCATAAGGGATAGTATAATCTCCCGTGATGCCCTCTGGAGATATCTGGAGATTTACGAACACCTGGGCAACAAAGGCCGGATCCAGTCTCCAGGGGGAGTGTCCCGCATCGACACTTTTCTGGTCATTTCCTTCCGCCTCAAGGTCATAAGGAACTTCCACCTGCGGTTTTGCCGTAACCGCATCCTCCTTCACAGGTAATATCAGCCCGCCCTCCGAAACTGCTTCTACGAAAGCAGCCAGCTCTCCGGCCGGTATATTGCCGAACACCCTGTATTCCAGTCCATTTTCCTGCCAGCGAACGGAGCATGTATCCGCCTGGCCCTGATACCCGCTGAGAATTTCGGCCAGCTTACCATTCACCGCACCTAACAGGGCCATGGAATCTGCTTTCAGCTCCGCTTCCGGTTTTGATTCCAGGATAATTACGGATCTGTTAGTCCCCTTCTCCCGGTAAGACAGCTTCAAGGCCCCGGAATTAGGAAGATGGGAAATACCGAAAAATTCAAAGCCTTCGGTTATAGCCTCAGGGATAACCGGCAGGAAGCCTGCAAGCTCCTTCGCCTCCTCCAGGGAGGCTAACGCCTGTTCCGGATTCGTATTTATTTCCGTATACCCTTCCGGGAGACTGTACTGAAGCATCTCCTCCGGCAGGGTTTTGACAAATTCTATCTCAGTATAGGTCACCTTAATCTGCAATGCGTTTTGCATCGCTGACTGTCTCTGAAGCGGCAGGTCTGTCTCTTTATCAACCCACAGACGGTAGGAGTCCCCTCCCTCCGGAGTAACTAAGAGTATGACGGCCCTCCTTCCGGCAATTGTCTCTTCCCCGGCTTTCTCCACTGATAATGCATTTTTCACATCTTCTACCTCATTTCCCAGCTCAAAGGTAAATCGGTAAGGATCCGGGAATGCAGGAAAAAGGTATACCGCTTCTTCCTCAGGTGTAAGCTGCCATCTTAGCTGCCCGTTATTCACAGTAACCATACCCTTCCTGTAGCCCTCCAGTTCCGTAAGCCGGTAGTTGCCCTGACTGTCTGCCCATACTTCCCTTCTGGACTGTGTCATTGTTTCTCCCAACCCATTGGTTTCCACAACCTCCAGGATTCCGTGGTAGGCCTTCACATCCTCCATCGCCTGCTCCATCGCCCGGACGATGCTGACCTGGTCCCTGTCGAAGGGCAGATTCGGTACCGTAAAAAGGATAATCGCCGCAGCAGCGGCAGCGGTAACCGTAATCAGAGTCCGCCGCAGACCTCTGGATAAATTTCTTCTCCTGCCTGCCCCTACCCTGCTTATGTTATTACCCCGGTTTGATCCATTATCGGAAAGTCCGGCAATCAGCCTGTCTTCGAATTCACTTTCGGGCATTACAGGCTCCTTAAGGCTCTTTACCCTCCTCACGGTTTCCATAAGATCCTCCGTTCCTTCAGCTCTGCCATAATTTCTATGTGCCTTCGGCAGCTCTTCCTTATTTAATTGATCCATGTATACCGACAGTTTCTTCTCATTCATATCTCTTCCTCCTACTTTTTTGATAGCAGCTTTGTCAGGGCCTTAATTGCCCGGAATTGGAGTACCCGTATCGTACCCTCCTTTTTGTTCATCAGCTTCGCCGTCTCGGCTGAGGAGAAGCCTTTCAGAATTCTCAGATCGATTACGGTCTGCTGATCCAACGAAAGCTTCCCCAACGCTTCCTTTATCAGCGCACGGTCATCTGCCGCATCGGAAAAATCACTGATTGCCATTACCTCAGGGTCCACTGCCTCTATGCCCAGTTCCTGTCCCCTCCTCCTTTTGATCCTCCATTGGTCCCGGATGATATTCATGGCAATCGTCTTCAGATAATTTCCGTAATCCGTTATCAGGGTGTCCTTATTCTTCAAATAAGCAACTGCTTTTGCGTAAGTTTCCTGGGTTATATCTTCAGCCTCTTCCCGGTTCTGTACCCGGTAATAGACAAATCGGTAAAGCTCCCTCCAGGTGTTTTGGCACAGCTCTTCCAGCTGTGCATTTTCCATTCCCTGCTTCATCCTATTCGGTAGCTTCGGCATTCCTCCCTTTCCTCCCTTTCTGTACGTCTTTTTGTTTTCTATTAGTATAGACGAAAAAAGGATTCATGACGTTACAAGAATATGTAAAATCATAAATCCCATTTATTTTGTTTATTGCTTTTTCAAACCTATCTTTCCCATCGTCCGGAGGCGCCGCAGGGTAATACCAGACCGTTGGAGGTTACCGGCAGTCCGATTTCTTCCGCCAAAACCCTGCCCTGATATTTTTTCCCAAGCTCTTCCGACAGCATATAAGCCAGAACCCCGGGCTGCAGACCGGTGGTATAGGAATTGATCAGGAAAAAGACCGGTTCCTCGGACAAAACCTGTGCACATAGCTTCACAAAGGAATGGATGTTGTCCTCGATCTTCCAGATCTCACCCTTGGGACCTCTGCCATAAGAGGGCGGATCCATAATGATGGCATCATAACGGTTCTCCCTGCGAATTTCCCGTTCCACGAATTTAACACAGTCATCCACGATATATCGGATCGGAGCATTTCCCAGCCCGGAAGCCTCCGCGTTTTCCTTAGCCCAGGTTACCATTCCCTTCGAAGCATCCACATGAGTTACGGCAGCTCCTGCTTTCGCCGCTGCCAGCGTGGCGCCGCCGGTATAGGCAAACAGATTTAGTACCTTCACCTGCCTGTCCCTCACATTTTTTATCTTCTCGGAGAACCAATCCCAATTCACAGCCTGCTCAGGAAAGAGTCCGGTATGCTTGAAACTGAAGGGCTGAAGGCGGAACGTCAGCTCCCCGTATTTAATATCCCACTGTTTGGGAAGGTCAAAAAACTCCCACTCACCGCCGCCTTTTGAACTCCTGTGGTAATGGCCGTTTCTGCTCTTCCAGCCCTTGTGAAGCCTTGGTGTATCCCAGATAACCTGAGGATCAGGCCGGACCAGGATATAATTTCCCCATCGCTCCAGCTTTTCTCCCTTCGAGGTATCTATTACTTCATAATCCTTCCAACCATCTGCAATCCACATATTAATCCTCCATGCTGCCGATACCCGCGAATTTGGGCGTCAGCACAAATTTGCCGTGTGAAAAATCGATATTTTTCACACTAACCTCCATCTGCCGCCTTACCGGCGGCATACAAATACTTCTTCCTATTATAAATCAGAAGCTCCTGCTTTTCAACCGAAACCATGTCCGTCCTTTTGTCCGGAGCCATTCCCGGTTACAGTTTATACCCCGGGCAATAATACAACACTATGATTTCGGCAAATGATTTTCGAAAAGGAGTATTTGCATTCGCCGGTATTTAGGCTCTGTCGTTTAGCACCTTATGTACCGCTGCGTAATGCAATTAAGCGAAAGCGGCTCCGACTTCGGAAACATTTGCCGAAATCATATTATCATTTTTGGCCGGGGTGTGGACTGTAGCCCATTTCGGATGATCCAATTCAAAGGAAATCTAAAGTATAAGTTATGTTTCCATTAAGCCGCTCTCATTATTCTAACCATAATTTAACTTGACGTTGGGGGCAAATCATAATAAACTTGAACTGTAATAAGTTAACAATGGGGCTGCGGATCAGCATTCCTAAAATGTTATCTAAACCACATGATCATACATATGGAGGGATTAAATAATGGGTATATTAACAAGATTCAAAGACATCATGTCCAGTAACATCAACGCACTGTTGGATAAGGCGGAGGACCCTGAGAAGATGATTGACCAATGCTTAAGGAATTTAAATTCCGACCTCGGCAAAGTAAAATCCGAAACTGCGGCAATCATGGCGGAGGAACAGAGAGCCAAGAGAGTTCTTGATGACTGTAATGAAGATATTGCCAAGATGCAGTCTTATGCAGTTAAGGCACTTGAAGCCGGTAATGAGAATGATGCCCGTAAGTTCCTGGAGCAGAAGGCGTCCTTAACCTCCAAGCAGCCCGGTTTACAGGAAGCTTATGACCTGGCCCACAGCAATGCCACACATATGCGCCAGATGCACGACAAGCTGGTAGAAGATATCAACGAGCTGGAGTCCCGCAAGGATATGATTAAGGGTAAACTTGCCGTAGCCAAGACCCAGGAGCGTATCAACAAAATGGGTTCCTCCGTGGTCAGCGCCAACAATTCTATGGCCAGCTTCGCAAAATACGAGGAGATGGCGGATAAGGCCCTTGACAAAGCCAACGCCATGGCAGAGTTGAACCGTTCTTCTTCCGCACAGTCCATCGATGACCTGTCCAAGAAGTATGATATTGATACCTCCGTTGAGGATGAACTGGCAGCATTAAAAGCCAGCTTGAATAAATAATGTCTCCCGGTCAGGGATATCAGCTATAATAGCTGCTTCCGGAATGATAACTGAAATGTCCGCAGAAGATAAGCGCAGAGCTTTCTTGCCTGCGGGCATTTTATCAGGGATATGGGTGTGTTCCCGTTGTCTTCCGGCAGCTGCAAAGAGGGGAGTTGATATATATGGTTGTACATTATAAATGTCCCAATTGCGGAGCCGATATGGCTTACGACTCCGAATCAGGAATGCTGCGCTGCGACAGCTGCAAAAGAACAGACAATATAGAGCAAATGGCCGGAGCAAAAAAACTTCCTAAGGATGCCACTATTACCTATGAAAGAAATTCCGAGGACGCGGCAGCGGAAAGAGAGTCCTTCGAAAACGATTATGAAGATGTCTCTGATACGGATGAGCCTTCTTACCATGCTACCTTCCAAGGTGACGAAGCAAACGAATATCATTGCAACAATTGCGGAGCCGTATTGATCACCGAAGCCCGGACCACTGCGACTACCTGCAGCTTCTGTGGAGCCGGTGTCGTTTTGGGGGACCGGCTGAGCGGAAGTCTAGCACCTGCCAAGGTAATCCCATTCACCGTCAGCAAGCAGCAAGCGCAGGAGGCATTTAAAAAATGGTGCCGCAAAGGGCTCCTGACCCCGTCGGATTTTATGAATGCCGACCGTATCAAAAACATCACCGGCCTGTATGTTCCCTTCTGGCTCTATGACCTCAATGGCCGCGGAGAAGCGGAAGCCACCTGCACCAGAGTACATACCTATACAAGAGGTGACTGGATCTATACCGAGACAAAGTATTATCATGTCTATCGTAAGGTGGACCTGAATTACCTGCGTATCCCCTGCGATGCTTCAAAGAAAATGGATGATTCCATGATGGATAAGCTGGAGCCGTACCAGTATAACGGCCTGAAGGATTTCAATATGCCCTATCTCGCAGGTTATATCGCAGAGAAATATGACTTTGATGATAATACCCTGCTGCCAAGAATGAAGGAAAGAGTAAGCGGCTATGTGGATCATTATATCCATTCCACGATCCATGGCTATACTACCGTATCCATCCACCGGAAGGACATCAATATCCGCAAGAAAAAAGCGGATTATACCCTGTTACCGGTATGGATGGTCTGCTATGATTACAGGCAGGCAGAGCATAATTTTGCGATGAACGGGCAAACCGGAAAGATTGTCGGCAAGCCTCCCTTGAGCGGTCCTAAGATTGCCGCCTGGTTCCTGGGGATCTCCTCCGGGACCCTTCTTCTGCTGCAGCTGCTGACCCTTTTATTAGGAGGTGGGCGCGCATGAATATTATGAAGCTTAGGATCTCCCTTCTGTTCGGCGTATTATTCATCATGTCCCTGTGCATCACAGGTGTAACCTATGCCTCAGTGACAGAGGAGGAACAGCGGATTTTCGATGAGGCAGGGCTGTTAACCGCCGCCGAGTATGAGGAGCTGGAAGCCATGTGCCTAGAATATGGCGGGAAGGCAAATGTCGAAATCTTTATTCTGACCCATAATAATCCGAATTCGGTATATCCCGAAAAATATATCGAAGACTTCGAGGACCGGCAGCCTGCTGCAGACAAAGTATATTTTTTATATGATGTATACCGTGGGGAAATCTTCATCGAAGGTTATGGTACCGCTGAATCCTACATTCATTCGAAGCGGATTGAGAAAATCTTTGATCAGATGGAGAATGACCTAAGGTCCGGCGATTATTATGGTGCCTTTGCTACCTATATCGATCTCACTGCTTCCTATATGAAGGATGATTCCGATATTAATACTGATCATGATTACAGCTATAAAGAATCCTCCGATCCTGACTATGTCAAGGATTATGATTATGATAGCTATTATGATGAATATAACCGATCAAGTAACCGGCAGGCAGAAGATTTCCTGACTAACTTTTGGTTCCAGTTGATTGTGGCATTGGTGATCGGTGGCATCGCAGTCGGAGTCATGGCCTATAATTCCGGTGGGAAAATGACCGTCCGCGGTAATGATTATCTGGATCAGAACCGTTCCGGATTAATAGGCCGGAGGGATATCTATCTCCGTACCACAATAACAAAAGTAAAAAGGCCTACTCAGAATAATTCCGGTGGCAAAGGCGGCTTTAATGCCGGTGGATTCCGCGGTGGCGTCTCCTCCGGAGGCCGCTCCCATAGTTCGGGCGGCAGAAAATTGTAATGTCCACAGTAAGCAGATTAGTCCCTGGAATTCAGGACATTTATTCAAGCAGGCTTGATAAATTTCATAAGTTCCCAGTCTGCGTAATGAGGATATCATGAATACGCTTTATGTTCATGATATAATAAAGATAATGTAAACTTCTCTAACAACTATGATAAGAGGGAGGAAATATTATGGGTTTATTCTCGAAGCAATTTGCTAATGTCGTTGAGTGGCAGGAATTTCGTGACGACATGATATTTTACAAATGGAACAATGACGAAATCAAAAAGGGAAGCCGGTTAATCATACGTCCCGGCCAGGACGCCATCTTCCTGTATAACGGTAAGATTGAAGGTATCTTTAAGGATGAGGGGGATTATGATATGGAATCCCAGATCATTCCTTTCCTCTCCACTTTAAAGGGCTTCAAATTCGGTTTCAACAGCGGTATGCGGGCAGAGGTGCTCTTCATCAACACGAAGGAGTTCCTCTCCAAATGGGGCACCCAGAACGCGATTAATATCCCGACTCCTGCACTTCCCGGCGGTATGCCGATCCGGGCAAACGGCACCTTTACCTTCAAGGTAACGGATTATGTAAAATTAATCGATAAGATTGCAGGTGTAAGACAAAATTATACGGTCGAGGATGTCCGGTTAAGAATTGTGACCATTCTGGATCAGCTGCTTATGAAATGGATCTCCAAGGAAGGCAAGGACATGTTCAATCTCCAGGCCAACTCCTTCGATATCGCTACAGGAATCAAGACCGATCTGGATATGCAGATTTATGATTCGGGCATATCCGTGACCGGCTTCAATATCATGAGCTTCACTTATCCGGAAGAGATCCAGGCAATGATCAATAAGAATGCTTCTCATAGCATGGTTGGTGACCTCGGACGTTATCAGACGATTGCCATGACGGAAGGCATCGCAGGCGGTAAGGTTAAGGGCGGCGGTGCTGCATCGGATATGGCCGGTATGATGATGGGCATGGCCTATGCGAACCAAATGATGCAGAACATAAATCAGACCGGGGGTCAGCCAAATGCTCCGGCCAGCCAGCCGGATATTAAACCAAACTTCTGTCCGAATTGCGGACAGAAAACCGGTGAATCGAATTTCTGCCCGAACTGCGGACAAAAGCTGGCATAAACTGCCAGCTTTTTTAAGGAGCTTGTCCTATGAAGAATATGTCATATATGAATGAGCTGTTAAGGTATATTGAGGATAACCTGACGACTCCATTTCAAATTAATGACCTGGCCTCGGGTAACTACATCTCGGCGATGCAGCTTTACCGGGATTTCTATAATACGACCGGGCATTCCGTGAAGGAGTATATAAGAAAAAGAAGACTTTCCAATGCATTGGCTGTTGTGAAGTACTCTGATATGAGTCTGGCAGACATTGCTTACGGATACGGTTACAGCTCACAGCAGGCATTCTGTAAGTGTGTCAAGGGGGCAACCGGTCTCACGCCCCTGGAATATAAACACAGCGAAAGTCATTTTTACTTTCCCATGTTTTTCTGTGAAAACAAGCACCAAATTACAGTTGCCACAGATACTATGCCACGGACCATGGAGATCAAGTTTTACCATCGCCAGCTGCAAGGAATAGAACATAGGGCTTTGGAGTATCTGGTATCCCTGTTACCGGACTATTCCGGACGGATCTTCGGACGAGATGGAAAGCAGGAGGATAGTCAATTCTGTTATGAGTTGTTTATCGAATACCATCCGAAAGCCTATCATATACTAAAAGAAGTTTTTTTTCAACCGGTCAAGCTTATTCCATCGTACCCTTCCGTCTTCGCCAAGACTACAGTAAAAAATCTTGATGAGGCCATAAGTTCCGCCTGGGACTATCTGTATACCGACTGGTTGAAAGCCAGCATGTTTGCACCTTCCGACCTGCCCTATTTCGAGGAATATTTAAGAAGGGACGGTAAGACTCATAAACTGGTTTTATATCTTCCGGTAAAAAAGCGGGCAGATTACAACCGCATCTGTCTGCAGCAATGTGATGATATGCGTTTTTTGTTATCCCGGAAAACCGGGGAAAATGCGGAGGAGAATGCTTCGAAAGCAGTATTGGATTTTCTTTCAAGCCATTATCCCTTTCTAATCAGAGCAATAAAACGGTTCTATGTCTCAAAGGATGATATGGGGTATACCTGCGGAATTACACTGGATAAAATACTGCACCTGCCGGAAAGCTGCTGCCTGGAAACTCTTTCTCTACCCGCAGGATTCTATGCCGTGCTGGAGGGTGACTGCTGCGGTGACAGCAGTGTTTATATTCGAATGCTTATGTCCTGGCTGTCTGAGAACGGATTTGTGAGGGACATGGCGGCAGCTCCCTTTACACTCTATGAAACAGACAGAGGCTTTCGCCGGGAACATATCACCTCCAAAACCTATATCCTGCTAAATCATGTTATAAACGGATAATACAAAGCAGGAAATTAATCGTATGCTATTACCATCATAGAGATGAAAGGATGAATGTATATGGATACTGCCAGAAGAATAACCCCCACTAATACGGAAAGTTACCGGCCTAAGGACAAGCCGGTTATTCTTGATTTGGCAAAGGAGCAGATGTTCGTCGGCTTTCCTGACGAGCTTCTTGTAGAGCAGATTAATGATTTTTGTTCCATCGTTGATAAACCGGAGATAAAAATCGTGGGTGTAAGGATTGAGCTTACTCCCAATAGCGGTGATGATGCTATCCGTTCCGTTGTCCGACTGATTAAAGACGGAACCTGTAAGCTCCTTGAGGATCTGTTGAAGCCGAAGCACCCGGGCGAATATATCGCCGCAGTCAGCCGTTTAAAATCCGGGATTGAATTCACCTATGTCATTGGGATTGAGGTAGACAGCTTCGATTCCCTCCCTGATTTCCTGCCTCCGAATACCGTAACCTTGACCTGCCCCGCCGCCCGCTACGGTAAAGTATCAAGAAATGCCGCCGGGAGAAATAATATTACCTCCAATCCAAAACAATCCCTCTGTTATCTGGCCTCTTCCGAATTCCGAAATAAAACCGGGTTATGCTATGATATTACTTCGATGCCTTTCCGGCTGTTTGATTCGTCCGGTGACATGACCGCAGCCTATGAACCGGTCAAAGCTCCAAAGACGGAGGAGGAAAAGTTTGAACAGGTGGGCTGGGAAATCGTTATGCTTCCTGAATTGAAGGTGATCGGTTGCTTCGGTGAGAATGATTCCTGCATGTGGAATCTGTTTAATATTGAAAATACCATCGACTGGAAAGCTGCGGGATGTTTAGACGAGCGCCAATATTATTCCTTCGGCTGTCATAATGCCGATGGGCAATCCGGCAGTATTTTCGGGCGGCTTGTCAGTGATTTTGACCAGATCCCTGCTCTGCTTATCAATGCAGTTATGCCCTCCGGCTTGTGGGTGAGGTTTTACCAGAAGCAGATCAACAACGATGATCCCTCTATCATTTTCGAAGGTGCAAAAGATTTGTTTTTCCGTAAGCATCCTGAATTTGTTGAGGATTACTCCTGCCGCGGCGGTTTATATATCGCGCAGTTCGAGCAGGGGGCAACCTTCAGCTTTCCGATTAAGCATATTGAATAGAAGGATAGAGCCTATACTTGAAAGATCTCCTTGATTTTATGATAAAGGGCCTCTGCCAGGGCTTCATGTCCTTTGGCATCCAGGTGGATGGCATCCGTTTCATCCGCGGCCGCATAGAAAGCCGCATCCATAAAGAAGCAATGATACTCTTTTGCTAATCTGGAGTATTCCGGAGCCAGCTTTTTGGATTTTTCCGCACCCTCAAGTCCATGAAAGGATTCGCAATATTCGGACTTCAGTATGCTCTCACTGATGTGAATTGGTGCTATAATCAGTATATCCTTATTATAAATTTCCGGATTTCTTAATATCCGGAGCAGAGTTTCTAAACCTCCCGCGATATCTTCCGGTTCCGCCTGATACCGTTCCTTCGTGTCGTTGGTGCCAAGCATCAGGATTACCAGATCCAGCGGCCTATGGGCAGCGACGCACATCTCAAGGTATTCACTGCCGTTCATAAATTTTTTATCCGGGTCATCAAAAGCCGTAGTTCTGCCGTTTAATCCTTCCTCTATCACATAATAGGAATCTCCCAAATGCTTCTGGAGCAGCCTTGTCCATCTGGTATTCGCATCATATCTTCCACCTGCCCCGGCTATAAACCCATAGGTATTCGAATCACCAAAACACAGTATATTCTTTATCACCATAAATATCCTTTCCGCTTTATTATTACTTCCGATACAACGATAGCTCTATACTCTCGTTTACACAAATCCTGTGAAATAACCAAACGCTCTCAGTTACTACTGATTATAGTAACTGCTGCTATTATGGATTATATCTCTTCTTTCCTGCCCGGTCAATTATAACAACGCTACAGTCAATGTATTTACATATATTTTTCGACTTTTCATCTCTGTCATAATATGGTACTATGCTATTAAATATGCTATATATGTAAGAATAGGAGGAAGCTATGGATATCTATACCGCGATCTATCAGAGACGAACGATCCGTGATTTTACTGACAAAGAGATTCCTATGGAATTGATTGAGAGGATTCTCGATGCCGGTATGAAAGCCCCGACCAATGACCATATGCGTAATTGGGAATTTGTTGTAATGCCCGATAAAGAGGAACGGTTAAAGCTGCTGGAGAAAATGCCGGCACGCATCACCGGGAAGAAAGTGGAGAGAATTCTCGATACCTGGAAAATGACCGATGAGTGCCAAAGGGCGATGTATCTTGACGCAATCCCAAAACAGTTTTTTATGCTTTATCATGCCAGCTGTCTGGTCCTTCCCTTCTTCAAGCAGGATTATCCCTTACTAAAACCGGATGGCCTCAGCTCCCTGAATGGATTTGCCTCCATTTGGTGCTGTATCGAGAATATCCTGCTGGCAGCCACTGCAGAAGGCTTATATGCCGCCTTGCGGATTCCCTCTGACAAGGAATCAGCTTATATCCGTGACTGTCTGAAGCACCCGGATAATTATATCCTTCCCTGCTTACTGGCAATCGGCTATCCTGCAGAGAATGCAGCCTGGAATCTTCAAAAGGGATATAATATCAAGGATAAGATACATATCAACAAGTGGTAGGAGGAACCAGTAAGAAAGTGCCGGAACGTCCGGTAAATACAGATAAATATTTCTTGACACATATAGTACTATATAGTACAATTCTATATAGAAAGGTTGCGAGATGTATATGACAAAAACAAATGGTGGATTCTTAATATCGCAAATCAAGCAAATTCAGGGAAGAGTCTTTGATGCCTTGCTTCAGGATTACGGAATTGAAGAGTTCAACGGAGCTCAAGGCCGAATTCTTTATATATTATGGCAGGAGGATCATCTTCCGATTGTGGAATTGTCCCGCCGTACAGGCTTGGCAAAAACTACTCTGACCGGAATGCTCGATCGCATGGAAAGCAGCGGTTTTCTTATCCGGACATATGATAAAGAGGACAGACGGCAGATTAAAATCGTTCTGACAGACAAGGCAAAGGAATTAAACGAAAAATATGACAAAGTGTCCGACATCATGGGCAGGATATTCTACAAAGATTTTAGTCAGGAAGAAATTACGTCATTCGAAAAAATGCTGGAACGCATCCAAAAAAATCTGATGGAGGTAAATTAAATGAACGATATTCTAAAAAAAGAAATTGCATCCCTGGTTGAGGAGGCAAAGGTTTTTCAAATATCATCCGTGGACGAAATGGGATACCCGAATACAAAAGCTGTCCTTATGCTTCAACATGACGGACTGGTGACCCATTATATTTCAACGAACTATTCAGCAAAACGTACTCAGCAGTTCTTAAAAAATCCTAAAGCATGTATCTATTTTTTCGATGCAGCTCATTTTATGGGCCTTATGCTGGTTGGGACGATGGAAGTATGTACCGACCGTTACCATCGTGAAATGCTCTGGCGCGATGGCTTTGATATATACTATCCAAAGGGTATTGATGATGAAGATTATTGTATCCTCAAATTCACTTCAGAGTGGGGTAATTACTATCACGGCCTTAAAAATACCACCTTCCGGATCTCAGAATTTACCGAATAAATACCCGGATCAGATGGCCTGGTGACTTATCAAAGTGCGGGGGCTGTCGCACAATAATAAAAGAACAAGAGGCGTATTATGAGAAGTATAAGGCGCCTCTTGTGTTTTCATTTTGTCAATTCTTCCTCCCTGGGATTTTCACTGTAGTTTTCTTGCTGCGATTAACAGCATCATCGGTCTGCGCAGCTCCTCATGCATTCCGGGAACCAAATCAAGAAATCGTTCCTCCGGCTTAGGCTCCACAAGGCTTAAGATCTCAAAGCCTGCTTTGATCAGATTATTAACATATGTTGTCAGTGTCCTGTGATACTTTATAACCTCCTCATCCAGGAAGACCGCCCTTCGCTTCCCTTCATAAAAATATCGGTCTACCGGCCAATGCATCCGGCCGCCATCCTGATCATAATACCATTCCTGCCGTCCCTCTGCTGTAAAAATCGGATGTTCTACGGAGAACACGAAATCACCGCCTCTGCGGAGGCATCGCCATACTTTGTATATTACTTCGTCAAAAGCTTCAATATAGTGTAATGCCAGAGAACTAACCGCAATATCAAAGGAATCCTCCGGAAAATCAATATTCTCAATCGGCATACAGAGATAATGTATTTTCTCAGAAACGGTTTTGCTTCTCGCTTCCCCCAGCATCTTTTCTGATATATCAATTCCTACTACGGAGTCCGCGCCCTTCTCAATGGCATACCGGCAATGCCATCCATAGCCGCAGCCCAAATCCAGCACCTTTTTCCCTTGAAAATCCGGCAGCATATTTTTGAATTCATACCACTCCCCGGCACCAGCCAAACCTTTTTTTGAGCGGTCCATATTACTGTATTTCTCAAAAAATATATCCTCGTCGTATTTATTCTGCATATATACCTCCATTATGGAGCTTGGCGCCATCACAAAAGCTGATGAAAGAAGCCGCTTGGCGGGTTCTTTCCGAGTGAAAGTGATTTTTCTTTCACTCTTACACCC
>JAFAFU010000057.1 GCA_023423335.1 Bacillota bacterium | reverse complement strand
GAGATAAGACACTGATCAGCCCCCAGGCCCTTCCCTGCAATTCATTTGGTATCTTACACCTTACCATCACATCGGCACTGGTATTAATAAACGGAAGTGACGCAAAGAACAAAACTCCGGAAATCGTGATCAGGATAAGATTAGTGGACATTCCAAGCAGGTCGATAAATAATCCTGCAAAGCAAAAGCCTGCTGCCAGGGTAGTTACATAATGCCTTAAATGAGATATCCCAATTATAATGCTTCCGACCAGCATTCCGACCGCACTGATTGATTCTATCATTCCCAGTACTTTAGCGTCCGCAAAAGACAATATCATAGGGGAAATCAATATCTGCAGGAAGCCGATATAAAAGGTTGCGACAGACATTAAAATAACAATAGCCAATACGCCCCTGTCCTCCGTTACCGCCCTCCAGCCTTCCTTCAAGCCCTGAAGCAGCATAAGCTTCTCTGCCTGTTTCTTTCTTGAAGGTATTTTCTTTCTTATTATGGCTACTATGATTACAGTAACTGCTAAGGTAGATATATCAAGGATCAGTATCGTACTGATATCCGTAAATCCCAGCAGAAAACCGCCAATCAGCGGAGAAAAGAGATACTTAGAGGAGGCTGCCATCTGCATCATCCCACTTGCTTTCGCATAATCCTCTTTGGTCAGCAGATCTGTAACCGTTGCTTTATAAGCCGGCTCCAGCAGGGCTACGAATACAGCACTGATGGTTACTCCGATATAGATTTGCCAGGGTTCAAGGCTGCCGGACCGGAAGCAAATCAGCATATAGACCAGACCAAAGGCTGAGAATAAATCCCCGCAGATCATCATAAGCCTTCGGTCAAATCGGTCAGCCAGCACTCCACCCACCGGATTAAGCAGTATCGTCGGAAGAAATGCAAAAAGTGTTGTAAGAGATACTGCTGCTGCGCTTCCTGTAGTCTGAAATACATATACACCCAGTGTAAAGGCGGTCAGTCCGCTTCCTATACTGGATACAAATTCACCGATCCATATAATTAAAAATTTATAAAAGTTCTTGTGCCCTTTAACCATAATAACCTCTATCTCCTACATTCTCTCTGTTAATACCTGTAGTCCAAACTCAAAGCTTCCCTTCTCTGCTCCTAACAGTGTCTCAAAGGAATGCACAATTGCCTGCATCAGATGAAGCTGTTCCTCCCTCGTAAAATGAAATATCCCTTCATCCATCAATGTGACACTGGCCGCCAATATGATCTGTATTGTCTGGGCAGGAAACGGAGTGTTGAAATCACCCAGTGCAATGCCTTCCTTCACAATATCTGTCAAAACCGGAGTAAGTCCGGTAACAATCCCTGTTAATGATTTTTGATGCATCAATGCATTTTCCGGATTATGAAGCTCTTCAATGACCCCGTTGTCCGGCCCACCCATCCGTAAAGCAAGAATGACCTGCAAAAGCTTTTCAGTAGGTGATAAACTCTTCTGTCCCTTCACCGCTTCGGCACGTTCCAGGCCTATCTCCAGATACCGCTCTATGATGGCATCCATGACTTCGACTTTCGATTTAAAGTAATAATAGAAGGTTCCCTTAGCAATGCCTACCTCCCGAAGGATATCATTAATTGTCGTCCTGTTATATCCATTCACTTCAAATAAATATGCCGCTTTATCAAGAATCTCGTTACGCCGTACATCATGCTCCTTTGATATTCGCATAGGTTTCCATAGCCTCCATTATGAATTATGTATCGACCGACCGTCGGTCTATAATATATACCATATGATGCCATTTGTCAACACCTTTTTATAAATTTAAATGATTTCATAAAAAGAAGCCCTAAGTATATCACTTAAGGCTTCAATCGCTTGTTCTTATTTATCTTGACGCCCCGAGAAGAGCTTCATACTGTATCGCTCTGATTCTGATTGGTATCCCCTCCCTGGCCTCTGCGCCTTTTTCTTATGGTACGGTCTTTTACTTCGATTAATATGGAGATCATAATAGTAAGTGATGTAAATGTAACAAAAATGCCTTGATACGCCCCGGGACTAAGGGGATCAAAGAAACCGGTAACCCAGACATAAGCGAATACTACAGTCATCGAGATGGCATAGGATGCTAAGTGCGAAATTAATTTACTCTTTAACCTGAATTTATCGAATAATGTAATCGTTAATACTGCGATTAATACAACCACTGCCCGATTAATAATATGATAGTTTGAGTCGGCCACCTGCCCCTGACTTAATTGCAAAATATTATCAGCTATTGTTGTCACCGTAAAAATTACGCAGTATAATAATGCCGAATTCTTAATCGTTGCTCCTAATCCTTTTTTCATGTTATTCCTCCTTGTTTCTCTTATCACTGTCTTAACCGCGTTCTATACGCTATTGTCTCTTCTGTCCTCATGCTTTTGCTATATTATCCATTAACCAATCATGCTCCCATCTTGATATATCATTTTCATTCAGATTATTATCATACAGCCTGCGGGCTGCTACAATTGGAAGGCACCTGATAATCTGACCTTCATCAATACCCGACAGCTTACTGTAATGCATAAGGTACTCCCTGGATAATGCAATTGCCAGATTTGCCACAGTTTCATCAAAATGAAACCGAATTGCAGGCGAATTCAAGGTCTGGTAACTCCATGCCACATCCAGTACAGGATTTCCGAAACAGGCATCGTTCCAGTCAATTGCAATATACTTTCCGTTACAGGTCAGAATATTCAAAGGCTGGTAATCGCCATGGCACAGTTTAATATCATCCGGAATACTGTCAAGCAGATCAAGCAGCTTTTCAGCTTTATCACCCAGAGCGGGCTTCATTTCTACAACCCTGCGTTTCAGAAATTCATATTGGGAAGGCAGCTCCGTTATGCTGCATCTATGTATATCATGATGCATTTTTGCATACCTGTATGCCATGTCGGGTTGACCGCCTCCTTCGAATATCGAGTCCAGTAAAACACTTCCGTTCACCCGTTCATAAATTAATGCTTTCTTTCCGTCCATTTCAATGGATCTGATAAATCGTGGTATTTCCAGTGCAAATTTATTCAGTATCGTCCCAATGTATTCTTCATAGGTAATTGCATCCTCCGACATATGGGGCTTAAAGATTTTGATTACTTCATGATTGCCCCACTCATATACTGTGGAAGTCCCTCCTGCCCCTATCTGTTTTCCTATTAAATATTCCACACTATCCTCCACGATGCTGCTTCGCAGCATCACCAGCACCCGAAAGAACAAGGAGTGAGCCCTTCTGGGCGAACTTTGCAGTTCTTTCTGTGTGAACATGCTTTTTGTTCACATTATCCTCCACGATGCCTTATCGATGGGTATTTTCTTTCCCCTTGTTCTGTTCAAGTATGTACAAAAATTGAACTGCCCAAAAAGTTAAATCGCACCAAATTGACACTTCTTTTTTATAATCGGTCTCCAGACCCACTTCACTATAGGGTCCCGGATAGCGGAAATTATCAATGAATCTTTTCTTCTGATAAGAACTTGTAAAATTCACCCGTAAAATACCGTCTAGTGATATAGCATCCTTTACATTGTCTGCCGAACGCTTAATGACCTCTACTCTGTCGCCGATACCCAGCATCGCAATTTCAGTCAGTGTCCTTCGCATGACAGTATGATGATTATTTATATTGAACTCTTTGAACGGCCTGACAAATGCCCAAAGCGGAACGTAATATTTACTCCCTATTTTTACAAAGACATTATTATCATCCTTCATAATCCTATTCATATGATTAATTGCCTCCGCCATATTTTTAATGCTGTCATTATTTCTCCAGGAAGCAGTACGGCTGAGCATTGTAAGATGGTAGGAACAGGGTAAATAAACATCCTCCTCCACATAAGGGTAATTGTATTTCTTCCGCAAATTCGGGTTAAATTTCGTAATATCCTCCATGGATGATATCGTCAGCATGCTTTCAAAGGCATGATATGATATATCAGCAAAAGACTTAACTTCTTCATTATCGTCGCCATACCCCAGAAGCGCTTGCATCGTATAGATAAGGGTCATCAGTCCGCCGCCGTTTTTCAGGCCCAGATATCTGTTTTGAAATCGTGCAATTTCAGGATTATAATAGGAAAATTCATCTTCCAGCACTTTTTCATTTCTTATTGCTGCAATATAGTTTTTCACAATGGGGCTGTCCTTCGGAATAGAATAATTCGAAAGCAGCCTCGCCGCTGATTCACCATCCTGCAAAGGTGTTTCCTTAAATTTTTCCCAGGAGTGCATGCCAATCCCTATATAACCATTTGGCTTAACATAGGATTTAATAAGCTTGTAATAAGGCGTCTGCTTTACCCGCTCCAGCAGATTTTCTTCTTCACATTTTGACAAATCCTTTAAGATTTCTTTATGCAGCCGGTATTTAATGACATCGCCGGCATTATCGAGCAGAAAATCAATTGACTTTGATACATTCATAGCGCTCCCTCTCTTTAGTGAAAAGTTGAAACTGGTTATCATATAGAATCCCTTTTTATATTACCTAATTCCATACGATATCAAGGTGCACGGCGCTTTTACAACAGAAGCGGTATTCTTTTGCGACATGTATTCTCTTATTTTTTGCTCACCTCTAAAATAAGCTTCTGCCTCATTTTCGTCCAGGCCTTTGCTCATTAACGAATTTACAAAGGTATCTCTATCTTCCTCCGTTAATGGCGACCTCCAGCCCCAGGCAGAAGAAAGGGTTTCAAGTTCTTGAATATAATTGGGATTGTTCGGATGAATAAAATATACGCTATCGTTCATCCTGACTCCTACGTCATGTAATCCATACTCCTGCATAAGAGCCGGGATTTTAATTGCAAATCTGTAATCTCGTCCGCCATTACTGAGCTCTTTCTCCCAGAGCTTGCGCATTAGGGCGGTTATACCAAGTTCGCCATAATTCATTCCTTTAAAATACAAACCTGCCTTTTCTAATTCCAAATCCGTTTCCATGCATATTACGAAACCGCCAGTTAATACGGATTTTATCATTTTGCCTAAAATAGTCTCGGCATTGGGAATATGTCTTAAAACCGCTTGCGATATAGCGATATCATATTTACATACAGGTTGATATTCATTTAAATCTACTTGTATAAAATTGATATCATACCCCGAATCCTGAAAGATACTTTTCGCTTCTTTAATAAGATTCTCAGAAATATCAATTCCGGTATATGTACTTCCCTTTGGTAACAAGGGTAAGAAAATCAGTCCGACATAGCCAAATCCGCAGCCGAAATCGACTATATTAACCGGCTTATTGATCCGCCAAACCTTTTCAATAAGAAATTGAATATAATCTTCATTTAACCAGCCTGTCCGAATAGTTTTAAGCCACTCAGCCTTATCATTCCAAAAATCAGCATTCATTTTATGTTCCTTTCCGACCGGACTATATTGGCTTTTTCTTTTTGGGTTATCAATTCCTCCAAACTAAGCTCCTCTTCCCAACTCGGTGCAGTGTCATGCTAAAACATAGATATACTATTATATTTTAACAGCATTCATTTTTAATAAAAGTTTTTACTATTTGAACTTTTTCATCTGTTTCTATATCTTCTTCCATCTCATGATGTTTTCATTTTATATAATGACTAATTCACACTATTACTAAAAATAATTTCGCCTTCATTTGATATACCCTGATGAATATTGAATATCCTCTTTGCATCAATAAATGAATACCATACCCGTAATCCATCTATCTCAATTACTTTTGCATATCTGTCCTCGAAATCTGTATTATCTGTCATATGAAGACTGACATTCTTAATCTGACTGTTCCTTATCACACCAAATTGAAAAGAGAATTCGGGAAGAGCTTTCGTCTTATCCTGCAAATATGCCCTGGCCGTTAATTCCTCGTCCATGGTGATATCCTCCTGTAAATCTAACTGAATAATAAAATCAATATTATCCTTGTCTTTCTGGAATAAGCCAACCATTTGATGATCTGATTCCTTATCCTGATAAAAGGCTATTATAATTTCACCGAAACTGTCTGTGTGGACTATTTTATCAACTTCAATATTTACATTTTTAAGTGCCTCATTTATTGTGGTCGTGGAATCACAACCGGTAAAAAAGGTGATAATTAAACCAAAGATAGTAATTAAATTTAAAAATTTTTTCATTGTCAACCTCCACATACTGTTTCTTCAATAGATTCTCCTATCTCCGGAAAATCCCCAGATATTCTCAGAATTACTCCGTTTTTGAAGCAAAACTTCCATTCGTAATACATACTCCTGAAAACCCAAGATAATATTCTCATTTCCTACCTTACTTCTTATCCATTTTATATAGTCCCTCATACGAATTCTCCACGGATTTTAATGGTGCTATTGTGGCATACTCGTAATTATTCTCTGGTTCTTCTGATCAAAACACCTTTCATATACGGTGAATTGTTATGAATACGATAAATCGTTTTTTTTTCATCTTCCGTACACCCAATCAGTATTTTAATTTCAGAATCTCTTTTTGTTAAATCTATTATACACATTACAGCATCAATAATTTGATTAATGTCTGTTCCTCTCCAGACATCTATCCCGCTCCCGTCCATCGAAGATGTATCCTTTAGATAGCCATAATCCACTTCATACAGAAATTCCGGATATCTGGGATGTACTGTACCTTTGGGTCTGTCAATTATAATCTCTGATTGCCGAACAAGAATATCTAATGCATTCCAAAATTCTTTATTATATTCCATGAATTTTATCTCCATAATGTTAACGGTGATAATAGCTTTGATGCAATATTTTCTATGACAACTTTTTTGAAAAATATAATACTAAATCATCATCGTTGCAGCAATCACAATATTGTTCCAACTGCTTGCTCTTATACCATACGCCTGATCCATCCGGTATGTAACCTCTTTTTACATAAATTCTCTGTGCAGAACCATAACCATAATGTAAGCCCACTCCAAGTGAAACTACATCGCTTATCCCTGATGCCGCTCTCTCTGTTACGTCAAGAATCTTATTACCAATTCCTTTTTTCTGATATTTTTCCAATACATTAAAATCTACAATTTCCGGTATTCCCTTATTTGCAAATGGTCCGGAAGATGCATCGGGAAGTAATGTCGTAAATCCTGCAATATTACCTTCATATTCAGCAATAAATACATATCTTTGATTTCGTTCCTGCTCTTCAAAATAATTCTCATAGGTCTTAACGGATGGGTGCCAATTCTGTTTTAGTAACTCTTCATATATTATCCGGGAATCATTTTCTTTCATGGAACGTACGGTTATAATACCGTCATGATAATATATCATTGATTTAGTTCCTCCATAATTTCATCAATAAAGCAAATAATAATGGCAATAGCTTGTTAAACTGTAATGATTATATCATGACCAGCCCGTCGCTTCCATTTTTGCTCCATGTCCCAAAAGCCTCATTATATGTATCTTCAAAAAACATTGGCAATCGTTCTTTAAAACCGCTTGAAAGGTTAAGGTAAGGCAATTGATCAATATCGACCCAAAACACCTTTCCTTCCTCTGTTTCATCTATTAATGTCCCACGATACGTATCTGTTTTATAATTGAATACAAAATATTTTTCTCCGGTATCAGTATTATACCAATACACTATTCCACAGGATTTTAAACTATCAATAATAAGTCCTGTCTCTTCCTTTATCTCTCTTTTCACCGATTGAATAATACTTTCACCGTCTTCAACATGCCCACCCGGAAAGGATATCCCTTTCCAGCTTTTCTTTCTCTCCTGTACCAGTACCTTTCCCTTCATCGTATCATATATCATACACATATTTGTCAATTCAATATTAGGCATTTATATCCCCTTCTATGTTAAGTCCTCTATAGGCGGGCTTCTCATGTTAATTTTATACATTCATGATAATACAGTGAAGATATTATGTCAAATTATACAACAAAAAACCCAAAGCATTTGCTTCAGGCTTCTGGTTTACCTATTCAATTATTGACAAAAACCTACACACGAAAATGAATCCATCCAGGCAGTCCATCCGTTCCCGGATCTCCCGCTTCCTCTGTACCACCTTTTCAGGTCAAGCCCTCGACCGATTAGTAACAGTCAACTCCAT
>JAFAFU010000033.1 GCA_023423335.1 Bacillota bacterium | reverse complement strand
ACGATCAGGTAGATAGGACAGAGATGGAAGTGTGGCAACACATGGAGTTGACTGTTACTAATCGGTCGAGGGCTTGACCTGAAAAGGTGGTACAGAGGAAGCGGGAGATCCGGGAACGGATGGACTGCCTGGATGGATTCATTTTCGTGTGTAGGGTTTTGTCAATAAGGCCCAGTGGCTCAGTTGGTTAGAGCGCCGCCCTGTCACGGCGGAGGTCGAGGGTTCGAGTCCCTTCTGGGTCGTAAAGTCTTTGCTTTGCATCGGCTTACAAAAGTAAAACATTATTTACAAGGATTGAAATACCATCCTCTGTACATAATAATCCCATGGGATCTTAGCTCAGCTGGGAGAGCATCTGCCTTACAAGCAGAGGGTCATAGGTTCGAGCCCTATAGGTCCCACTCCGTAAGTACTTTTTATGGAATATGCCGATGTGGCTCAATTGGCAGAGCAGCTGACTTGTAATCAGCAGGTTATCGGTTCGAGTCCGATCATCGGCTTCAACAATGATCTTCACAATAAGTTGTTGTAAATAAATCAATTTGGATGGGTTCCCGAGTGGCCAAAGGGGGCAGACTGTAAATCTGTTAGCGACGCTTTCGAAGGTTCGAATCCTTCCCCATCCATTGGCGTAAGCCATTTAAGTTCATAGGAAAGCTTAACAGCGGACTTAAAAAAACGGTGCCGCGGGGTGGAGCAGTCTGGAAGCTCGTCGGGCTCATAACCCGAAGGTCATAGGTTCAAATCCTATCCCCGCAATGAAAGACAAGTAAATCATTAGAACAGATTAGCTTGTATGTAAATTAAATAGTTTCGTTTACCCAAGAAGACAGGGAGAATTCCAACTTCTGAAGGCCAACGAAGTTGACCTTGCCCAGATAGCTCAGTTGGTAGAGCAGAGGACTGAAAATCCTCGTGTCGCTGGTTCAATTCCGGCTCTGGGCATTTTGCTTTATGAGATATTAGCTCAGTCGGTAGAGCACTTGACTTTTAATCAAGGTGTCCGGGGTTCAAATCCCCGATGTCTCATTAAAAACGACCTAAAAGGGTCGTTTTTTTAGTGCCTTTATGCAGCAAGAATCCAGAAACTCATTATCCAAGGCACAAATGAATTTTTATACAAATTATGCCATAATTAATTAAGATATTTAATTAAACAGTTGACATAATGAAAAATCTCATTATCATTATATATATGGTGACTTAAAATCCATCGCACCCTATATCGTGGAGAAGTGTCATGCCAAAGGAAACAATCAAAACGTTTAAGAGCTGGGTTAAGGAAAGTAATCATATTGTATTTTTCGGAGGAGCAGGCGTATCAACCGAGAGCGGAATTCCTGATTTTAGAAGTGTCGACGGATTATATCATACAAAATACAGCGTTCCGCCAGAGGTAATTCTTAGCCATTCCTTTTTCATGGACAAACCTCGGGAATTCTACAATTTTTACCGGGATAAGATGGTGTATATCGATGCAAAACCAAACATCACCCATACTGCACTTACGAGACTGGAAGATCAGGGAAAGCTTAAGGGTATTATTACACAGAATATTGATGGATTACACCAAAAGGCAGGAAGCAGGAAGGTATACGAGCTCCATGGGTCGGTTTATAGAAATTATTGCATGAAGTGCGGCCGATTTTACCCACTGGAGATGGTTTTGACAGCGGAGGCCATTCCCTGCTGTGATTGCGGAGGTATCATTAAACCGGACGTTGTCCTCTATGAGGAGGGGCTTGATCAGGAGGTTTTATCTGCATCAGCGAGCCTGTTATCTCAAGCAGAACTTTTGATTATAGGCGGCACCTCCTTAAGTGTTTATCCGGCTGCGGGTTTAGTTCGTTATTATCGGGGAAACCGCATGGTTCTTATTAATAAATCGGTTACACCTTATGATAAAGATGCAGCTCTGCTAATTCAGGCCGGACTGGGTGAAGTATTCTCAGAAATTTTGGAGATATAAATTTATATAATAAACATCTAAGCGAAATGACATAAGTAAATGAAAGGATCTTTTATGAAAATGAAATCTGGTAATTATGTAATGAAACTGACAACAGGCGGACTGCTATTAGCAATGGGTGTGGTGATTCCATGGATCTTCCATTCCTTTGGAATATCCGAGTTCGGAAAGATGTTTTTGCCTATGCACTTAAGTGTGTTTATTTCAGGGGTATTCCTGGGAAAATATTACGGACTGGGAATAGGATTTTTAACGCCCTTGCTGAATTCTTTATTTGGTATGCCTTTTTTTCCTATGAATTTAATAATGGCTTGTGAGCTTGGAGCTTATGGTTTTTTCTCCGGACTGTTTACCTCGGATAATTCAAGAATAAAGATATGCGGACATAATATCATGATTTATATCGGCTTGCTTTTATCTATGATTGTGGGCCGAATAGTGTATGGAACAGCTCTTTTTGTTGCCGGTAATTTAATGGGACTGGAAAAACTTCCAAAGCCGCTTTCTATCATTGGAGCTACTGCGGCAGGAATCCCCGGAATATTAATTCAGTTGGTGTTTGTACCGATTATTGTATTTGCACTTAGGAGAATGACGGGGCATAAGGATTAATTACATACAATCTGTGATAAAAGAAGTCGGAACTCTTTATGTAACGGAAAGGAAGGAACCATGGCAAAGGTCATTATATTATGCGGCAAGATCGCAAGCGGCAAAACATTTTATGCAAATCAGCTAAGAGATAAGAATAATGGGGTCATTCTATCCGTGGATGATTTGATGCTTATGTTATCCGATTCGTGTCTTGGAGAACATCATGATGATATGGCATTAAGGTGTGAAAGATATTTTTATAAGCTATCGGAACAGATACTTCCCAAGGGATTGGATGTAATCATAGATTTCGGATATTGGTCTCGGACGGAACGGGAAGAAGCGAAAGAATATTTCAAGAGGCGGGGAATACCGGCAGAACTCCATTATATCCGTATTCCGGAGGAAAAGCGCTTGAAACAGCTGGAGAGCAGAAATGCAAGACTGCTTTCCGAATTAAAAACGAGAAGGCCAGGAAGAGTTTATATTATTGAGGAAGCCCTGAGACAGAGATTGGATCAAAAGTTCGAGGAGCCATCGGATCAGGAAGTGGATGCTCTTATAACCAAACCATAGGATAAGCTAGTGTATCATGATAGTAATAAAATGAAGTGGGCTGGGCCGAACAGGCTGCGTTCAAAAAAGGTTACTTTCAGGAGGCGCAAATGAGGGTTACAACACCAAAGAACAGAATTGTACCGTTGGTTCTTTTTGCCATAGCAGGCACCGTGATTTCCTTATTTTTCGGAATGTATCAAATGAATAAGCTGGTCCAGGAAAGCTATGACAGTACGGTTAATTCCTATGATATTATATCCGAAGAAACCACAGCGATGCTGCGAAAAGACATTGATGATAAATGCAATGAATTACGGACTTCGGCACAATTAATCAGCCGGTCCGGAAAATTGAGCAGAAAAGAAATGGTAGAATACCTGATCCTTCTTTCTAGGGGCGGCAATTACCACCGGCTGTCGATTGTGGGTGCTGACGGGAAGGGGATAAATTCGGCCGGGATTGATGTGGACTATTCAGAAGAGGCTTTTTTCTTAAATACGATGCGGGGTGGTATTAGTATTACCGGCGGGAAGGATAATTTAGGAAAGCCGGTTTTAATATATTCTGTTCCGATTTATTATAACGAAGCATATCTTGGAGCTTTGATATCTACGCAGAAGGCTTGTCTTGACATGTCTGGTAATCAGGGCTTTAATTCTGCCGGCAAGGAGAGTAATTTCATTTATATTTTGGACAGAAATAACGAGCTGATTGCGTATCTGAATGAGGATAGCATTGCCCGGTTTGACTATGAAGAAATGATATCCGGCGGATATCTCCATAAGAAGGGGGACAAACATCCGCCCGGATACAAAGTACAATTGTTTAATAACCAAATAGAGAAGAGAAATAATATCGTATGGTACCAGAAGCCGTTTGGTATCAATAACTGGTCCGTACTAATAGGGAAATCAGATATCATCAGTCCGGTTACCCAAAGGATTATCCGCATATCCAATATTTTATGGGCGGTTATGCTGGCAGGTATTTTAATCATGTTTCTGATGCTGATTATATATCAGAGAAGATCTAATCAGAAATTAATTCAGATGCTGCATTTGGATCCTGTTACGGGAGGGAACAATTGGTATAAGTTCAGAATGGATGTCAATAAAATATTGAACAGCCGTCAGTTCTTTAAGAAAAAATATGCTCTCGTAAACTTTGATATAAACCGTTTTAAAATAATCAATGACTCCTTCGGGCATCAAAAGGGGGATGAAGTATTAAGGGATATCTACAACCTGATAAAGAAATGGATAAAGCCCGGAGAACCTTTTACCAGATATTCGGCAGATCAGTTCTATATTCTTCTTATCTATCAGGAACCGGAAGAAGTCAATGACAGGATTAAGGAGTTGAATAATCGGCTGCATCAGTTAAAGTTTACGAAAACAGTCAAATTCTATTATGGTGTTTACTATATTACGGAACGTAAGGATTCCATCGACCGGATGGGGGATTTTGCAGGAATTGCCAAACACAAGATTAAGGGCAGCGGGGAAGACATTATTTCCTATTTTGATGATGAATCCAGAATTCGGCTGCTGGAGGAAGAGAAGATTGAAAAAACGATGCATGATGCTCTGAAAAACAAGGAGTTCGTCGTTTACCTCCAACCCAAATATACAACAGTTGAGGAGAAAATTACCGGTGCAGAGGCGCTGGTTCGCTGGGATAATGGCAGCGGTTCGCTGATATCACCCGGCTTCTTTATTCCGGTCTTTGAAAAAAATGGCTTTATAACCGAACTGGACATGTATATGCTGAAGAACGTATGCCGCATCCAGAGAGGATGGATGGACAAGGGATACCGGCCGTTACCCGTATCGGTTAACATATCCAGAATACATTTTACAAACCCTCACCTGGCAGAAATTATTAAAGATGCCGTAGATGAATATCAGATACCCCATGAGCTGATTGAGCTTGAATTATCAGAGAGTGCATTTCTGCAAAACAAGCAAATGCTGATTGATACCGTGATCCTGCTGCGGGAATACGGATTTTTGGTTTCAATGGATGACTTCGGTGCCGGATATTCTTCGCTCAATTCATTGAAGGATTTGCCGCTGGATGTGGTGAAGCTGGACGGAGAACTCTTCCGTATTACGGATGATGTTGAACGGGGTCAGACGGTTATACGGAACACCATATCCATGGCGAAGGATCTTCATATGAAGGTGGTCGCGGAGTGTATTGAGACCAGGGAACAGGTGGAATTTTTGTGTACGGTCGGCTGCGATATTATCCAAGGCTATTATTATGCGAAACCCATGCCGGTAGAGCAGTTTGAAATGCGATTTATGGAACCGGTACGGATACATAAGGGGAGTTTGTTAATAAGTGAACAATAATTTTACACAGGATATGAAAATGTGTGAATATTGACGGTTGCGTTACCTCCCTTTTTATTGTATATTTAGTAATATATGCGATACAATATAACAGGAATGGCCTGCCATTCCTGTGTCTGCGCGAGGGTACAGGCTATGGGCGAAGGCGAAGTGAGCAGGAGATACGGCAGTAATATAAAATTATTTACTTATTACAAGGAGGAAATATACATGAGCAATATTGATACAATGTCAGTTAATGCGATCAGAGTGCTGTCAGCAGACGGCGTCCAGAAAGCCAATTCGGGACATCCGGGACTTCCGCTGGGATCTGCGGCAATGGCATACGAATTATGGGCAAAACACATGAAGCACAATCCGGCTGATCCGAAGTGGCCGAACCGGGACAGATTCGTTTTATCCGGCGGACATGGCTCAATGCTTCTTTACTCCCTGCTGCATTTATTTGGTTATGGCCTGACCTCAGAGGATTTATCCCTGTTTCGCCAGGAAAATTCCTTAACCCCCGGACATCCCGAGTTCGGACATACCGTTGGTGTTGAAGCTACTACGGGACCTTTAGGAGCAGGTATGTCTATGGCGGTTGGTATGGCTATGGCAGAAGCTCATCTTGGCGCCAAATTTAATAAGGCGGATTATCCGGTAGTGGATCACTATACCTTCGTACTTGGCGGCGACGGCTGCATGATGGAGGGTATTACTTATGAGTCCATGTCCTTAGCAGGTACCTTAGGCCTGGGTAAGCTGATTGTTTTATATGATTCCAACAAGATCTCCATCGAGGGAAGCACGGACATCGCCTTCACCGAGGATGTTAAGAAGCGTTTTGAAGCCTTTGGTTTCCAGACACTCGTGGTTGAGGATGGCAATAATCTGGAGGAGATCGGTGCAGCAATTGAAGCTGCGAAGGCAGATTTAACCAGACCTTCCATGATTACCGTTAAAACAAAGATCGGCTTCGGCAGCCCGAGGGAAGGCATGGCAAGCGCCCATGGCGAACCTCTCGGCGCGGACAATATTAAGGCATTGAGAGAGAAGTTGGGCTGGACTTCCGAGACGGCCTTTGAAGTACCGGAGGAAATCTATGATAACTATAAAGCAATCGGCAAGAAGCTCTCCGGCTATGAAGAGGAATGGAACAAGCTCTTCGCCGATTACTGCGGGAAATTCCCGGAGATGAAGGAAGCCTGGGAGCAGTATCATGATGAGAAGGCAGCGGTCGGCTTAATCGACAATGATGATTTTTGGGCATATGCGGATAAGCCGGAAGCAACCAGAAACCTGTCCGGTCAGATTATTAACCGCATTAAGAATATCCTTCCGAACTTCTTCGGAGGTTCTGCGGATCTGGCCCCTTCCACCAAGACCTATATGAGTGACATGGGAGACTTCTCCAAAGAGGATTATGCAGGCCGTAATCTTCACTTCGGTGTAAGGGAGCTCGCAATGGCAGGTATCGGTAACGGTCATGCACTTCATGGCGGCTTGAGACCTTATGTATCAACCTTCTTCGTATTCAGCGATTATATTAAACCGATGGCAAGACTGGCGGCTCTGATGGGACTTCCGGTAACCTATGTGCTGACTCATGACAGTATCGGTGTCGGAGAAGACGGACCTACCCATGAGCCGATCGAACAATTAGCAATGTTACGTGCGATGCCGAACTTTACCGTATTCCGTCCGGCAGATGCAACGGAGTGTATTGCAGCCTGGTATTATGCAATCACCTCCACGAAGACACCTACGGCGCTTGTACTCACCCGCCAGAATCTTCCTCAGCTGGCCGGTTCCTCCAAGGATGCCTTAAAGGGAGGTTATATTGTATCGGCTTCTAAGAAATCCATTCCGGAAGCGATTATTATTGCCAGCGGTTCCGAGGTTGAATTGGCAATAAATGCGCAGGCGGAGCTTCAGAAGGACAATGTGGATGTCAGAGTTGTCAGCATGCCGTCCATGGATTTATTTGAAGAACAGTCCTCTGAGTATAAGGAAAGCATTCTGCCTAAGAGCGTAAGAGCAAGAGTGGCAGTGGAAGCCTTATCCGATTTCGGCTGGGGCAAGTATGTAGGCCTTGACGGAGCCACAGTTACAATGAAGAGCTTCGGCGCATCCGCTCCTGCAGGTATTCTCTTCAAGAAATTCGGTTTCACCACGGAGAATGTAGTTAAGGCTGTTAAAAGCGTATTATAATAATTCAGATTAATTATAAAAACAATTTTATTTATAAACCGGCTCGTTTATCGGGGTAATTACCCATAAGATGAGCCGGTTTTTATTATATAAGAATCTTCGTCCGATACAAAAATTACCGGTAAAGCCGACCGCATTCGGCGTGAAGGTTTCGTAAAAAAATTTTTTTATAAAATTATATATTTAGTGAAAGATTTAATCCCTACTTTCGTTTAATATTATAGAGCAAAGTTATTGCTAATCACAAGGCCGCATGATTCTCGCGTGCGAGGGTAATAAAATAGAGTGGATAGGATAAAAGCCGGATATAAGCTCCGGCTTTTATCCGTCTTAAGGCCGGAGATAAACTTCCGGGCATAGGCTTAATATGCTTGGCCTGCGGGAATTCTAATATAATTTTAATATACATGTATTGAAAAAAGATTAAGTTATCGATACAATGGAATGAGAGAAGCAAACAGGGCAGGAGGGATTTGGGAATGGCTAAAATATTGATTGTAGAAGATGAATTGAAAATAGCAAGGTTTTTAGAACTGGAGCTGAAGCATGAGGGATATGAGGTTTTGCTTGCAGGGGATGGCAGGACCGGGCTGGAGAAGGCGACGAAAGAGAATGTGGACCTGATTATCCTTGATCTGATGCTGCCCGGACTCAGCGGCATTGAAGTATGCCGGAGGGTTCGCTTAGAATCCCAGGTTCCGATTATCATGCTGACCGCGAAGGATGATGTAACCGATAAAGTAGCCGGATTGGATACCGGTGCGGATGATTATATGACGAAGCCTTTTGCCATTGAGGAGCTGCTGGCTCGAATCCGTGTTGCCCTAAATCGCAAAAAGCATGCAGGGGAAGTAAAGACCGAGATATTGCAGTATGGGGATTTGAAGCTTAATCTGACCAGCCATAGTGCGGTTTATGGGGAGGATGAGCTGCAGCTTACAAAGAAGGAATATGAGCTGCTGGAATATATGCTGAGGAACAAAAACATAGTGCTGACCAGGGAGCAGCTATTAAATCATGTCTGGGATTATGAGTATTTTGGGGATACAAATGTGGTGGACGTCTATATCCGATACCTAAGACAGAAGATAGATGAGAAATATGGCATCCGGCTGATCTCTACGGTACGGGGCGTAGGCTATATCATTAAGGAATAATCTAAAGGAGAGAAGGCATAAGGTTAAACTGCCGATGAGATGAAGGAAAAAATAATTGGCTTGATTCGTAATCTACTGAGAAAAATTATCCTTCCCTTGCGAAAAAGAAAAGAAGCATTTTTGCATAATTTCCGATTGTCCATGGCTTTCCGCATATCCTTAGCTTATCTCAGGCTTATGTTGGTTTATGGAGTGGTATTCATGATTGGATTCCTCCTTCTGTATATGTATTCCGAGAAGGAGAATTTTGACCGGATGGCCAATGACATAATTGCCTCGATTAAGGATGAGGGCGGAAGTGAGTTGGTGAATCCCTATTATATGCAGGGGATTACTATGATGGTAAGAAATGAGGAGACCGGAGAAGAGGTATACAATGATATTACCTTCCTCCCGGAGTCAGACAAAGCTTTTTTTCATGGAATTCATTTTGAAAGTAAGGATAAGAATGTACTGATTGTTAATGAAAAAAGAGATTTTACATTAAATGATATTCGATATTATGCCAGCTTCCAATATGATATGTCGGGCAGCTACCAGCGCTTCCTGTCCCTTCTGTGGAAGATGGTGATCCTTTATCTTACAGTGGTTATCTTTATTATCCGGAAGGGGAAACGCAGTGATGTGAAGCTATTTGAACCCGTAAGGATGATGTCTGCCGCCGCAAACCGCCTGACCGCCAATAATCTGCACAGTGAACGGTTGAATGTGGAGGGTACGAAGAATGAGCTTAAAGACCTGGCCACGGTGGTCAATGCGATGCTTGACCGGATCGAAACCTCCTATGAGAGTCAGAAGCAGTTTGTATCCGATGCTTCCCATGAACTCAGGACGCCGATAGCGGTGATCCAAGGCTATGCGAATATGCTGAACCGCTGGGGGGCGACCAATGCAGAGGTACTGTCAGAGTCCATAGAAGCGATACAGAATGAAGCACGCTCCATGCAGGATCTGGTTGAGAAGCTGTTATATCTGTCCCGGCATGATAAGAAGACCCTGAAGCTGAACAAGAAACGATTTAATATGAGACCGGTTGTAGAGGACATGGTAAAGGAAACCAAGCTGGTGGCAGCCAATCGGAGCATCATCAGTCCAATCCTCGAGGACGTTATCGTATACGGGGATAAGCAGGCGCTTAAGCAGGCAATCCGGATTTTTATCGACAATGCGGTGAAATATACCAGGGACGGGGATGAGATCACCGTGCTTTGCCAGCAGGTTAACGGCGACTGTGTGATTACGGTACAAGATACCGGGATCGGGATGACGAAAAAGGATGTAGATCATATCTTCAACCGGTTTTACCGTTCCGATTATGTAAGGAATCAGAACATCAGCGGCCACGGGCTTGGGTTATCCTTAGCAAAGCTGATTATTCTGGCCCATACCGGCAAGATTAAAATCAGGTCCCAATTTAAGAAGGGATCTACATTTATCATAACCATACCCAAGAGAAGATTTTAACTTAGGCGATCATGGGTAACTCCATAAATATGGAGAAATATCTTAGAACCGCTTACGAAGGAGACATATTGGGATTCTTGGACGCCACCAAAATCAGAAGGAAGCAGATGGAGCAGGATATAAAAATAGTTCTTTCAAGAAGCATTATACAGAGTAGGGGTATGCCATATTTTCCTGGCATACCCCTTTCCGTCTGAAAAGTGAAACAGCATTTTATAGTTATACGTTTTTAAACTGGGCCATATACAGATTATAATACAGGCCCTTCTTTGCCAAAAGCTCCTCCGGACTGCCAGCCTCCTTAATACCTCCGTCATCTATGACGAAGATACGGTCGGCTTTACGGATGGTAGACAGACGATGGGCGATGACAAAGGAGGTTCTTCCCTTTAACAGGGCCTCAATACCCTTTTGCACCAGCAGCTCCGTATGGGTGTCAATGCTGGAGGTTGCTTCGTCCAGAATTAATATCTTCGGCTTTGACACCATGGTCCGGGCAAAGGCAAGAAGCTGCCGCTGTCCGATGGACAGTCCGGTTCCCCGTTCCTTCAGCTCCGTATCATAGCCCTTTTCCAGCTTCATGATAAAGTCATGGGCATTGACGGCCTTTGCTGCCGAGATAATTTCTTCATCCGTCGCATCCAGCTTACCATATCGAATATTATCCTTTACGGTACCGGAGAACAGAAAATTATCCTGCGTCATGATTCCCAGCTGGTTTCTCAAACTCTCAATGGATACCTCCCTGATATTGTAACCGTCGATAAAGATATTCCCCTGCTGGATATCATAGAAACGGCTGATCAGGTTTACAATCGTTGTTTTACCGGCGCCGGTCGGGCCGACCAAAGCGATGGTCTCACCGGGTTTCACATAAAAGCTTACATCATTTAAGACATTCGTATCCGCATCGTAGGCAAAGGATACATGGTCAAAGCTTACGGAACCTTTGATTGCGGGAAGCTCCGATACATTCTTAAGATCCTCAATCTCGGGCCTGGTATCCATAATATCAAAGATGCGTTCCGCGCCGGTCACATTTGTGACCATCTGGTTATACAGGTTGCTTAAATTCATGATCGGATTCCAAAACATACCGATGTAAGTGCCGAAGGCAATCAGGGTACCGACGTTCGCTTCACCGAAACCCAGCACCTTTACTGCTACAAAAAACATAGTAATCGTGCCTAAGCCCCAGCTTAGATCAACAACCGGGAAGAAGGCATCATTTAAAACTACGGCGGAGACAAAGGAATCCCGATGCTCCTTTAACAGCTGGTCAAAGGATTCCTCTGTCTCATCCTCCGCCGTAAAGCTTTGGATGATCCGCATTCCTGACAGATCCTCATGGATAAAGGCATTTAAATTGGAGCTCTTTTTCCGGTGAATTCTCCACCGAAGATGAGATTTTGTCTGGATAAACCAAAGACCAAGGATCATCAAGGGAAGACTCACAAGGGATGCAAGTGCCAGCTTCCAATTGAGCATCAGCATAATAACCACAACCGCGCAGATGGTAATAAAGTCCGGGATCAGTGTTGTGACGCTGTTGGAGAGGACATCCTTCAGGGAATTAACATCTCCGATAATCCTTGCCAAAATCTTACCGGTTGGCCGGCTGTCAAAGAAGCTGAAGGACAGCTTCTGGATGTGGGAATATAACTCCTGCCGAATGGTAAGAAGAACATTATTTGATATCCTGGCCATGAGATACATCCGGACCTTTACCAGAGCAACGAAAGTAATGTTCATTACTAAGGCAAGGATACCAAGCCGGAACAGTCCGTCCATATCCCCCTGGGCTATGTGGACATCCACCGCCCGTTCAATGAGGAGCGGATTAACAATTGAGATTGTTACGGTAACCAGCATAATAATTAATACACCCGTAATCGGGAGCTTATAGGCGAACAGGTACCGGAATAACCGGAATAACGTATTTTTTTTGTCGACATTACTCATAAACTCGTCGTCTTTGATGGCATTTACTGACATGCAGCCACCTCCTTATGATTTCGGCCGGTTTCGGGATGATCCTCCAGATCATTTAAGTAATCCCCGTACTGGGCCATATAGGTTTTGTAGTAGTACCCCTTCTGCTCCAATAAAGTGTCATGAGTACCGCGTTCCGCTATGATACCATCCTCAAGGATGATAATTTCATCTGCATTTTTTACCGCGGATATTCGGTGGGCGATGATGATCTTAGTTGCATCAACCTCGGAGAGAGTCTTCTGAATCTCATGCTCCGTCTCCATATCAAGCGCGGAGGTAGAATCATCCAGAACCAGGATAGGTGCTTTTTTCGCCAAAGCTCTGGCAATACTAATTCTCTGTTTCTGCCCGCCGGATAAGCCGACACCCCTCTCACCGATAATGGTTTCATACTGCTCCTCCATCCGCTCAATGAAATCCCTGGCCTGGGCATCTTCGGCTGCCTGGGTGATATCCTCCGGCAAGACGTGATATTTCTTACCCATCTTGACATTTTCGTTAATGGTATCGGAGAAAAGGAACACATCCTGCATGACCAGGGAGATGCTTTTTCTTAACTGCTTCAGGGTAAGCTCCCGGATGTCCACACCGTCCAGCCTGATTTTACCCTCCGTTGCATCATAAAAACGTTGCAGCAGATTTATGATCGAGCTCTTACCGGTACCGGTAGCACCCATGATACCGATGGTTTTTCCTGCAGGCAGATCAAAACTGATATCGGAAAGAATTTCCTTCTCATTCATGGAGAAGGATACCTTATCAAAGGTTACCCCACCCTTCACCTCATCCAGAATCACCGAATTCTCTGACTCGGTAATGACGGGCTGTTCTTTGAAAAGCTTCCGGATTCTCTTATAGGAGGCAACCGCGGAAGCCGCATCATTGGATAGCCAGCCAAACATCTCCATCGGCCATACGATATTCATGGAGTATTCGATGAAGGCACCGAGGGTACCCAGAGAAATGTCATTGTGGATCACCTGATAACCGCCGTAGATTACGACGAACATCGGCAGCAGCTTTGTTATCAGCTGAAAGTAAGGATATATCTTGATGAAAACCCGTGACTGCCTCATGTTCAGCTCGTAATACTGTTTGTTATGGGATAAAAACTTATTAATTTCATGCTTTTCCCTGGCAAAGGATTTTACGGTCCGCACACCGGACAGATTCTCCTGTGCAACCAGGTTAAGCTTCGAATTCTGTTCGCTGATCTGTTCATAAATATTTCCCAGCTTACGTTCCATCAGGATCGCAAGCACAGCCACACAGGGCAGCACAATCGTAGGAATTATGGACAGGGAAGGACTCAGGCGGTACATAAAATACAGAGCCATAGCCGTATGGACGGTAACCTGTATGATCAGCATGCTTACATAGCCCAGTGCCGCCCATAAACGATCCACATCATCCTTCACCCGGGACATCAGCTCCCCGGTATTATTGGAGTCAAAAAAGCTTAGGGACAGACTCTGGATATGGTTAAACAGACTTTGTCTTAATTTTACTGAAATCCTTGAACTGACCAAATCAAAGATGATTTCTTTTATATATTGGAATATACATCTCCCCCCCGCAATCAATAAAACCAGCAGCAGCAGCTTTGGCATCAGCTCTACCTTTCCATCCCGGATCACGTTGTCGATGATTTGCTTGGTTACCTGTGGGGACAGCATATCCAGGTATACCGCTGCTACGATGCAGACCACAGCCGCTGCATATGCGTACCAGTATTTCTTTAAATATTTTGATAATATGTTCATTGCTCCTCCATTCCCGCATTTCCATGATGCATAGAATTATTACAGTATAACGTGTTGCTTGACTAATTTAATATTCAGAGATAAAAAGAAAGCCGCAGTAAGATATACCGCGGCTAATAATCTAAGAAATATGAAGCTAATCAAGGCAGCCTCCTGTCGGCAGCAGGGAATACAGGATGGCTCATTGAAAACTATCGTTTCTTCGTTCCGGAGGTAATCTCACATAAAGCATGTTGTATGGAATTGTAATCATTTCTAAAACGGAACTTCATCTGTTTTTACCTCCTTTTCTGTAATAGTCTTCCAACATTATATATGCCGCTTTTTATATTGTCAACCAGTTTTGTAAAAAAAGTTAAAAAATTTTTATTGGATTTTTTTGACTTTTGCAAACTTAGCTCCGGTCAGGGGAAGGGACGAACGATTAATTAATTTTTCATTAAGTTTTTAAATCTTCAAGGATTGTTCATAAAATTATGTTATAATGAAAACAATGAACAAAATATGAACAGAATAATGCGATTTTTTAGACATACTATACATGAAAAAGGTTGTGATGGAATGGATCTGCCTATGTTTTATGATGAAGCAGAGGAATGGAGCAATGCGCTATTACTATACGATGCGGCGTTAAGAGAGATTAATACGAAATTGGAGATACTGAATAATGAATTTAAGCTGGCACACCAATATAATCCGATAGAACACATTACCTCGAGGATTAAGTCCCCTCAGAGCATAGCCAAGAAGCTCAGACATAACGGGAAGGAGCTTACCGTTGAGAATATTGTTAAATATGTGAATGATGTGGCGGGAATTCGAATTATCTGTTCCTTTACTTCGGATATTTACAGAATTGCTGATCTGATTGCAAAGCAGAGTGATGTTAAGGTTTTAAAAATCAAGGACTATATCGTACAGCCGAAGGAAAATGGTTACACAAGCTATCATATGATAGTGTCAATACCGGTTTATTTATCGGATTCGACAGTAGATACCAAGGTGGAGATTCAGATCCGGACGATTGCTATGGATTTCTGGGCAAGTCTCGAGCATAAGATTTACTATAAATTTGAGGGAAAAGCACCGGAGCATATAAGGAAGGAATTAAGGGAATGCTCTGATATTGTATCCTATCTGGACCAAAAGATGCTATCCCTGAATGAAGAAATCAAAAGCTTCAGTAGGGAGCAGCTGGAGGGTTATGAAAAGGAGATTGCGGCGGGCTATCGAACAGTAGTAGCCGAATCCTTCGGTACAATTATAGAAGAGGAAACAGAAAACACCCGGCAAGCCTCGGAGAATAAGAACTCCGGTGAGAAGAAAAAATCCGGAAGAAAGAGGATGCTGTTCGGGCTGGGTAGCTGAAGCTGATCAGGAGGAGAGATACTTATGAGCAGATTCCCATTTTCGATTCCAGGAATCAAAGTAACGGAAGTAAAAAGAAGAGATGTCCGGGACCAATCTTTACAGCAGCAGGAGGGCCGGACTGCAAGATATAAGCAAAAGCTGTCTGATTATGAGGATACTCTGGAAAGATATTTGAGCTGTATTAAGGATTATGAGGAGCGTCTGGAGGAGCTTGGCAGGAAACCGGCGGACAACCAGCTATCGATCGTCCAGGCGGCAATGGACTTAAAAAGTATCAAGGAGCAGGGCAGAGACCTGTTGGGGCTGGTGGAAGAGCTCCGTTCGGAAAATGGTGCGGGAGCCCAGGAACTGACCGGAAAGCTTCTTGCCCAGGACAAAAAAGTATCAGAGCATCTGGAAGGTCTCTTTACCACGCTGATTGATATCAATTATAAGCTGGAAGGGCTGGATAAAGATGCCGTCAACCGGCTTAGCGAGGTTATGATAGAGCTGCAGAAGCAGACACTTTATTTCTACAAGCAAAACAATATGGAACTGCAGACAAACTATGACGCTCTCACCAAATCCGTGAAAAAGAACCGCCGGATGCTGATTATGCTGTTTGTTTTCCAAATCCTTGGACTGGGAGCCATGACCTTTGTTATTTTGTATCTGCTGGAAATCATCAGCATATAGCGGCGGCCTCCGGAATCAACCGCAGGCACGAATAGACCCCGGGTTGCGAAACAGTTCCTGCTATCAGGCTGCTGTCCGAAACCCGGGGCATTATTTTTTTATAATTTAATGTTTTTTAACAGAGCGGCCAGACCGGTGGTGGCTTCTTCACCACTGCGATAAGAAGAGGGAGCCGCTTCAATATCCTCCACGATATCTTCCTTTTCTTCCACCGCTTTCATGCTCAGACTGATCTTGCCATCCTTGATATCGGTAACCTTAACCGTTACCGTATCCCCTTCCTTCATAATCTCATTGGGAGATTTCAGACGCCGATTACTCATCTGGGAGATGTGGACCAGTCCGGACAGGCCTTCACCGATATTAACAAAGGCTCCGTAAGGGGCAATCTTTTCTACGGTTCCGGTGGTAACGATACCCAGCTGAAGCTTATTAAGTTTACTTTTTCTGTCCTGCTGGGCCTTGTCCTTCTCAACCTCCTTGGCACTTAGAACAAGCTTTTTATCCGCTTCGGAAGCGGTAATAATGATGGCCTCCACTTCCTTGCCGGCCCAGGTCTCCAGGTTTTCCACATAGGTAAGGGACAGCTGGGAAGCAGGAATAAAGGCACGGATTCCATGGAGGTAGGTCACCACTCCTCCGTTTACTGCCTGGGAGATCTTTACCTTTACGACCGTCCGGTTCTTCATGGCCTCGTACAAATGCTCCCAAGCCAGGATATCGTCCGCCCGCTTTTTTGATAACAGGATATGGCCATGGCCGTCATCTTCTCTCAGGACAATGCCGGAAAGCTCATCACCCATGTGCACATCTGCCTTTATGGAGAAGCCGGGATCATTACTAAGCTCTTCCAGCTTTATAATGCCTTCCGTATAATATCCGAGATCCAAGGTCACCTCTGCTTCCGTGATTCCGATTACGGTTCCCTTTAACATATCGCCTTCGTGAATTCTTTTAAAGGAATTATTTATCTGATCCTTAAATTCATCCATGGAGGGGATGACCTCCGGCGCGGAGACCACTTCATTTTCGGGTAGCGTGGTTCCATTTTCAGTAGAAATATTTTCTGTACTCATGACTGGTTATGAAGGGATTTCTGACAACCCTTCCGCCTCCTTTTCTATACTATGTAATATAGTCAGTATACCACAGGAACCGTAAAATATTAACCATAAATTTTAAAACGGTTGTCTTGTATATAAGTACGCATTGCCCTTTTTACCGGTTCGTTCAACACAGCCTAGATAATGCAGAATATTCAGGGCGGTCTGGGAAGCGCTCAAAGAGAGGCCCGAAGCTTTTTTAAAATCCCGGGAGGAAAAGTTATCCTCCAAGGAATCCGGGATTAGCTGATGGTAATCGGCAATGTCCTCTATACGGATCTCGTTAACCAGCTCTGTCGGGATCCGGTCACAGGGAGATGCTCCCTTCTTTTTGTCCGGACTCCAACCATCCAGAAACCGATATTCCTCAATATTTAGCAGTATGATACGAAGCCTTAGGTTAGGTACGGTAAGAAAATTCTTGATTTTATACAGTTCCGGAAATATGGAGCAAGGGGTTCCAAGCCTTGGAGACTTTCTGGGAGCACTGATTTCTCCTGTCTGAGGATTTACCCAGCGAATCCATTTCATATAAGGAATGGGATAAACAATGGTTACAGGATAATAGGAGAGAAAGACCGTCAGCTTCCTTCTCAGGCGGTCAAAGCTGCGGGTCTGTATCTCAATAATATCATGGCCGTTGCAGATGTCTGCCACAAAACCACCGACCTTAATTTCCTGGTTTAAACTATCCGGGGAAAAGTAACTTTTCAGGACGGAATGCACCGTCTTCTCGCTAAGGGTACCAATTCCGTTCATACCCACTCTCTGCCCGATCACCTCGTCACATACCTCTAGGAATAACCGTTTGTCCAAGTCCCATCACACACCTTTTATCATTTAATTCCGATCTGTAAATCAAGCTGTTATTAACCAGTATACTGCATTTTGGGGATTACGCAAGTATCGTTTAGGTATCTTCGGGGATAAGAAGAGATATTCCGTATGCAGGAGAGATCGATTACCGATAAAAATCCTGGGTCATATAAGTGCCATAGTCACTGTCCTTAAGATAAACAAATCCAATGCCGAGGGAGATATAATCCGGATTTAAGAGGTTTATCCGGTGTCCGGGAGAGTTAAACCAGGCATGGCTGGACAGGATGGCTGTTCCATAGCCGGCGATTATATTTTCACCGTTCTTTTGGAAAGAAACACCCGCCTCCCGGAGCCGGTCAGCGGGAAGGCTGCCGTCATAGCTTACGTGGTCAAAATAATGCCGATGGGCCATGTCATAGCTGTGCTTACGGGCGGCCATCGCTGCAGAGGAGGACCAGGACAACAGCGGAAGAGAGTTCCTGGCACGGATGGAATTGGTGAGATCATAAGTAAGAAGTGCCATGCTTTTCATAACATCCTCATTGATGCTGCCCTCCACCACCTCGTTACTGAGAATATAGACCCCTGTTACGGTACCGGTGCCAATTTTATCCATCAGAATACTGGCAGTAAAGCGATTGTCATCATAGGTGAGAATCTCCGAAAGGGAGTACCGGCTGTCTAAGCACAGATTTACCTCCTCGATATCGGAACCGGCTTTAATTCCCATAAAGCGAAAATAGAGGGAATCGGTATAAAAGCCCGCAATCTCCTTCTCTTTTACGGCCACAAAGAGTAAATTGGAGTAATTCTCGTTATATATGTAAAATTCAAAATCGTATTCCGTAGGGGCAATCCGCCTGGGGGTACCCAGCTTTGCCAGGAGACTGTCCAGGCTTTCGCCAAGGGTAAGAACAATATCCTTAAGGAACAAGGCTTCTCCTTCAATAACAGGGGTTGGAGCAGATTCTTGGGTATCAACCGGACTGCCCTTAGTATGGATAGTCTCCTGTTCTGTGCCGTAAGAGCTGTACGACAAGGGCTCCTGGGTACCTCCACGGAAGCTGTAGCTGATCAATACGGCACCCAATAGAAGGATGCCGCCGTATGTAAATGTTCTCATATTTATGTTCTTTCTGGAGGGAAGGGGTATTCCCTGCCGGAGACTGTGGCGGGCTGTCATATATGATTCTATCACATGCAAGATAAGGGTTAAGGGGTAGATTAATGGAAAGGTTTCCAGTATCTGCAAATATTTTAAGTTTACTATTTTCAAATTCCATGAAATAAAGTAGAATAGGGTTAAATCAATGTTTGAAGAGGAGACAGGCTATGAAAATCTTAGTTACGGGCGGAGCAGGCTATATCGCAAGCCATACGGACCTGGAGCTTATTAAGGCAGGCTATGAGGTCGTTGCAGTGGACAACCTGAGTAATTCCTGTATGGAAGCGGTAAAAAGGGTGGAGAAGCTGGCAGGAAAACCAATCATATTCTATGAGGCAGATATCCTTGACCGGGAGACCCTGCGGGAGATCTTCCGGAAGGAGAAGATTGATGCGGTCATCCATTTTGCAGGTCTGAAGGCAGTGGGGGAATCCTGCCGTATTCCGCTGCAATATTTTAGAAATAATATAAGCGGTACAATTACTCTTCTGGAGGTCATGAAAGAATTCGAAGTGAAAAATCTGGTGTTTTCCTCCTCGGCGACGGTATACGGTGATCCGGAGACGGTTCCGATTACAGAGTCATTTCCCCTGTCGGTTACAAACCCCTACGGAAGAACAAAGCTGATGATTGAGGATATGCTGAGAGACCTCTATACATCGGATGCTTCCTGGAATATTGCTTTATTAAGGTATTTTAACCCGATCGGTGCCCACGAAAGCGGTGAAATCGGTGAGGACCCGAATGGTATTCCAAATAATCTGGTTCCCTATGTGGCAAAGGTAGCTACCGGAATATTAGAGAAAATCAACGTTTTTGGGAATGATTATGATACCCCCGACGGAACCGGTGTCCGGGATTATATCCATGTCGTTGATCTGGCAATCGGACATATCAAGGCAATCGAGAAGCTTAGGGAGGACCCCGGACTGGTAACTTATAATCTGGGAACCGGAGTAGGCTACAGTGTGCTGGATATCATCCATAGTTATGAGAAGGCCTGCAATAAGAAGCTTCCCTATGAAATAACGGACAGAAGATCGGGGGACATTGCCGTATCCTATGCGGATGCGTCCAAAGCCTTCCGGGAACTGGGCTGGAAGGCGGAACGGGGTGTCGATAAGATGTGTGAGGACTCCTATCGGTGGCAGAGTAAGAATCCGAACGGATATCGATAAAGGGAAAGTAAGGACTCTGGAAATTTTTTATTTATGCATTATAGCAGAAAATTTACAAAAAAAGAGATATCCTATTGACAAATTGCCTAAAATTTGATAATCTGGATAAGGTTAGTACTGGAGAAGGTATGATACCAGAGGATTGAAGTTGGGGAAGCGAGAGGGTAGATGTAATAAAAATAAGATTGGTTAAAACGTGTATCCGCAGGGAGACACCTTTTTAACCAATCTTATTTTTTGCAATAGAGCGGAGAGGTTTATTCCACTGCTATTCCTTAAACCAGGGGCCAAGAACCTGTACTGCCAAAGCATAGGTTCCTTCATAGGTAAGCTTTCCCTGGACAGCAATATCGGAAACTCCGTGGACCTGTGCCTGAGCGGGAGTGTAATCCGTTAATTTATAGATTCCATAGCGGTAATCTGCCGGGCCATTCTCATAATGAGTTACCAGCGGAGTAATGCCCGCATCACTGATATAGGTTCCGGAGCTATCCTTGGCTATGGTAACGGTGGCCATTCCGCCAAGCATACGGGGAGCTTCCTTTTGGTAGGACATGAAATTCCCCAGAGAATAGTAAACCAGCATCCTATGACCGGAATCTTCCCCGATCCATTCCACCGGCTCCAACACATGGGGGTGGGTACCGATCACCAGGTCCACACCCAGATCATAATAAAAATCGGTCAGGCTTCTCTGCATATCCGTTGCTTCATAGACGTATTCGGTACCCCAGTGGGGAAATACGATGACAAAGTCCGCCAGCTCCTTTGCCTTTTTGATATCCGATGTCATCCTGTCCTTATCCAGAAGATTAACCAGATAGGGCCTGTCCTCCGGCAATTTGTAGCCGTTCAGGCCGTAGGTGTAATTCAGCATGGCGAGCTTAATACCATTCTTTTCAATGATGGGGATGGTTTCCTGCTGTTCTTTTGTCTCGTTAATTCCAAGAACCTTAATTTGCGGGTGACCGGACCAGAAGGCAAAGGTATTATTAACTGCCTTGAGCCCTTTATCCATCGTATGATTCGTGGCATGAAGCACGACATCAAAGCCCGCTGTCACGAGAGCCTCTCCGATTTCATAGGGAGAATTGAAGTTCGGGTATCCGGAATATGTAAAATCATCTCCGCCCAGGATGGTCTCCTGATTTACAATGGCAATATCGGCTGCCCGGATCTCATCCGTTAGATTGGAATATAAGTGGTCGTAATTATAGGTACCATCCGCCTGCATCCCGCTTTTTACAACTTCAATGTGGATCAGGTTATCCCCTACGGCCAGGAGCGTTACCTGGGAGGAGTCCTGCGCAGCAGCGGATTCTAATGGAAAGTCGGACCATCGGACCAAAGAGCCCTCTTCAAAGGTCCAGGCCGGGGTACGGAGCGGGAAGGTAAGCTCAGCTTCATAATACCAGGGGTCCTCTTCATGAAGGGGATTTATAATTACATGGAAATCCTGGGCAGGCATATAGCCCTGAGCCAGGAGAAAGCAGCGGTTGCCCGAGGCATCCTCGGCAATATCCACAATCAGGACGCAGTGCCCCGGACTTCCTCCCTGAAGGAAGAGATCCCCGGTCCGGATATCCTCTACCGCGATGGGCGAGCATTCCTGGGCGAGGCTTAGGGTGCCGGCGTAAGCAAATACCATAGTAAGATAGTTACGGAAGGTGTCGTAGGAATCGTCGTAGCCCTTGGTTTTACTCCAGGACACATCATTGCCGTCAACGACAAGACGGTTTCCTTCCCGCCACTTAGGGTACTCCATCAAAAACCCATTGGTCAAATGGAAGGCTATTTTATCATATTCTCCGCGGGACCAATAATATTCTGCATAGATCCGCAGAACGGAATCGGCGCATTGCTGAAGATCCCGGCTGCCGGTGTCCAGATCAAAAACCGCCGCATGACTGCGCTGGTTGCCCTTCTCGGTGCCATCATAAAGAAGAACCGGGCTGCCGTCCTCTTTTAATTTCATATTACGGAGGTAATCCGTGAGTTCTCCGGATTTGCTGGGAAGTCTGTCGTAGCCTTCTGGCGGATTGATACGGCTCTCCAGAGTAGTACCTTCCGGCAGCAGATAGGCATAGGGCATCTCCGTGGGGGTAATTGCTCCGGTCGGGGAATTATGGACAGAAGGCATTTCTTCGGGGATATCCTCTGCCCCCGAAGCGGCCTTGGTAGGATTTGTACCGGAATCTTTGACGCCGGGAACATCTGCATATTCCTTACGGGCGGAGCATCCGGATAAGAAAAGCGGGATAAAGAGAAGCATCAGGGATATCACAATATTTTTTGTTAAACGGCCGACAGCGGTTTTACCTTGCAGCATAAGGGACTCCTTTAATATTCACGTATAATTTTACACCATTATAACATAGTTTACAGGATAAGGTAGTCTTTTCAGAGAAATTCGATAACAGCCGTTTGACAAAATCAATGGAGCATGGTATACTTTGTCAAATACTAGATATATTAAATAGTACAATTAAATATAAAAAGGCGATGAAAAGAAGAGTAGGCAGTGGAGTGGTTGACAGAGAACCCCGGCAAGCTGAGAAGGGGAAACGGGTATCAGCCCTGTTATTCCGGTATGGAATATTACGCATAAGCTGTTGAAGATGGTCTTGGAGCCTCGCACCGAGGAAGAAATTATTCTTAGGCTGCGACGGAAGCATCCGTTATTATGCCCGGCTGTAATATGCAGCGACAGAGACCTTTTCTGTGAGGAAAGGGTAAATTAAAGTGGTACCGCGGGAGCATCTCTCGTCTTTAAATTGAGTTTAAAGGCGGGATTTTTTTATGCATTTATTTTACTATTGAAAGGACGATGTATCATGAGCAAGAAACCCTATTATATGACAACGGCGATTGCCTATACCTCCGGAAAACCCCATATCGGCAACACCTATGAAATCGTATTGGCAGACAGCATCGCAAGATTTAAAAGAATGGAGGGCTGCGAGGTATTCTTTCAAACCGGTACGGATGAGCATGGACAGAAGATAGAGCTGAAAGCAGCGGAGGCAGGGATTACGCCGAAGGAGTTCGTGGACCGGATAGCGGCACAGATTCAAAGCATTTGGGATCTGATGAACACCTCCTATGATAAATTTATCCGTACTACGGATTCAGACCATGAAAAGCAGATTCAGAAGATATTTAAGAAGCTCTATGAGAAGGGTGACATCTATAAAGGCCATTATGAAGGCTTGTACTGCACCCCCTGTGAGTCCTTCTTCACTTCTTCCCAGCTGGTGGGGGGCAGGTGCCCGGACTGCGGCAGGGAAGTACAACCGGCCAAGGAAGAGGCATATTTCCTGAAGCTAAGTAAATACGCAGACCGTTTAATCGACCATATTAATACCCATCCGGAATTCATCCAGCCGGAATCCAGGAAGAACGAGATGATGAATAACTTCCTGCTTCCGGGACTTCAGGATTTGTGTGTCTCCCGTACCTCTTTTAAGTGGGGCATTCCGGTGGACTTTGACGACCGGCATGTAGTGTATGTATGGCTGGATGCACTGAGCAACTATATTACCGGGATCGGTTATGATGCGGACGGCAACAGTACGGAGCAGTTTAAGAAGTACTGGCCGGCGGATCTTCATCTGATTGGGAAAGATATTATCCGTTTCCATACGATCTATTGGCCAATCATCCTGATGGCGCTGGATGTTCCGCTTCCGAAGCAGGTATTCGGCCATCCATGGCTGATGCAGGGCAATGCCGGAGATAAGATGAGCAAATCCAGGGGCAATGTCCTCTATGCGGATGACCTCGTTAATTTATTTGGCGTGGATGCGGTGAGATACTTTGTTCTGCATGAGATGCCCTTTGATAATGACGGAATTATCTCCTGGGAGCTTCTCGTGGAACGTATTAATTCCGATCTGGCCAATACCTTAGGAAACCTTGTGAACCGAACGGTTTCCATGTCAAATAAATATTTTGATGGTATTGTGAACCATGGCGGAGCGGATGAACCGGTGGATGAGGAGCTGAAAGCGCTTGCCCTGGAGACGCCGAAAAAGGTGATTGCCAAGATGGATAAGCTTCGTGTGGCGGATGCAATCAGTGAAGTTTTTACATTGTTTAAACGATGTAATAAATATATCGACGAAACCACACCCTGGATTCTGGCAAAGAACGATGAAAAGAAAGCCCGTCTGGAGACAGTGCTTTATAACCTGGTAGAAAGCATCTGTATCGGAGCGAGCCTGTTAGAGCCGTTTATGCCTGAAACTTCAGAGAAAATTCTGTCCCAGATCAATTCGAAAGGCCGGAGGCTGGAGGAGCTTAGTTCCTTTGGCTTATATCCGTCCGGTACGAAGGTAACGCCGGTACCGGAGATTCTGTTTGCAAGACTTGATATTAAGGAGGTACTTGAGAAAGTGGAGACATCAAAGGAGAATAAGGAAGACTTATCAGCAGCCGGTTCTGCAGAAGGGAAAGTAATTGCCGGCGGAACATCCGGTCAGGCACAGGAGGCATCCGTTACGGAGGAAACGAAAACGCAGGATGTGGTCGATATCGAAGCGAAGCCCGAGATTACGTATGAGGACTTTTCAAAGCTCCAGTTCCAGATCGGTGAGATTATTGCGTGTGAGGAAGTGAAGAAATCCAAAAAGTTGTTATGCTCACAGGTCAAAATCGGTTCACAGGTGAGGCAGATTGTTTCAGGGATTAAGGCGTACTATACCCCTGAGGAAATGGTCGGAAAAAAGGTTATGGTAATCGTAAACTTAAAGCCGGCAACTCTTGCGGGTATGCTGTCCGAGGGTATGCTCTTATGTGCGGAGGATACTTCCGGAAATCTGGCCCTGATGGTGCCGGAAAAGCCGATGCCGTCCGGAGCGGAGATTAGGTAGGGAGTCAGAATAAATTTATTTCAGGGGAGAGATCGCATATGCTGAACCACATCGGCACCAAAGAGCTTGAAACGAATTGCCTTATCCTGCGTCCGTTTTGCGGCAGTGATGCAGGGGATATGTTCCGCAACTGGGCTTCGGATGATGAGGTAACGAAATTCTTAAGCTGGCCGACACATAAGGAACTGAAAATCTCAGAAGGAATAGTGGAGACATGGGTATCCCGGTATACGGAGCCGGAGCATTATCAATGGGCGGTTACGTTAAAGGATAATGGAGAGGTAATCGGTTCCATCGGTTTCCTGAATATCGATAACCATAACGAAAGCTGCGAGGCGGGCTATTGTATCGGCAGGAGCTGGTGGAACCAGGGACTTATGACGGAAGCTCTGCAGGCCGTGATCCGGTTTGGCTTTACCGAGGTGGGATTTTCCCGGATCGCTGCAAGACATGATGTCCAGAACCCGGCTTCCGGCTGTGTCATGAAGAAATGCGGAATGCAGTATGAGGGTACCTTAAGAAAGGTACTGAAAAATAATAAAGGGATGCTGATGGACTGCAGGTATTATTCGATATTGAAGGATGAGCTTAGATAATCACATAAAAAATACACCACCAAGGGTTAATTCCTCTGGTGGTGTAATGTTTTTAACTATATATCAGAATAATAGGAGTTATGCCAGCTCGGCCACAACCTTCTTTAAGGCTTCGGTAGCCTCATCCGGTAACTTGTCATAGCCGCCATGCTCGGTAGTTCTGGATTCTACAAACTTAACTCTCTCAACCATTCTTGCTGTGAAGGCATCCTTGTATTCCTTGTCGTTTAAGTCCGGTACGAAGCCCTCCCATTCAAGGATGTCGATACCGCTGAAAGGACCCCAAGGCTTAAAGGTAGCTTTCCCTTCAACGATGGATTCCAGGATTCCCAAGGTATCAGCGGGTTTAACCTTCTTACCCATGAAATCACCGGTATTGATTACATAGCAATCAACATTTCTCTCAGCAATCAGCTTCTTAAACTTCTCATAATCATTGATTAACGGATAGGTACGGAACGGGTTGGCGTAAGTCTCTACAACCAATGCGTTCGGGTCTACTCCGGGAGCAAGACGCTCAGCGGTAGTTCTCTTAGTCGCAAGAGTTGCGCCCATTACGGAAGCGAGAACAGCATCCTTAACCTTGATGATCGGAGGAAGGGTAGGATCCTTCATAATCCAGAAGATCGCGTCTACGGGCTCATCGATTTTATCCACACGATTTGGTGACCACAGCTTGGACTTAACAGCACGGCCGTTACCATTGCGGATATCTTCGGTTACGATTACCACCTTGCCATCCTCGTCGAGGGTAGCGGAGCAGTTCTGAACGGTCAGAAGATATTTGTTGTCATCGCAATAAGTGGGATAATCCTGTGTCTTATCATAATAAGTAGGCTCAAGAGCTATGGAAGAGCCGGTCTCCGTATTGATAAGGAAAGCATCATCATGGAGCACGGTTACGTCATACTTACCGTCATGCTTCGCATGAGTGATGGTGGATTTACCTGATCCGGAGAGACCGAATACGGAAGCCACATATTTCTTGCCGTCAGCAAGATTGTATCTCTTCTGTCCGCCATGGCAAGCGGCATAACCGTTACGGTTTCCGACTGCCCATGCAATGGTTAAAGTACCCTTCTTATGCTCGCCGAAATATCTCATACCTAAGATAGCCGCACAATTGGTGGATGTATTAAAGTAGGATAAGCACTTCGGATCACTGATATCGGTCTGGTTGGTTCCAACCCACTGAGGATCGGAGAAGATATATATGTCAGGCTCGGTACCCACCGGTCTGGAATTCTTGTACATCTTTATGTAATTATCAGACATGTACTGGAAGTTCAGCATCCAGGAATACATGATATTTTCTTCACCTTCGGGAATGAGCAGGTGAGCTTTTACCATAAATTCAGGATCCAAGCCGATGAAAACTTCAGCATGATACATGGTCTTCCACCTGGAATCATAGATGGCATCCATAACAAGCTTATCTAATTTCTCGCAGTTAACACCGGGCTCACCGGCAATTCTTCTGGCTGCCGCATAACGGCCTGTGATCGCGCCGTCGTTAAATAATAACACCTTGGCATCCGGCTCCAGACCGAAATCCTCGCCATGATAAACCGGCATATCGGTAACAACGGTACCAGGAGAATTCTTAGCAAGTTCATAAGCTTCCTTCAGGGTATTCACTCTGATAACATTATTTCCATAAAAGGCAGCCTCGATAATAGAACGGGTCTTAGCAAATCCAGGTTTGTTTGCACCAATTTCGTCATGCTTAAAGTACGCTTTTGTTGACATAATATATCCTCCTATTTTCTAAATTGTCCGAGCATTTCTGTAAATACAGAAAATTAACGGAACTAGTACTATATATAAAACAATTGTCCGCCATATTAAGTATAAAACTGGCGTCTGTAAATGTCAATAATGAAATACATAAATTATTCCAGATTTCTATAAATTAGTAAGAGGAGACCGCCAGCCAATCCTCAAGATAGTCATCGATTACACTGAACTGAGCGGGACCGATTTCCAATAAAAACCGGTGAAAGTCCTTTGTTTCAAACCCATTGCCGAGAGCTTTTTCCGCTTTTCCCCTAAGCTCCAGTATCTCCAGATAACCGATGGCATAGGGCAGATAGATTGCAGGTTCCTCCAGCAGGGTGTCATAGATGAGCTTTGAGGTAGCCCGGTCCGTATCACCGACAAAGCTGTTGATATAAGCAATTGCCTTATTCTCACTCCAGCCTTCATAGTGGATCCCAATATCTGCTCTGGCATACATAAACAGCATAACCGCACTGTTTGCCTCCAGAAAATCGGCCATGGTTTCATCAATTCCGGCCAGGTGGTAGGAATAATGCTCCACGTAGGTGGCCCAGCCCTCGTCATAGCCCAGGAAATTCATGACATTGCGGACCGGAGCCGGATCCTGGTTACGGAAATAAACACATTGGTATAAATGTCCGGGATAACCCTCGTGGGCTACGGTGGTGTATATTTTTGAAAGAGTCTCTTCGTCATTGCCATTGATATAGATATTATTATCCGTATATTCGTCAATGGCCGGGACCAGATACATTGCGGGGCTTAAATATCCGGACAGGGATTCATCCACGTATTTTATTTCGCAGCTTACCTGTACCGGTTCAGGAAAATCCTTCGTGATATCGTTTTTTAAGTCCTCCAAAATGGCTTCGGGATCTGTTATAGGGAAGGAGGTAAACTCTGCATACCGGTCCAGGATATCGGGATGGGCTAAGGAAATCTTAGTTATCTGGAGGATTTTGTCCCCTATGGCAGAGTCGAGCAGGTCGGCCATCTCCTCCGTATTTTTACCTGAGCCGGTTTTCGACTTAGCCAGATATTCATAATATGTCTGTCCCTCAGGATAATAATATAATCCTCCATTATTGATCCCCGTCCCCTTCAGCAGCTTCAGGGTGTCGATCAGGAGCTCGTATGCAGGAATGATATAGTCTTTAACGGCCTTCCGGTTGTTTGCCTCATAAGCAGAGATCTCTTTCTTTGTCAGGCCCTCATAACCGGAAATTTTCTCATTAAAATATTCGATCAGAAAATTCTCCTCCGGATTTGCAATAAAAGCTTCACACTGCGCTATAATTCTGTCGGCCACTTCGTCCTTCATGAACAATCCCCGGGAGGATTTCTCCCGCTCAAAATCAGCAATTTCTTTAAAATATTGAAAGACACAGGGAAGAAGAGCAATATAATCATCAATATCCTCCCTGGTATAAAAATTATATTCTGCCAGAAGGATAGGAAGCTGGGCCTGAATTCCGGTGGTTGGTCCAAGACATTCCGTATAATAGATATAATCGCCGTAATCCAGATCCAGCTCCAGATATTTTTTGAGAATATCATAGGTAAGCTTCTGGTCCTCCGTCAGGGCATCATATTTAAAGCTGTTAAGCCGCTTTAGATAATTTTCTGTCAGGGTAAGCTGCTTCTGCATCTCTTCTGCGGAGAACTCCCCAAGGGTAATCTCGGTGTCTTTTATTCCGAACTCCTCGGGAACGGCTAAGGAATAGTTTAAAGTCAGTGTATCGGACTGGACTTCTTTTATAAATATTTCATTTGTAAAGGCATCAAAGTTTAGTTGAACCAGCTCCGGGTTCCTGTTATTTTCGCAGGCGGTAGTAAATACGGTAAAACCAATCAGCAGGGATATAAATAATATAAGCTTTTTAATTTTCATGATGATAAAGACCTCCCAGAAATGTTTGACAACTTTTGTATGAAGAAATGTAATATTATGGACGGGTAATATTATTTTTGTTACGTTATGTATATTCAAAGGAGCAGTCGGTAAGAAGCAATATTTTTTCAGGAAGGATATACCAGGCCGGAAAAGAGGGGATATGTTAAGTTTTCCTCTCTTTTGGCCGAAATATTACCAGTAAGGATAAATATCTTATTTTTATGATGTTGTATCTAACGCAGATTAGGAACTCAAGGATTGCGTCCTTTCGTTCACGTTGCACTTATCCATGTAACTCATGACATTTATTCAAGCAAGCTTGATAAATGCCCTGAATTCCATGGACTAATCTGCTTATTGTGAACATTATATCAAAACGGATGAAAATAGAGGTTAAAGTTTTATTAAAAATAAGGCTATATTATTACAAGAAGGCTTGGTGATGGGGATGGAGCATACGTTTTACCGGAGCAATACTATTATCCAGAGGAAGGACATACATCATAATCAGAATTCCCTTGCAAGGAAAAACGAACCCGGAGATCGTCTGCTGAAATTATCTGTGGGGCAGCAGGTGACAGGAAAAGTCACCGCTTTGGGAGCCGGAATAAAGATAATGCTTCAGGAGCATGAAATAACTGCGCCCCGGGAGATGTTCCCCCATGCCTTCGTAGGTGCCTCCATCCTGTTTGAGGTGCTAAGTATATCCGGCAGCCAGATAGAATTGTCGGCGGCCGGCCAAAATGCTGCACAAAACGGGAAAGCAATGGAAGCGATACTTAGACTGGATGCGGACCGTGACGTTTTATTATCCCGGAAAGAGCAGGAGGGAAAGCAGACGGAACGGGAAGAAGAACATAAGAACAACATGAGTAAGATCGAAGAATATCTCTCCAAAATAACAGAGAAGGATTACCAGGCTCTGGAGAAGGAAGGCTTTCCGGTAGAGGAATTTACGATCTCCGGTCTGGGGGAAGCTATTACCAGACATAAGACCTCCCGGTGCTTCGGTTCCGATGGACAGGAACAGAGCAGGAAGGGAGGAAAGGGACAGGAAGGAGCCCGCCAGGAGACGGAGATTAAGCGGAGGCTGAAAGAGGCCAATCTTCCGGCAGCGGAGGACATAGTTAAGAAGGTAATGTCAGCGCTTAATTTAAGCACCTCCATCGGTAAACTGGATGAAGATGCAATGAAGTATCTGATTCGGTCAGAGCTTCCGCCGACGCTTGAGAACCTTTATAAGGCCCGGCACAGCAGAGGACATGCCGGGAAGGAAACAGTCCTTTCGGAGGAGGCCTGGTCGGAACTGCTCCCACAGGTGGAAGCGGTGATCGAAGCCTCCGGCTATGCTATTAATGCAGAGAGCCTGGAAAGGGCAAAATGGCTTGTGGAAAACCGCCTGCCGCTGACGGAGGAGAATTTTATTTATTACTGCCGTCTTTCCGATATGGAAGCCTTCGGCGACCAGTCCGAGGTCCTGGACCGGATACTGGAGGACATGGGCAAAGGGGCTGCCCCGAAGGATGTTATCGTAATTCCGGGACAGCAGGAAAGGATGCAGAAGCTGGTGGAGGATATCGGTTCCGTCAGTAAGGAAGAGATCCGGGATGCGGCCAGAACAGAGAAAGAGATTAATTTAAAGCTTCTGCTGGACTTAAGATACAGGGAAGAGTGTATAAAAGAGGCGCAAGACAAGGAACTGACCGACAAGCAGCAGATGGAGGCAGTGAGAGCCCAAAGGCTGCTGGAGGAACTGAGGCTGAAGATGACGACGGAGGCAGCAGGCAGTCTGGAACGCAGGGGTATCCATATAGAAACCCAGAGCCTTGAACGGGTAGTGGAGGAGCTTAAAGAACTGGAGGAGAGCTATTACCGCAGCCTGTTTAAGGAGGCGGATTTTGATGCTGACGCAGATCAGATCAGCATCCTGAGGGAAACCACGGATGGTCTGGAGCGGTTGAAAACTGTCCCTCTTTATGTACTGGGCACTACCTTATCAACCCGCAGACTTCAGACCATTCCCGGACTTCTGAAGGAAGGCAATGCGCTGTCGGTGCAGCTGACCAAAGCCAGGGAGCAATACGAGAGCTTACAAACGGAACCCAATAGGGAATATGGGGATTCTATCCAGAAAGCATTTTTGCATACCGGCTCTCTGCTAAAGGAACTGGGTATGGAGGATACCGTATATAATCAGCGGGCAGTCAGAATTCTGGGATATAACCGTATGGAGATTACCCGGGAGAACCTGGACCAGATCAAGGCCTTTGATCTGGAGGTTAATACGCTTATGAAGAACCTGCATCCGGCCGTGACCGTCCGTCTGATCAAGGAAGGCATAAATCCGCTGGGAGTTCCCATCAGCGAGTTGAACCGGAAGATTGATGAGCTGAGGAAGGAACAGGGTATTACCGCGGAAGAGAAATTCAGCACCTACCTTCGAAGGCTGGAGAAGAATGCCGGAATCTCAGAGGAGGAACGGAAAGCATATATCGGAATTTACCGTTTATTACACAGTATTGATAAGACAGATGGAGCAGCACTGGGAGCGGTCATTAAAGCGGACCGGGAGGTTACCTTAAGTAATCTTCTTACAGCGGTCAGAAGTATACATAGAGGCCACGTTGATGCCGCAGTGGATGATAATTTTGGTTTTCTGGAGGGCCTTGACGGCCGGGAGGAAACCATTACAGACCAGCTTAGCCGGGTGTATGGGGAGGAGGCTGCTTCGGAAGCGGCAGAAAGGCAGGAGGAGATAGCAGCCGGGAAAGAGGCCAGGGCCGAATTCATGAATCAGGAAATCAGGCAGATGCTCTCCGAGCTTTCTCCGGAAGCACTGCATATGGTTTGGCAAAAGCTTCACCATGGAGTATTACCTGCCCTGCAGGCCTCGAAGGAAATGACGGATATCCTATCGCCGGGACAGGGAATCTGGGAGGATATCAAGGATGCAGCGGTTGATAAATTATTCGACCTGCTGAAGTCCGCCGGGAACTCAGCGAAGGAAGATCAGGTTTATGAGGAGAAGCTTAGTCAGTTTAAACAGATATATCAGAATGCGGATCAGGCGGTACGGTTTCTGGAGGATTTCAAAGTACCCTGTACAACAGCAAATATTATGATAGCGGGACAGATCCTGAATAACAGCGGAGGCTTCTTTAAGAAATACTTCCAGTTAAGGGATGAAAATGCAGAGATAAATTCTCAGAACAATCTTCAGGAAATAGAAGAATTAGCCGATAATCTTATCGACAAGGATTCCATCAATATGACATACGAGCAGTTGGGCACCGAAGCAGAGAAGCTATTCCTTAAGGAGAGCTTATCAGAGCGGATTGATTCTAAGCGTCTGGCGGAGCTAAAGGAGCTGGGAGCGCATATGAAGCTTATGAAAACGCTCGCAGCGAAGGAATTTTATCAGATCCCGGTTGAGACCCAAAATGGGATCACCGGCATCAATCTTACAATTATCCGGGGAACGGGCAGCACCGGGAAGGTGACGGTAAGCCTGCAGTCAGAAGCCCTGGGAAGGGTAAAGGGCGACATTTCCCTGAAGGATAAACTGCTGAACGGCTATATTGCCAGTGACAGCCGCAGGGGGGCAGAACTACTGCAGGAAAACCTTCCCAGTGTCAAAGAGATGCTGAAAGAGGAGAACATAACCGTAAAGCAGCTGGGGGTATGCTATGACAGGCTTGTGAAGGATACCTATACCTATCAGAAGCAGGAGGGAGAAGAGCAGCAAGCTTCCCGGAATTCTGAAACAGAGAGGCTGCTGTACCGCATTGCCAGAGGCCTGGTTTTAACAATTGGCATGGCGGAGGCAAAAGCGATGGCAGACAAAACGGCTGCATCATAACAGGAAAAGACTTATTAAGCGGAAGGCCTGTATATGAGACCGGCCGCGCAGCTACAAAAGATAAGGATTCCTTCAGCACACGGAGGTTGCTGATTAAGACTATTTATTTGACGAACCATGTAGACACGGATGGGTATGGCAGTCAAAGCAGAAAGGAAAGAAAAGGGTATGAGAATTAATCATAACATTTCGGCTTTAAAGGCTAATAACCAGCTGTTAAGAACAAATCAATTCCTGGATGCAAGTCTGGAGAGACTATCCTCCGGGTACCGCATCAACAGTGCGGCGGATGACTCCGCGGGACTTGCCATATCAGAAAAGATGAGGACCCAGATCGCAGGTCTGGAGCAGGCCTCCAGAAATGCTTCTGACGGTATCTCGGTTATTCAAACAGCAGAAGGAGCGTTGGTAGAGGTTGAATCCATGCTCCAAAGAATGAGAGAGCTTGCCGTACAGTCCTCAAACGGTATCTATACGACGGAGGATCGAATCGCAATCCAAGCGGAGATAGACCAGTTGAGCGAGGAAATCACCAGAATTTCGGAAACCACGGAATTTAATACGATGACCCTGCTGGATGGTAATATAGACCGAAAATCCTATTCCAGCAATAACAGTGTGAGCCTGGTATCTTTATCGGATACCGTAGCCGTCGGTGACTATACCGTTAATATAACGCAGGATGCCAGACAGGCGGTTGTTGTAGGCTATGAGGTTGCCGATTTTGGGGGAACCTTTACTGCAGCCACAAGAAAGATAACCGAGGAAGAAGCAGGCTCCATTAATATTAACGGGGAAGCGGTAGAAATAAAAGCGGGAGACACGGTGGAGGAAGTATTCATGAAGATCCGTGATGCCTGTGATAACGTAGACATCAATGTGTTCGCAGTGGATACCGGGGATATCCGAAGTACGGCCAATCCGACCGGTACGCAGCCGGCAGTGGATCAAAATCATGACATGGCCGGATATACCAGTAAACCCATGGAGGAAGGAGATACCCTGGTATTTGTCACCAGGGATTTTGGTTCAAATAAAAAGATAGAACTCTATTGTGATAATGAAAATTTATGCTCTTTGCTCGGCTTTACGATTACGGGTGCGAAAGCAAGCGGAACGGATGCCAAAGCAGAATTAGTCCTGAAATCATCTCCCCCGCCGGCAAATTCCTTATTTGAAGATACGGCAACCCTGTCTGTCAGAGGAAACAGGATAACCGTATCGGACAGAAATGACTTTAAAATGATATTTATGGTTGAGCCGGGAACCGTAGGAACAGAATTCCAGGATACCAGAATTGTTGATACTGCGGGTGCAACGCAGGACAGTGACATCACCGATGCCGGAACGGAGCAGGATGTTACGGTATCGGTTCTGGATGCCGGTCCGATGGATCTTCAGATCGGAGCCAATGAAGGACAAATTATGTCTGTCCGAATCCCGAAGGTAAATCCGCAGACCCTGGGAATCGATAAAATCAATGTCGGAACCGCGGACGGTGCCCAGGAAGCGATCGGCCTGCTGGATATGGCAATTAACCAGGTATCAGAAATCCGCTCGAAGCTGGGTGCTTACCAGAATCGTCTGGAGCATTCCATATCAAACCTGGATGTCACTTCTGAGAATATGACGGAATCCCTGTCCCGAATCAAGGATGTGGATATGGCGGAGGAAATGGCGGAATATACCCAGAAGAACGTACTTTCACAGGCTGGAACCTCCATGCTGGCACAGGCGAACCAGAGACCTCAGTCTGTACTGGCCTTATTGCAGCAATAAATACAGGTAAAGCGCGGAGGGTAAGAGATGAATAAAGAGGCAATCCATAGCTTTACAGCCAGGATTTCGCAGGCATCCAGAACAGAACTGATTGTCATCCTCTACGAGATGGCTCTTACAGAGATCAAGGATGCCAGCCAGGCTTTTGCAGACGGCAGGCAGACGGATTTTGACAGGGGATTGAAGAAGGCACAGAAATGCGTCAGTGAGCTGATGGCTTCCCTGGATTACCGGTATATTATTTCCTATGATTTAATCAGCTTATATATATACATAAACCGACAGCTTATTACAGCCATCATGAAGAGAAGCCTGCAGCCCCTTGACAGCGCAGAAACAGTACTTAAGAAGCTTCTTGGCGGATTTGAGGGAGTAAGCAGGCAGGATAACAGCGGACCCATGATGCGCAATTCACAGCAGCTTTACGCGGGCTTAACCTACGGCAAAGGTAAGTTGAATGAAACTTACTTAAATCCCGGCAACGGGAACCGGGGGTTCATTGCATAGAAGCCATTTACGGATGAGGAAGGGAAAGCTACGAAAGATTTTTAAAGCACGAAAGATTTTAAGGTACAGAAGATTTTAAGGAACAAAGGATTTTAAAATACAAAGGCTTCTAACGTACAAAGGGTTCTAAAATACTAAGGAATTGAAACGTACGAAAGACCTCAGATTACAAAAGTGTTAAAAGTACCGAAGATTCTAAAGCACAAAGGATGCAAGGTACGAAGGATTATTGCACCATTGAAGAACCAAGGATCAGCTTTGTGAAACTACAAATGAGATTATAAGAGGCGCCCTGCACTTCCTTTATACACTGTGTGTAATATGGAAGCCTGGGGCGCCTCTTACTGCGTTATTGTCGTGCGGCAGATCCTGCGGATTTATATTTTATACGAAAGGGTGAGGTGATGAAGAAAAGCGAGGATCATTTTCATCAACAGTAATTATTATCATAGGCTTTTGCTTGCTTCAGAAGAAATCGATAACGGTTTTGCACAGCATTCATTTCATAGATGCAACTATCAATCAAATCCGGATCAACCACATTCTCAAAATTCGAGTAAGCAGCTTCCAGAGCAATCTTTGTCTTATTAATCTCAAGGATAAGAAGATCGTATTTATTGGGACGCTTCTGTTTCTTCTTGGAGACCAGCGACATGGATAACACCATCCTTTTACTTGCTTATTTTGCTATAGTATAGTCAATTTATCTCCCATTTATTCTATTTATTAGAATAAAATGGATAATGCGGTATATAAATATAAGAGATTGTATAATTTTTATTTTCATAAGCTTTTTAGGCTGCTGGCGGCAGTTTAGGCTCTTTGTGCCTCCGCTTGGAGGGAAGGGAGGTTTGGTATGAATAAGATCATATTGGCGGGTATCATTATAATCTGTATCGGTTTTATCGCATTCTGCCTGATCCGGCGCAGACCGGACCTGATGGTGGATTTTGCACTTCGGGCATGTGTAGGAACGGCCGGGATATGTCTCCTGGATTTTGCCTTGAAAAGCCAGGGATATCACTTTACGGTGGGAGTGAACTCAGTAACCGTATTATCGAACGGACTGCTGGGACTTCCCGGCTTTATCCTTCTGTATGGACTGGCAATGTATTATACCTTCCGATAAGTTGTGCATAATGTCACGGATTTTATTCCGGTATATATAATATGGACAAAGATTATGGCTGCCGTGGGGAATTCGTTGACAGCCTGTTTTTCCTATTGTAATATACATCTGTAAAAATATTCTAAAGCAGTTCTTATCTCTTAACCTTCATTAACAATTCGCTCGTCTTCCATCCATCCCATTAAAAGTATCCCTCCGGAGGAAGGGGCTATTCAGGGCTTTGCTCCAGATATTCCATTATTTACAGGAGGTGCCGCACCGCAGTGAAAATATTAGCGATCTATGACTCTGATATATCCTATGCCTCCCGGCTCATGGATTATATTATGAAGAGTGCCCGGACAGGCTTTGAGACTATGGTATTTACCAGAAAAGACAGTCTGAAGGAATTTCTTAATGATAAATACATTGAGATATTACTTCTGGGAGAAGGCATGGAGGCGGAAGAACTTCCGGAGAAAAAAGTCTTGCATACCTTTGTGCTTACGGAACTTAAGATCATAAAGCCGACGGATAAACCGCATAAAATTTTTAAATACCAGGCGGCAAAAGAGGTGCTTTCCGATATCATGGCATGTTATGCAAGGCTTGAGGACCATACCGGAGGGGGGAGGAACGAAGACCTTAAGATTATCTCCGTATTCGCACCGCTGCCGGGTCCGCCGGAGGCCGCCTATTCATGGTTTCTGGCAGCCTGTCTTGCGGAGAAGGGTAAGGCACTTTATCTTCCCTTTGAGCTGCTGCCGGTTCCGGCAGCCCCTGCTCCTGCGGGGGAAGACCAGGCTCAGTCAGAATTTGCCTATTACCTGAAGGAGAAGACCTCTGACCTCATTACAATTCTGAAAAGACTTCTTAAATACTCCGGTAAGCTTCCCTATCTGTCCGGGCTTGCTCACGGTCTGGATCTGCTCTCTCTGAACAAGGGGGATGCAGCCAGATTAATTGATGAGCTTAAGAAAAAAACGGATTATGACAAGGTCATTTTGTACCTTGGAATGTATACGGAATTTACGATGGAGCTCATGAACCTGAGTGACAGAGTAGATATTCTTTGCAGGGAAGCCCCTTATTCGGCTAAGGTCAACCAGGAGTGGGAGCGGCAGATGAGGCTTCTGGGTACGGATACCGGGCAAAACCGTTTTCGTCGAATCAGCCTGCCGGATTCTGCGGCGGCAGATCATACGGATGGGGTCGGAATTCAGTTCTATGATCAGGAGCTATGGAAGACAGCATTGGCACAGGCGGATATGCTCTAGCGAAGGAGGTACGGGATGGGGCTGGCAAAGGAAAAGCTGCAGCAGGCAGTTCTCCATAACATTGACTTAGCAAAGGAGATTTCGGATGAGGAGCTGCTTGACATTATAGACCGGGTCCTGATATTAAAAAGTAAAGAAAATTATATCAGTGTACAGGAGAAGAGAAGGCTGAGAAGAGAGATATTTAATTCCATTCGGAAGCTTGACGTTCTCCAGGACCTGGTGGAAGACCATACCATCACAGAGATTATGGTAAATGGTGCGGATAAAATATTTATTGAAAAAAACGGAAGGATCACTGCTTGTGATCTGAGTTTTGAATCAAACCAGAAGCTGGAGGATGTGGTTCAGCAGATCGTATCCCAGTCCAACCGTATTGTGAATGAAGCCAATCCGATTGTGGATGCAAGGCTTTCGGACGGATCCAGAGTTAATATTGTACTTCCTCCCGTAGCAATGGAGGGACCGATTATAACGATCCGTAAATTCCCGGAAAATCCGATAACCATAGGCCAACTGATTTCATACGGTTCCATTACCGAAGAAGCGGCAGCCTTCCTGGAGAAGCTGGTTATTGCAGGCTATAATATCTTTATCAGCGGCGGAACCGGTTCCGGAAAAACCACCTTTCTAAATGTTCTGTCAAATTATATCCCCCAAAATGAACGAATCATAACAATTGAAGATTCAGCAGAGCTCCAGATCCGGAATATTCCCAATCTGGTCCGGCTGGAGGCAAGGAATGCCAATACGGAGGGCGGCAATCGGATTTCTATCCGGGATCTGATCAGGACATCTCTCAGGATGAGACCGGACAGGATTATCGTAGGTGAGGTCAGGGATGCAGCGGCAATCGACATGCTGCAGGCACTGAATACCGGACATGACGGCTCTCTTTCCACCGGGCATGCCAACTCGCCGGCGGATATGCTGAGCCGTTTGGAGTCCCTGGTCCTGCTGGGAGCGGATATGCCGCTTCTGGCGGTCCGTAAGCAGATAGCCTCTGCCATCGATATTGTCGTTCATCTGGGACGGCTCAGGGATAAGACCCGCAGGGTGCTGGAGATTACGGAGGTTCTGGAATGTGTGGACAGCGAGATCAAGCTGAATACGCTGTATTTGTTTAAAGAAGAGGAGGAGAATAGGGTAAGAGGACAACTTACCCAGGTAAAAGAAAAGTTTACCCAGGTGAAAGGGCAGCTTATCCGGGTAAATTCTCTAAAATATCAGGACAAGCTTCTGCGGGCAGGGATAAAGCCGGAAAGGGGGACTTACGATGCAGGATTATAGCGTATACAGATATGCCCCTAAGGAAGTTATAAGGTATGCTCTTCAGGGACTGGCAGCCGCTATCATAATCGGATATCTGTTCTATCGAAGCCTTACAGGAATCGTACTGCTGAGTCCGATTATCCTTTTCTATCTTAAGAAGAAAAGAAAGAGCCTGATTCTTCTTCGGAAGTGGAAGCTTAACCTGGAATTCCGGGATGGGCTTGCCGGCCTGGCGGCGGCACTGAGCGCGGGGTATTCGGCTGAGAATGCATTTGAAGAGGTGCTGAAGGATTTGGGCCGGCTATATCATAAGAATACGATGATTATCCGGGAATTTACGTTGATCCATAACCAGCTCCGAATGAATATAACGGTAGAAAAAGCCCTCACCGATTTTGGTGAAAGGACCGGAATAGAAGATATTATAAGCTTTGCAGAGGTATTTACCACGGCAAAGCGTACCGGAGGGGATTTAGTACAGATAATACAGACAACCAGCAATACCATAAGCGACAAGCTGGAGATTAAAAGAGAAATTTTGACCCTGGTTGCTGCCAAAAAATATGAGGCGGACCTTATGAAGATCATTCCCCCGGGAATGATCGGATACCTTACGTTAACCTCACCGGAATTCTTAAAGCCCCTCTATCATAACTTTATGGGTGTTATGGCTATGACGCTTCTGCTGTTCCTATATCTGGGGGCGTATCTGGCAGTTGAAAAAATTATAACAATTGAGGTTTAGGAGGCCGGATATGCGATATCTTAATATTATTATCATATTGATTCTTTCGGCTTCATTTGCATATTCGCTTTGGGGCTCCCGGAAATGGCTTGAAGAAATTGATCATAAGGAGCATAAATTATATATTTTCTATCCTTTTGCCAGACTGTTGCTTCGCAGATTACACCTGGACAGGCTGCTGAACCGTAACAGGAAGACCTCGGAGGCAGTAAAGGCATTATATATCAACAATAAGCCGGAAATGCAGCAGAGCCTTTACCTGTACGGCAAGGTATCCCTGGTACTGTTCGTAATGTTCCTGTTTCATCTGCTGTCTCTGCTGGGGCAGCTATCCCCTTCCCGAGAGGGAAAAGAGATTTGGTCCGGAGGATATATTAATCGGCCGGAACAGGGCGAAGGCAGCAGGGAGGTGGATTTAAGGGTATCTGCTTCAAGAGACGATTCTCCTGAAGACTTTACGGAAGATATCAGCCTCAGGATATCCGAACGGGAATATACCGAAGAGGAACTTAAGGAACGGATGGACCAGGCCGTTACCTACCTGGAAGCCAGAGTTCTGCGAGGGAATAATGATTTTTTTCATATACAGGAGGACTTAAACTTTATCGAAGATATCCCCGGAACAGGAATATCAGTGGAATGGAGACCGGAGAATTACGACCTGATTACCGATAAGGGCAGGGTAAATAATGATAATCTCAAACCGGAGGGGATTCAGACCAGGGTTACCGCCAGGCTGATATATCGGAAAACTCAGAGGCAGCACGTATTTACCTTTACCATCGTTCCGAAAGCACTATCCGGGAAGGAGGTGCTGGTAAAGAGACTTTATGAAGAGCTTGAGAAACAGGCGCACAATTCCAGGCAAGACAGTCAGTGGAGGCTGCCGGAGGAGCTTGATGGCTATGCCCTAAAATGGGAAGAGACAGAAGAAGGCAGTGGGGTAGCCATAATACTACTGGGGCTTTTCACAGCGGCCACCCTATGGATTTATAGTGACAAGGAGCTGGAAAAACGCCTGAAGAAAAGAAGGAACCAGATGCTGATGGATTACCCCGAGATAATTAACAAATTCAATCTTCTCGTATATGCGGGAATGACCATCAAGCAGGCCTGGTGCAGGATAGCGGAGGACTATTCCGGCAATAACAGCGCACGGAAATTAAATAAGCGTTATGCCTATGAAGAGATGCTGCTGACTGCCCATGAGTTAAAGCTGGGTATGCCGGAGGGTAATGCGTATGAGCAGTTTGGCAGAAGGACCGGAATTCTGGCATATATGAAGTTTGGCTCCCTGATCGCCCAAAACCTTAAAAAAGGCAGCAAAGGGCTGGCAGAGCTTCTCAGCCGGGAAGCCATGGAGGCTTTTGAAGACCGTAAGGAACTGGCAAAACGGCTTGGAGAAGAAGCCGGTACGAAGCTGCTGGGTCCGATGATGATTATGCTGCTGATTGTACTGATTATTATCGTAATTCCGGCATTTATGTCCTTTACGATATAGGAGGATAAAGAGAATGCTCCTTTGCGGATGACAATAGGAGAAAAAAGCTTAAGAGAGGAGAGCTGCCCGGCGGCAGATAGAAGTTAATATGAAGAATAAACGTAAAAGCCTTATGACAATAAAAACAGAGGGAATCGGTATTATAGAGATAATTCTGATACTGGTAATAATTATCGGGTTAATCATTATTTTCAGAGAACAGATAACGGATCTTGTACAGAGAGCAGTCGATGCCATTAGTAATGATGCAAGTGAAATACTGGGAGAATAGTGTGAAAAGAATTTTGAAAGAGCCAAAATTCTTGGAAAAAGCTGCGAATATTGGCAATGTGAATTTATAATGCATAAATTCGCATCTAAGGTACTCATCCCTTGTTTTTTCGGCTGTTTTAAGCTGCTACGAAGCAGCATCATGCTGGTTCGTGTGAATGATAAAGGGCAGGCATATTTAGTTCCTGCGGAAGGAGGAAGGGGTTTTGTATAAGAAACCGGAAGGTTCCATTACCGTTTTCCTTAGCCTGATACTGTTATTAATTCTATCTCTGATAATGGGTATTGTCGAGGGGGCCAGAGTGAATACGGCGAGGATATTTGCCGCGAGAGCGTTGACGACTGCCATGGATTCGGTCCTGGCAGAGTTCTATGACCCCCTTATGGAGGAATATCACCTGCTCGGGCGATGCCTCCTATGGCAGCGGAAGCATGGATAGAACCAGGGTAGAAGATAAGCTTCAGGAGTATATGTCCTGCACCCTTACACCAAACAGGGATTTAGCCTATAGTACGGACGGGCTGGAGCTATATGATACAACTATAGAGTCCCTATTGGTACATAAGGAAGCGAGCCTGACGGATTATCAGGGAGCGCTGTTCCTAAACGAGGCAGTGGAATATATGAAATATAAGGAACCGGGTGACGGCATGGAGAAGCTGCTGGGTAAGATGACTCTGTTTGAGGAGCCGGAGAAGGTAAGTGTTCTATATGAGGAAAAGCTTAAGGTGGAGGAAGAGCTGGTTGCGATTGATGAAGGGATTTTGCAGTTAATGAGCTTATATGATGGGATTGCCACCAGTGAGAAGGGATTGAAGGTCAATAAGGATGGTACACTGCAGACCTTAACGGATTACATTAAAAAAATCTGTTATGGGACAGTGACGGCAGAGGCAGCCGGTATCAACAATAACGATATCTTTACCGCTGTCGCGGGAAATTATCTGGATCCCTCCGCCTATTTTGCGGAAACGGAGGGAAGGCTTAACAGCCTCGACGGCATCCTTCTGAGGCTCACCGTTCTGGACACAGAGATAGCAAAAACCCATATGCTATTATCAGAAGCAGGGGATATATTGAAGGGACTGAAAGACACTTTGGCTGCAGTTAAAAAGGATAAGACGGCAGCTGCGGAGATAAGAGCACAGATTGAGGATTGCGAGGCATATATCAGCGGACTGAATACCCGGCTGGGCGATATGGAGGCAGAGAGAACCGACTGCGAGCAGGAGAAGCGGATCTGTCTGGAGGAAATCCGTCTCTATACGAAAAACCTCCTTCTTCTTGTAAAAGCTCTGGAGCCGCTAATTCTTCAGGCAGACAGTGTCCTTGATACCATCCTTGAAACCTCCGGGAAAGCAGACCCGCTGATCAAGGGCTATGAAGAGAGCGTAAATAATGCGAAGGAGGAGCTTGGCGAGGAGGTATACACCGGTTTAAAGGAGGGACTGGAGGAATTAAAGAGGTATCAGGGTACGAATTTAACCGGATATGATTTTTGGGGGATGAAGTCGATATTAAGCAGGAATTATGCAACACTCACAACGGTGGAATGTCTTTTAACCGAGGCAGAGACATCGCTGGAGGCTATGAATTACCAGACAGTTCGGGAACTCTTCGGGCGTGCGGAAACAACTCTGGCAGATTATCAGATAGAAGGGCTGACCATCGATTACAGTACTCTGGTTATACAAAAAGGAAACGACTTTAATGCACCGGGTATGATTGGAGACCTGATAGAAGGCGGGTTAACCGGTCTGGTGATGGATCCGGCAAAAATCTCTGATTCTGTAATTACAACCGGGGCATTACCCTCCGATATCGCTTCCTTATCCGGGCATGCAGGATCTGATTTTGACTTTTTCGGTCTGTTTGCAGATCTTGCAATCGGAGGGAAGAATTCTGGTCTGGGAAGTCTGTTCCAAAGCTTTGGGGAATATGATGCGGCCACCTTATTGGGGGACGCGGCCAATACGGCTTTGGAACACCTTTTATATCAAGCTTATCTGCAGGATCATTTTTACCGTTTTCCTTATGAGGGGGAGGATATCTCGGGAAGAAAGCCCTCTGTTTTGTCCTATGAACAGGAATATCTTTTGATGGGAAATGCTTCCGATAAAGACAATCTGAGTTCCATGGTTACAAGAATAATATTATTACGTACGATTTTTAATTTTACCAGTTTACTAGGAGATAAAGCCAGGCGGGATGAAGCCAGGGGTATCGCAGCCTCTCTTGTCGGGTTTACCGGTCTGCCCATTCTGGTATCCGTCACCCAGGCCATATTAATCGTAGTGCTTGCTTTCGCAGAAGCACTGGTGGATACCTGCGCCTTACTGCTGGGAAGGGAGGTACCGCTGATTAAGAAAAGGGTACAGCTGAATTTTTCCGAGCTTATGAGCCTTCAACGGGAGTTTATTAAGGCTAAAGCCTTGGGCTACCCGGAGGAAAGTAAAACACCCTCCTTATCCTATTCGGATTATTTGAAAATTTTCCTGTTCATTAAGCATAAGACGGAGATTTCATACCGATGTATGGATTTAATTCAGGAAAATATCCGGATCCGGTACGAAGAACCCTTCTCAATGCAAAACTGCCTCTTTGGATTTGAAGCAGATGCAGTATTTCATATGAAACCAAAATTTACGGCACTCGGCTTTGTTCAAAAATATATCAATAGCACTGATGGATTTCATTATAAAGTAACGGCAGGCTATAGTTATTAATCTATAGTACCTATAAGCTATGGCCGGCCTTCCGCAATGGATGGTTCGGGATGTCCGCTCTTCTAATTTACTTTTTACTCTGTAATTTTCTATGCATATAGTAAAACCAATAAAAAATTATCTCTCTCCAAGAAATCATTTGCTTATTGCTTAAGAAGAACGGACATCCCGGACCATCCCCAATATTATTTCATAATGGAGAAAGCATGGAGGTTTGTGTGGGATCAAAGGGCAGACAGCGGCCGGACAGGCAGCAAAGACAATACAGGAAGGGTTCCCTGACCGTGGAAGCGGCGCTGGTACTGCCGATATTTATATTTTCCATCCTCATATTCGTATATTTTATTCAGCTTATGACGGTACAGGAGCATATTCAGGAGACCATAACGAAGGCAGGACTGGCCCTGGCTAGAACTGCTTATGTATATGAGGACTTTGTCGATGCAAAGGACCTGGGGAGCTTTGATTTTACCCTATTCGGTGAGGAATATGAAATGGACGTATCCGAACTGGCGGAGGCTGCCGCCGGGGAGAACATAATCAAGGCGCTCGTCAAAAAGGATCTGGACACGAAACAGATTAATCATTCCGGCATTCTGGGCGGATATCGGGATATCAGCTTTTATTACAGCCGCATTCTGGAGGAAGACTATATCGATATCGTAGTCCGCTATTATGTTCGGATTCCTGTATTGTTCTTCGTTCCGGGGGATCTGAGAATGATTCAGAGGGTCCGGCTGCGGGCATGGACCGGCTGTCAGGTACCGGCAGTTTATTCTGTCGTTAAAGAGGGCACCGGTACGGATGAAACGACGGTGTATATTACAGAGACGGGGACTGTGTATCATAAGGATATCAATTGCTCCCATATCAAGATTTCTATAGATGAGGTTGCCGGTATTCCATATTCCCGGAGAAATTTAAGCGGAGGAAAATATTATCCCTGCGAAAATTGCTGCGGGGAGAATCCTTCCATAACGGCAGCATATTATATTACCAAATACGGGGACCGATATCATACCAGGAAGGATTGTCCGGCGTTAAAGAGAACTGTGAAGGCAGTACCTCTGTCGGAGGTTTCGGACCGATCACCCTGTAAACGATGCGGAAAATGAGAGCAATCGTCAGGTCACAGGGGAAATAAAAGTAGCTGATAAAAACAATGAACATACAAGTAAGAGAAAAGCTTGTTTATGGATGATGGATAGGAGGAAAGAATATTTGGTTGAACGAATAATAAAAGGAATCCTGGGGCTTATGCTTATATTAACAGCATTGGAGGATATGCGGACGAAGAAGGTCAGCCTGTGGATCATTCTGCTCGGGGCTGTGCCGGTTTGCATCGGGATACCCTTTTGCCATAGCATATCTCTTACCGACAGAGCATTTGGCACACTGGTCGGAGCAGGGGTATTGGTAATCAGCAGGGCTACCGGCGGTAAAATCGGTATGGGGGACGGGTATCTGTTATGTGTTACCGGACTGGCATTGGGCTTCTGGAGGAATATGGAGTTATTTGCAATCGCTTTATTGGCAGCAGCTCTGGTATCCATCCTTCTCCTTATACTCCGGCTTGCGGACAGAAAGAAAAGCATTCCGTTTATCCCGTTTTTGCTTCTGGCGTATCTGATTAATCTTGCCGCCGCATTGCCGGGATATTAGTTAATGATTTCGGGAGGAATGAGGGATTATGGTCAGAGGGAGAGCGAAGGGGAGCTTTACCGTGGAAGCGGCCTTTATCCTGCCATTGATAATATTTATCATATTTACACTGGTGTATCTGGCCTTTTATCTGCATGACAGAAACCGGATGGAGGGGATCGTGGATCAGGTACTGCATAAAGGAGCCATAACGGTAAAGCATGATGCAGATTTTGATACCGGCAGAGTAGACTATGCGAATATCGGTAACAGGGGAGTATTATACCCATTGACCGATAACCGGACAGTTGAGGAGAAGAAGATTCGTGATTATCTGCGGCAGGAGCTTAGCACGGGATTTTTCTCAACAGAGCTTACAGGTATTGAGGTTATGGTCGATGCATTTAAGGTATCTGTCACAATAGAAGGAGAGTTCCATATTCCAATGAAAGGAATTTTGCAGTATTTTTATCCGGGGCGGAATATTACAGTGAATGCCTTAGGACCCATTCATAATCCGGCTGAATTCATACGGATCAGTGAGGTGGTACTGGATACGGGTTCAAGGATAAAAGGACTGGAGGACTTGAAGGATAAAACGGATAAATTGTTAGGGAAGTGAAAAATTTTGTGCCTGCGTATCAAAGCGTGTAAGCATGCTTGGCACAAAACTTAAACATTTTTCGCTCGGCAATAAGCACTTATGTACTTTTCGCAAAGTATTTGTATGCCGCCTTTTGGCGGCAGATGGAGGTTATTATGAAAGCGGAATATAGCAGGGACCTGTACCATAATTATATGATTTTGCAGGAGAACGAGCATAGCAGGGAGGATGCTTATTGTATAAAGATGCTGGAGGCAGAGGGACTGGAGGGGGTTCTGAGACCGGAGTGCAGGAGCATCAATAACAGCGTCTTATATTATTATGATATTACGGCAAAACAATCCCTGATAAACCTTCTGACAGGATCGGCCCTGACCTGTGACAGGGTGAAACAGCTGATTACCGGTATAATCCGTATTATCGGGAAAGCATATGAATATTTGTTAAATGAGAAGGATTTTATCATAAGTCCGGAAATGGTATTTCTGGATTTAAATACAGGAGACGTCCGGCTATGTTATTATCCCGGGTACCAAAGGGAGCTGAATGAGCAGATGAGCGGCTTTATCGAATATATGATGAACAAGGTAGATTATAGTGATAAGGAGGCTGTACTTCTGATTTATAATCTGTATGCAGCCTGCAGGAAGGAGGGATTTACCTTTGACCTCCTTATTGAGATATTGAAGGCTCAAAATCAACCTCAACCAATCATGAGAAGAATGCAAAGGCGGAATTCATTTCAGGAGGAGGAATCAAAAGCAGATAAAGTATCCATGTCATTGCCGCCGGAGGGGCCGGCAGAGGATAGTAAGGCCATATTTCCGGCCATCCGTAATAGATTTCGGCAGACTGAAAAAGAGGATAACAGGAGCCTGTCTATTATGACAGAGAAGGAAACCGTAGAAGAAGAGCTATCCTGCTACCCGATAAAAACCTACATGTATACGGCAGGCTGCTGCCTGGCAGCAGTGCTGGTTTTAATATTTTGTATGAAGACCAAGCTTTGCCTTAATTCTTTCGGGAACAAGGTGGATTATATGAAACTATTTGCAGTTCTCCTGATTCTGCTTTGCGGCTGCGGGTATGCGGTTATGAAGCTATGGGACAAGAATAACCGGATAACAAAGCTGGTTACGAAACAGGAGTATTATGCTCCGGACCGGAAGGAAAGACCAATTCCGGGAGAAAGCAAGGAGGAAGGACTTTTGAATACAGTCCATGAAAAGCAGGAGGAAGATGTAAATCCCACCTGCCTGCTAAATGCAGCGGAGCCGGGGGAGTACGGTACGTTAAAACCCATGGAGGAATTCGGGTATGAGCCCATTAAAATCACGAAATCCCCCTTCACTATCGGAAAACTTAGAAAAAATGTGGATTACTGCCTTGAAAAAGAAGTAATCAGTCGATATCATGCAAAGATTACAAAGGAGAAGAATCAATATTATCTCACGGACTTAAATTCCACGAACGGAACCTTCCTCAATAAAGAAGCCTTAACAACGTACCAGCAAAGGGAGATAAAAGCAGGAGATGAGATATCTTTTGCGAATATAAAATATCAGTTTATAGTACAAGGTCATCCGCAATAATCCACCTGCCGTCCGGATGGAGCTACCGATTATAGGAAAAGTGCTGCCGATCAGAAAATTATTCGGGAGCATTTTCGTTTAATTAATATTGTAAATTATGGTGTCAGAGTGTTAAAAAGAACTTAACCTGTAAGCGTCATGGAATAGGTACTGTCAAGGATTTTTCGCAAATTCAAATAGCCGTTTGATACCGGTAGTTAACCGGCTATGTAAGCTGCTTCATCAGCAGTTCCCATCTGGTCAAGATGTTTCATGTTCATATATAATTTTGCACCCCACTGGGTTCCAGCTACATGACGAAGTCTAGCACATACCAGCATAAGGGCTGACTGGCCGTCAGGAAATGTACCGACTACTTTTGTACGTCGCTTTATTTCCCGATTCAAACGTTCGATGGTATTGTTTGTACGTATCCGGTTCCAGTGTTCATAGGGGAAGTTCATGTATGCCAAGGTTTCTTCAATACCATCCTCAAGCTTTTTTGCAGCTTCCTTAAGCTTCATGGCACGCAATTCTTCAGCTACCTGTTTTGTCTTTTCACGAGCGGCCTCCTTGCTTTCCTGAGCATGAATTGCCTTCAGCATTTTAGCCTGAAGTAGTAACAAGATTTCTCTGATAATGACCGGATCGGTAACCCTGACGTTCTCCGGAACGCTCATATTTCTCGGCATTGACGAGCTCATCAGCTTCCTTGTCGAGCAGAGCATTGAGGGTTTCCTCAACACTGGAACGTACTAAATCCTTTAATTCGGTTTTGATTATTTATTCGTTTAATTGTATAATGTTAATGCTATCTTTAGATAGCTTGGACATGTTTCATAGCCTCCTTGGCGAGATTTTGTGTGGTAACTTTATTTTACCAAACGGCTATGGAACATGTCCATTTTTATGAAATTGAATTTGCGAAATTAATTATACGTTATCAGGACTTGCTTTATCTTCTTTAATACTCGAATTGACAATTACATGCTAAAAGCCTACCCTCGCTAAAAGGGTAGGCTTTTACATGACTTCCAACAACCAGGATATAAACAATTTTTGAAGTGCTTTAAGCCTACGGATTTTGTCTTAACCTTAGATTGGTTTGCCTATAACATTATTAGTTTTTTATCAGTCCGTTTCTTTCCTACAGATTTAGATATGGGTGAACACAAGTCAAAAAACATGTAAATATACGAACATTTAAAACCGCTATATTTGTATCAATCACTTATTCTTATCTTTAATTTTCCCAGCACTAGCATAACACTTAGAGCCAAAAGAGAAACCGCTATACATGAAAGAGGTTCATTTAGTTTCAATGCCAACAATAATAAAACCAGGAGTAATTCTAACACAAGAATAGTTCTCGTACTCTTTTTATATACTACGATTTCCATTTGATCTAGAGGCTTGTTAATATCTTCCACAGGACTAAGAATAAAAATTATTAACCCTGCAAGCAATGCTGTTCCTAAACAAATGAAATTTGTCCAAGGAATAAATCTTATGGTCGATAGTACAGCGATTATTAATATGATGGAATACAAATAGCATCGCACCTGAGTTCTAGCGTGATATCCTCCAGCAAATGAACGTAATGGAAGATACATAGCCATGAATAAAATACTATGCCAGAACATTCCAGTCATTAAGCCAATAAGTAAGGTTGTTAATACATTTAGAATGATAAAAGAACCTTGCTGTAAACCGTAAGCATAGAGTTCTTTTTCATCTTCTCGTATACTGCCAAATTGAATGAGTTTGGCTACAACTTTGTCCGATATATAATTAATCATTAGAATTTCCGAAGCCTTTTTGCGCTTTTTGGCATCTTCGGCTGGTGAATAAAAGCAATACAGTTTGTATTAACATTTAGTACAGTTATCAAAATCGCTAAGCTTGCAATCATCCCACCAAGTTTAATAGAAAGTTTTTTCATTTCAATTTCCTCCTTATTAAATCGTTATAGTACATCTTCTGAAGAAAGATGATAAGATTAATAACTTTAAAAAATCCTTCTTCATTTAAATTGCTTTTAGATTCATACTTTGCCTTTTGTTGCTATACATTGGTGTAAATGCCCTTTGGTAAAGATAGTTATACCATTAAACCAACCCCAATTATATATTTGCATAAATAATAAATGAGATTAAGAAAAGCTACCCTTCTATGTGATTATAAATTGTTTTATAATCCACATACTAACATAAAAACATTCAGTGTACAGGAAAATGCCAAAACTGATGTATTTTTTGGGTAAAACTTAAAGTTTATCATCTATAATAGGGCTACTACTAGGATTATAGATTAGAACATCTACACAAAAATGTTTATCTGTATGATTTAAACTCATTGAGCCAGAATATTTCTCTATGGATTTTTGTACACTTTGTAAACCTAATCCATGGTTGTCCTTATCAACATGGGTGGTTTTTAATTTTTTATCTTTGTAAAAAAGAGTTCCATCAAATGAATTGATTATACTGATATATAGAATATTTCTACTGAACTCAATGGATATTTCTATTTTTCTATTTTCTTTCATTTTATAGGTTGCTTCAATGGCATTATCAAGTAAATTTCCTATGATAATAACAATATCAATAGGCGTAAAATTGAGTTTTTCTGGAATATTTAAATTGAAAACTGTTTCTATTCCCAATTTTTGGGCCTCATATATTTTATAATTTAATATACTATCTATCTCGGCATTATCGGTCATGGCATATTCATTAGTGAAATTTGCAAGCTCATATGCATTCTGTATATAAGCCAGTGCTAAATCATTGTTACCTTTTTCAATTAACCCCTGAAGCGTTGAAATATGCAATTTTATATCATGCCGAATTATTTTTAGATTTTCTTGTGATTGAGTTATCATTTTGAGCTGCTTAATATATGCGCTGTTTTGTTGTTTCAATAAATATCCTTCCATTTTTTCTTGATAAGATTGGATCAAAATGTCATATAAATAAAATACAAAAAAGTTGATTAAAAATAGAATTGCAATACTTACAAATATTAGTATGTAATTATAAGCGTTACTCTCTGCCATTAGTATAAAAGTAGAAAATAGTGTTCCAGAAGGAATACCAACTACAGCAAGCCACTGTAACGGAGTGATTTCAATTCCGGTTTTTAACATTTTTAAATTAGAGATTATCAAAATCACTATATAGGATAGGATTTTACTCACAATTAAAGATAAAATTAATTCAATATCTATAAAATAGATATGCTTGTTTAAATTTAACAAGGAAAACATTATTATTGTAATAGTTTCTACTGATATTAAGATAGCATAAATGTAAATAACAGCAGTAATTCGTAATTTGAGCGAAGAAGAATACAGAACTGTTATTAAAAAAAATAATATTAAGTTCGATAACACATTAAGTATTGGAAGGGCAAATAATATATGAATTAATCCGATTAGCAAAAAATACGATATATATGCCATCAATTCAAGTTTTTTATTAATCTCACTACGTTCAAAAAAAACACTCATAAACTTAAAAATCGTATAAGTTCCAAAAATATTAGTCAATAAGTAAAAAATATCATAGGCATCCATTCTTAGTACACACCTTTCCGCATTCGCTGTAAAAGCCTATCACGGACGAACTTTCTATGTTGTTGGCTTATGGGCAACATAGTTTTATTAGACATTTTCACACAGTCATATTGATATTCAATTACATGATAGTAATTTACCAAATATGATTTATGAATAGGAATAAAGTCTTGCTCACCTAATTGCTGTTTAACCCCAAAAAGTTTACCATAAAACTCATACATCTCACTCTGCAATATCATTTTTATCTTTTTACCATCACTTTCAAAATATAAAATATCTTTTATAGGAATTTTATTTTTTTTACGTCCTGTTTTGTATTCAAAAAAATGATTACTTTTATCTACTAGATCAATGGCTTTTCTTACAACGGTTTCTATTTTTTCTTTTTGTAGCGGCTTTATTAAAAAATTTAACGGTCGTATATCGAAAAGTTCCATTGCATAGCTGTTTTTCCCTGAAATGTAAACAATTTGAGTAATTTCATTGTTTAATTCATCTCTGATTTTTCTACCCACTTCCACGCCATTCAGTATTTGAAATTCTATATCCAAAAAAATCACATCAAAGAAAACTCCTTCAGAAAGATACTGAATTAAGGATTCCCCAGAATAGAATACCTCAACCTCAATCTTCTTCGGAAGAATCTTACTTAATTCTATTAATATACTTTCCAGTTCCGAGCATATATAGTTATCATCATCGCATATGGCAATTCGTAACATATTTTTCACCTACCTTACTTGAGATATAACACTAATTATATCACAAGCAGGTCAATCATTGTTAAAATTTGTATTGTAATAATGAAGTAATTACATAAGTTAATTTAATGTTTTGTGTTGTTTATTCGATGATCTCCTATAAAAAAAGCCAAATAATTAATAACTATCACTGAAAATATGCAAAGAATGGCAGCAATTTGTTCTGATAAGGGTAGTATTTCTACAAAGCCATATAAAGGAATAACAACTGTAAAAGCAGGTATCAAGAAAATTATCAGCGTATCATTTGAGTTAGAGAACAAAAATGATATGCCTGCAATTATTACCATTAAAAAGAAGTATATGGTCATAAAAACTAAATATGTTCTATTGTTATAAATACCATAATAAAAAGAACATACACTCCAGACCAATACAAATAAAATTGATACTAGAAGACTTATTAATGAGGATTCACCATATCCTGAAAAACTTTTGCTACCATTAGCTACTACACCTATAAAAGTTACACCGAAAATTAATAATATTGCTAAAATATTTTTGTATCTTTTCATTTTTACCCTCCTATTGATATAAGTTCATATACATTTGCGAAATGCCCAAACCTATTGATTTTAATTTAATGGGCTCCATTCGTTGATTTATGGCTACTAAATACTTTTCTCAGATTTGTTTAGCTGAGCACTTTAAAGATTACAGAAATCTCTCTGAATCGGATACTCCCACTTTCTTTGAACTTCTAAAAAAACATATTAATTTGAATGATTTCATTTCAACTCACTGTGATATTAGCATCCCGGTTAAATTGCCCACAGTACACTTAGAAGCCTTAAACCCCATATTGCATAAAAGCTATTAAAATTTCAAAGAACCGCTTTGACTTATTAAAGTTAGCCAAAAATCAAATTTATACTCAAAAATCTGTTGATTACCAAAGCGTTTTACAAAATGTTTTCCACATTTTTTCTAACGGACATTTCGCAATTACCTAATATAAATTCATATTTTATACAATAAACATCTATTGACCATACATTTTTTATAACACAGAAGCATATGTTTTGCTAGTCTGTCAACACTTTTTTAATAACACAAGAAGAGAACCATAGCAAGAGACCAATTATAACTCTGGTGTCTATCATTCCCCATTAAAAGGTTTCCGCTATGGTTCTTTTACAAGTTGTCACGTATTAAATCCATTAACATTTAATATCAAAAATGTATTTCTTTTTATTTATGCTATGCAACGTGTTTGTTCATAAGACATTAGGGTGTGGGAACACTGCTAGTAACCAAGGTCATATAATCCTGTGCTTGACTTTTAGGTGTTACGATAGCCAGGGAATGTTGGGCCAAATATCCCAATCCTGCTCTTGATATATCCCAAAGACTATCACTACCAAAAATACGATAGCCATTCCACTCAAAGCTATATTCAACAACACCATCACAACGTATTAGTCCGATATCTCCGGGATAAACCCATGTTTGGCTTAATACGTAAGCCCCATAATCAATTTGGCTTAATGGAGTATATCCTATATTTTCTGTCCGTAACGCCCTGCCTGTTGCTTTTACTAAATCTCTACCGGTAGATGATATTCCGCCTTGGGGTCTATATACACCTTTAAAAGTGTTTCCATTAATAAAGTTATCCCAAGAATCCCATTTTACACCGCCGCTTAAACCAGCAATATGCAATACAGGCAAGTAATATGTACTATATGCTTCATCCATTAAGCCCGCATGCCAAGTAGTTCCCAGAAATGCACCATCTCTATGAATAGCATATCCTTCGTAGCCATTCGCGGCCAGTGCAGAACTTACGGATGATGATAATAAAACAGCTATCAAAAGAATAGAAAACGTAATCTTTTTAAACATAATTATCCCTCCTTTGTTATTTTTGATCAAGCCATTTTTTATTTACCGGATTTCCTTCTTGCTCAATTAGTTTACTAAAAGAAGCCTTCCCAGAAGGAGCTGCTTTATCTGCAACCGCTTTTAAAGGTGAAATCAAATCAGTTATAGGATAAATATTCATAGCTTGTATAACAGTTTCAATATTTGTATCTGTAGGATTGCTTTCAACCATCTTTAATAAGGTTGAATAATTCTGGTCAATGCAATACATTTTGATTGATCTATCAATATCTTTATTGGCAACAATAATAGATATTGCAGTTTCATCTCTAAGGTCAGAAAGTGCAAATACCACCGTATCTTTCATTAACTCATCGTTACTTCCATTAAAGAGGTCAATCAAGATTTGAATGAATTTGCTTTTTTCATTGTCTTTAGAAGCGTCCTTACGTAATTGTTCAGCTTTTACTTTAATTGCTGCACGAACCTTTTCTGGCTGCTCTTTCGTATAGTTTTTTAGAAGTTCATCTGCTATGTCAGAAGCAATGCCAGGTTCTATTCGATTTAACTGTTTAATGGCTTGAAAAGCTAGTAACTCGTCCTCTTGCTCAGATACTTGCTTTAGCAGCTCAATGGTTTCAGGATCATTTTCTGATAAGGCCAATACAATATTCTGCTTAATCGTAGAATCAGTATCGTTGCTTACCAACAACTTTTTGAGAAGAGTTTTATCAACATCAGAATTTTTATATTTGATAAGTTGAATCATGATAATCCGCAGGTTTACGCTGTTCGTATCATCGCCAATAAAGGATAGTAGTGCCTCTTCTGAAATTTCATCCACACGTTCTGCTAAAGCAGAAGCATGTAAAATCAGGTTAGATAAATCGGTATTGTACGAACTTATGGTATTGATTTCCTGGACGATATCAGAAATCGACTTTTTAGCCAGTGCTTTTGATATTTCGGCCTCACTTTTACCTGAATAATCATTTTTCATAGATTCAAATGGATGCATGCTAAAAGCTGACATTACCGCTGTTATAGCAACAAGAACAATAAGTATCATTAACTTCTTATGTTTTCTCATTAAAATATCTCCTTTCATCCGCTCTAAAATTTTTAAGATGGTAGTATCCTAATATCAAACAAGCCTATTCATTGGTATCACCCCTTTCATTGAACTTGATTTGCTTTTGACAAACTTATAATAACATTGAATTAAACTCTATGCCGGATGATGCTATAATTGATGTATTTTTTTGGTAAAACTAATAACACAAGAAAGCATATTGACAGAACTACCATTATTTACAAGAACATAAGCAGATGACGCAATATTTCAGAGGTAACCAGCAGAAAGAGATAAAAGCAGGAGATGAAATATCTTTTGCGAATATAAAATATCAGTTTATAGTGCAAGGTCATCCGCAATAATCCATATGCCGTCCGGATGGAGTTACCGAGTATAGGAAAAGTGCTGCCGATCAGAAAATTATTCGGGAGCATTTTCGTTTATTTAATATTGTAAATTATGGTGCCAGAGTGTTAAAATGAGTTTAACCTGTAAGCGTCATGGAATAATATAGGGGAAGGTCTATCGAAGAAAGAATAATCAAACCTAATTTGAATGATGCAATGATCCGATAAAAATGGGGGTATCCGGTATGAAGCAGTATGTTATGGCATTGGACCAGGGAACAACCAGTTCCAGATGCATTATATTTGACAGAGCCGGAAAGATGAAGAGTGTGGCTCAGAAGGAGTTTACGCAAATTTATCCGAAGCCCGGATGGGTGGAGCATGATCCGATGGAGATATGGTCCTCCCAGATCTCGGTTGCGACGGAAGCCATGGCAAAGCTGGGCATAGCGGCGGGAGAGATTGCAGCAATCGGCATTACGAACCAGAGAGAGACCACCGTGGTCTGGAACAGGCATACGGGACAGCCGGTCTGTAATGCCATTGTATGGCAGTGCCGCAGGACAGCGGACCTGGTCAGGGATTTAAAAACCCGGGGACTGGAGCCCTATATCAGGGAAACCACCGGGTTGATACCGGATGCTTATTTCTCGGCGACGAAGCTACAATGGATACTGAAGCATGTTCCCGGAGCCAGGGAAGAAGCGGAAAAGGGAAATCTGCTGTTTGGGACCGTGGATACCTGGCTGATCTGGAATCTGACGAAGGGAAGAACCTTTATCACGGATTACTCCAATGCCTCCCGGACCATGCTGTTTGATATCCGGAAGCTTTCATGGGACCGGAAGCTGTTAGATGAGCTGGGGATTCCCGGGGCGATGCTTCCGGAGGTGAAACCCTCCAGTTATATCTATGGAGTTTCGGATCGCTCCCTATTCGGTGAAGAGATACCAATCGGAGGAGCGGCAGGCGACCAGCAGGCTGCTTTATTCGGGCAGTGCTGCTTTCACAAAGGGGATGTGAAGAATACCTATGGAACCGGCTGCTTCCTGCTTATGAATACCGGAGAGGAAGCCGTAGTATCCAGGCACGGTCTGCTAACCACGATTGCGGCCGGTACGGAGGAAAAGCCGCAGTATGCCCTGGAAGGAAGCGTCTTTGTGGCCGGTGCAGCGGTGCAGTGGCTGAGGGATGAGCTTCAGCTGATCCGGACAGCGGCGGAAAGTGAGAAATATGCCTCCGAGGTGGAGGATACGAACGGAGTATATGTAGTTCCCGCCTTCGCAGGCCTGGGAGCTCCTTATTGGGACCAGTATGCCAGGGGCGCAGTGGTCGGCATCACCAGGGGCTGCAACCGAAATCATCTGATCCGGGCTACCTTAGAGTCCATCGCCTATCAAACCCATGATGTTCTGAAAGCAATGGAAAATGACCTTGGTGTCAGCCTGCAATCCCTGAAGGTGGATGGCGGAGCTTGTGCGAACCGCTTTCTGATGCAGTTTCAGGCAGATATTTTGCAGACCAGGGTCCATAAGCCGGAATGCATTGAGACAACGGCCTTAGGTGCGGCGTATCTGGCAGGACTGGCGGCAGGCTTTTGGAGAAATAAAGAAGAAATAAAGAAAAACTGGGCGCTGGCCGAGACCTTTCTTCCAGATATGCATGAAACGAAGAAAAATAAACTGATTGAAGGGTGGAAGAAAGCCGTGACACACTCCTTCGCCTGGGAAGACGAAACGATACGCAAATAAATGAGCAGGAATGTGGAGAAGAATGAGAATCATTGACGGGCTGATCTATCAATTTCGAATAAGGGATTTTATCATGCTGGACATTAAAATGAACGGGCTATATCTGTTCTACCGTCCGGCGAATCTTAACGCCGACATCCTGATTCTCTTTCACTCACCGGCTGGAGATGAAATTTCAGCGGAGGAATACGGGAGAATACTGGATAACATTAAGGGTAAATTCTATAATAACGGATTTCAGGCCGTACATTTACTCAGCATAATCCTGACCGAAGCACCGGACAGGGCGAAGCGGTTCTGTCTGGATCAGGATGATCATTGGGTTGTTGATCTTACGAATCGAAGGCTCATGATTTACGAGAATCAGACCCCGGAATATCTGGGGCTTAAGAAAGATATAGAGCAGCTGATGGAAAATGATCATTACTGTACGGATATGCAGTACGGACCCGAGGGCCTTCCGGCCGGTTATATAGGGAAGGAAAGGGAGCGCCATAAAACAGAATGGATTACCCCGTTCAACACGGCACTGATTGTGATCAATATCCTGGTGCATTTAATCGTCCATTATACCAAGCTATTCGGCTATTCGGAAGAGGTTTTGGCGGGCGGGGCCATGAACTGGTTTCTTGTCAAGGAGGAAGGGGAATTTTACCGGATTTTTACCGCGATGTTTTTACATTCGGATCTGGAGCATCTGCTGAACAATATGCTGGTAATTTTCTTTGTCGGGGATAATCTGGAGCGTGCGGCAGGAAAATTCAAATATCTGCTGATATATTTTGGCTCCGGGATTCTTGCAGGGATAACCTCCATCAGTTATAATATGCTTAAGGAAGAAAATGTTTTTTCGGTTGGGGCTTCCGGAGCCATCTTTGGCATAGTGGGTGCCATGGCCTATATAATTATCGTTAATAAGGGCAGACTGGAGGATTTGAATGGCCGGCAGATTATTTTATTTGCCGTGTTCAGTCTCTATGGCGGAATATCCAGTGTCAATATCGACAATGCGGCTCATATCGGCGGATTTGTCGGCGGGGTACTGTTGGCCATCCTGCTTTACCGTAAGAAAAAGTCAGAAGGAACCACTCGAAATAAAAGTGCGGGAGGAGAAGATAATATATGAAAATTACTATTTATTATGGTGGAAGAGGGTTGATTGAAGATCCTACCCTTTATGTAATAAGTAAGCTGACCGCAGTTTTAGAGGAACTCCGGGTACAGGTTACCAGATATAACCTGTATGAGGAGAAGAATGCCATTGCGATGCTCCCAAAGACGTTAAAGGAAGCGGATGGGGTGATCCTTGCCACAACGGTGGAATGGTTCGGTATCGGCGGCTTTATGCAGCAATTCCTGGATTCCTGCTGGCTGTACGCAGACAAGGAGAAAATCAGCAAAATATATATGCTTCCTGTTGTTACGGCGTCCACCTACGGTGAGCGGGACGCAGAGGTTACACTGGTAAAGGCCTGGGAAATGCTTGGCGGGATACCTCCCTATAACGGTATCTGTGCCTATGTTGAGGACCACATTGAATTCGAGACAAATACGGAATTTTCTAAGAGTATAGAAGACAAAGCAGAATCCTTCTACCGGATTATTAACCAGAAGAGGAAAATGATGCCGGTCAGCAATACCGCCGTGAAGCAGAATCTGCTCCAGAGCAGTCCGATCGTTCTGACACCCCAGGAAAGTGAACAGCTTTCCATGTATGTATCCGATGATGCTTATGTAAAGAAGCAGAAGGAGGATATTGAGGAGCTGACCCAGATGTATAAGGAGAAATTAGACAGCGGGGACGGGGAGGCCGGACAGGAATTTATCAAAAACCTGAAGGACAACTTCCATCCGTTGGATGATTTTGTGGCAACCTATTCCATTACCCTGACAGATACGAAGAAAACTCTGGTGGTAGAGATTAATAATAAACATTTGAAGTGCTATTACGGGGAACGGCAGGATGCGGATGTAATTGCCAAGACAACCCACGCCGTTATGAACCGGCTGGTGTTTGGAAGGATTACCTTCCAAGGCGCCTTTATGTCCAGTGAGCTGACAGCGAAGGGTAATTTTAAAACACTCCGCACCTTCGATCAGGTGTTCCAGTTCAATATATTATAAAGAATATAATTCTTTGAATATAATCCTTTGAATACAATCCTTTCGCTCCGGAGGGCTTAGAGAGGAAGAAGTATGGTGAAGCTGGTCAGACAGTCATCCGAGCAGACGCTGATGGTGCCATAGTGGAGCTCGATAATCTTCCGTGCAATGGCAAGTCCGACACCGGTACCGCCCTTTTTATAGGTTACAAAGGGTACGAAGATATTCTCCAGATCCTCCGCGGGAATGGGAAAGCCGTTATTGCTGAACCGTATGGACAGCTTGGGAAGTATTTCTTCGTCTCCGGGCAGGTATTTTAAGGTTACACGAATAAAATTTCCCGGAGAGGTGGCTTCCAGAGCGTTTTTAATCAGGTTGGAGAATACCTGCTTCAGCTTGATGGCATCACAGGGATAGGAGTAAAAATATTCCTCACTGCCTTCCTCAATTTCGAGGGCCAGATCAATCCCCTTCTCAGCGGCCTGGGGCATAAAATTATTCGTGGTATTTCCTAACAGGATAAGAAGATTATGATTTAATTTATTGATATTGGTGCAGGTATTCAGTTGTGAAGCATCGGACATCATTACTTCCATATCATGCACCAGGTCCTGCAGTTGTGCCCAATATTTGAAATCTTTTGCCTCCGGATGCTTTGCTTCTATGTATTGAAGAGTGCCCTTCATCAGGGACAGCGGGTTTCGGAGCTCATGAATAAATATGGAAGTGGTTTTTTTATAGTCATCAACAATATTTTGAATCACTGTCTCTATCATTGGATTTTCTTTGATTAGATAAGCAAGCGAATCCTGATCTGCTTCCGGAAACATGATAATACCCCCTTAATTTATTTTATAAGACAATAAAAATAGTATCAAATTATGGAAAATTATACAAGAAGAAGCGTAATACAACAATCGACATTGGAGGAATTATTATGAAGGATAACTGTATTTTTTGTAAGATTATTGACGGACAGATTCCGTCCGACACGATTTTTGAGGATGAAGATTTTAAAGTTATTATGGATATTTCTCCGGCTGCCAGGGGACATGCCATAATATTGCCGAAGAAGCATTCCGCGAATCTGTTTGAGCTGGATGATGAGACTGCGGCGAAAGCTCTGATCGTTGCCAGAAAGGTTGCGCTTGCCATGCGGGCGGAGCTTAAGTTTGAGGGAGTAAATCTTCTGCAGAACAATGGAACAGCCGCAGGACAGACCGTGTTCCATTTCCATATGCACCTAATTCCGAGATTTACGGAGGATCAGGTGGAAATCACCTGGCTTCAGGGCAAATACGCAGATGGGGAGTCTGCTAAGATAGCAGAAGCAATTGGAAAAAGAATAGAATAAGAATAGAATAAGAATAGAAATAAGAGTAAAAATAAGTATAGAAACAAGAAAAAGATAAAAATCAAACAGGAATCAGGATAAGAACATCCGGAGGATATAAAAGAAAAAGCAACAGGCTGCCCAGGAAAAAACCAATGGGCAGCCTTATTTTCCTTTGTCCGTGGAGGCTTATGTAGGAGGATCAATATTCTTTAATCAAACCGATAATAGCATCGATGGAATTATTCAGCTCACTCTGATTCATCCTGCCGATATAGGTATGTTTATTTTCCATCACTCCATGGATTGCCTGCAGCAGGCTTGCTACACTTAAATCCTCTTCCTTAAGAACATAAGAATATCCCTGACGCTCAAAGGATTCTGCATTCAGGATTTGGTCACCCCGGCTGGATTTTAAGGATAATGGGATCAGGACATTGGGCTTTCTGAGTGCCAGAAGCTCGCATATGGCATTGGCGCCGGCTCTTGATATCACGAGATCGGCAGCGGCAAACAAATCACTCAGTTCTTTTTTGATGTATTCAAACTGTACATATCCCGCTTTATCGGTCAGACGTTCATCGATGTTATCCTTACCGCATAGATGGACAATCTGATAATCCCTGAGCAGGGTCGGCAGCATGCCGCGGATTACTTCATTGATTGCTTTTGAGCCGGTACTTCCGCCGATCACCAGAATTACGGGTTTATTGGCAGTAAAACCGCAAAAATCCAAGCCTCTGATTTTGTTGCCGGAAAACAGTTCCTTACGGATGGGAGTGCCGGTAAGTACGGCTTTCTCCGGGGGGAGGTATTTGACGGTCTCAGGAAAATTTGCACATACCTTCCTGGCAGCAGGAATAGCTAATTTGTTAGCCAGACCCGGCGTCATATCAGATTCATGGATGATGACCGGAAGTTTCACCTTCTTTGCAGCCAGCACGACAGGCACGGAGACAAAACCGCCCTTGAAAAGACCACATCCGGATTTAACCTCCTGAGTATTTTCTTGGCCTCAAGGTATCCCTTCATCACTTTAAACGGATCGGAAAAATTCTTTGGATCGAAGTATCTTCGGAATTTGCCGGAGGATATTCCGTAATAGGGAATGCCGTACTCCTCAATCAGCTTCCGCTCAATTCCGTTTCGTGAGCCGATATAATGGATATCATAGCCCTCCTTCTGTAGCTCCGGTAACAGAGCGATACAGGGAGTTACATGACCGGCAGTTCCTCCGCCGGTTAATACGATACGCTTCATTCGACAGACCTCCATTTCTTTAGAGCCTTGGCTAACTGATCCGGACAGGAAGTCTGCTTAAAACCGCAGGGTGTTCCCTCCAGTTTATGGATGACCTCATCCACCTTCATACCAGGCAAAAGCTTTGACAGTGCGGCGGCATTCCCTGCACAGCCGTTCTTAAAGCTTACGGATTTGATCGTATTGCTCTCTTCATCTATCTCAAAATTGATTTCTCTGCTGCATACGCCGGAAGTCTTATATACCATTTGCTTCATCCCCTCCTAGGGTTTACGTTCTAGTCTATGTATGTAATCCAATAATCGAGTACATTTTATCTCACCTGTCTGGATTTTGCAAATGATTTATTTGTGAACAAAGCTTCAAAGGCTCAATGTATATATCAATAAACAGGGCTGCCGTACGATAATAAAAAAACAGGAGACATCAGCGGCCTCCTGTATCTTTATTGCTATCTATAGAACAGTCTTTATGGTTCGTATCTTTATTGTCTCCCGTACCGGCAAGGGATCTTTTTGTCAGAACGGTTGCCAAAGTATCTCCAAGCTGCGTGAATACAGCGGCCAGAAGTGTGATCTCATCTTCCGGGCAGTTTTTTGCTATTGCACAGGCAGTTGCCGTAATAAATGATATAAGCTCACATTCATCCATGAAGTTCACCCCAATAAAATATATGCCGCAGGCAGGATTGTGTGAGACTTCAATCAATATTCCAAAAAACAGCAGGAAGACCTCCCCTTTTTTGCAGCGGCATCATGGAAAAATATTTACAATTATGGAATTTGATGTATAATATCAGCATACTACATTTGAGCAAAACAGAGCCAAAGGGGAAGGTTATGTTTGGAGAAACCATGAATTACATACGGCATAAATTTGAGGTTATGAGAGCGGTGGCACTGGTTACCTATAAGGAATGGGCAGCCTACCGCACCCATTCCATGGTTTCCATCTTTGTGGGACCGGTTTATTTCATTGTCCAGTACTTTATCTGGACGGCCGCCTATGGCGGGAGAGCCGAATTGAACGGAATGGAGCTGTCCCAGATGATTACCTATTTTGGGGCATCCACACTGATCGGTTATCTGACAATGGACTTTGCGGACTGGAACCTGCAGATGCTGATCCGTACAGGAAAGTTCCTTACCTTTGCCATGCGGCCAATCCATCACAGATTCTTTGCCTTTTCCCAGAAGGTAGGACACAGGATACTGGGGCTGGTTTTTGAATTTGTTCCTTGCTACATCATATTTACTCTGCTGTTCGGGATTGAGATGGTACCTAAGAATATCGGATGGACCGGTCTCTCCGTTGCCCTGGCATTTCTGATGAATTTTTATGTTCATTATATCTTGGGAATGACGGCTTTTTGGTTTACCCAGTCCTCCGGGATCCGGAGGGTTTTTGACCTGCTGTCGAGTGTATTCTCCGGGGTATTTATCCCCTTGGTATTTTTCCCGATGGCATTGCAGCGGGTATTATTTTTCCTTCCGTTCCCTTATATGTCCTTTGTCCCGGTCATGGTGTTCACCGGTGATTTTAAGCTGGCCGGAGTTTCGATGTCCATACCCGGGATCGTCTGTATCCAGGGGGCGGCGGTTGCTGTGACCATTGGGTTCAGCGAGGTCCTGTACCGGGCATCCATGAGAAGGTTCAACGGGGTAGGGGCATAAGAGATAGAGTCTGGGAGTCTTCCACAGAAAGGGAACCTATGAAACGCTATTTATTAATTTATAAAGAATGTATTAAGGTATCATTTGCCGCTGCCGCAACCTACCGGATGAATTTTTTTCTGAACTGCATCATTATGCTGCTGGGGGACATCCTGTTTCCGCTGATTACGGTATTGATCTACAGCTCCGGAGCAGGCTTTGAGGGCTGGACAATTTATGAGGTATTACTGATCCAGTCGGTATTTACGATGTCCATGGCAATTGCGGATATGACCTTTCACGGCATTTTGTGGGCAACCATGGGCCATGTCAGGGAGGGGAACCTGGAGATGGTATTGATACTGCCTGTAGATACGATGTTTATTCTGATGGCAAGAAGCTTCTCTATTGATGCGGTTGGATTATTTATCGGCGGTCTTACGATATTTATGACAGCCCTGTTCCATGTTCCGGCGCCGTCATTTCTCATGTGGCTGCAGTTCGGGGCATTGTTCCTCATCGGGTTGTCCGTTATGATGGGAATCGGGTTAATGATGGCGGCCACCTCCTTCAAATGGGTGGGAAATTCCCGAATTCCCGAGATATTTGACAGCATCCGAAGCTTCGGAAAATATCCGCAGAGTATCTTCCCTAAAACGGTGGTAATGCTGACATCCTTAGTAGTACCGGTATCCATGATCGGGTATTTTCCTGCGGCAGCCCTTTTAGGTGAAGGGAGTATAACGATGTTCCTCATCGTAATACCATGCATTATTTTCCTGTCGGCCGGAATTATACTGTACCGGTCTATGGTACGCCTGTATCAGGGAGTAGGGGGCTGAATAAAGCGTCCGGCAGGAGAAGAGCATCTGTTAAGAAGTATATCAAGCAGGCTTATGGGCTGCCTGGCGGCAGTATGGAGGAACTATGGGAAATATTATCACGGTGGAAAACCTGACAAAAAGATACGAAACCTATAAGAGGGGAAACGGCTTTAAGGACAGCGTAAAGACCTTGTTTTGCCGGGAAAAGATTCCGGTGGTTGCGGTCAATCATGTCAGCTTTACTGTGGAAGAAGGGGATATCATCGGTATCCTCGGACCGAACGGGGCCGGAAAATCAACCACAATTAAAATGCTGACAGGGACCCTGTATCCTACGGAGGGCAGGATAATGGTTATGGGGTATAATCCCACAAAGAACCGGAAGACCTATGTACATCAGATTGGAGCCGTTTTCGGCCAGAAATCCCAATTAATCTGGGATATTCCGCCGGTGGACAGCTTCCGGATGAACAAGGCTATTTACGGAGTATCTGATAAGGATTACGAAGAACGCATCGGCCTTATGTCAGCGCTGTTTGGCGTGGAGGACTATATCACCAGGCCGACAAGAGTCCTCTCCCTTGGCGAGAGGATGAAATGCGAATTTATTATGGCAATGCTGCACCGTCCGAAGGTTGTTTTTCTGGATGAGCCGACAATCGGCCTGGATGTCATAGCAAAGCAGAAAATCAGGGAATTTATTCGCGAAATGAATAAGCTGGGAACCACGTTTATCCTTACCACCCACGACCTGGAGGATGTGGAGCAATTGGCAAGGAATGTGGTTATCATTAATCGCGGTGAGAAGGTGTTTGATGACTCAATCGGGAACCTGAGGAAGGTACTGGGAGCAAAGAAGATCGTACAGCTGACGCTTCAGAAGCCGATAGACCGCCTGGATATTACGGGAGTGAACATCGAAGCAAAAGAATCGGAGCTCAATATCACGGTTGGCGTGGATCTGGATGTTATAAACATCAACGATTTTATTGCCAGATTGTCCGAAAAATGTTCCTTCACCGACATTTCCATCAAAGAAATGCCCATGGAGACTATCATCACCCATATCTATCAGAACAAACTGGAAGCGGAAGATTAACCGGTTCGGATTGTATTCCGGTTTGTTTCAGGTTACAATATCTCAAAGATAAGCTTAAAAAGGAGGTACCGGAATGAAGAAGATCGGAATTATCGGTGCAATGGAAGAAGAGGTTAATATTCTCAAGGACAGAATGCAGGACGTAATTATCAGGCAAGCGGCATCGATGGAGTTCTATGAAGGAAGCATGAACGGCAGGCCGATTGTGGTGGTGCGCAGCGGAATTGGCAAGGTCAACGCCGCCGTTTGTACACAGATCCTAATTGATCTGTTTCATATTGATGCGGTTATTAACACCGGGGTGGCAGGCTCCTTACGAAACGAGATTGATATAGCGGACATTGTCCTGTCCACGGACACCCTGCAGCATGATATGGATGCAACGGGCTTCGGATATGAAGCAGGAGTGATCCCCCGGATGGAGCGGTCTGTTTTTGAAGCAGACCCGGAGCTGATCAGGCTGGCAGCTGAGATCTGCCGGAATGAGATCGATGAAATTGCAGTCCATACCGGAAGAATCGTAAGCGGAGACCAGTTCGTCTCTGACCAGAGGAAAAAGGAATGGCTGGTTGATACCTTCGGCGGCTGTTGTACGGAGATGGAAGGAGCAGCCATTGCCCAGGTCGCATATCTTAATCGGATTCCCTTCCTGATTGTACGGGCTATCTCTGATAAAGCGGATCATTCCGCAGAGATGACATATGCCGAATTTCAGGAGCGGGCAATTCAGAGTACGGTAAAATTATTGACGGGCATTGTCGGCAGGTATCATTAATTCCATCAGGATAAGGATGTTGATCGAAACAGATTGGCTCCCCTACGGTGACAGATCGTATAAACAGTTACCGTAAAGGGAGCTTTTGTCCATAAGCAGCCGGGAACCGGGGGAAAAGACGCTCGAAAACTGTAATAATTACAAAAAATACTGTAATTCTTACCTTGCTATCTTTATGCTAAATAAGTATAATAATGGAAAGATATAATGAAGCGGAAAGAGAAGGTGAGCAGGATGGAGAATCAAAAGAAAGTAATCGAAATGATACATAACATGGAGCAGATCATTGTAGGCAAAAGGGAAGCCATTGAATATTCACTGATCACTCTTTTAGGGGGAGGACATTTGCTGCTGGAGGATGTTCCGGGAGTAGGAAAAACGACCCTGGCGAAGACGATAGCCCAGACCATCAGCTGCGGTTTTACCCGGATCCAGTTTACTCCGGATACCTTGCCAAGCGATATCACCGGCCTTTCCATTTACAATATGCAGACCGCCAGGTTTGAGTATTCCAAGGGCGCCATCATGAATAATATTATCCTGGCAGATGAGATAAACCGCACCTCACCGAAGACCCAGGCCAGTCTGCTGGAGGCAATGGAAGAAAAACAGGTGACCGTGGACGGCGTTACCTACCCTCTTTCCATGCCGTTTATGGTTATTGCGACGCAAAACCCGATTGATTACCTCGGTACTTATAATCTTCCGGAAGCTCAGCTGGATCGCTTCATGATGAAGATTTCCATAGGATATCCGCAGGCAGCCGATGAGAAGAAAATGGCGGACCGTTTTCTGAGCAATCAGCTTACGGCGAGACTGGAGCCTGTGGTGGATGGAGCTGCCATAGAGTCTATGCAGAAGGAAGTGGAGCAGGTAAAGGTTAATCAGGATCTGGTTACCTTTATCACCAAGATTATTCAGGAAACCAGAAAGGATGCCAATATCACTCTTGGCGCAAGCCCAAGGGCAACCCTGGCATTGCTTCGGGCCTCCCAGGCTCACGCCTATATCCGGGGCAGGGATTACTGCATTCCGGATGATATTATTCAGCTGATTGCACCGGTCATCGCCCATCGGATTCTCCTGTCTCCGGAGGCCAGGCTTTCTCAGACCAAGGTAGAGAAGGTGCTGAAGGGTATCCTTTCGAGGGTGCCGGTACCGGTGCTAAAGTCCTGAGGCATGGCAATCTCTAATAAATAGTAAGGATGAATTCCGAATGAAAATGAACCGTTTAATTTGCGCACTGGCCATCATAGGCAGCGGAGTATTTGCTTCATATTACGGAGGTAATATTTCCTATGCCTTCTTTTATCTGTGTATTTTACTGCCGATTGTCTCATTTTTGTATACTGTATATGTATATGCCCGCTTCAAAATCTATCAGTCTTTGAGCAGGTATTTGGTAGTGAAGGGGGATTGGACGGAATATTCCTTTGTTATTGCCAATGAGGATTATATCACCTTTCGTAATGTAAAGGTGAACTTTCTTACGGATAAATCCACAATTGAGGATACCTCCCAAAGCACGGAATACAGTCTTCTGCCCAGTGAAAAGGAGAAGCTGGAAACGAAGATCAAGTGCAATTACAGGGGGGAGTATTATGTTGGGGTGGAGTCTGTTGAGGTTACGGATCTTTTGTACCTGTTTCGTATTACCTATCCCCTGGGCACCAAGCTGAAGGTAGTGGTGCTTCCCAGAGTTGTGCCCATAGAGCAGCTTGGAATTGCTCCTCCCCAGGCAGATGTGAAGAATCCGATACGGAATAGTAATCTGACCGAAGAGGAACTGGATACCGAGATGCGCAAGTACAATCCCGGAGATAGCCGAAAGAGAATTCATTGGAAGGCTTCCGCAAGAATGAACGAGCTCCTGAGCAGAAAGTATCAGCATAAGCCTAAGACGGAGATTGTCCTGTTCATGGACCTTATGAAAATCAGAGAGGATGATCTCCAGGTAGTGATTGTGGAAGACAAGATTATAGAAAGTATTCTGACTATTGCTAATTACTATGCCCTGCGGGGAACCCCCTCCCAAATCATATATGATATGGGAGGAAAAAACAGGACTTTGATTCTTACGGCAGAGGATTTTAATGCATTTTATAAAGCCTGCGTTAAGCTGCGTTTTGATGCAAAGATACTGATCAGCGATTTGATGCGGGAGAGACTGCTCCGGGGCGATGAAGGAATGTTTTATGTGGTTGCCACGCATCTGTTAACAAAAGAGCTCTATCTGGCAGTGCTCCAGGTTCTTGCAGGCGGCAACCGCCTCTGTATCCTCTTTATGAGTGATGATGTCACGGATACAACGAAGGGGCTGGCAGGCAGCTTCCGGCAGGCAGGAGCGGATCTCTATCAGATCATGTCGGAGGATGAGATTGACAGCATCCTGAATGGAAAAGCAATCTGAAAAGGGTTAGGCCCCAAGGAAGAAAAGCTGGTGAGGGAGGGCGATATTCATGTTTAAGAACAGGGATAAGATGTACCAGGTATATCATACGATTTTAAGCATGGCATTGGCCTGGGCGCTTACAATAGCGATCAATGAATATTATGTATTGAAGGTGCATGTACTGGCGGCAGCAGCGTTCACCCTTATTACGGCTGCGCTGGTCTACCTGTTTGATATAAACAGGAAAAATGCTCTGGCCTATCTGATCCTCTTCAGCATTATTCCGGTGGCAGGTTTGGTTTTCTGGATCAGAGGCGTCAATCCCTTATCCTGGATCAGTGATCTGGGACATTGGATCTGGATCTATGATTATTCGGAAGAATTATATGCAGTTTCCCATGCGTATTTTCTGGTACTGGGAATCTCCATCGCAGGAGTGCTTCTATTCTATCCTTTAATGAAGCATGAAATAATTAAGACGGTACTGGCCGCGGTGCTGTTAGGAACGCTGGTGCTGTTAAGTGTCCGGCACGTGAATCTGCATAAAATTGTGGTCGGTGTCTGTATCTTCTACCTGCTCTCCATTCTTGTGGAGCTGGCGGGCAGGCTTTATGGCCGAAATAGCGGAAAACCCGAGAAAAAGGGAGGAATTCTATATCTGGCACCGGTCTGCCTGCTTTTGGCGGTCCTATCCGTATGGATGCCGTCCAAACCGGAGCCGATCCAGTGGAAGGGAGTAAAATTTCTTTATAACAATCTTAAGGATAAGGTGGATAACCTGATTACAGAGTGGGAGTTTTTCCGCAGCCGCGGGCAGGATGAATTTGCCCTTGCCCTGACAGGATATGACGGGGAAGGCTCCTTGAGCGGCGGCAGCTTAAAGCAGAATAACAAGATCGCTCTGGAGGTAAGCGGTTACAGCGGGGATGCACCGGTATATTTTCTAGGTTCGGTCAGTGATATTTATACCGGTAACAGCTGGGAGAAAAGCAGACAGGAGCTTGTACCGGAGTGGCAGGATTATCTTCTGGATTATTACGAACTGGTATTTGCCATGTCCAGGGTAAATCCTTCCGTTTTTGAGGATAACCGTTTTGCTGTACGAAGAATTCTGAGGATTGAATATCAGAATATTAAAACCAAAACCTTCTTCTATCCGCTGAAGAGCAGCTGGTATGAGATATATAGCAATACAAAGAGCCCGGAGGATGATTCCGCCAATATAACCTTCCCGAAATCTGTGAAGGGGGGGACTGACTATCAGACCATTTCCTATGAACTTAATCTAAAGGATGAGGATTTCCATCAGATACTCCGGGAAGCCGATCAATTTTCCTATCAGACCGGCGAATTAGGCCTGGTGAGGATGGATTGGGCGGAAAAGAATATATTTACCCATTCCAGCGCGCCCAAAGCCTATACGAGGGATTTGCTTTATGAAGGTTTAGCGGCAAGAGCCGAAAAAATCAAGGAATACTATACTGCTTTGCCGGAGGGTCTGCCGGAAAGGGTGAAGAAGCTGGCCGCCGAGATTACTGCCGATGAGAAAACGACATATGATAAGCTGAAGGCAATTGAAACCTATTTAAGAGAGCATTATACCTATAGCACAGAGCCGGGACCGCTCCCGAAGGGAGAAGATTTCGTGGATTATTTCCTGTTTGAAAACAAGCGGGGCTACTGCACCTCCTTTGCGACCTCCATGGCCGTCCTTGCCAGATGCGTGGGAATTCCGACCCGCTATGCGGAGGGATTTTTGATGGATCACGGGGATAAGGTGAACAGCAAATTTCTGATCAGAAACAGTAAGGCTCATTCCTGGGCGGAGGCATATTTTGAAGGAGTTGGCTGGATTCCCTTTGAGTCCACACCTCCATTTTATGATTACCGCTATGTACAGTGGAAGGAATATAAGAAGGTTGAAGACACAACGGAATACAACTTTCAGCGTGAAGAGGAGCCGCAGATAGATCCATCACAGTTTATAACTGAGCCGGTCACAATAAAAAAGACAAATAAGGTTTCCAATACTTTGATCGGAGGCATTATTCTGGTTTCCATGACATTTACCATGCTCCTGCTGCTGGTTATTTATGATATTGTATTAAGGATCAAATACCGAAACGCCTTAAAAAGGGCGGATCACAGCAGGAAAATGTATCTCCTCTTTTTGCGGATTCTTGCACTGCTTAAGAAGGAAGGCTTTACGCTGGGAACGGAGGATACGATTCTTACGCTCGCGGACAGGATAAAGGATTTCTTCCGTTTTGAGAAATATCAATTCCGTGATATTGCCGAGGTGTTCATGCGTTACCGGTATGCGGAGGCAGAGATTACCGAAAGTGAACTTCGGAAGGTAGAGGTCTTCTATCAGGGACTGTATAATAAACACAGGGAAGAAGCGGGCGGATTAAGAATGCATATTGAGGAATTCTTCTTCTTAACCAGGAAGGGCAGCCGGTCATAACAATGCAGCACTGTCTGACGGCAGAAAATGCCAGCATTAATAAATAGATTCTCGAAAGAGCGCAGAGCTATTTGCGCAGATTAATCAGTTTGGCGCCGGAATAGTAGTGTGTAAGGATTTCATCATAGGGATAGCCCTCCCCGGCCATGGCATTGGCACCGTACTGGCTTAAGCCTACACCGTGGCCCACACCGGTACAGATTACCCGGACCCTGCCGCTATAATCTTCTATGTAAAAGTTATTTGAATGCAACCCTAAGACCTTGGCAAACTCTTCACCGGAGACGGTAAGACCGCCAAGGTTTATTTTTGTCACATATCCGATACTGTCCCGTTCGGTTACGGTCACCTCCTCAAAAAACCGCTTCTTAGCCAGTTTGATATCGGGATATTGCTTTGTAAGGATATCAATCAGAGAACCTATATCAAATTCCAGGATCTTTAAGTAGTTGATGGAGGTTACATCCTGTTTGCTTTGCACGCTGACCAGATAGGGGATCTCGATACCCCATGCCTCCGAAGCGTTTCTGGTATAGCCGGACCCGGTATCAAAAAAAACCGGAAGGATTAAATCGTTGTCATATACCAGGATCTTATCCTTCGTCCCGAATACAGAGTTTTCAAGCTTCGTAAAGTAGGTTACATAACCCTCGGTGCCCCAATATTGCTCCATCTCATCCAGGCTGATAAAGGCAAGGCCCAGCTCGGAGGTGAGGAAATCCTTCTGTCCCGGGTCTTCCTCAGTAAGCAGTGAAATATTATAGAGGGCGTAGGTTCTGGCGATGACAGCCTGAGCCTTCAGGGCCTCCATATTATATCCTGCCGGCATATTTGCAGCTACGACACCGATCAGATATTGATCGAAGTCAATCCGGGTTCTTGTCCCGCCTTTGGTATAATAAATATTAAAATCCATGGTGTCCATGGAAGAGAGGCGATTGGATTTACTGGTAAACAGCAATGTTAAAAGAAAGGGCAGCAAAAGAACCAGACAACAGACAATGATGGCTTTGATTATAACTTTTTTCATAAAATCCTCCATTTTCCCGTAAACTCGCGAATCCCGGCGTCAGCACAATATTTGCAGCATGAATTGCAAGCAATTCATGTTACTTCCTTCGTACATCTGCGTATTACTACATTATATTTATATAATTTTAATAAAATACGAGAAAACTTAATTTGACTATAATGATTGATAAGGATATGATATGGTAAGCTGATGGAAAAAGAATGACCAATACTTTAGTGGGGCTCTATAGATGGAAAGGAGAAAGACAGAATGCTTAATTTAATGAACATCGTAAAGGAATACCCAACCGGGGATTCCAAGGTCACAGCGTTACAGGGGATTGACATTGAATTCAGAAAAAATGAATTTGTGTCAATCCTGGGACCGTCCGGCTGCGGTAAAACCACGATGCTGAATATTATCGGAGGTCTTGACAGCTACACCAGGGGGGACTTGATTATCAATGGTAAATCTACAAAGGATTTTTCCGACAGAGACTGGGATGTATACCGTAACCGCTCCATCGGTTTCGTCTTCCAGAGCTATAATCTGATATCCCACCAACAGGTTTTATCCAATGTTGAGTTGGCGTTGACGTTATCCGGGGTATCCAAGTCAGAGCGGAAGAAGAGAGCGATAGAGGCACTGGAGAAGGTGGGTCTGGGCGATCAGATACATAAAAAGCCCAACCAACTGTCCGGCGGTCAGATGCAGCGTGTGGCAATTGCCCGTGCCTTAGTTAACAATCCGGAGATTCTTCTGGCAGATGAGCCAACCGGAGCCTTAGATTCTGTGACCAGCATCCAGATCATGGAGCTTTTAAGAGAGATTGCCAAGGATCGACTGGTCATCATGGTTACACACAATCCTGATATTGCGCAGCAGTATTCCACCCGTATTATAAAGCTTCTGGATGGCAGAGTGATTGATGATTCTAACCCCTATCAGGCAGCAGCCGCAGAAGGGGTCCCTAAGAAAGGGAAGAAGGAGAGGAAAAGCAGGAAGAAAAAGACGTCCATGTCCTTCCTTACGGCATTATCCCTGTCACGGAATAACCTGATGACGAAGAAGACCAGGACCTTTATGACTTCCTTTGCCGGATCCATCGGTATCATAGGAATTGCCCTGATCTTATCCCTGTCAAATGGTGTCCAGGCATATATTGACAGTGTCCAGGAGGATACCCTTTCCAGTTATCCGCTTTCCATCGAGCATATGTCAGTGGATTATGGTGCGCTTATATCAACCATGATGGATACGAATAAAAAGAATACGGAGCATGATAGGGATAAAGTATATTCCAATGATATCATGGGCTCCATGCTAAATACCATGGTACAGGAGGTTACCATTAATAATATGGAGGCCTTCAAAACCTTTATCGACAGTGAGGAGAGCGGAATCAAGGAGTATGTCAGTGATATCCAGTATTCTTACAGTACTCCGCTGAACATCTACAAGTCGGATACCTCAGGGGGGATTATCCAGGTAAATCCGAGCCAGATTATGACGACGATGGGTTATGGATCGGCGGGCGGCATGGGTGGAGGCTCCAACCCCTATGCAAGTACCCCTATGACGAATACGGATGTCTGGATGCAGATGCTTGGAAATCAGGAGCTGCTGGATAAGCAATATGATGTTATCTATGGCCGTAAGCCGCAGAATTACAATGAAGTAGTCCTGATTGTGGATGAGAATAATGAAGTCAGTGATTACATGCTCTATTCTCTTGGTTTATTAGATCAGAATAAGCTTAAGAATATGATGACCGATGTTATGGCCGGCAAGGACATCGTTACCGAACAGGTATCCTATACCTACGAGGAATTGACCTCTCTTACCTTCAAGATGCTGGTGAACAGTGACTATTATGAGAAGATGGAGAAGGGCTGGAGAAATCGTTCTGAGGATGACGAATACAGGAAGGCTGTAATCGCGGATGCTACGGAAATTAAGGTTGTTGGTATCCTGCGCCCCTCCGAAGACAGCGTAGCCACCGCTTCCACGGGCTCCATTGGTTACACTGCCGAGTTGATGACCTATTTAATCAATAAGGTGAACGAAAGCGAAATTGTTAAGGAGCAGATTGCAAATCCGGACATTGATGTATTTACCGAGGTTGCCTTCCCGACAGAGGAAGACAGGAATGAAGTGGAGCTTACCATGGAAATGGTAAATGCATATATCGCTGCCCTTCCTGCGGAGCAGCAGGCACAGTATTCGGCTACCATCCAACAGATGAGGGATGGCGGTATGGGTGACGATGCTATCGCAGCAATGTTCGCCTCCGCTATGGGCAGGGAAAGTACGGATGCCACCTATGATGAGAACCTGACAATTCTCGGGGTTTCCGATCTGGATAATCCTGCGCGGATCAATATCTATGCGAAAGATTTCGCAGCCAAGGATCAGATTACGAATATCATTGCAGCCTATAATGAAGGAGTATCCGAAGAGAATAAGATCCAATATACGGATTATGTCGGTCTGATGATGTCCTCCGTTAAAACAATTATTAATGCTATTAGTTATATCCTGATTGCATTTGTGGCGATTTCCTTAGTGGTATCGTCCATTATGATTGGCATTATCACCTATATCTCCGTATTGGAGAGAACGAAGGAGATCGGAATCCTCCGTGCCATCGGTGCTTCGAAGAAGGATATCTCCCGTGTATTTAACGCTGAGACCCTGATTGTCGGCTTCGTTGCCGGTGCTATCGGTATTGGCATCACATTACTTCTGTGTCTGCCGATCAATGCTATCATCAAGTCCATCACGGACATCTCCGGTTTAGCGAAATTACCTGCAGCCGGCGGTGTAACCCTTGTAATTATTAGTATGTTCCTTACCTTTATTGCCGGTCTCATTCCTTCCAGAATTGCAGCAAAGAAGGATCCGGTAGTTGCTCTCAGGAGCGAATAAAAATAGAGAGGCCCCCGCAAATCCCAAAATCACCGCTTGAGGGATGAGCGGGGGATTTTTATGCCTTTTTCGGTTTAAGTTAAATGTGCAACACGGATGGAAATATTTATTTTATAAGCGATTCTCTGACAATGATACCGCGGTGGGCAGAGCCTTAAACAGACGAGGGGATTTCATCATTGATCCAGTGAAGGATTAGAAGAATAATATCATTCCTGAAAACATTGGTATGCTGTCGTCAAGTGTATTTTGCTTTATGAGGGAATTGATTTGAATTTACCCGTAACTTTATGGTATAATATCGATAGATATTATACCCGGCACCGAACGAAAGTGAGTTCGCATCCTGGCGCGAAGTGCCAATACCATAGGCGCTTGCACATATGGTATAATAAGTATTATATATGCATTTATAATACAATCAGAAACATGTAGAGGAGCATACCAAGTGAAAGGTAAGAAATATACAATTACAGATGTTGCACAAATGTTAGGTGTGTCGCGATCCACTGTTTCAAAGGCTATGAATAATGCCCCAGGAGTTGGGCCGGAGGTAAGACAGAAAATCAAAGATTTTGTGGAGGAGATCGGATATAAACCGAATACTTTGGCACGAGGATTAAGTAAGGGAAGAATTAATATTGTGGCCTTGATACTCGGTGATGTAAGAAATCCGTTTTATTCTGACCTGGCATTTTATATACAAAAAATATTAAATGAACATGGCTATATGGTTATGGTTTTTAATAGCGAATACGAAGAGAAAAAAGAAATAGAATTCATAAAATTAACAGAGCAGTTTAATTTTACAGGCTTAATACTTGTTACGGCACAATCAAGCGATTTAAAATATGCCTTGAAGAAGGTGGAAGTACCGGTAGTGCTGGTGAATCGTACGTTTGACGACTATGTGGGAGATGCGGTAATTCTGGATAATTTTCAAGCGGGTTATATGGCGACGATGCATTTGATGGAATTGGGTCACAAGAGAATAGGGTTTGTTGCAGGTCATGCCACATCATCCTCCGTTGCTCAGCGCTTGAATGGGTATTTGCAGGTTTTAAGGAATTATCATTTACCGTATAATGAAGAAGATGTGATTATGAAGGATTTGAGCTTTGAGACCGGGTATCACATTGCAGAGGAAATTATAAAGGATATAAAAAACAGACCGAGTGCATTTGTTATTGCGAACGATATGAGCGCTTTGGGATTCATGGAATGCTGCAAACAATATGAAATTCAAATACCGCAGATGCTTTCCATCGTTAGTTTTGATGATATCATGTTTGCATCCCTAAAGGATATTGAATTGACCACGGTCAGTCAGCATGTCAGGGAAATGAGTGAGAACACCGCAAGATTGATGCTGCGAAAATTGAAGGACCCACAGGCAAGTTCGGAAAGTGTAATATTAGAGCCTACTTTAATTGTGAGAAAGACGACCGGAAGCTATAATCCTTATCGCTTCGATAGCCCGGAAGGGATGTAAGTCTTGCCGGGTGACAGGCGGCAGGGCATGAGATAACTTATCAGATACCAATGGATTGTTGAATAATAGTGTTAAACGTAATCAGAGGCACCATACACTTCCCTTACATATAGGAGGTATACGGGCCTCTTATTTTAATGCCTGGGTTAAAATAAAATTGTGATATTGATATTCTTCCTCCGGGCAGGTTCTGAAATCACAATGCTTCATATTATCTACCCTGTGGTATTCAACATCGTGTCCCAGCTCCATCATACGCTTAACAAAGGGATCGGAGTGAAAGTTCTTCTGTATGATAAGATCGGAATTCCCGTGCACAATATAATAAGGAATATATGGCATATATTCTGCCTGATGAAGAGGCGAATGTAATTTAATCGCGGCTTCCAGAGGCATATTATAATGACCAAAAGCGGAATATATCGTTCGGGGTATGTCCGCCCGTTCCGTTGTATGAAAGGAAAGGTCACAAATCGGACAATTGGCGGCACATGCGACAGGAGTTCTTTTGCTATATAAACTGAAAATAAAAGCGGATAGTCCGCCCATGCTCTTACCCATTATTACGACGGGGATATTTTGAGCTAATTGATAATGCCTGATATAGAAGTCTGTAATTTCGTCGATAAGCTGAATTGTCGGATCATTCATCCAACACCACTCACTATAATAAGGGTAGATACATAATACATGATTTTCGGCTAATTCAGCTTCAAAGGAAGTAAGTTCTGTTCGCATTTTTGTTTCATACCATCCGTGCAGAGAGATGACGATAGAGTGGATCGGGAATTTTACTGCAGGAAGGTTTGAATAGGAATAGAAAGATACATTTTGTTCGTTTATCGTAAGGGATTGCATAGAAAGCCTCCATTGTATGACAGTGCCGGAATATATATGCACCCCAGGGGGGTCCAGACCCTTGGGGTGCATTATGGAGAGGAATCCAAGTAACTATCCTTGCAGATTTTTGAAAAGTACGGAGATGCCTTGTCCGCCGCCGATACACATAGTTACTAAGCCGGTTTTTGCTCCGGTGCGCTTCATTTCATACAGCATCTTTACAGGGAGAATACAGCCGCTGGCACCTACCGGATGTCCCATGGCGATTGCTCCGCCATTTACGTTAACTCTGGCGGAATCGAGGTTTAAGTCACGGATAACCGCAAGGCTTTGCGCGGCGAAAGCTTCGTTCAGTTCCACCAGATCCAGATCGTCAATGGTCATATTAAGCTTCTTTAATAATTTTTTGGTAGACAATGCAGGAGCGAAGCCCATTAATTCGGGTTCATTACCGGCTACCGCATAAGCGACCAGCTCCATTAGTGGTGTGCAGCCTAATTCCTTTGCTTTTGCTTCTGACATGAGAACCAGTGCGGCGGCACCGTCATTGATACCGGAGGCGTTGGCGGCGGTGACCGTACCGTCCTTTTTGAACGCCGGTCTTAACTTGGCAAGTCCTTCTGCGGTTGTGCCGCGGCGGAAATGCTCGTCCTGATCGAATACGATGGTCTCCTTTTTTGCTTTAATTTCCACAGGAACGATTTCTTCCTTGAATTTTCCGGCATCATGGGCATCGATCATCCTTCTTGTGCTTTCAGCTGCATACGCATCCTGATCCTCGCGGGTTATATTGAATTTTTCGGCTACAGCCTCTGCAGTCATTCCGTTATGGTAGGGTCCCAATGGCCAGGTAAGAAGATCAATCAGGCCGTCTTCCAGCTGCTGATGACCTAAGCCCAGCCCGCCTCTTGCACCTTTAATATAATAGGGGACCTGTGACATGTTTTCGGTACCGCAGGCAACGACAACCTCTGCATTGCCGGTAAGAATCTCCATCATAGCTTCCGCCATTGCCTGTAAACCGCTGCCGCATTGACGATTTACACTGTATGCGGTTGTTTCGATGGGAAGGTCCGCCTTAAGCATACAAGCCCGGGCGATAAATCCGCTTTCTGCGATTTGGCCGACATTACCTACGATAACCTCATCAACCGTCTCCGGAGCAATTCCGGCACGTTTTACGGCTTCTTTAATAACAATAGCACCCAAGTCGATCTGATTTACAGTGCTTAATGAACCCATGTATTTCCCGATTGCGGTTCTTGCACCGCTTACTACTACAATTTTGTTATCCATCGTTACTTCCTCCTTCTATTTTATAATACCATTCCGCCGCTTACATCGATTACCTGACCGGTGATATAGGATGCTTCGTCGGAGGCAAGGAAGGCCACCAGATTTCCCACATCCTCAGGGGAACCGGCGCGTCCGGCAGGTATTTTGCTGATCATCAGATCCCAGACATCGGCAGGAACTCCCCTTGTCATATCGGTATCAATGAAGCCGGGACAGATGGCATTGCAGGTTACACCCTTTTTTGCCAGTTCGCGGGTTGCAGTCTTTGTGAGGCCAACAACACCCGCTTTTGAGGCCGCGTAGTTGGACTGTCCGAAATTTCCCAGCCAGCTCATGGAAGCGATATTGATAATTCTGCCATAGGATTGTTCGCGCATACGTTTTGCAGCTTCGCGGGTCATGTAGAAGGTGCCGGTCAGATTAACACCTATTACGGCGTCCCATTGCTCGTCGCTCATCTTGTGCAGCATACCGTCCTTATTAATACCGGCATTGTTTACGACGATATCAATCTTACCATAGGTATTAACAGCCGCTTCATAGATTGCATTAACGTCCTCCAGCTTTGCAATATTGCAGCCAAAAGCCACAGCCTCGCCGCCGGCTGCTTTAATCTCATTTACACATTCTGCCGCATTGTCAAGCATTACATCACTTACAATTACCTTGGCGCCTTCTTTTGCAAGCTTTAGAGCGATTTCTTTTCCTAAACCCCGGCCTGCCCCTGTTACAATTGCTACTTTGTCTTTAAGTCTCATAACTACACCTTGCCTTTCGTTTTTCAAAATAATTTTATATGGGTTTTACTAAGTACCTGTGTGATTTGCTTATGAATTTCCGTACGGGCTACCTCATAAGCATTTTATTCCTTAAGCCGAAGATACCGGCTTCAAATAAATCGGTATCCATAATCTTTAAATCCTCGCTGATGATTGGCCTGAAATCCATTAAACCGAGAATGTCCTTTTCCAGATCAATTCCCGGAGCAATCTCTGTCAGCATTACGCCTTCCGGAACCAGCTTAAATACGGCGCGCTCGGTCACGATGATAACATCCTGCCCCTTGGCTCTTGACAGCTTCCCGTTAAAGGATATTTGTGCTACTTCGGAAACCATTTTTCGTATTTTACCTTCTTTTTGAATGGTTAATTTGCCGCCATCAAAGCGGTATTCTGAACCGCTGGCGGTAAAGGTACCGCAGAATACTACTTTCTTGGCATTCTGGGTGATATCGATGAACCCGCCGGCCCCGGTGCATCTTGGCCCCATCTTGGTGGAATTTACATTACCCTCCTTATCAAGCTCTCCAAGACCCATAAAGGTAATATCCACACCGGCTCCGTTATAATAATCCATCTGTTCATGATGTCCTATCATTGCATACAGGTTCTGACCGATACCAAAATCAATACCCCCGGCCTGAACGCCTCCATAAATGCCGGATTCTACGGTAATCATTATGTCATCCGAGACGCCCTCTTCATTACAGATCTTTCCGACGCAATCATTGGGGATACCGGTTCCGAGGTTAACTACCGCACCCGGATATATCTCCATACATGCCCTTCTACCGATGAACTTTCTTTCGCTGAACGCAAGAGGGGGGATAGCGCCTAAGGGAACACGCAGCTGACCGCTATAGGAAGGATCAAAATACCACGAGGAGGTCTGGCGGTGGTCCTCATATGGATTTTCACATACGACCACGGCATCGATAAAGACGCCCGGAACAGTAACGCTTTTTGGATTTAAGGTTCCTGTCTGCGCTACATTTTTTACCTGGGCAATTACTTTTCCGCCATAACGCTTCGTTGCCATGACTGCAGCCAAAACCTCCAGCTTCATAGCCTCTTCCTCTGTGGTAAGGTTACCTATTTCATCACAGGCAGTACCCCGTATGATACAGACATCAATCGGAATTTCATTGTAAAACATATATTCCTGACCTTTGTATTCAATAATGTCTATGATATCTCCTAGCGCTTTTGTACGATCATTCATTTTTCCGCCTTCCACGCGGGGATCAACAAAGGTGCCAAGTCCGACCTTTGACATCTTACCGGGCAGCCCGCAGGCCATACTCCGGTACAGCTGTGCGATTTGTCCCTGCGGAAGGCAATATGCCTCCACCTGGTTCCTGGATATCATATCCATCCATCTGGGCTGCAGACCCCAATGAGAACCGATGATTCTGGTAACAAGGCCTTCGTGGGCAAAATGCTGAATGCCGTCCTTGCGGTCACTTTGACCGCAGGAATGTACGAGGGTTAAATTGTTTGGGCGGCCTTTTTCCAAAAAGCTCTTCTCGATTTGTTTTAATATGGCTTCGCTTGCACTAACCAGGGTCATGCCAATGGTACATACCGTATTGCCATTTTCAATTAAGGAAACAGATTCTTCGGCACTGATGAAATTCGCTTTTAACATATGGTTCCTCCATTATTCTTTTAATTGGTCTCTTATATACTTTTTATCAACCTTGTCATTGGGTGTCTTGGGAATGGAATCAACAAATATAATTGCCTGAGGGATTTGAAACCCGGCCAGTCTGGGCTTTAAGACAGCTTTGATTTCTTCTGCCGAAGTATGATATCCGGGGGACATCCTTACGACGGCAACCGGCACTTCACCATACTTTTCATCTGCTGCTCCGACGACAGCAGTTTCAAGGACACCGGGTATTTTTCCGATTTCATTTTCAATATCAAAGCTCCAGATCTTTTCTCCGCCCCGGTTGATCATATCTTTTTTTCGATCCACGATATAAAGATAATGCTCGGAATTGAGATACCCTAAATCCCCCGTCGCCAGCCAGCCGTCTTCAAAAAAATCAGAAGAGGGAAGGTTATAATACTGATCAATGACGACACTTCCGCGCAGCAGGATCTCACCAACCTCATTACAGGGCAGCTCGCTTTTGTCCTCCGCAACAATTTTTACTTCCACTCCGGGAATAGGAAGGCCGGAGGAACCGATGTAGGGACTGGTACATGCGTCCGAGGGAAAGATCGTCGCGGGGGAGGTGGTTTCTGTTAATCCATACACCGTGTGAAAGGCGGTGTGGGGAAGCCAGTCATGCAGCCGGGTTAATGTGGCCGCCGCCATATTGCTGCTTCCGCAGGCAAAGGTTTTCAGGCTGGGCAGCTCCATAAAATTATCCCGTTCCTCCAACAGCATGGAAAAAACGGTAGGTGAAGCATGTAGTAAGGTGACGTTATTATCTTTTACGCAGGTCAGTACTCTGGCGGCGTTAAATGTTCTATGTAAATACAAGGTTCCGCCCGCATAAACAAATAAACCGAATAATGCAACGATTCCGGTAATATGGTAAATCGGTGTTGCCAGGATGGATTTATCTTCTTCCGTAATTTGCAATATTCTATGATAGGATATAATGGCATGCATCATATTATAGTTACGGATTAAAACGCCCTTACTCCCGGACGTTGTCCCGGAAGTGAACATAATCATGACCGGATCAGAAAGAATACCTGAACTTTTACAAGGGGGAAGATTCTCCAGATCAAGATGGGAAAAACCATATCCTTGATCTGAGTTCACTGACTTGATTATTTTTACTCCTGAGTGTTCAAATCGCGAAAAGTAATTATAAAAGTTCTCATCACACAAGATCAAATTTAAGTCTGCTTTGTCTGCCAAGGATACTACCTCTGCCTCCTTGTATTTGCTGGGCAGGGGAACGGTGACGGCTCCGATTTTACATAAGGCCAGGAAGGAGACACAAAATTCTACCGAGTTATACATCATTAAAGCGGCATGAGCACCCTTTTCGACTTTAATTCGGTCCGTTAAATAAGAGGCAAACTGATCGGCGAGCTTCAGCAGGCTTATATAGGTGTACTCGATGCCTTGATTATCAATGAGAGCGATATGCATAGGGCTTTTATCGGCAGTTTCCGATAACATATCATATAAATTCGAAGGCATGGATTCATAAGTATAAAAAGCTTTACCGTTCAAGCTTTGAAAAGACATGTCTGTCGTAATCTCTTTACCCCACAACGCGTTTCCAGAAATCATGAATAGTCTCCTCTCAAAATAGAGAAACCAGTTTCTCTGATATATCACTATAATATGATATAAATTTGAATGCGTCAATAGTAATAATTAAATCTATAAGAAAATTTTTAAAAGATATCGCAAGCAATATTGACAAATAATTTAGATAAAAATAAAAATTTTTGTTACATTTTTAAAAGAAGTGTGTTATACTATGAAAAGACAATATTTATAGGCTATTTACGAAAGGAAAAGTTTCCATAAGTTTACTGGATTATTTTGTATAGAAACGACTTACTGTAACGAAACGTTTCTCTATGGAGGTAAAAACATGGTGCTGTCAAAGACGAAAATGCAAAAAATAGTAGAGGAGTTGCGGGGTTCCATTGACCGTAATATTAATATCATGGACAAAACCGGCTGTATCATTGCCAGCACGGACCCCACTCGAATTGGCATTTTTCACTCCGGAGCGAAAAAAATAATTCAACAAAAAATGACAGAGCTGCTGATAGGGGATGAAACCTGCTTTGAAGGTGCCAAAAGAGGCATTAATTTTCCTATCAATATTAACGGTGAAATAATCGGTGTCGTAGGTCTTACAGGGGAAAGGGAGGATGTTGAGCCCTTTGGCAAGGTCATAAAAAAGATGACGGAGATACTGATTTCCGACCAGATACAAAAGGAACAAAAATTATTAATTGAGAATGCAAAGAATAACTTTGTATATTCCTGGCTTTTTGAGACGATGAATGATGATGAAAAGGCGTTGGAAAAATTCCTGTTAAACGGGAAGCTTCTCGGAATAGATATCTTTGCTCAAAGGACCGTAATCGTTATGCATATTGACAGCCTGCCGGAGATGGAAATCAATGATGATGTTGACCGGCAGGCATTAAATAACCGGATCATTAAATCCGTTCGAAAGCTTCTTGAGGAGGATGATCAGAATATTGTAGTTCAGATCGGTGCAAGAATTATTATCCTCTTACATGAAAAGGATTTAAAAAAATCATTTGCCAGCGGTAATTATATTAAAGAACAGCTTGAAAAAAACTATAATATAAAAATTGCCGGAGGGATCGGATCCATCGGCAGTCATCCCATAGAGATAAGACGTTCCTATAAAGAAGCCGAGATATCCTGTGATTTGATGTCAAAGCTAAAGAATATGGGAATCAAAATCTACGGAGATGTTGATATGGAATTACTGTTGCAGACAATTCCATGTCATAACAGGGAATCCTTTATTGACAAGCTGTTCAATAAGTGTTCGAAAAAAGAATTGGAGGATTTCATGCTGCTGCTTCGCACCTTCATCGATAGCAACGGATCAATCACACAGATTGCGGAGCAATTGTATTTACATAAGAATACGGTTCAGTACAGGCTCTCCAAGCTAAAGGAATTGACGGGGTATGATCCGAGAATCATGAAGGATCTGGTCCCCTTACAGATTGGAATGATGATATATGAAGACAGCAGGAACAATGAGATACGTAAGATAAGTTAATTTGAATTTTGTGTACAGATAACAAAAAAAATCACAATTATATGCCAAAACACAGTCCTTGTTTGTTATCGGTAATATTGTTTAAAAGTCAAGCGGTCTATATAATAATATTTGCAAAGACAAAACATATAAACGAGCTCGGGATACACAACTTTTGTATATGGAAGGTTAATGGAAATATTGTTTGATCAGGAAGTGGAGGACTAGCTTGAATATTCTAATCGCATCAGATTCGTATAAAGGAAGTTTGAATACTAATGAGGTGGCTAAACAAATCGGATATGGTGTTTTAAAGGTAATGAAAGAGGCAAAATTAATGTATATTCCCATGGCGGACGGGGGTGAAGGCACCGTTGATGCCATGGTGGCTTGTCTGGGAGGGCATTTTGAATACTGTGAGGTTCTGGGTCCCTTGGGCGATAAGGTGCATGCGAAATACGCCGTGACAGAGGATGGAAAAGCCGTAATAGAGATGGCGGAAGCCTCCGGGCTTACCTTGATCCCCGCGGAAAAGCGGAATGTTTTAAAGGCAACAACCTATGGAACCGGGCAATTAATCAAAGCGGCATTGGAGAAAGGCTTTCGACAGATTTATATCGGAATTGGAGGCTCTGCCACCAATGACGGCGGGATTGGAATGGCACAGGCACTTGGAGCGCATTTTCTGGATAAGGAAGGCAGGGAAGTGGGCTTCGGCGGAGAAGTATTAGGGTCAATCGTCGATATCGACTTAAGTGAAATGGATATCCGACTGAAAGATACAGAAATAATTGTTATGTCCGATGTAACAAATCCTTTGTGCGGTCCGAAAGGAGCTGCAGCGATCTATGGTCCGCAAAAGGGAGCAACCCCGGAACAGATCATCCTGCTGGATGACGGGCTTATGAATTTAACCGAGGTGATTCATAATAAGTTTAAGCTGGAGGTCCGGGATCTGAAAGGAGCAGGCGCAGCGGGTGGCTTGGGAATGGGACTTGTGGCATTTACAGGAGCCAGGCTGCAGTCCGGCATTGATGCGATACTTGCGGTTGCTAATTTCAGAGAGAAGCTGGAGTGGGCAGATCTGGTTATTACAGGGGAAGGCAGAATTGACGGACAGACGATAAACGGAAAGGTTCCGGTTGGTGTGGCAAAGCTGGCAGCAGAAAAAAATGTCCCGGTAATCGCAATTGTCGGTTCCATCGGGACCGGTGCCGAAGAAGTATATCAGCATAATATTGAATCCATGGAAAGCTGTATCATGGCTCCGGGGACGGTGGAATATGCGATGGAACATGCTGTCGATAATTTGTTATTGGCAACGGAGAGAATTATGAGATCGATAGCTTTAGGTATGAAGCTGTCGAATAAGGAGAGGCTATGAAAAAGATTGGTGTCATTGGCGGAGGGGTAATGGGGTCCGGCATCGCAGAGGTCGCAGCAAAAGCCGGATGTGAAGTGGTAAATGTAGACACCTTCCCATCAGGATTGGAGAATTCCAAAAAGCGAATTGCGAAGGATATGGCTTATCTGACCGGCAAAGGTAAAATCACACAGGAGGAAGCGGATGCATTGATTGCAAGAATTGCTTACAGTGATGATTATGAAGCCGTTAAGGATTGCGACGTTGTAATTGAAGCAATACCGGAAAAACTGGATATTAAAAGGGATTTGTTCGAAGCACTGGATTCTACCGTAAAGCAAGGTGCAATTTTAGTATCGAACACCTCGGCAATCGCAATTTCACTGATAGCGGAAAAGATGAAAAATCCGGAGAGATGTATCGGAATGCATTTCTTTCATCCGGCCCCGGTTATGAAGCTTGTTGAGATCATAAAAGGCTGCGCGACAAATGAAGATACGTTACAAAAGGCAGTATTATTTGTGGAATTGATAGGAAAAACAGCGGTACAGGCTCCGGAAAGTCCGGGATTTATCGTAAACCGGATTTTAGTCCCGATGATGAACGAGGCTGCATACATGGTGATGGAGGGCAGTTCCCCGCAGGATGTTGATACGGCGATGAAATTAGGAGCCAATCATCCGATGGGCCCTCTGGAATTATGTGATTATACCGGAGTAGATATCATGTATGGAACAATGAAGGGCCTGTACGAAGGATTTCAGGATGAAAAATATAAGCCCTGTCCATTATTAGAGGAAATGATTGCTGCCGGTAAATGCGGACGAAAAACGGGGGAGGGATTTTATAAGTATTGAAATAAGCGAAAGGCTATATAAGTTACTTTATTGGGTGATATTAAAAAGCAAATGGAGGAGATAATATGAAGAGAGCAATTGCGTTACTTATGACCACCGTATTGAGTTTTGCATTACTGACCGGCTGTGTTAAGAACCCCGGTGAAACAAAAAAAGACACACCGACCCCCACGACAACTTCAGGCAAAACCGATGACACAACGAATAACACCGTGGACACCGTATATATCGGTATGGCAAATCCCTTAACAGGCGCAAATGCCGATGCAGGAATGCAGGATTTGGCTGCAGTTGAATTAGCGATTAAGCATATTAATGAAAAAGGCGGAATTAAAGCCCTGGGCGGCGCCAAGGTTGAGATGGTAGTAATTGATACTACTTCTGATTCAACGCAGGTTGCCCAGATCGTAGAACGTGAAATATCAAAGAATAAGCTTTCCGGTATTGTTGGAACCGGTATCTCCGGTCTGACCCTGCCCATGCTTCCGATTATTGAAAAGTATGGTATCCCGGCGGTGACAAATTCGATTAATGATGCGATTACAACCTCCGATTATACGTTTATTTTCGAGCCGGTTCCGAAGGGAAGCACCTTTGGACAGACACAGGTTGCTTATATTCAGTACTTAATCGAAGAAAAGGGCGTAGAAGCGAAAAAGGTTGCCATTGTATACGAGAATTCCTCCTATGGTCAGTCTACTGCAGAGGGCTCCGTAAAGATTGCAGAGAGTGCCGGACTGGAAGTTGTATTATATGAGCCCTTTACCCCCAACTTCTCGGATGCATCCTCCCTGGTAACCGCAATGAAAGAATCCGGTGCGGAGATCATCATGCCGGTTGCATATTCACAGGATGCCAAGCTAATTGTTAACACTATGAAATCCATGAACTATTCCCCTTACATCGTAGGCGGCGGCGCCGGTTTCTTATGGCCTCAGTTAGGTACGGAGCTTGGAGAAGCATCCAATGGTTTGACCTCCGTTGCTTCTTGGAACTGGGATTCGGCAAACATATCCAACAATCCTGAATTACTGGCAATTACGAAAGAGTTTGAAGAAACCTATGGATATTTCATGACAGAGCATGCCGGCCCGTCCTATTGCGCTACCTGGATCATTAAAGAAGCCATAGAAAAAGCAGGCAGTGCAGATCCTGAAAAAGTTCGTGACGCGATTGCAAGCACAACCTATGACTCCAATGAAACCTCGATGATGCAGCCGGGTGTTATTAAATGGAATGACGGCGGCTGGAACGAGAATGTAACCGCGGTTATGATTCAGTGGCAGGATGGCTACCCTCGTACAATCTTCCCCCGCGAATTATCCGTAACAGAAATTTTAGTACCAGGTGTAGATTATTAATATATCATTGCCAAGATTTTGTTTAAAAAGAGGGTGTCTCAAAAGTAATTTTTCATCTCTAAAATTGAAATTTGATTTTTGGGACACTCTTTTATCAAGGAGGTGCAATCGTGAATTTATTGGGACAGACACTTATTAATGGCCTCCTGATTGGGGGTATCTATGCATTGATCGCTGTTGGGCAAACGATGATATTTGGTGTTATGAAGATTATCAATTTTGCTCAAGGCGAGTTTTTAATGTTGGGGTTATATGTAACCTGGATGTTTGCAAACGCATTTTCAACAGGAAATCCGTATTTTTTAATTGTTCCGGTAGCTACAGTAATGTTCCTGTTCGGTATTACTGTTTATCAAATAGTAGTTCATCCTGTAGTTGGACAGGGAACAACTTCTTATATATTGCTGACCGTCGGATTGTCTTATTTCCTGCAAAATGCTGCACAGATGATCTGGACAGCAAATCCTACAGGAATCAATTCACCGATTAAAACAGAATCAATTGCGATCGGTGCGTTATCTCTTGCGTTACCAAGAGTTATTGCATTTATGATAGCCGTTGTCTTTATGCTGCTGGTGGGCGCTTTCTTAGCAAAGACGGATATCGGAAGAGCGATGAGAGCTACCAGTGAAAATATACCGGTAGCTAAGATGCTTGGAATTAATACAAAGAAAATGTTTATGTTAGCCTTTGGAATGGGTACGATGTTTGCGGCGATTGCAGGATGTATTATTTCGCCGATCTACTATGCTTACCCGCGTATTGGTACGGTATTCGCAACAACAATTTATGCCTGTGTAGTTATCGGCGGACTCGGAAATATAAAGGGAGCCTTTGTCGGAGGTATCATTATCGGTTTAATCGAAGCATTTACGGGATCTTATATAGCGCTTAATCTGGCTCCTACCTTTGTTTATGCCGCACTGATGATTTTCATGCTCTTTAAACCGCAAGGTTTATTTGGTGGAGGTGGCAGAACGGTATGATGAACATAAAAGATAATCTTAAAAAGTATATATTCGTAATAATCACCTTTGCGGTGTTAATCCTCCTGCCCTTTTTAATAAAAAGCAATTATCTTCTGTCAATTATCGTTCAGATATTTATGTTTGCGGCAATGGGTTCCGCCTGGAATATTATCGGCGGCTTTGGACGGCAGATATCCTGGGCACATGCCAGCTTCTTTGCAATCGGTGCATACGCAGGTATGCTATCCTTTAAATACTTAAGCCTGTCGCCGTGGGTCAGCATATTTATCGGTATGGCCATTGCAGTTGTATTTGCATTGGTCATGGGCGGGCCTTCCTTTAAGCTGCGAGGAACCTATTTCTCCCTGGCTACCATTGCCATGGGTCAGATTGTACGGGAGCTGCTGATATATTTCTCAAAATTCACAGGCGGTAATAACGGTATCGTTATTTCTTCCAAATATAAAGGGTTTGCAGTAATGCGCTGGGATTCTGAGATACCCTATTACTTCATATTCTTAAGTATTTTAATTCTTGTATTAGTGGTAGTAATACTGATTGACAGAGGAAGATTAGGCTATTATCTGAAAGCAATTCGCGAAGATCAGGAAGCGGCGGAATCACTTGGTGTCCGTTCTTCAAAAATTAAAATGTATGCGCTGATTGTCTCCGCCGTCTGTATGGCCGGAATCGGGACCTTCTACGGCTTTAAGATGGCTTTTATTGATCCTACGATGGTTGGTTCCTTTGACCTGGCAGTTAAAATCGGTGTGATTGCAATCATTGGCGGTATAGGAACGATCTGGGGACCGGTGCTTGGCGCGTTTGTAATTATTCCGCTGATGGAGGCCTGTAATGCATATCTGCCGCCGACCTGGAGCGGAGCAAGCCTTGCCCTGTACGGATTGATCCTAATGCTGATCGTAATCTTCAGGCCTGAGGGATTATGGTCAATTATCATCAGTGTAAAAGATAAATTAACCAGTAAACAACAGCATGGGAATCAATAAGTGAGGTGAGCACAGTGGAAAAAATATTAGAAATTAAGGATCTGGATAAGTCCTTCGGTGGTGTGCATGCAATCAATCATCTCAGTTATGATGTTTATAAAGGAGAAATCCTGGGTTTGATCGGACCTAACGGTTCCGGTAAATCAACAAACGTAAATCTGGTTAGCGGTGTGTATCTTCCGGATCATGGACAGATTATTTATAAAGGGGAAGATATTGTCGGTAAACAGATTTCCGACAGAGCTTATATGGGAATCGGCCGTACCTTTCAATCTCCAAGACCGTTTACGGGACTATCCGTAAGAGATTCCATCTATACGGTTGCATTGCTTCATCATAAGAAGAAGTCGGATGCAAAAAATATCACGGAAGAGATTCTGGAAATATCAGACTTAAAGCCGATTGAAAATCAATTATGTGCCAAGCTTTCCATTGAAAAACGTAAATGGCTTGATATGGCCCGTGTACTTGCAATCGAACCTTCCATCATTATGTTGGATGAATGTCTGGCAGGCCTTAATCCGCAGGAAATGGATATGAGTACGGATTTTGTTCAAAAGATTAATGCGAGGGGTATAACAATAATATTCATTGAACATGTTATGGCAGCGGTAACGAAGATTTGCCATAGGGTGGTTGTATTGAATGAAGGCTCATTGTTAAGTGAGGGAGACCCCAAAATTGTTATGAAGCAGCCGGAGGTCATCGAAGCATATTTAGGAGGTGGATATAAAAATGTTGTTGAAGATTGATAAACTAAATTGCGGATACGGCGGCTTAAAAGTACTGTTTGATCTCTCCCTTCAGGTAGAAAAAGGGGAATGCGTTGCCCTTGTCGGTTCAAACGGCGCAGGTAAAACAACCCTGCTCAGAGTAATATCAGGGGTAAATCCGATCACCAGTGGTACGGTATATTGGGAGGATAAGAATATCACGAATGTTCCCGCACATTTGCGCCCCGAGCTGGGAATTGCACATATTCCGCAGGGACGAGGAATTTTAACAACATTAAGTATTTACGATAATCTTATGCTTGGCGCATATTGCAAGCGATCCCGCCCAAGGCGTGCGGAATTGATGGCAAAGGTACTGGACATGTTCCCTATCTTAAAGGCACGGCTTCATCACGAGGCCGGCACCTTATCCGGCGGACAGCAGCAGATGCTTGCGATTGGCCGGGCACTTATGCTGGATCCTACCCTGCTGGTTCTGGATGAACCCTCCTTAGGCCTGGCACCGATCGTAGTAGATGAAGTATTTCGAACAATCGACCGTGTAAAAGAACAGGGAACCTCCATCCTGCTGATCGAACAGAATCTGGTGCAGGCACTGGCAGTTGCCGACCGGGGCTATGTTATTGAGACCGGGCATATTAATATACAGGGACCCTCCAAAGATCTGATGCACAACGAAGATGTACGGAAAGCATATTTGGGAATATAGGAGATAAAAAGAGCATCGGCTTTTATTATGTATTCATAGCCCGATATTTAATGCCCCCCTTTCCGAGCTTGTTCAGGAGACTCACAATGTGACTCCTGAATGAGCTCTCTTTTATTGTGCTATAGCAACACAAAGCATGGGATGTAAAGTGGATCTGCCCGTGAATGATTTTAACATCACTATAATAAATATCCATGTTAAAATCGCAAAAACCTCACATCGGTCTGTGGAGCCCGGAAAATAAATTTTTAACACCTCACATCAATGTAATTGTTTGATTTAAAACCTACCTTATAATGGGATTTGAATAGAGAAAACCCGAGCTTTCTAAGTTTATGAGAACGCTCGTATAGTGTGAGGGAGGTAGGATATATTGCGAAAGAAGCTACAGATTATAATAGCTGTCATGCTTTGTATATGCATAGCATTATCAGGCTGCAAAAAGCATTCAAAAAAGGAAGCGGAAGAAATTAATTCCACAAGCTCAGAAAACATAACAAAAACAGGGGAAAACACAGCAACTGCCAGATATCCCCATGTGGGCAGTTCTTCAAATATCACAGTCGTTGACAATCAGAAAATAAAGCCTCCGGATATTACAGGGATAGTTAATTTACCTGCCGATGGGATTGGTATGGCAGGAGTGGACTATGTGGAACTTGCTGCAGGGCCGGCAAATGACTGGGGGGATATGAAGGTACCGTATTTTAATCCCCTTGGCTCACTGGGGCTTTATTATGGCGGGAGTACTTATCACTATGAGAACAGCAGCCTCACGATAGAGCTTCTGGATAATTATTTTATCAATACCTTTTATGTTGAGGGCGAATACTGGCAGATGAGAATTGAAGACCCGGATTTTTCTGTCCTCTGGTTACGGGCTTATGCTAAGAAATTAGGCGCAGCCAGGCTTGAGACGCCGGGGGACACGGCGGTATTTTATGTAAAAGAAAATGAAACCTCGCAAGTCTGGGTAAAAGCAGTGATAGATGAAAGGGGCTGCTATCTTTATGTGGTTCGTAATACCCTTGTGCCGACAGGAAAGACACTGACGGTCAGAACGGCAGATTTTACGAATGATACTTACAGTTTTAATACGGAATGTGTAAGCGGTAAGCTGCAATCCGTTACAGTCACCCTGACAGGTCCAAACAACAGCGGTGTTAATTTAAGCTGTATCAATGACCGTAAATATGGTGAGTATACCCGTTTGCTGCGTAAGGAAATCGGGGATGCGGAGGAAATCAATACGAAGAAAGCCAATACCTTTGTTTTTGATGACATACCAATATCTGAAGGACAGATACTGTGGACCTTCGACTGGAGCTCCTTAAGGGGAACGCTGGAACCAACCGAAATAACCTTTAAAATTGAAAATATAGCGGATATTGAACCGATTCATAATGGGGAAGCCCTCGGAATGCTCCGGATTATCGGCGTACCGCTGGGTGAAGTGGAGCTTTTACCCGGTGACAGTGCGGAAAACCGGCATCCGGACTTTGATAATTCTTATATTAAGGGTACCCGTGATAAGGATGGGAATACTGTCTTTTCACTTCCCTCCGGGTATTATGCAATACGTTTCGCCAGCTACAGCGAATGGGGGAGAAATGACGGACCGCCGCTCAGTATCGATGCACCGGGCGTTATACGACTGATACCCGTAAATGCCGGTGAGATTACAACGGTCACCATTCCCCGGGAAATAAAGCTTACCTATGGTTTATTGCAGAAGCAATATGGAACCTTTGAGAGTTCTGCCGGTAATGTCGAGATTACCGACAATAAAGACAATGGGGATACCGCTACCGTATCCATTGTGATCAATGATCCTTTGGAAAGGGATGTCTTTCCGGAAAAAGAGGATATCACAATCCTGGAAGACGGATTAACGGGTAAGGTTACTGATATCAAGCGGGAAACTGCTCCTGCAGATATCATCCTCGTCCTGGATTCTTCCGGTTCCATGGGAGATAACATGGAGGCTGCGGTTAACGCCGCCAAGAAATTCGTTGAACGCCTTCCGAATAATGCCAATATTCGATTTGTCCAATTTGAGCAGAAGATCACAGAACATAAAGCCGACACCAAAGCAAAAGTGATTTCAGCATTGGGTACGGTCAAGGCAAAAGGAGGCACTGCCCTGTATGATGCCACCAGTACCGCATTAAAGCTTCTGGAAGGTAAGAAAAAGCCCTATGTCGTTCTGTTTTCGGATGGAGCGGACAGCCGTGAGCTGAAAAATTCCGGAAAAGGCAGCGATTTAACTAAGGAACAGATCCTGGTAAAGATAAAGTCAAGCGGTGCAACGGTATTAACCATAGGCTTCGGAGAAGGCCATGACCCCCGCGTGCTTGTGGAGATGAGTAACGCCAGCAGGAATGGAGCCTATTTTGCCGCGATGGAACGGGAGGCACTGGATCAGGCGTTTGCAGCAGTATCCGGTAAATTCGGCAACCAGTTTACCATCACCTATGAACGTCCGACAGCGATAAAGGATTCGGACAGTGATATCCCGGTCGTTTCCTTCATGATAGACCGTTCCGGCTCCATGGATATGGATCCGGCAGAATCAGAGGAGGATGTCGGATACCGCATGGATATCGTTAAAAATATGCTCCATGATTTTGTTATGAAGCTGCCGGAAGGAACATTGATGCAGCTGGGATCCTTCCACACACCTTCGATGCAGCCGGAGCATATCTATTACGACCAGATCACAACTGACAGGAAAGCGCCGGTGCTTCAGGGGATCGGCCAGTTTGACGCTGAGGGCGGGACTCCGGTAGTCGAGGCTCTTACAACTGCTTACAGTTATTTATCCACTGTTCCAAGCAGTAAAAAGACACTGATTTATTTTACCGATGCAGCCTTGGCAGGCAGGGATGAAAGAGAAAAGGTACAGCTGGAGGAAATACTGACAAAAATGAAAAAGGATGGCTTTCGAATCCTTTTTGCCGGGCTTGGAAACGATAAATTCGCCAGGCAGTATCAGGAGGCCTTTTCAAAGGCTGCAGCCATATCCGGCGGAGAATATATTATTTCGGACAATATTTCGGATATCCAGAAAAAACTGGAGGAGCTTATAAACCGGATTAATCAGCCCGCAAAGGATGATGGAAGGCTGGACTTTTCCATTTCATTAAACTGTCCTGCGGAGGATGGGAGCAGGATGGATTACGGCGCCAGGAAGCAGGTGGAGAATTTCAGTCAGCGCCAAAAGACAGGGGAAGTGATTAAACCGGAGCTTGTTAAGATAACCACCGGAGAAAAATATATCAGATACGACAAAAAAGCCTCCGGTATGTTATATGGCTCCGACCGGCCGAATGTAGATACCACCGTGCTGGAATACATTCCTTATGAGACAGGTTCAGCCATATCAGGCAGCTTTTCCGGCAAGAATAAGGAAATAAATATGAAGGTACTGGAAGCCTACTATATGAGGCCCTTCAAGGGACTTGAACTGCCGTCCCAGCGGCAGGCCCTCGCCTTAAATGTCGAGCTGTCACTGGCAGAGGGTGCGCCTGTCAAGGAATATATGATACCCTCCATCTTCCGGCATTTCTATGTCAGCATAAATGATGTGATGAGTCCGGCTTCCGAGGCAACCTGGCTTGCCCAGACACCTTTATCCAAACCCGGAGATCCTTCTCTTACGGTAAAGAGTACCGGAAAAATTACGGGAATACTGGTGTTTATCGTGAACAGAGAGAGTGAGCAGAGAGTGGATCAGCTCTCCCTTCATTTTTATGATATGAATTATGGCCATATCAGTATACCCCTTACCGGCAGCATACCGGAAAAAGCAGTAAATATCAATGCATTACCGGCAGCGGCACCGGTTAAGCTGTCGGATACCTTCAGCCTTTCGATCAATGGAAAGACCGATGTAACGAAGCTTGCCGAGGTCGATCTTTATCAGCATACCGGTGATCCGGCAGTTAAAAATACAAGCTTTCGTGTGCTGGAGGGGCAATTTACGAGTAATATGCAGGCCCTCTTAAATATTGACCCGATGGAACGCTTCCTGTATGCCATTGAAACAGACCAGGGACCTCTGGTTACGAAAATGAGTGATGTTGCTTATAACATACCGATGGGGTTTACCGGAAGCACCATGATGGCTCCGGGAGCCTCCGCACCTGTCCGTCTGCCCTTCCAGTTACCCGGGAAGCTAACAGGGTATTCCTCTTATCTGTTTGCAGATTTGGCAACCGGCAGCGTAAATCTGCCGGTGACAAAGGGTACTTCCTTAAAAACCGGCAGCCTGGGCAAGAAATGGAGCCATGAATATTTTGATATCACTGTTAATGCGTTACGCAGGGTATCTAAGGATAATAACAACGTGGTTGTTTTGGATTTCACCCTTCGGGACATCAAGGACGGTTACGGGATGAAGGATCTTGCCAGCCTGCTGGCGCTTTCAAGGTCCGGCTCCGGTGACAGTACAAAGCATTTTGGAAATACCATAGCGGTGGGGAGAAATGGTATCGGCAATTTTTCCAGTTCCTTTACCTCCGACAATGTAATTTCCGTCAGCGGGGATACGGATTACCTGCTTTATTCCGCCAATACGGATTGGGCGGTTCTGGACGGTGCCGCAAGAAGGGGAATTCTGCTGTTTCGGCTGCCCTACGATGCTGATATCTCCCAATGGGAATTGAAATGCGGGATCATTGAGGATATGAAGCAGCCAATTGAAAAGGCTTACTATGAATACCCTGAGCTGCTGGCGGAAAAGCAGTATGTTGACAGGGACGATACCTTCGAACTTAAGCTCCGGGAGGCAGTAACCGCTGCAATTGCAAAGTATCAATCCACTCAGACCTCTGCAAATTCCTATGTTACCATGGGACTTACCAAGGATGAAATTGTCGGCAGGCAGAGTATAACACCGGCTTTAACCATTCATGGAAGTAAGGTGCTGGAAAGCATAAAAACGGATGAAGACTTCCTTCATGTCATGTATGCCCTTTTCTGTGTTCCGAATGGTGAGAGGTATTATAACTACTACTCGCCGGAGGCAGTGATTACACAGGGCTGGGGAACGGAACTGGACCTGGCAAGGCTGTCGATGGATATGCTGGCAAGGCTGGGGTACCAGCCAAGAATTTTAACGGTGAAGCTGACCGGAACCGGCAGAGAGAATGTATGGAACATTACCGGAATAGACAGCGGAAATTATATACCCGGTATCGCGTACCAGGACAGCCAGGGCAGGCAGAAGGTCTTTGTTATTCCGTTCCTGCGTGATATCTCCGAGCTTTCCGGGCTTGCGTATATATCCAATGAGAATAATTATGAGAATGATTTCAGGTCATATATAAATCATATGACAATTTCTGTTCATGCACAAATCATGGAACAGCCCGGCGGCAGCACGCCGCAGGCCGAAGCCTTTAACAGCCTGAATGCCATGTTCGGAGGGGAAGAGGATAATACCGGTGAAGCTGCATATGAGGATATTATACTTTTTGATAAGGATATCTTTCGTGCCGATATGAGCCTTGACGCCGTTGATATCAGCTTTTCACCGATTGGAAAGAGCAGCGACGGACAGCATGAAATCATTGCAGCCATAGTGGATACCAAACAGGGTATTATATTCCACGATAAGCTTTATATTGATACCTCATTTTATGATATTAAATCAGTAACCGTAACAATCGGCGTTCCTGAGGTGTCCCATACCACCTACTTAAAGGAAGGCCAAAAATTAAGTGATATATTCCAGACTCTTGCTTACGGAGTACCGGGAATGACCAAGGCAGCAGCCGATACGCTGCAGGCAGCGGTGAATGCGAAATCAGCAGAGGGGAAGGATGCAGGGGATTATGCAACCGTAAAATGGCTGGGGCATGCCACAGTGAACCGGTTTGTCAGAGAGCTTGCCGCTTTTGAAGATGAAAATATGCCGTTGTTTGGTATCAAGGGAGCCCGCCTCTATGAATGTCCGCTTGCCTTGATGGTTACGTTTGCTTCTGATGGTGAGAAAGCCAGCGCAACGGTTGACATCATGCAGCATGAACTTACCATTCTGAATAATGCGGATAATGCATCGAGAGATGCCTTCAGTTCAGTGCAGGGTATTTATGTCAGTCTGCTGGAGGCATATGCGCTGGGAGAAGAAAAGGCCGTGGGCTTTCTGCAGGTATGGACACAGCTGCCGAAGAACACGCCAATCTTCGTAATTCCGAAAGAAAACATGATAACCTATGCAGATTCCTTTGAGGAAAACGGAGCGCCGCCGAAATTGGTAGAACGCCTGAGAGAACAGGCGGAAAAAAGCGATCAGTCAATGTTTCTAGTGCCGAAAAGCCCGGCCATCATTGATGGCAAGGAACGATATGCATGGCTGGAGATAACCGATGCCTATAACGGAACCCAGATCATTTCTGTCAGCGAGACCGGGGAACACTCAGCCATGACGGAATATATCGTACTCAATGCAGCCTCCTTCGGAGTGAAGCCCTTGAGTGCGGAGGGAGTAGCAGGCTTCCTTTTTGGAATTACCTGCATTGACTGGGGTATTGCAGCCTACTCCCTTTCAACGGATAATTATGCTTCCATCATGGCACAGGCAAAGGTGCTGGTAACCGGGGTCGGTGAGTTGCTTTCCACAGTGGAAACTGCTGCTGATCTTACAGCAAAGGTTGGTGAAAGCTTTGGTGATCCGCAAAAGCAATTGGAAGCTTTGGAAGCCTCTTATAAGGTACTGCTGTCACAGAACCAGCTGAATGTGGATCTGGCCGCAATTCATGAAACGAGCAAAAATCTGGTTCTGATGCCTTCCTACGAGGCACCGAGCATGGAGAAGCATGATCTTGCGGGCAGTGTCAGCGGCTATAGCTTCTCGGAGGGCTTTAAGAAAGCAATTGAAGTATATTTTCCTTGATCTTAGACATTCTATAGAGATACTAGGCGAGAAATTGTAAAGGTGGCACTTTGCCGGTGAACAGTACTCTATGAAAAAGTATTGTGATGCTTTGAGGAACGTGAACAACGCTCTTACTAGATTATAGGTTATAAGATAAAGAAGCTATGGCGTAAACCGACGCCATAGCTTCTTTTATGTAAGCGGATAGGGGGAAGCGAACACCTAGCTGCTGGCAAGGAATACCTTTGTGAATCCGAAGCTTTCTTATTAAAAAAGATGGAGATATCATTGTTGAAATCTCAACAAAAGCAGGTACAGATGCTGCCATTTCAGAAGATATAGAAACCTTCTGAATTTTAGAAGCACGACGGTATACATCCCGGCGACTATCGCCTTTCTATATGACATATGAAAAGAGCATCAGCCCTTGATATGCTCGTCCTTATAGTAAGAATAGTTTTATGCAGCCTGTTATCCCTCCTCCAGCATCCGGTATCCTACTCCCATTTCTGTTAAGATATATTGGGGATCCGCGGTATCCTTTTCAATCTTCCTCCGCAGATTGGCAACATTAACCCGGAGCGCCTTGCTTTTATCCGCATAAGGCCCCCAGAGTTCTTGGCACAAAAATTCATGAGTCAGTACCGTCCCTACATTCAGAGAAAGTAAGACAATAATCCGATATTCAATCGGTGTCAAATGAATTACCCTTTTGTCCACTGTTACTATTCTCTTATCATAATCAATGTGTAAATCACCCAGACGAAAGAATTCATTTACCCTGCTGTTCTTTATTTTCGATATATGCCCTTTCCGAAGGGCGGTTCTGATTCGTGCCATCAGAATAACATTATTAAAAGGTTTTGTAATATAATCATCTGCACCGCTGTCAAGAGCCGATACAATGAACTTCTCCTCCTGCCTTGCCGATATGATAATGACAGGAACTAAACTCCACCTCCTGATCGCCCCCAACACATCCATGCCATCCCTGTCCGGCAATCCCAAATCCAGCAGGATCAAATCCGGGCAGTAGGACGCGGCAAGGGAGACTGCCTCCTGCCCGGTAACGGCTTTCAGCGTCCGATAACCCTGTAACTCTAATTTTACAGAGATGAATTCGATAATTGCTTCCTCATCCTCTACTATCATAATAAGGTATTTATTTTTCATAGTGATGCCTTTCTATCTTTAGTTCTTCTCACATTGTCTTATTGTTCTGTTTTCTGTTTCTCCTCGCAAAGAGGTATTGTAAACATAAACTGCGCCCCGCCTTCTGGCCGATTACTTGCGTATATCTCACCTCCATGAGATTTGATTATGGTTTTGCAGATGGAGAGTCCGATTCCTAAATCTCTCATCGAATCACTATAGGGGTTCTTCTCCGATGTAACCGTAAAGTTAAATAACAGGGGCAGAAGCTTCGGCTCTATCCCAGGACCGGTATCTGTTATAATAAAGCCCACGAAATTATCCATTTCCCTTACTTCAATTGCCACATCCGACCTCTGGCCCTTGGCATGTCTTTGGGTATTTTCCAAAATGTTAATGAGGACTTGAGAAATCAGCATAACATCCATAGGAAGTAAAATTATATTTTCCGGCTGTTTCACAGTAATTTTGGCATTGGGAAAGCGTTTACGAAAGGTTAAGACAGCTTCTTCTATTACCTCTTCCACAATTTCCTCGGATTTACCAATCATCATATTGTTTTTCTGGAGCTTCGTAATAAACAATATGTTTTTAATCATATTTAAAAGCCATTGGGAGTCATTATGTATTCCCTCGATTAATTTGGTCTGCACGTCATAGGGTATTCGCTTCCCTTCTTCCAATAAAGTAGAACTGGCACCAATAATGCCTGTAAGTGGAGTTCTCAAATCATGGGAGACACTTCTCAAAAAGCTGTTCTTTACCTTTTCCGCATTTATCATTACCTTAATCTCTTGCTGCTCCTCCATAAGACGATAAATTCTGAGCGCCTGAGCCGTTTGATCCGCTATTAATTCTAAGAACATCCATTGCTTCTTATCCAGATCATTTTCCCTAAAAGAAAAAGCGAATACTCCATAAGTGATGTTCTGTGTAACGATGGGCAAAAAGTAACCGTAATCTTTATCATCCAAGGACTTCTGCTTATCCGCAGTCAGCCTTACCAGGTCAGATATCTCCTCATTCATAAAATATTCGATATCCACATCTTCTTTCACATATCCGAAATAAGGCTTCAATATTCCATTTGGTTCAATATCTGTAAAAAGAGCGGTGGAATACATCAGCTCATCTTTCAAATATTCCATAGAGTATTTTGCTATGGTATCCAGATCCCTTGTAGAAAGAAGCTTCCGGTTAATACTGTAGAGCAGTTCGGCATGTTGATGCCTCTGCCGGGCAAGCACAGCTTGAGTCTTTATCCGGGTAGTAATTGTGCTGCTGGTAATCGCTACAAGCAGCAGTATGATAAGAGTTACCGGGAACTCCACAGTAAAACTAAATCCAAATCTAGGGGGAGTAATTAAAAAATCATAAGCAAATACACCTATCACAGCCGAAAGCACTCCATAAAAATATCCTTCGGTAACGGCAGTAATAATAAATATTGCCAAAGACATTACAATGTTTATATTTTGATTCCCCAAATCATAATGGTAAAGAACCTCACAGATAAGCAATGTACTGCAAAAAATCGCCATGGAGAAGATAATATTTTTTGCTCTTTTTCTGTTCATATCATTCTCCGTTCTACCGCTATTTTGCAAACTTGTGAAAGGGTATCGGTACAAAATCATAATACGATAGCATGCCACAATACTATTCCATGCCGATATTATACCATACTATTAGAATGTCGTTATAAAGATTATGTTAAGAAATGTCGTAAAAAATTGAATACAAAGGGATTGAGTAATATAATATAAGATAGAAATCGACTAAGAATACCAGAAAAATAGGGGGCATTTGATAGTGTCAGGACGGAAAATATTAGGGCTATCAACATTATTTGGATTATTGTTAAATTTAGGATTTATGTTTAGCGGAATAGTATCATCACACCAACCGCATCTGTTTTGGAATGTTCCTTCCTTCTTTATTATTATCGGAGGTACCCTCGGCGCATTCGTAACAGCTTTTCCGCCTGCACGAATTAAAACATTCGGAGCAGTTCTAAAAAAAGCTTTTACAAAGAATGATTTTAATATACAAGAAGATATTATCGCTTTGATAAGACTTTCAGAGATATCAAGAAGAGAAGGTTTACTAGCCCTTGAGGATCATTTGGATCAGTATGTTGAAGATGAGTTCATTAAAAAGGGAATAAGGCTTATTGTGGATGGTGCAGACGAGGATCAGCTTAGAAACCAGCTTGAAGGAGCAACACACTTCATGAAGCAAAGACATCAAAAGGGAGTCGCAATGTTGGACATGTTGGCAATCACAGCACCGGCATTGGGACTTGTTGGAACATATGTAGGCCTTATTCCTATGTTAACTAACTTAAACGATCCGAACTCCCTGGGACCCATGATGGCACTGGAGCTGGTTTCGTCTTTCTATGGAGGATTTTTAGCCAATATCATCTTCGGACCATTAGCTAAGAGACTGAAGAATATGAGTAGAGAAGAAGCGGAGCGGAGAGAGCTTTTGATAGAGGGTCTTGCCGCTATTCAACAGGGAAAAAATCCGAAAATAATGAAGGAAGAACTGTTTGCATATGCAAATATAAGCTTAGCTGAAGCAGAAACAAATACAGATGAAGAAGTTATCAGAACAAGGAAGGTGGCCAATCAACCGTGAATAAATTTATTCAAGAAGAAGAGGATGACGAGGAGGAGCTGGATTGGAAAGACAGTTACAGTGATCTGATGACTGATTTGCTTGCCGTATTCGTACTTCTATTATCTTTTGCCCTGATAAATCAAAGTGCTGTAAATCGCAGTGCAGTGGCAGAACAGCAGAGCATGGTTGACATCACTCCTCAAATATCAATATTCACAGACCAAGAGGGCGTATTGCCCGAGCAGAACAGCCTAGAAGCCAAAGAAGATGATTTTAATGAGCTATACGAATCGATGAAAGAATACATCGAGGAAGAAGGTCTTTCTGAAAAGCTGAATGTAGCAAAACAGGGAAATGATAAAATTCTTCTGCGTGTATCGGCTTATGTTTTTTTCGACTCAGGAAGTGCAGACATCACTACCGATGCAGAACCGTATTTGGACAAGATTGCCGACCTATTTGTTATTTATGAAAAATCAATAAAAATGGTTCGAATTGAAGGGCATACAGATGACCGACCGATGAAAAGTACTAAATTTGATAGTAACTGGGAGCTATCCGTAAGCCGGTCTGTTAATGTTCTGAGACGTTTAGTGGAAATATCCGGGCTTAAGCAGGAGAAGTTCTCTGCGGTTGGTTACAGCGAGTTTTATCCAATTGCCGCGAATGATAACGATGCAGGCAGAGCTAAAAACAGACGTGTTGACTTTTTTATTGAAGCAGTGGATTAGAGAAGATAAACAATACCTGTCACCATATCAATATGCTACCGGAGCAAACGACCGTATTGGCCTTGCCTCCGGTAATTTACGTGTATCATCAAAAAGAAGCTCGATTTCGTGGAGATTATTCCCTTGGTTTTGGGTAACTTTAGGTATTTGAACTCATAGGTTGATAAACTTCATTGACATTCATATGTTATAAGCGGATAATGGGAATCGAAAACTTATAAAAACCCGCAAAAGCCTTATTTAATACTTGTCAAATGGCAAGGACGTGGTCGATATGTGACCAATGTATACCATTACGTATTATTTTTATTAACAGAATAGTAGTCATTTAGTAGCCACCATGTAGATGGCACATATTTCTGTTCATTAGTTATAAAGGCTAATAAGTGTTTAGTAGACTATAAGTAGCATAAGATACCGCGCTTTATATTGAAGTACCAAAATTACCCTTGTAATAATATGTAGGTTCTTGTATCATAGAAGAAAATCAAAGAATTAATTATTTTACAATGTAAAGGGGGATTATATGGATCAATTAATGTCGTTATCAAAAATTTTCTCAGAAAAAATATTTAGGATTCCGGATTATCAACGGGGGTATGCATGGACTATTAAAGAAATAGATGATTTTTGGAGTGATTTATGTAGATTAGAAAATATAAAAAATCATTACGTTGGAGTATTGACTTTAGAACCAGTAAAAAAGTTAGAATACGATAGATGGGTAGATGATACATGGATTATTGAAGCTAAGAGATATCAACCATTTTATGTTGTTGATGGACAACAACGCTTGACTACATCAATAATTTTAATTTATACAATACTTGAAATAATGCTAGTAAAACAAATTGATAAACTAAATTATACTTCTCAAGATGAAATTGGTAGGAAATATATTTATGAATATAAAGACGAAAACAATTCGAGAACATATATTTTTGGTTATGAAAATGATAATCCGAGTTATACATATTTGATAAGTAAAATATTTAATGAAAAAACACAAAGAAGTATAAACAGTGAAGAGACCATATATACAACAAATTTGGAAAATGCAAAAAAATATTTTACAGATAAATTAAAAGATTTATCTGTAAAAAAGCTAGAAGAAGTATATACAAAAATTACTCAACATTTTTTGTTCAATATGTATATGATATCAGAGGATATAGATGTTTTTGTAACCTTTGAAACTATGAATAATAGAGGAAAAGCCTTATCTAATTTAGAATTATTAAAAAACAGATTAATATATGTTTCAACATTATTCAATTGCCATGAAAGTGATAAATTAAGACTAAGAAGAGATATAAATTCATGTTGGAAAAATATATATCATATTCTTGGAAAAAACAAAGAAAAGAAATTACTAGATGATGAATTCTTAGTAACTCATTTTATGCTATATTTTTGTAAAAGTGTTAAAGAATTAGAAGAACAACAACCGGGATATTTAAGAGATTTCGGAGATTGGCAATGTAATCACTTATTAAATCAGTATTTTGTTCCCGCAAATATTACAGAGAATAAATTAGTTATTAAGGACTGCTTTGATTACATCGACAGTCTAAGAGATTGTATATTACTATGGGACAAAATAAAAAATCCAAGAATTTCAGATATTGGAGAAGAAATAAAAGATTATATTGAAAAAATCAACTATTTATCGTTACCTTATAGAGGATTTTATAATTACCATCACCAACATGATTTTTCTTACATTAATGTATTTATATTAGCTTGTTTTAAAGCATGTAAGAATTCAAATGATTTATTGAAATTTGTAAAATCATTTGAAAAATATTTATTTGCAACTGAATTCTATGATGGTGAGGCAATTGAAGAAATAGACATTAATATATTATCATTTCCAGATATCACAATAAAATTAAATACTGGAGATATGGTTATTCAAGGTGTAATTGATAAATTGGATAAAGTTTATTCATATATGATAAGTTCTGTAGAGCTAAACAGGAGAACTATTCGATATTACAATAGAAATGGATTTTATCGTAAATATTGGGTTAGATATTTTTTGTGTGAATATGAATTAAATTTAATGAAGAAAAGCAAATCTCAAATAAATAAAATGGATAAAAATGTATTTCTTGAAAATGGATTTAACTCTATAGAACATATTTACCCAGAAAATTCTCATTATAAATATTGGATGGATTTATACAGAGATTTTACACCTAAACAAAGAGATTCTTTAAAAAATTCACTTGGGAATTTTGTTGCAATTTCGAAACAAAAAAATAGCAAATTAGGTAACATGCCTTTTCCTGATAAAAAATCAAATTCTCAGAATAAAATTGGATATAAATATGGAACTTATGCAGAAATAGAATTAACTGAATATGATGATTGGAGTGCAAATGAAATACTCAATAGAGGATTCAAGCTGTTATTATTTTTAAATGAAAGGTGGGGTATCAAAATTGGGAATGGGAAAAAAGAAGATAAAAAACAGTTTTTAGGCCTAGATTTTATGCATTGATTTATTTACTAACGTATCAGCGTTGAAAGTTTGGACTGGAGTGTTTACGAAGTTGTCAGTATCATAAGTAGACGGTCAAAAACAAGAAGCTAGGCAACGGTTCCATCATCCCAATATATGTTGGCTCAAAATACACCCTAGAGGCACTAGATTACCTGTTGGAGAAAGGCTATGAGTTGATGCCAATATCAAAGTTGATCCGAACAAGGAATACCAGGTTGATCAGACTCACCCTAATTTAAATTCTCTATGAGATATAAAATAAATGTAATAATTAATATATGTCTCCCTTCTGTAGCCCGAAACGTTTTCCATAGGAGCTCATTTATGATTATGCAGTTAAATTGACCCCAAACTTCTTGATGAAGGATGTGCTCAAATGAACTTATCAGCCATTTATAAGCCTGAATTTTTAAACCCTAATATATACTAGCTTAATCAAAACTGTTTCACCGACTATCAGCTTTCGGGCTTAAATCTTAATCTTCTATAGCGGATAACGGGCGATGAATTGCAAAGCCAGCAATTCATCGTCGAACAAAGCATTGTCCGAAAAGCGTGTCCAAGGCTTAACAAGAATAAGGCATTTCGCCAATGGGCTTATGCTTTTTCTTGCAGTCTTCACTTCTTTTGGTTCATTAACAGTAATAAAAGGTACTGTAGCCCTTAAAAACAAGGGCTATAGTACCTTTTTAATTTAAGCGGATAACGGGAATCGAACCCGCATCTCAAGCTTGGGAAGCTCGCATTCTGCCATTGAACCATATCCGCATAGTTCTATTTTATAGTTTTATTGAAAAAAGTCAATATAAAGTATGCGATATGGATTAAAAAGTTTTGAAATGGAAATAGTAAAGAAAGAGTAGTAATCAAATCTAAGCTGGTTTTTGCGGAATCAAATTTATTAAGTTCCAGTAAATGACTTAGGTATAAATAATTAGTTATCTGAGAAGAATATATTTTGAGGTGATGACAGTGAAAAAGAACAAATTTACCGAATTTTTCAAAGGTAAAGGTTATTATGTGTTATTGTTTGTCGGTGTTTTAGCTATAGCTGCGGTAGCAATCATTGGATCAAATCTATCCTCAGAGCCTCAGGATGAGGGAGATAATTTTGTTGATCTGAATGAACCGGATAATAACATAGCGGCAGGGGATGACGACGATCTTCTGGTCGACAATAACATTTTGCCGGACGACATTGCTAATATTGAAGACGGCAATGTTCCGAGCGGCACAGCTGGTCAGGAGGTTACTGACAATGACAGCTTATTGGAATATGATATTTATACACAGGAGGAAGAGGACGGAATCGATCTTGCTGATGTGGAGGAAGGCGCTGAGGTAGCAGTTGAGGAACCGGAAGCCATAGAGACAGCAGGTAAAACAGTTGAGGCAGACAACAAGCCGGTACTGGAGAAGTTAAAATTCAATGTGGATGCCGGTCTGCTCTGGCCGGTAAACGGCAATGTTATCATGAAATACAGCATGGACCACACAATTTACCATGCAACATTAATGCAGTTTAAATGCAACCCGGCAATTATTATAGATGCTGAGGTGGGGACAGAGGTTAAAGCAGCAACGGATGGAGTTATTACCAGTATTACTACGAATGAGGAAACCGGTCTGACGATTACCACCGATATCGGCAACGGTTTTTCCCTGGTATATGGACAGCTCTCCGAAGCAGATAACAAGCTTGAAGTAGGGGACATGCTGCACGAAGGGGAACTCGTCGGTATGATCAGCGAACCAACCAGGTATTACTCCGTAGAGGGAAGCAATCTGTACTTCCAGGTATTGGAGAATAACGAGACCGTGAACCCGATGTTATATCTTCGTTAAAGGTTTTATAATGCGCTGTATACAGTAAGGGCATAGAGGAGAAATCCCCGATGCCCTTTCTTATGCTGTAATGTATAAGGTGTTTATTAGCTGAAATTGCCGGAAGCCTCTGAATAAGCAGCATTTACAGTAATTCATACAAATAATCTTTCTCTTTCAGCGCCTTCCCGATCCGGTCCAGGGTTTCTTCAGAATCTGCCTCGATGGTGTGAAGATGACATCCTGCCGTCAGATCCTTTAAAGGAACAATTTTATGCTCATTAACCTTTTTCACAAAATCATAAACGTCGTTCCGGTTCCGTATAATTAAAGGAGTCGCTATCTCGCCATAGATTTCATGTACCACCAGCACATCCAGAATCTTACCTCCGTTATCCACGATGGTACATAATTCATCCTCAATCTGTTCCGTAGTATGCCTTACCCGAAAGACCCGTTTTATCCTGGGGTATTCGGACTGGTAAAGCAGGTAGCCCTTTGTGGTGGAAAGCAGATTAATATCGGAAGCCCTGAGCAGGGCAATATCCTGGACAATGACCTGCCTGCTGACGCCCAACAGCTTTGCCAGCTCGCTTCCTGATACGGGATCGGACCGGCCCTTCAAGATCTGGATTAAGTTTTCCCTGCGCAGATTTCCTTCTATTGGTAACACCCTCTTCACGATTACTTTTTGCTTTTCATTTAACCCGTCTTCATATATAATGAAAACGGAAACCTTAAGATAATTATATACTGACAGGAAGATTAAAGCAACTTTTTCCTGTGATTATAGAATAGAGAAAAGAGGACGAATATGTTCCGTTTATGGGCTAAAATATTTAAGGAAAACCGGATGCTGAAGGATATGGTGGTCTGCAATAATGATGCAGAGCTGAGAAGGACCCAGAAAATATTTGCTGCTATAGATGAGATCTGTCACACCTATGATTTGTCAAAGCCGATCTGGCTGGATTCCACGGTGTCGGATTTTAAGAGACATGATAAGGCAAGATTTACAAAGGATAATTTCATGGAGCCGATTGATTTTGATTATCTGGAGATTCATGTGATCGAGGAGGATTAAGTATGGGCAGGAGAAGCTTAAATTTCATAGGCATTCTCCTCTTTTGCTTATTGGCGGCAGCCTGTACGGGAAAAACGAAGGATCAAGTAAGTGACAGGAAGGAGATTTCCGGTTTACAGACAGACTCGGAGCATACACTGAAAAGTAATCAGGATATATCGGCCGAGGAAGGAAAGACTTTTGCAGCGAAGGATGATATCCGGCAGGAGGACAAGGAAGTCCTGTTGAAGAATGACAGTCAGGACGGGATCAATACGGAGGAACAGACTTTGGCATCCGCGGAAAGCACGGTTCGGATATTCAATGATCCGCCGGGGGAAGAGGAGGTAGGATTGTCTATGAATCAGGAAGTGATATCGGTTGATATCCTGACTGCTTATACCGCTGTAGAGGACCTGGTAGAAGCCATGAGGACTTACCCGGCCGGAACAATTATGAATACGGATGGAGCTGAGGCTGCCCTTTTGAACCGGCTGTTCTACGGGGAGGAGCTTACACAGGAGGTTAAGGACAGAATTAACGGGAAGTCCTATGGGGAGAACTGTGATGTTCCTTATGAGGAACTCCGTTACATACGGGTGCTGCACCGGGATTTTGATGGAAATACCCGCATCGGGGAGATAATCATAAATGCGGCGATTGCACAGGATATCCTGGATATCTTCCGGGAATTATATGAACTGGAGTATCCGATAGAACGGATGTTGTTAGTGGATGAATACGATGCGGAGGATGAAAGCTCGATGGAGGACAATAATACCTCCGCGTTTAATTACCGTACCGTGGCCGGCACCGCACGACTGTCCAAACACAGCCTGGGTTTGGCAATCGATATTAATCCGCTTTATAACCCCTATGTCACGAGGATGGACGGAGAGGAAGTCATTCTTCCGGAGAGCGGTTCCGATTATGCTGACCGTACGAAGAATTGTCCCTATTACATACGCAAAGGGGATTCCTGCTATGAGGCATTTGTAAGCAGGGGGTTTACCTGGGGCGGCGCCTGGAAGAGCAGTAAGGATTATCAGCACTTTCAGAAAATAATCGAATAATACAGGGGGCCTATTGGTTTATCCTGCAGAAGCTTACAATGGAGCAGGCAGATGGTTATGGGCATCGCAATGACATCATCATTGATTTATAGATACCGGAATGATATAATAGCAACAGATATATTAACCTGGCGGGTGGACAGATGAGGAGAGACTCCATGAAGCATGTCTTAATTATAGAGGAAGATCCAGGGGTAAGAAAGCGAGTAAAACAGGCGCTGGAAGGAAAATATCGGATCACGGAAGCGACTTCGGGAGAGGATGCGATCGGATCCCTGCCGGAACAATATCCGGATCTTATTTTAATGCCGGAGGTCATATCCGGAGGTGAGGGACTGAAACTGCTTGAAGCCCTGCAAAAGCAACCGGGCATGCACGATATTCCGGCCCTTTTCTTAATCAGCCGAAGAAATGCAGCCCTTGAACAGAGGGCCTTTGATCAGGGGGCCGCAGACATTATTAATCTGCCCTGTTCCGATGCGGTAATTATGAACAGGGTATCCACACAGCTGGAGCTAAAGGAGTACCGGGCCAGTGCAATGGAATATAACGGATATCAGGATGCTATCTCCGTCAGTATCGCGGAACTGGTAGAATGCAGAGATGTCACAACCGGCGGTCATCTGAAGAATACGACGGCTTATTTTAAGATCCTTCTGGAGGAAGTCATCAGCAGGGAAGAATACCGGGGAAGGATACCGAAGGAGGATGTCAGGGACCTGATCCGCAGTGCGCCTCTGCATGACATCGGGAAGATCGGTATCAATGATGAGATCTTAAGAAAAGCGTCTGCCTTGGATTATAATGAATTCGAATATATGAAAACCCATACCATCCTGGCAAAGGAGACCTTCGATAAAATCATGAAGGAGACCGGTGAGACCCGGTTCTTAACTTTAGCCAGAGACCTCGCCTATTGCCATCATGAACGATGGGACGGTACGGGATATCCCAATGGTCTTAAGGGTGAGGAGATTCCCTTTTATGCAAGAATTCTGGCAATCGCGGACGTATACGATGCCTTAACCTCCCACAGGACATATAAGAAGGCATTTACCCACAGAGATGCGTTGGAAATTATCCGGCAGGGGAAGGGAACTTTATTTGACCCGGAGCTGGTTGAAGTCTTTGCTGGGATAAATGATAAGTTTGAGCAGGCACTGAGTAAAAAGTACAGGAATGGTGCCGAACAATAGAAAGGAAGCTGTTCATGTCATATACGGCTCTTTACAGAAAGTTCCGGCCGGATAATTTTAATGATGTAAAAGGCCAGGAGCATATTGTTACAACAATAAAAAACCAAATAAAAGCCGGAAGAATCGGACACGCTTATCTGTTTACAGGCACCAGAGGAACCGGTAAGACGACTGTGGCTAAGCTTCTTGCAAAAGTAGTAAACTGCGAGAACCCTGTGGACGGGAATCCCTGTAATGAATGCAGGATGTGCAAGGGGATATCATCGCAGACTTCCATGAATGTCATAGAAATCGATGCCGCCTCCAACAACGGTGTCGATAATGTCCGTGAAATCGTGGATGAGGTAAGGTATTCCCCGACCGAAGGCAGGTATAAGGTGTATATCATCGATGAGGTGCATATGCTTTCAACAGGAGCCTTCAATGCGCTGCTGAAGACAATTGAGGAACCGCCTTCCTACGTGATCTTTATTCTGGCGACTACGGAGGTTCATAAAATTCCGGTAACGATTTTATCCCGGTGCCAGCGATATGACTTTAAACGGATTACCATAGATATCATTACGGCCCGGATGGCGGAGCTGATGCAGGAGGAAGGGATCGAAGCGGAAGAAAAGGCGCTCCGGTATGTAGCCAGAGTGGCGGACGGTTCCATGCGTGATGCCTTGAGCCTGCTGGATCAGTGTATTTCCTTCTATCTGGGTAAGAAAATTACCTATGATAATGTATTGGAAGTGCTGGGAGCCGTAGATACGGAGGTATTCTCAAAGCTTCTCACGAATATAGTGAAGCAGGACGTTGCCGCCTGTATCCAGGTCCTGGAGGAGATAGAGAGCGGCGGCCGGGAGCTCGGCCAGTTTACCATAGATTTTATCTGGTATCTGAGAAACCTTCTGCTGCTTAGGACAACGGAGGGAGTTTCCGAAATTATCACGGAGATATCCACCGAAAATCTTAAGCTGCTTAAGAAGGAGGCAGATACGGTGGAGGAATCCTCCATCATGCGGTATATCAGGGTATTCTCCGAGCTGTCCAACCAGATCCGGTATGCCGCCAGAAGGCGGGTATTGATAGAGATTGCACTGATTAAGCTATGTAAGCCGGAGATGGAGCAGAATTACGATTCGTTACTGGACCGGATTAAGATACTGGAAGAGAAGCTGGAGAGCGGTATCATCATGCAATCCCCCGGGCAGGGAGGACATGTCGGTGAAGCAAAGCATAAGCAGGAAAAAAAACCGGTAGTACTTCCGGAAGCCTTGCCGGAGGATGTGAAGGAGGCGGCGGGAAACTGGAAGAATATCGTTACCCAGATCACCAGGAAGGCGCCGGCCTTAGGTTCCGTATTATCGGGAGCTACCTTAAGCATTGACGGGGGACAGTCACTTCTGATTGTAGTGACGAATGAGGTGGATAAGGGCATCATAGACAGAGAGCAGCACCTGCAGCTGATTAAGGATACCATTGCCCATATGCTGAGGAAGCAGGTTCAGGTTAATACGAAATATCTGGATAAGGAGAAGGAACGGATCGAGGATGTTCCTGATCTGTCAAAGCTGATTAAGGTACCTATCCAGTATGAATAGGGGCCGTTAATAGATAATTAACAAAATATAAATTATAAGATTCAGGCAGGACCAAGGAAAGGAGCACAATAATATGGCTAAAAGAGGTGGATTTCCGGGCGGCGGTTTACCGGGGAACATGAACAATTTAATGAAGCAGGCACAGCGCATGCAGAAGCAGATGGAGGATAAGACGAAGGAACTGGAGGATAAGACCTGGGAAGCAAGCGCCGGCGGCGGTGCGGTTACCGTAGTTGTATCCGGCAAGAAGGAAGTTGCTTCGGTTAAACTTTCCCAAGAGGTGGTTGATCCCGATGATATAGAAATGCTGGAGGATCTGATCGTGGCAGCAGCAAATGAGGCCCTGAGGAAGATGGAGGAAGAAACTTCCCAGGCAATGGGTTCCATCACCGGTGGTATCAGCGGAATGGGTGGACTTGGAGGATTTCCGTTCTAATGGACTATTACAGCAGTCAAATCAGTAAGTTAATAGAGGAACTTTCCAGACTCCCGGGAATCGGAGTAAAAACCGCCCAGAGATTGGCGTTCCATATTATCAATATGCCTGAGGAGCAGGTGTCGGCATTGTCGGGCTCCATCGTTGAGGCGAAGAAGAACATCCGTTATTGTGCGGATTGCTATACGCTTACCGATAAGGAGCGGTGTCCGATCTGCTCATCCCCCGGACGAAACAAGCGCCAGATTATGGTGGTCGAAAACCCGAGGGATTTGGCAGCTTATGAGAAGACCGGTAAATATGAAGGAGTATATCATGTTCTTCATGGCGCAATCTCCCCTATGCTGGGGATTGGTCCGGCCGATATCAAGCTGAAGGAACTGATGCTACGCCTTCAGGGGGAGGTGGATGAGGTGATCATTGCCACAAACTCCAGCCTGGAAGGGGAAGCGACTGCGATGTACTTAAGTAAGCTGATTAAACCGGCCGGTATTAAGGTAAGCAGAATTGCCAGCGGAATACCGGTTGGAGGAGACCTGGAGTATATTGATGAGGTGACGCTTCTGCGGGCCTTTGAAGGCAGAATTGAATTGTAATAGAACTATAATATGGTACGTAAGAAGAATGCTTAATCCGGAGGAAGAACAAATGCTTAAGGCACGGAAAGGGCTTCGTTACCCTTTCCGGCTACAATAAGCCTGTATTATTCTTATACTATTTATAATAGCATCTATACACTTTTCTTTTGCGACGGTATTTCGCCAGGTTGTAAGCCTTTCCTGCTTATATATTGAAGATTTAAGGCCATTATAACCTCTTAATTTTAAACATTCACCATTACAGAGCTGTAAATTGCAAAAATGTAATCAAGGAAATAATGTGCATGACAAATTGCTTGTATCAGTTTGTTTTCATTTGTTATATACGATAAATCTAAGGAGGTACATAATGAAGCTTGTCAAAGTACGCGGTATCAAAGGACCAAGGAGCATTCGGACCAAATTAATATTAAGCTTTGCAGCGCTGATTTTAGCAGCAACTATGGCAGTCGGAATTTTTTCTATCCTGAATGCCACGAATTCGCTTACGAGTGAAGCCCAAAAAACATTGATTACTATGGCTGAGGAAGGTGCCAAGTATACCAACAGCCGTATTGCCGCACAGCTTGGGACGCTGGAGATCATAGCGGTGAATGATTCTATTATAAGCATGGACTGGGAAGACCAGCAGCCTGTATTGCAAAGAATGGTGGGAGAAACAGATTTTCTGGACATTGCAGTCGTAAGTCCGGATGGAGTTGCCCGCTATTCCGGAGGTGACACCAGTGAATTGGGTGACCGTGAATATGTCAAGAAGGCATTTGCCGGTGAGGCAAATGTATCCGATTTAATTGTCAGCCGTGTAACTAATTCGGTGGTTCTGATGTATGCCGTGCCTATTATCAAAGACGGCAAGGTGACGGGTGCGCTAATCGGGCGGATGGACGGCAATGCCTTAAGTGAAATTACGGATGACATCGCTTACGGAGTAAGCGGCTACAGCTATATGATCAATAATGCCGGCATTATCGTTGCTCATCCGGAAAAAGATAAGGTTATGAATCAATTTAATCCAATTATTGAGGCAAAGAATGATAAATCGATGTCTTCCCTGGCGGAACTCTTTATAAAAGTTCTTGAGGAGAAGACCGGTGACGGCGGCTATACCTATAATGGACAGAAAAAATTGGCGGGCTATGCACCTGTCGAAGCCAGCAATTGGTATTTTGTTATAGCTGCACATCAGGGAGAGGTCCTTGCTGCAATTCCGAAACTCAGCACGAGCATCATAATCATCACAGCCATTATCGTAGTAATCAGCGCGGCGCTGGTATATTTCTTCGGCTATAGTCTTGCAAAGCCAATCATCAAAGTGGTTGGGCTGGCAAAACACATATCAGGGCTTTATTTGAAAGAAAATGTGCCTCAGATATATCTGAAGAAGAAGGATGAGATCGGGGATCTGGCCAGAGCACTTCAGGAAATTACGGATAGTTTACGGGGTATCATAAAAGAGATCTCTGATTCCTCCGAACAGGTTGCCACCGCCTCTAAGGAACTGACCACTACCTCGCAGCAATTGGCGGTGTCCGCAGAGGAAGTTGCCTTAACGGTCGGGGAGATTGCCAATGGCGCTTCTGATCAGGCAAGAGATCTCGAGAAGGGGTTTGATACGGCCACTGTCTTAGGACATACCATTGAGAAAGATCAGGTATATATCAAAGGGGTAACGGTTGCTTCAAAAAAGGTTATGGATGCTGTTGACGAAGGACTGGAGCTGATCGAAGATCTCTCCAGGATAACGGAGGATAATAACGATGCATCAAAGGAAGTGCATGAAGTAATCCAATTGACCCACAGCAGCTCGAACAAAATCGGGGAAGCCAGTATGGTGATTTCCTCCATTGCAAAGCAGACAAACCTGCTGGCGCTTAATGCCTCCATTGAAGCAGCCAGAGCGGGAGAATCGGGTAAGGGCTTTGCGGTTGTCGCAGAGGAGATCCGAAAGCTGGCGGAGATGTCAACGGCCTCCACAAACGAAATTGATGAGGTGGTATCCGAGCTAAAGGGTAATTCGCAAAATGCGATGGATACGATCCGTAAGGTAACTGCGATTTCAGATAAGCAGACGCAAAGCGTGAAAAATACCAAAGAGAAGTATATGCTGATCACCAAGGCGATGAAGGAGGCAGAACAGGCCGTATATCAGCTGAATGCATCCGGGGAAGAGATGGAGAGAATGAAGATCGAGATATTGGGCACGCTGGAAAACCTGTCTGCGATCGCAGAAGAGAATTCCGCATCCACGGAAGAGATGTCTGCTTCCATCGAAGAACAGTCCGCCTCAGTAGAGGAGATGGCAAGTGCCAGTGAAGGCTTGGCGGATATGGCGCAGCAATTACGGGCAATCATTGAGCGTTTTCAGGTATAAGGAGTAGGATTTTTGGGCTTTGCAACCGGCAGGCATGCTGTGCTGCAAAGCCCTTTTCTGACGAATCGCTTAACCTTGACCAATATGGGAAAAAAGAGTAAAATCTTAATAAATAACAAACGCGGAGGGAGAGTCATGGAAGGAAGCAATAATGTTTTGTCGGGCAGTGTGGATATGTTGAATGAAATCAAGGAAAATCTGCTGGAGCTCCATGGGTATCAGGCAAAATACGACAACCTGGTAATGGAAGAACAAAAGCTTGAAAAGAGTATCCAGACAATTGAGAAAGCCGTTTCGGAGGAAGCTGCGGCTACCACCAGAAAACGCAGGCAGGAGATCGAGGAAACCTTTGATAAGCAGATCGACAGAACCAAAGCCCGGATTAAGAAGATTCGGGACAAGAGGGACAAACGGAAGGACCGCAAGGTATCTGAAAGGATACAGGAAGAGACTGCGGACTTAAGAGAAGAAAATAACCGATTGAAGCTGGAAACCAAGACGATATTCAAGCAGAAGCATGTTCCCTCCTACTGCAATACCGGATTATATTATGCCCTGTACTTCCCAAGACATTTCGGAGATCTGCCGGTTATCCTTGGCACCCTCTTTATAACCCTATTCCTTATTCCCTGCGGAATTTATTTTCTTGTGTTACCGGAGGAGAGGATTCTTTATCTGATTCTGATCTATATCGCCAGCGTAATCTTTTTCGGCGGCATCTATCTGATGCTTGGCAGCCATACAAAGGACAAGCATCCGGAGGCTATGAGACAGGTCGGAGGCGTAAGAGATCACATCAGGGCTAACCATAAGAAAATGAATATAATCAAGAGAAACATCAGGAAGGACAGGGATGAGAGCAGCTACGGACTGGAGAACTTTGATGAGGAGCTGGCCAGACTGGGCCAGGAGGAAGCAGACATAGCGGACCAGAAGAAAGAAGCCCTGCTTACCTTTGATAATACCACCAGTCAGGTGATTGCTTCGGAAATAATAGGACGCCAGGAGGAAAAGCTGAACAGCTTACGGACGGAATATGAGTCGGCCTGCGGAGAATCTTCCAGGGCAGAGGATAAAATTAAGGCCTTAACCATCAAAATAGCCAGTGAATATGAACCATTTATCGGAAAAGACCTTATGTTACTGGATCGGCTGGAGGCCCTGATCAATATTATTCAGGCCGGTAATGCTTCTAATATATCGGAAGCGGTTGCCTTTTACAGACAGAACATGAACTGATTTGTTAATATGGATTCAGGTGTCAAAAGCCAATTTAAAAATATAGTTCGTCAATTTGCGAGGTTTAGCCAGCAATAGCGTGATACAAAACATAGTTCACTCGTAACACACTTTTGCTTGGATGAAGTACGTACCAACGACTTCATAACAGTTACTCATCGAACTATGTTCTGAATCACTTCAGTATAGTTAGTGAATGTGCAAATTGGCGAAGCCATGATACTCAAGGGGCTTTTGATACCTGAATCCATATCATAATCCGGAGGTCTCATATCCCTGGCCGGAAGCCAGCGATTTCAAATGGCTGATACAATAGCGGATAGCCATACAGATTTGGTCGGCCATGGACATAACCACATTCAGCCTGGTTGTCTGTAGCAGCATGTGATCAAGGAGCCCGGAGAAATTTACGATACCCGTAATGAAGAGATCTCCTACAGCGGGAAGATCCTTATCGACACCGGCGCCGGGCTTTAAAGGTCCTTCACCCAGAGTAATATAACCGATATGATTGGATTTCCCTAAAGAGGCATCGATTGCAATGATGAACGCATCCTCATGCGTTTGATAGATCATTGCGACGGTGTCTTTTAAATTCTTGGCATGAACCGGTTCCTCCAGAGTACCATAGACGTAATAGTTATGAAGCTGCTTATATTTTGATAATTTATATCCTATAATAGGACCAAGGCAATCACCGGTTGCCCGGTCGGAGCCGATACACAGGAATATAATGGTCCTGTTTGCAAGAAACTGCTCCCTTATCAGGCCGGATAGGGTTCGTCCCAATTCATAGGCAGTATTTTGTTCACTCGAATTAAAGTAAGTAATTCTTTCTCTGCTTTTTAAGAAAATGCTCATAATACCTCCGTTAACATGGTTGCTGATCTTAGGTTAAGTATTGCCAGAAACATTAAAAGTAGACATTGGATTCCATATGTCAAGTGCATCTGATATTCAAAATAGTACTAATTTCGTATAAATGTTCCGGAAACAAATGCGTGAAATTAAAAAACAGGGCGATTCCTTTCCCTTTACGTTGAAAACAGAAGATAACTTATTCCGTACGATATGCCGAATGCGACAAAAAGCCTGTTCCATCTATGCTATGCTATTTTATATTTTGAGGTTCTATGTAATTATCAGTATGGGATAGGAGCGGGGGCGCATGATTGAAACGGTTTATAGCAACGAGAACGCAGAAGGAAATCGGACAGGCAGGGTGGTTCCAGCCTTTAAAATGCCAAAGAATATACGTCAGGTCGGTAAAAGCAATGCAGTCAGAAAAATATATGTTGAAGATTATGTTATGACCTTCATTAAGCAGTTGGCGGGTGAAGATTATTCCAGATATAAAGCGGCGGTGCTTGTGGGCCAAAATGTGAAACAGGAGGGCTGCAGAAGCTTATTTATCTACGGAGCATTAGAGATAGAGAACATCGATACTGAGAATGATATTGTTTTTTCCAACGACTCCTGGACGGCAATCTATGAGAGTATTAAGAAGTATTTTGTTGATGCGGAAATTCTGGGGTGGTTTTTAGGAGGGCCGGGTTATCTTCTGGAAGAAAAGGAAAAGATACAGAAGGCACATATTGATAACTTTGCAGGACAGGACAAGACCCTGCTTACTTTTGATAATATGGAGAAGGAGGAGTCCTTCTATTGCTATGAGGGTAACCGGCTGATCAAGCAGGATGGCTATTACATATATTATGAGAGAAATGAAGAGATGCAGACTTACATGATTGAACATAATAAGTCTGAGAGCGCAGAGGCTAATTACGATGACCATATATCCAGGGAGATCCGAACTATTATTCAGAACAAGAAGCCGCCGGTGCAGGATAATCGGAGTGTAACCAGGCTGATGTATGCTGCGGGAACACTGCTGGCCGTCATTATTCTGGTGGTAGGTGCTGCTATGCTGAGTAATTATGATCAGATGAAAAATATGCAGAAAGCCTTGGATTCGCTGTCCCGCAACCTGGAGGAAGTGGAGTCGGTATATGTGAAAGACGAGAAGAATCCGGCAGCAGACGGGAAAGATGCAAAGGAAGAGAAGCTGCCCGGTGCAGACGATTCAAAAGCTTCCGATGACCGTCTTGACGTTAA
>JAFAFU010000063.1 GCA_023423335.1 Bacillota bacterium | reverse complement strand
CCATGGAACACCGCATAGAGGCAATGGGTGATTTGAAAGCCCCCGAAAAAGCCCCTGTCGTCCGTTTCCGTCAGAGCCAGGCACTGGCTTTGCATAACCCCTATCCTATTATAGGCACGGATATCAGTAAATGCTTTGGAAATAAAGAATTGTTTCAAAAGGTAGCCTTTCAAATTCCCCTGGGAGCAAAGGTAGCCTTCACCGGCGGAAACGGAACCGGCAAGACCACTCTGCTGCAAATGATTTTGAATCAGGAGAAAGGTATCTTTGTTTCCCCGAAAGCAAAAATCGGTTATTTTTCTCAAAACGGTTATAAATTAAACCGGAATCAGGGCGTCATGGCATTTATGGAAGAAAGCTGCGGCTATCATCAGTCAGAAATTCGTTCTGTTCTGGCCTCCCTGGGCTTTTCACAAAATGATATAAAGAAAAACTTATCAGTGCTAAGCGGTGGTGAAATCACCAAATTGCGGCTGGCGGAACTGTTTCTTGGACATTATAACATCCTGCTGCTGGATGAGCCCGGTAATTTTCTGGATTTGCTTACCGTTGAGGCATTGGAAGCATTAATGCAAAACTATACGGGTACCATTCTGTTCATCTCCCATGACCGGAGATTGATCAACAATGTGGCAGACCGGATCTATACCATGAAAGATCATAATCTTCATTTAACAAAAGGATAACACTTATCGGAAGCAGTGAGTTTATAGCTTACTGCTTCCTTTTGTCTGTATTATAAACACAGCTTTTTCATTGCTTTGTTATGATACATATCCTTATCCACAATTTCAATAATCTGATCCAAATTCAAATTCATTTCCGGTTTATAGGAAAATACTCCAAGGCTTGCGTCGATCTCATATGGCTTCTGCTTATTTTGATTCAAAGCCTGGAAGCGCTGTGAAATTCGTGTATATACCTTCCTGACCTCCTGCTCACTGCTGTTTTCAAATATTATCATAAATTCATCTCCCCCATAACGGAAGATGATGTCATCCGGACTCAGTTCCTCCCTTATAATCCTGCAGACATCCTTAATCAAAGCATCCCCTTCCAAGTGGCCGAAGGTATCATTTACTATTTTAAGATTATCCACATCATAAAAGAAAAGATTAAATTCCTCTTTGCTGTGCCGGGCGGCTTCAAATTTTCTCTTAATCATATCCATTCCGGCTCTTCTGTTCAGGACGCCGGTCAGCGGGTCCGTGGAGGCGTAAACGGTCAATTCCCTTTCAATTCTCTTGATTTCACCGATATCCGCAACACCGCTTAGAATTGACTTCTCACCAAAATAATCAATCAGCTCGAAATTAACAACGGCGTACTTGATCTGCCCTGACAATGTCTTTTGTTCCACCAGATAATCGGCTATCTTCCCGTCTGACTCCAGCGCCTTACGGATACTGTTGAAATCGCGGGGATTTTTATATAACTGCTTGTGATTCAAGGTATCGGAGGTAGCCCCCGGAATATCATAAAATACCATGGCCTTATGGTTGAGATACTGGATTTCTCCATCCTCAAACCGGGATATCAGCAGCGGAAAAGGATTGATCTCAAACAATTTGATGAAGGTCTGTTTATCTTCTTCCAGCATTTCCTCGTGTAAAAAGCTTATCACATTACTGCGGTACAAAAACAGGAATAAAAGAACCGCCGCCAATACGGTAGTAGTGGAATTACACTGCTTGATAATAGCAGAGCCGTCCCTGCAGAAGTAGGAAATGCCTATCAGAAATAAAATATGGTTTATCCCATAAATCACTATTACCCATTTCGGGTAGATACAGATTACCAGAGCCGCCACAAGGGAAACCATTATGTAGGCATCGATATTTCCGGTAAACCTTTGGCTGTTTATCGACAGAACAGATGCCAAAAAAACCATAAGAGAGAGCTCAGAGAGAAGCAACGCTTTGGCCGTAAAGGAATATTGGCGGTTTTGCTTCTCAAGCAGCTTGAAGCTTATAAGATAGGCGATCGAAAGAAGAAAAATGATTATATGTATCCAGAAAAGATTACGGCGGTAAATAACGTCAACGGAGGGGTCCTGATATAGCATAAAATCCAGATAAACGTTATAAAAGCTTAAAACACAGACAACCAGGTTGTAGATTCTTATCCGTTGTAAGCTTATCTGTAAATGCTTTCTCTCAAATTCCGGATGGTTTTTAAAATCCATATTCAAATATAGCTTTTTTGAAAATCGGTTCATAATATGATAATAATCCTTTGCCAAAAAATACATGTCTCTCCACGTTTGTTTCAACAGTATACCACATTAAATCGAAGAAGTCGACTTAAAAACAATTATCTACAGTGAATTTTTTCTATTTTGAAAAACGATAAAGTGTGATAAAATGAATCAAAATTTATCATTCAAAAAAACAAGATAAAGTATGATTCCGGTCGTACCTGACAATGGCTCATGCTTAGAGTGAAGGAGACAGCTATGATTACAGCCAATACGCAAGAGGAAAGAAAACATTTTTATAAATTAGTATTCAGTCTGGTATTGCCGATGGCTTTACAGAACCTGATTAATGTCGGGGTATCCACCGCAGACGTCGTTATGCTCGGAAAAGTAGGTGAGACCTCACTCTCTGCTTCCTCTCTGGCAGGTCAGGTACAATTTATCATGTTCCTGATCCTGTTCGGGCTGACCTCTGGCGCCGGAGTTCTGACGGCGCAGTACTGGGGGAAGAAGGATATCCGGACGATAGAGAAGGTCATGGGGATGGCGATGCTGATTGCTTTGATCATTGCCGTTCTGTTCACCGCGGTCGTGCTTCTCTTCCCATACGATGTCATGGCAATCTTCTCCAAAGAGGAGGATGTTATTAAGGAAGGTGTATTATACCTTCGTATTATTGCAATCTCCTACATTTTTACCGCAATGACATTGATTTATCTTAATGTTATGCGCAGCATTGAACGGGTAATCATTTCTACTGTAGTCTATCTGGTTTCACTGATCGTAAATGTAATCCTGAATGCGATTTTAATCTTTGGTATGTTCGGACTTGAACCGATGGGAATCCGGGGCGCCGCCATCGCTACCTTGATTGCCAGGATAGTCGAATTTATCATTGTTTTATTCTATTCGAAATTTAAGAATAAGGATGTCCGTTTTCGTCTTAAGGATCTCATACCTCATGATAAGCTGCTGATGAAGGATTTTATCAAATATTCTCTGCCTGTCCTGGCAAATGAGCTGGTCTGGGGCGCCGGCACCTCAACCAGTGCAGCTATTATCGGCCACCTCGGCAAGGCGGCGGTTGCCGCCAATTCCATTACCCAGGTTACAAGACAGCTTGCTATGATCGTATCCTTTGGCCTTGCCGGTGCAACTGCCATTCTCATCGGAAAAGCAATCGGTGAAAATGACGAAGACCGTGCCAGGCTATATGCAAAACGCTTTGTCAAGCTGTCCATTATCTTCGGAATCATCGGAGCCTTTGTAATCCTTGGGGTATCCCTGGTAGCAAAGGATATGCTGTCTCTCAGTGACCAGGCAAAAAGCTATATGAGCTTCATGATGTTCGTCATGTCATATTTTGCATTCGGCCAATCCTTTAATTCCGTGGTGGTAGTCGGTGTCTGCCGGGCCGGCGGAGACACGAAGTTTGGTTTATACCTTGACGCGGGCTTTTTGTGGGGAGTATCCGTTTTTCTGGGCTTCATTGCCGCCTTTGTGCTAAAGCTTCCGGTTCCCCTCGTGTATATGGTACTGATCAGTGATGAGATCGTAAAAATGCCGGTAACCTATCGGAGGTACAAATCAATGAAGTGGTTAAAAAATGTGACGAGGTAAAACCCGGTAATTTAAATGGATTCGGCAGAATTGCCCGTCTCAAGCCCTGCGCCGCAGTTTATGCAGAATTTATTCGGTATGTAATACTCGGCACCGCAGTTCGGGCATTTGTATGTCACCTGTTTCTGCTTATGCTTTCTCATTCCATGCCTCACCTTGCCTATGATCACAATCACTGCTGCCAGGGCAATTATGCCTGAAATTCCATAAACGATCACGTAAACCCGTTCGCGCTGCCATAAGGATATCGCAAAAGCATACCAGGGTGCATCGTCAAAGGAAATCTTAGCCCGTTCGCTTGTTTCGCTTATTCTTATGGACCCGGTGACATGGAGCCGGGGAATTGACCATTTGTAGCGGTCAAGTTCCATGTTTTCAAGTTTTTGGCTGCCGTTCTCATCAAGGACAATATCAAAGGCGAATTTGCCGTCCCGGTATAATTCCATTGTTTCACCGGAGTAATCTTCACCAAAGGATACCTTAATCGTTTTTGTCGGCAATATCTCAATTTGCTCTATTGTGCTTATGATTGCGTCCGATACCTCCGAAGCTGTATCAACACCGGTATAGCTGCCGCCGGTCGCTTCCGATATTTTATTAAAGAAATCCGCTGCGGCTTGGCTTGCGTCCGTACCGATCGAAAATACTTTGATCAGGCTGTCGTTTGCATCGCCAATCAGATGTTCATAGCCTGTTACGTCAACCCCTACGGCATTTTCCGTAATAAGAGAAATATCGGCATTATACAATGCGGCTATTACACTGTCCAGGGTATATCCGGTATAGGGCTCAGGATCCAGAGGGGGAGCATCTCCGAGTACAATGATGGCTTTCTGTGCCTGCGGGCGCCAATTCAGCCCCGCCGCCTCCATCAGTCCGGAATATACCGTTTCTTCCGAGTCACCGCCATCCCCTAAGGTAAGCGCATGAATGGCAGTATATATTTCATCTTTATTCTCTGAAAAATCCAGCTGCAGCTTTGACGGATAATCATATAAATCTGCCCTGTCTGAAAAATCACGATAGTCGATAACCGCAACTCTGAAGTTCTCATTTTTAACCGACAATTCGTCAAGAATTTTATTCATGTTTTCTTTTGCATTGTCTATGTCGTCACCCATAGAACCTGTCGTATCTACCACAAAGCAAAGATCAAGACCGTCGTTTGTATCCGTCTTAATCACCCGGTTTACAGAATGGTCCCTGGTTTGAAGTGCATTCTGAACTGCAATGTCAGCATTTATCAGCCCACTGTAACCGTCCGTGTAGTAAAATCTCCCGGTAGTCGAGGCAAGCAGTATTCTTTTTACATCTGAGCCGGATAAATTCGGATTACAGGCAAAAATCAATCCTGCCACACCGGAAACATGAGGCGAAGCCATGGAGGTTCCGCTCAAATAGCCGTATTCCTTCACAATGCTGCTATAGATATCCTCACCCGGAGCAACTATATCCACCCGGCCGCCGATATTCGAAAATTCGGAATAATGATATCTCGTTTCATCCGTCTTTGACTTTTTTGAATCAATTCCGATAGAACCGACAACAATAATCCTGCTCTTCACAGAATCAATCTCTATGAGATTCAAAAAATTATTATACTTTGCCTGGGAATCTCCCGAATCACCCTTAAACCACTCCCAGAACCAAGTCCAGTTTTCCTTATACCCATAAGTCGATTTTTTATTTTTATAGTAAACCGTATCGTTGCTGTTGCCTGCCGCCACACAGATAACGAATTCCTTTCCGTTTTCTATCACACGCTCCAAACCGTTTCCTGCTATCTCAGCTGCATTTTCGAGATGGTTGACGGCGTTCTCATTTCCTCTGCTTGCGGCAAAGCCGATCAGGCGGCTTGTGTTCTGGCTTATATTGATCACCTTGACGTCATTGTCTATCAATGTTTTTAATGCCATCAGATAATTATAAGCGGTATAATACTCATCAACTATTTTACCATCCTTCATTGTATAGGCCGCACTATAAAAAAGCTTGCCCTTATCACCCATTACACCGGATATTCCGCTTCCGTTATTGTAATATCCGGCCATAATACCTGAAACATGCGTACCGTGATCTCCAGGAGTAAGTCCGCTCGCATCATAGGTTTGTGAAATATCATCCGTCAGCGTAACGAATGACGCTTCCACGCCGATATCTTCATGGTTTATATCTACCATAGTATCGATCAGGCCAATATTTATTTCAGCCATCTCATTTAGATAACCCCAGGCCGCAGGAGCATGAATCGCTTCCATACCCCAATTTGAACCGCGGGGAACCTCCATATTCCATGTTCCGGTATCCCCATTCCAAGGATCATCCGGAAAAAACGGGTCCGCGGAGATAATTTCCCCATCCGTCTCATCCGGTTCCGTTTCATACACCGTATTAAAATAAGCATCCTCAACTACTTCACTTTTTTTAATTTTCTTAAGGGTCCGGTTTAATTCACTATAGGTCATTGCTTCTTTGAACTGAAATTGCCAGAAGCCTATATCCTCCATCGCCGTGGCAATTTCTGCCCGGAACTCTTTTGCAAGGGTTTCTACATCAAGGCGTGTGACACCCTCGTAGGTCATAATAATGATTTCGTTGTTGATATATAATAATCCGTTATCTTTATTAAAGTCGATGTTTTCAATTTCATCGGCTATCTCTGGCGCATTCGCGTCATCGGTCAGATTCCGGGTAGAAAAATAATGATAAATAGGAAAAGCGACGAAAACTCCGATAGCGGAAAGCCCTGCGACAAGTCCTAAGATTATTAAAGTTATTTTTAACTTAGGATGCTTTTTCATAGTATGCTCCTTTCTATTCCTGAAAAGAGAAATTCTGTATCTTCTCTCCTTCCAGAATAGGATTTTTGATATAAGTGTACCAAATTCTACGATATCTGGCAAGAGTTGACACGTATCCAAAAGAAGTAGATGTATCATTTATTCAACATGCCATAACAAGCTTTGGGGTTTTGTGCAAAATGACAAAATATGGTACATTTTATTTACATATATATACAATTGTGATAATATTAGATAGGGGAAGGTGTTCGTCCCGTAAATTGTTTTTTCATCTAAGTGATTTACAATATACTCTCTATTTTTCAAGATATCTTCCACAATTCTATGAAGCCTGTATGTTACTAATTCCCACGCATAAACAATACTGCATTTCCATATGAGCCGCATAAAAAAATCCACATAAAAATGAGCGGTTTATAGCCTTGGCACGTTACGGGAGAAACAACCGTCAAAGGCGTGAAAGGAAGTGATTTATAGGCATAGAATACAAACGACAGGCAGGTAATGGTAACTAATAAAATTAAGTTCAGGGAGAATGATAGTGTGAATTATAAAAAGAATCATTCGCACTAAAAGGGCAGGTATGTTTGATTAGTGTGAAGAAAAAGCATCTTCACACGGGAAGAAAAAGCATTCTTCACAAAGCGAATCAGAAAAATTCGCTTTAGAAGAACTGCAATATTCGTGTAATGACACTCACACCTTGTTCTTCCAGGCTTGTTGTGCCGCCATTTGGCGGCGGAATGGAGGGTAGGATGAAAAAACTAAACAAGAAAGCTTTGGCACTATTTTTTGCAATTTCATTATGCTTTACCGGCATGTTTGCAGGAACTGCGTCTGCAGCAGGCTACTGGTTCGTTTGGACCGATGGCGGCGGAACCGTAGTACCCGGAGGACCCGTCAATGGTCCCGGAGGCAATTTCAGTTTTTCATGGGGAAGCAGCAGCGCGTACTTTATTGTCGGTAAAGGCTGGGGTTCCGGATCGGCCTCCAGAGTATGCAACTACAATGCCCATGTATGGGAAGTATCCGGCGATGCATTGTTGTTTTTCTATGGATGGACAAGAAATGCCCTCATAGAATATCGCGTGGTTGACAGCTGGGGCAGTTGGCGTCCGCCGGGAGCATCTTCCAAGGGCACCATAAGCAGCGATGGGGGTACCTATAACATCTATCAGACCATGCGGTACAATGCACCTTCCATTGACGGTACTCAGACTTACGCGCAATATTGGAGCGTCCGTACATCAAAGAGAGCTACCGGAAGCAATGTCAGAGTCACTTTTGCTAACCATGTTAACGCCTGGAAAAGCAGTGGAATGAATCTGGGGAGCAGTTGGGCTTACCAGATAATGGCTGTTGAAACATTTCCAGGCAGCAGCGGAAACGCCAACATAACCGTATGGTAGCAGACTAGAGACTTTGTCCATAGTAATAAGATTATATAGGGGAGGATGATAGTGTGAAGAAAAAGTATCTTCACACGGGAAGAAAAAGCATCTTCACACAGGAAAAAAAATTCGCTGTGGAAGAATTGCGATGTTCGTGTAATAACACTCACACCTTGTTCTTCCGGGCTTTTTGTGCCGCCGTTTGGCGGCGGAATGGAGGTTAGGATGAAAAAATTAAATAAGAAAGCTTTGGCACTGTTTTTTGCAATTTCATTAAGCTTTACCGGTATATTTGCAGGGAATGCATCTGCGGCAAGCTACTGGCAAATTTGGTCCGGCGGAGATATCAATGATGATGGAAGAGTAAGATTTGTCAATGGATCTGGCGGCAATTATAGTGTTTCATGGACAGATTGCGAATATTTTATTGTCGGTAAAGGTTGGGGTTCCGGATCGGCCTCCAGAGTATGTAACTACAATGCCCATGTCTGGGAAGTATCCGGCGATGCTTATTTACTTTTACATGGGTGGACAAGAAACCCCCTCATAGAATATCGCGTTGTTGACAGCTGGGGCAGTTATCGGCCTACCGGAACGCATAAGGGCAACGTAGGCAGCGATGGCGGTACCTATAACATCTATCAGATCATACGGTACAACGCACCTTCTATTGACGGCACTCAGACTTACCCGCAGTATTGGAGTGTACGTATATCAAAGAGAGCAACCGGAAGCAATGTTAAAATCACTTTTGGAAACCATGTTAATGCCTGGAGGAGCAATGGAATGAATCTGGGAAGTAGTTGGGCTTCTCAGATAATAGGTGTTGAGGCATATTCCGGCAGCGGAAACGCCAACATAACCGTATGGTAGCAGACTATGAATTTTGTCCATAGTTATTAAATTACATTTAAGGAGGGTAATATGAAAAGATTAAATAAGAAAGCTTTAGTGCTGTTTTTTGCAATTTCATTAAGCTTTACTGGTATGTTTGTAGGAACTGCATCTGCGGCAAGCTACTGGCATTTTGAAACCGATGGCGGCGGAACCGTAAATCCTGTTAACGGGTCTGGCGGCAATTTCAGCGTTTCATGGGGAAGCAACAGCGAGTATTTTATTGTCGGTAAAGGCTGGGCTACCGGATCGGCCTCCAGAGTATGTAACTACAATGCCCATGTCTGGGAAGCATCCGGCAATGCATTGTTACTTTTCTATGGATGGACAAGAAACCCCCTCGTAGAATATCGCATTGTTGATAGTTGGGGCAGTTGGCGTCCGCCGGGAGCATCTTCCAAGGGTACCGTAAGCAACGATGGGGGTACCTATGATATCTATCAGATTACGCGGTACAATGCACCGTCCATTGATGGTACTCAGACTTTCCAGCAATATTGGAGTGTACGTACATCAAAGAGAGCAACCGGAAGCAATGTAACAATCACTTTTAGCAACCATGTCAATGCCTGGAGGAGCAGGGGAATGAATCTGGGAAGCAGTTGGGGTTACCAGATGATGGCTGTTGAAGCATTTCCAGGCAGCAGCGGACGTGCCAACATAACCGTATGGTAGCAGACTATGAATTTTGTCCATAGTAATAAAATTATATAGGAGATGATGATAGTGTGAAGAAAAAACATCTTCACACAGGAAGAAAAAGCATCTTCACACGGGAAGAAAAAGCATCTTCACAAAGCGAATCAGAAAAATTCGCTTTGGAAGAACTGCGATATTCGTATAATGACACTTACACCTTGTTTTTTCGGGCTTTTTGTGCCGCCGTTAGGCGGCGAAATGGAGGTTAGAATGAGAAAAATAAATAGAAAAGCTTTGGCGCTGTTTTTTGCAATTTCATTGAGCTTTACCGGTATGTTCACAGGAACCTCATCTGCGACAAACTATTGGCACTTTTGGACCGATGGTACCGGAACAGTAGATGTTATTAATGGATCTGGCGGCAATTTCCGTGTTACATGGAATGGGGGATCTTTTATTGCTGGTAAAGGCTGGCTTCCCGGATCAGCCTCCAGAGTGTGTAACTACAATGCCGTCTTATCGACATCCGGCAATACAAGTTTGCTTTTCTATGGATGGACAAGAAACGCTCTCATACAATATTATGTTATTGATAGCTGGGGCAGTTGGCGTCCGCCGGGAGCATCTTCCAAGGGCTCCGTAAGCAGCGATGGGGGTATCTATGACATCTATCAGACGGTAGTGTACAATGCACCTTCTATTGACGGTACTCAGATTTACCAGCAGTATTGGAGCGTACGTACGTCCAAAAGGGGAACCGGAAGCAATGTCAAAATCACTTTTTCCAACCATGTCAATGCTTGGAGAAGCAGGGGAATGAGTCTGGGGAGTGATTGGGATTTCCAGATGCTGGCCCTCGAAGCGTATTCTAGTACTGGATACGCCAACATAACGGTGTGGTAGCAGACTATGAACTTTGTCTATAGTAATAAAATTATATAGGGAAGAACTGCGATGTTCGTGTAACAACACTCTCACCTTGTTCTTCCGGGCTTTTTGTGCTGCCGTTTGGCGGCGGAATGGAGGTTAGGATGAAAAAATTAAATAAAAAAGCTTTGGCACTATTTTTTGCATTTTCGCTGAGTTTTACCAGTATGTTTGCAGGAACTGCATCCGCAGCCACAAACTACTGGTACCTTGAGACCAATGATCCCGGAACAGTAGATGTTAACGAATCTGGCGGCAATTTCAATGTTAGATGGAATGGGAATTTTATTGCCGGTAAAGGCTGGATTCCCGGATCAGCCAACAGAGTATGCAACTACAATGCCGGCGTCTTTGCGCCATCCGGTAATGCGTACTTGCTTTTCTATGGATGGACAAGAAATGCCCTCATAGAATATCGTGTTGTTGACAGCTGGGGCAGTTGGCGTCCGCCGGAATCATCTTCCAAGGGCACAGTAAGCAGCGATGGGGGTACCTATGACATCTATCAAACTACACGGTACAACGCACCTTCCATTGACGGTACTCAGACTTACCAGCAGTATTGGAGTGTCCGTACATCCAAGAGAGCAACCGGAAGCAATGTAACAATCATTTTTGGCAACCATGTCCATGCCTGGAGGAGCAGGGGAATGAATTTAGGGAGCGATTTTGTTTTCCAGGTAATGGGTGTTGAAGCATATCAAAGCAGCGGATATGCTAACATATCCGTGTGGTAATATATATGAACTTTTCCTATAATAATAAAAATATATTTAAGGAGGAGGTTAGTGTGAAGAAAAAGCATTCTTCACAAAGCGAATTAGAAAGATTCGCTTTGAAAGAACTGCGATGTTCATTTAATGACACTCACACCTTATTCTTCCGGGCTTTTTGTGCCGCCGTTTGGCGGCAGAATGGAGGTTAGGATGAAAAAATTGAATAAGAAAGCTTTGGCGCTGTTTTTTGCAATTTCATTGAGCTTTACCGCTATGTTTGCAGGGACTGTATCTGCAGATGCCTATTGGCACGTTGAAACCGATGGTACCGGAACCATAGATGCTGTTAACGGATCTGGCGGCAATTTCAGTGTTAGATGGACAAATTGCGGGAATTTTATTGTCGGTAAAGGCTGGTCTCCCGGATCAGCCTCCAGAATATTCAATTACAATGCCGGTGCCTTTTCACCATCCGGCAATGCATATTTAGGTCTCCATGGATGGACAAGAAACCCCCTCGTAGAATTTTTCATTATTGACAGCTGGGGCAGTTGGCGTCCGCCAGGAGCATCTTCCAAGGGCATAGTAAACAGCGATGGGGGTACCTATGATATCTACCAGACTACGCAATACAACTCACCCTCCATTGACGGTACTCGGACTTACCCACAGTATTGGAGTGTCCGGACGTCCAAGAGGGGAGCCGGAAGCAATGTCAAAATCACTTTTGGCAACCATGTGAATGCATGGCGGAGCAAGGGAATGAATCTGGGGAGTGATTTTGTTTTTCAGATAATAGGCGTTGCGGGATATCAAAGCAGTGGAACCGCCAACATAACGGTGTGGTAGTAGGCTATGACCCATGTCCATAGTAATAAAATTATATTTAAGGGAGGATGATAGTGTGAAGAAAAAGCATCTTCACACGGGAAGAAAAAGCATTCTTCACAAAGCGAATTAGAAAAATTCGTTTTGGATGAACTGCAATGTTCGTGTAACAACACCCACACCTTGTTCTTCCGGTTTTTTTGTGCCGCCGTTTGGCGGCGGAATGGAGGTTAGAATGAAAAAACTAAACAAGAAAGCTTTGGCACTATTTTTTGCAATTTCATTGAGCTTTACCGGTATGTTTGCAGGGACTGCATCTGCTGCCACAAACTACTGGCATTTTGAGACTGATGGCATCGGAACCGTATATGCTGTTAACGGATCTGGCGGCAATTTCAGTGTTACATGGTCAAATTGCGGGTACTTTATTGCCGGTAAAGGCTGGCGACCCGGATCAGCCAACAGAGTATGTAATTACAGTATCGGTGCCTTGACATCATCCGGCAATACAAATTTATTGTTCTATGGATGGACAAGAAGTCCGCTCATAGAATATCGTGTTGTCGACATATGGGACACTAATCGGCCGATCGGAACACTTATGGGCACTATAAGCACCGACGGAGGTACCTATGATATCTATCGGACTATGCGGTACAACGCACCTTCCATTGATGGTACCCAGACTTACTATCAGTATTGGAGTGTCCGGACATCGAAACGGCAGACCGGAAACCCCAATACTCAAATCAACTTTGGCAGCCATGTGAACGCCTGGCAGAGCAGGGGAATGAATTTGGGAAGTGAATGGGTCTTCCAGGTACTGGCTGTTGAATCATATCAAAGCAGCGGAACCGCAAACATAACGGTATGGTAACAGGCTATCTGCATAAGCAGAGTCACCGGCAGGCGTCTGACCGTTGAAGCCGAATCTGTGATACAAAGTCCATAAAAAGTCCACAAATCAGATATTATTCATAGGGGTTGCTGTACAATAGCTTTTATTATTGTTCGCGACCCCTTATTCTTATAATACCTTCGAATATTTCATGCTTGATTTCCTATGCTTTATAGATATTTCTTAATCGCCTCCGCCTTATTTAATCTCTCCCAAGAAAGATCAATGTCGGTTCTCCCGAAATGTCCGTAAGCAGCCGTCTGCCTATAGATCGGTTTTCTGAGATCCAATGCCTCGATGATAGCAGAAGGCCTTAAATCAAATTCTTTTTCAATAATTTCAATAATCCTCTGATCTGTTATTTTACCGGTTCTGAAGGTTTCCACTGCGATGGATACCGGTTTTGCAACACCGATGGCATATGCCACCTCTATTTCAAGCTTATCTGCCGCTCCTGCTGCCACGAGATTCTTAGCGACCCATCTGGCCGCATAGGCAGCGGACCGGTCCACCTTCGTCGGGTCCTTTCCGGAAAATGCACCGCCTCCATGTCTTCCTGTTCCGCCATAAGTATCTACAATGATTTTTCTGCCTGTCAGTCCTGCGTCACCCTGGGGACCGCCGATTACAAAACGTCCTGTTGGGTTGATATAGTACTTTGTGTCTGAATCCAGAAGCTCTTCCGAAATAACTGCTTCGATAACATGCCGGATCACATCCTGCCTGATCTGTTCGAGCTTAGCCTCTTCACTATGCTGGGTAGAAATAACAATCGTATCTACTCTCTTTACTTTTCCTTTCTCATCAAATTCTACGGTAACCTGTGATTTACCGTCCGGTCTTAAGTAATCCAGCGTACCGTTTTTGCGTACCTTGGCCAGTCTCCTTGTGAGTCTGTGGGCAAAGGAGAGTGCCGGCGGTAAATATTCCGGTGTTTCATTCGTCGCATAACCGAAGATAATACCCTGATCTCCTGCACCGGCGCCAAAATCCTTCCCGGAATTCTCCTGCTTTGTTTCAAGGGCTTTATCAACCCCAAGGGCTATATCCGCGGATTGTTCATCTATGGAGGTTAAAACCGCAATGGAGTCCGCATCAAAGCCGCCCGAATTTTGCGTATATCCGATCTCCCTAATGGTCTTTCGGATGATTTTCGGAATATCCACATATGCCCCGGTGGTTATCTCACCAACCACCAATGCCAATCCGGTAGCTACTGTTGTCTCGGCCGCAACCCGTGAATAAGGATCCTGTTCGATCAAAGCATCCAGAATTGCGTCCGATATCTGGTCTGCGATTTTGTCCGGATGTCCCTCTGTGACTGATTCTGATGTAAAAAATCTACCCATTGTACTTATTCCTTTCCTTTATATCGAAATTATAATATCTCTTACAGGTAATAATCGATTGAGATATTGCTGTCCTCAAAGAATTCCGAGTATATCTCCCTTCGTATTTGCATAAATTCATAGCTGCTTCTGTCTCTTGGCCTTGTCATTGGTACCGGTATGATCCTCTTTACGATGCCCGGCCGATCCGACATAATAATAATGCGGTCACTCAAAAAAATAGCTTCGTCAATATCATGGGTAATAAGAAGCATGGTCGTCTGTTCTGCCTGCCATATCCTTAAAACCTCATTCTGCATATTAATTCTGGTCAAGGCATCCAGAGCTCCGAAGGGTTCATCCAAAAGCAATACACTTGGCTGGTTAATCAGCGCTCTGGCTATACTGACTCTCTGCTGCATTCCCCCCGACAATTGTCTGGGCAAAGCTTTTTCAAAACCATCCAGCTTTACTAATTCGATATGTTCCCTGATCAGCTTATTCCTTGTCTCTTTTGTCAGCTTCTTGTGAATACCGAATTCAATATTCTGTGCTACACTCAACCAGGGAAATAGTCTGGATTCCTGAAAAATCATTCCTGTTTCCACGGAGGGCCTTTCCACCTTCCTGTCTCCGATACTTACTTCACCCCCGGAGGCGTCCTCCAAACCGGCGATAATTCGAAGAAGTGTGCTTTTTCCGCATCCGCTGGCTCCGACAATGCTGATAAATTCTCCGCCTTCAATTTCCAAATTGATATCTGACAGCACTTCAAGATCGCCGTCATCCAGCTGAAATACTTTATTCACATGATGAATCACTAATTTTTTATTTGCTCCCATCTATCTATGCCTCTATTCCTCCGCTATATTCCATCTTAGTACCCTTTTCTCTATTCTGATTAATACCGCGTCAATCATAAGTCCTATGATACCGATTGAAAATACGCCCACAAGCATAATGTCCGGCTGTGATAATTCTCTGGAATACATGATCAGATATCCAATCCCCTTCGCCGCCGCTATCATTTCCGCCGCAACTACACAGGACCACGCCGCGCCGATTCCGATGCGGATACCGGTAAATACGGATGGCAATGCCGACGGGAGGATCACCTTCGTCAATATCTGTTTTCTGTTCTTCTCCAGGATAAAAGCAACCTCCAGCAGCTTCTTATCTGCATTCTGAATGCCTCGGATGGTGTTTAATAAAATAGGCCAAAAGCTTCCGATGGCAATGAGTGTTGCCTTCGAAGCCTCGTCAATACCCATCCATAAAATCAACATCGGAACCCATGCAATAATCGGAACCGGCCGTAATATGCCGATCAGTGCGGCAAAAAGTTCACTGGCTGTTTTCGACAGACCGATTATGGTACCTCCCGCCAGTCCTAAGAAAGCACCCAATGCAAACCCCTTCGCCACACGCACTAAGCTCACCAACAGATGCCTTTGTAATTTCCCGGATAAGGTCATCTCCTTCAAAGCCTCCCACAGTGTAGAAGGCTTTGGAAGGATGGATTGATTGATGGTACCGTTTCTTCCGAAATACTCCCATACCGCCAAGAATATCACCGGTAAAATTGCTCCCATTATAATTTTTCTTATTACGGTTTTATGATTACTGCCCTTTTTTAACCTGCTCACTATTTATCCTCTTATTCTGTGATATCCGCCGCCTGTAAAAATGACAAGTCAATAATCGCTTCTGCATCCACTTCGCTTCTGATCGTTCCCTGCTCTTTCAGATATGCCGCAGTCTCTATGATCGATTCGATTTTCTTTTGATCCAGGAATAAGCTGCGGTCAAACTTTTCAAAGGAAGCTTCAAAGACAGAGGCATCCAGACCGCTGGTTTCTGCTAAAATCTGCAAGGTTTCCTCCTTATTTGCATCGGACCATTCCTTTGCCTCATTCAGTACCTGCAATAACCGGGCAGCCACCTCCGGATACTGACCCAGAAAGCTTTCATTGGCGATAATAACATTAACGTTGTATTTGTAGCCTGTTCCGTCCTGAATGATGTCAGCGACCCCTGCGGATACGCTGTTGGTGATATAAGGCTCCCAGGTCACTGCGCCGTCAATCGATCCGCTTTCTAACGAGGTATAGATATCTCCGGGGGATAGATTATACAGCTCTGCATCCTCTGTCGTTAATCCCTCTGACTCCAAAAACTTTAACAATAATTGATGTCCTACGCTTCCTACCGTATATCCGATCTTTTTCCCCTTGATATCCTTCAGGGAGATAATTCCGGATTCCTTCGTTGCAATTAAAGCGTTTCCTTTCTCTGTAGAACCATAGGTACCAATGATTTTAATAGGAAGATTATTGGCTTTTCCCTGGATTGCCGGTTGGTCACCCACCAGTCCGAAATCAACCTCGCCCGCGGCAAAGGCTTCAATGATCGGGGGCCCTGAAGCAAATTTCGCTAATTCCACCGTAATGCCATCCGCGGCAAACTCTTTTTCAAACAGGCCTAATTCCTGGGCCACCAGCGGCTGGGCATGGCTGGGCTGATATGCCAGGCGGATCACCAGTCCCGAGTAATCCTTGCCCTCTTCCGGCTGCTCTGTTCCTCCGCCTGTATCATTTTTTGAATCCACTTCCTTTTCCTGATTAGCAGTAGCTTTTGTTTCCGGCTTATCTGACTTTTGGCATCCGACTGCGGCGAATCCGATCACACCGATTAATGCCAGCATAGTGATATACTTCTTCTTCATATTTACCTCCATTATGGCGCTTTGCGCCGTCACAAAATCTGATGAAAGAAGCCGCTTGGCGGGTTCTTTCCGAGTAAAAGTGATTTTTCTTTCACTCTTTATCCTCTCTCTTTAATCAACCACCCAGCGGTCCAAATGACCCAGCAGTGGGTGTGCTTTTTCTTCTTCCTGTCTTCTCTTTTCAAAGGATTCTTCAATTACTTCCTCCGGTTCGATTACCCAAATCGTGGACAGGTCGATGTTATCGAACTGTGCCTGAAGCAAATTGTAATGCTTCTGAAATTCTCTTCCTGCGATAATCGCCTTATAGGGAGTCCCCTTAATCTGATAACTGCGTTTATCTTTTCCCAGGATATTGATCGCAACCTTATGCTTAAACCAGATGCTTGATACAAAATTTTTATTGGTCTGTGAGGATTCGATTAACTCATAAAATTCCAAATTACCGTCTCCATTAATATGAAGCGAGCCTTTATATGTCACATGAGGATTTCCATCCCTGTCTACGCTTGCAACGGCTTTTATCGTATCCTTCTCCTGTAATAAGGCTTTAATGTCATCACCTAATTCAACTGCCATTCTACTCACCCCCTTAAATTCTTGATAAATCCGTATCCGGATGATTACCGCACCGGCGATAATTATCCATATCAATATTAATGTCATATTTCCTGCGGAGATTATCAAATCCCTCAGAAACTCTGATGTAATATTCCAGGGACGGCGTTTTTTGATTAAAAAAGATGGACCCCGGAGCTACTGTCCATACGCATCCTACCGGACTGACTCCATGCCTGCATAATTCCTCCGCCTCTGCCAGGGTCGCTGCCACACCCTCGTCCTCTGTTGTAAATCCATTCGGTGTCGCCATTTCTGTTCCTACCACAAGCCCCGTATTGACATTCCCTCTTCCGAATATCTCTACCGCTTTATACAGCCGTTCCTTCCATTCTCTGTAACCGACTTTTGCTGCCTTTCCCGGACAAATCCAATTGAACTTTTCTTCATTTAAGACTTCAATATCTGCCGTATAGCTCATCAGCCCCGTCTCCTCGTATAGTCTCCTCAGCTGCCGCTCATTAAATGCCGTACCGATAAGCTGGCTCGGAAATTTTTTGTGACCAAAATTTTCACCGATGCGTTTTAAAATAGCAATATAATAATCAACCTCTTCATCAAGTAATTCTTTACCGTCTAAAATAGTTCCGCCCGTCAGAAAAACACTGGTATATCTGCCCTTTTCCTTCAGTGCTTCCGCTACGGTTTCAGCAATATCATCCACTTGAAGGAACTGCTCTTTGTCACTGGATTTATACGCCGCCGCAATGGAACAGTATTTGCACCCATGACCGGGTGTCTCCCAGAATTGGCAATATTGATTGGGATTGATATCAATTCGCTGCGGTCTCGCCCACGCAATCTGCCACATGGGCTTGCCGCTGGCGGTCACTTTATCGTAGAACTGAGGCTTCTCCCAATATTCCACCTCCTCAAATACCTCGCCGTTATCCGTGAGAACGGTTTTTCCATCGACTACATCCACTACGAAGGGATCTCTTTTGGTAGATAACCCCCGGTAGGTCCCTCCCGTAAGAACACTGGTTCCGTCTCGAAGTAATAAAGATACCGGACTCTTATCCTTTTTCTCTCCCGCAAAATTCCTATGTACCGTCTGATGGATATTATCATCAACCTTATCTAGAGCCGCATCCGTATAGATTACTCCCCTTCTCTGCACATCGGTTTTGATAATGACGAAGGGAGAGATATGGGGATATTTTTCAATCACTTCACTTAAACTCAGCTCCTTTTTTCTCCATTCCCTGTCGTATTCTGCTTCCGCCATAATGCATCTTCCTTTCCGCTATAACAAAAAGAGATCCCAAGGACAGATTAATCATCTGCCCCTGAGACCTCTAGTGTTCTAGTCAGTCTTACTATTCTTTACATATTTATATTATATGTTATATATGTTTTGTAGTATATGCCTATATTACTAATTTGTCAACAAAAAATTTAAGTAATCTCATGTTTTTCTATTCATAGCAAATTTACCTTTTCAAAGGCTTGTCTTAAATCCTCAATGATATCCTCGGCATCTTCAATTCCTACGCTAAATCGAAAGAAGCCATTATGAAATTGTCCGGGATATAAATACTGTCTTTCATCCCCCTCTCCCAGAAACACAATCAAGCTTTCGTCATGCCCCAGTGAAACCGCGGATGTAATAACGTTTAAGTGGCTTACAAACTGGTTGTGACGATCATGATCTGCTTTCAGTCCAAAGGAAAGTACTCCACCGTAGCCGCCTGTCATCTGCTTTTTGGCAATTTCATGTCCGGGGTGACTTTCCAGTCCCGGATAAGCTACAAAGCTGACACCTTTAACTGTTTCCAGATATCTTGCAACCTTTAATGCATTTTCGTTATGCTGTTTCATTCTGAGGGGCAGAGTTACCGCTCCCCTCATAATCAACCATGCATTGAAGGGACTGATAACTCCTCCCAGATTAACCTGCGACTGCGTTCTGATGATATCAAGATGCTTTTTCTGACCTATGATGGCTCCTCCCATCGCATCTCCATGCCCATTGATATATTTCGTAAGACTTTCAACGGCAAAGTCCGCACCCAGATCTATGGGTCTCTGATTATACGGCGAAGCAAAGGTATTGTCTACAGACAGCAATGCATGATTCTCATGGGCTATTTCCGCCAAGGCTTCAATATCCGATACGGAAAGCGTCGGGTTTCCCGGTGTCTCTATATGTATCAGCCTTGTATTAGGTTTTATGGCTGCTTTCACCGCTTCAATATCTGTTGTATCTATAATGGTAGTTTCCACACCATATTTATTATTTAATAACTCATGGAGCAAACGATATACCGCTATATAGGTAATATTGGAATATATAATATGATCCCCTCTGTTACAAAGAGAAAAGAACAAACCGGATAAGGCGGCAACTCCCGATGCTAAAACGATACAATCCTCCCCATTCTCCAGCGATGCTAATTTTTCCTGTAAATATTGCTGATTTGAGCCGCCGTTCCTTGTATACAAATTCTTGCCCGCACTGCTCCAATTTAATTCCGAAGGATCATAGGGCAGCTCGTAGCTGTTTGCCATGGTAATCGGCCGCTTAATCGCGCCGGTTTCACTGTCAACATCATTTCCGGTATGTACCGCTCTGGTTTGAAAGCCATATTTGTTATCGTATATCCTTTTCTTCATGTTAACCTCCATCTGCCGATACCCGTGAATTTGGGTGTCAGCACAATATTTGCAAAGTAAATTATTTATAATTCACTTTGGGAAAAATCTCGATTTTTCACACTAACCTCCATGCTGCCGCTTCAGCGGCATACAAAACCTAAACAAAAAGCACATGAGCGCTGTTTGCGAAGAGTATTCCCGAGATCACTTTCCGCAAAAACGTCTCATATATTTCATATATTTTTAATATGTTTTATATCTTATTCGTTCTGCTTGCTTTTGTCAATATCTATGTTGACTTTAATGCCGTTAAGTGATCGCTGATTTTGTGCAGAACTATGCCGCACTCAGTTTCTTGACAATTAAATAGCAATGCGCTATCATTTTACTGGAAATATATTGAATTGAAACATAAAGAGATGCATATGTGAATAGAAAATAGACCTTTTCGTATATCAATGGAGATAATATCGTGCTGACGTCCAAATTCACGGGCATCGGCAGTATGGAGGATTTATATGAAATATTCAACAATGGGGGTTAACTTCTATGTAGGTTTTGAAGCTCCAATAATAATCAGAGAATCAAAGTATTGTGATGAAAATATCGATGACCGGTTTCGACTCATTCTTATCTCAAAAGGCTCGGGTATGGTTGAAACGCCGGAAGGATTTTTACCTTTTATAGCACCAGCCCTATGCTGTGTGAATGAAACAGAAACTATAAAAATCCACTCCTCTCAAAGATTTGAGACAGTTGAGCTAATCTATCATCCTGAATTCCTCAACCCTTCCTATGATTATCATTCGATCAGGCTCAAACCAAAGGTGTATTTAGAGGGAGATCCGCAAGAGGCTGCCTGGCTAAATGCATTTACCAGGCGTTTCCCCCGATATAAAGGAATCATGAATATTAACGCGGGGATTGCTAACCGAATTGAAGTAATTTTGCATCAGATCCATAAAGAATTATCAGATCAGAGAGATTGGTATTGGCCCTGTCGTACAAGATCCTTTTTATTAGAATTATTATTGATTATAGATCGTATCTTTGTGGAACCATTAACCAATGAAGCAATTACCATTGCAGAGAACTATAAAAGCATAAATGAGATTATCATGTACTTAATGAATCATTATCAGGAAAAGATACAGCTCTCTCAAATAACAGAAAAATTCAATATCAATAGAACCTCCCTGAATGAATATTTTAAAGAAGCAACCGGCCATACGATCATGAACTATCTCATTCAGCTCCGAATTCATTTAGCTATGGCAATGTTAAAAGATACCGCCCTTCAAATTTCCGAAATCATGTTTCGAGTAGGGTATATCAATACCTCACATTTCATTCGTGCTTTTAAGAAGGTAACAGGGATGTCTCCTTCAAAATATCGTGAAATACATACATGGCTATATAAATAAAAACTTCAACGGTAAAGTTGAAGTTTTTATTTATATAGCCTTCAGGTTGTAGACAAACTTCTAAATATAACGCCTTACTTTATTCATATAATTTATATACTCTTCTCCAAATTTCTTTACGCACCATCTTTCTTCCGATAGGATAATCCAATGCGCCGATATTTGAAAAACTGACAGGATTGCAAGCAATATCAACGACTGAGTAAGCAGCACACAACCTAAAAAATAAATAAAATATGCCACATACATCGGATTGCGGGAAAACCGGTAGCATCCTTTAAGATTGATACCATTCTCCGCAGGTTTTGCAAAATTTGATACGGACATAAGACAAAACAGGGCTCCTAATCCATATATCACCAAACCCGTATAAAGCCAGTACGGATCAATCGTAATCTTGAGGAAACACAGATATACAAAAATCACAATGTTTGAAATCTGATAAAACCAGTACGCCGCTTTTTCTTTTCCAATCAGTGGAGCGAAGAAGGCCGCACGCTTTAACGCTTCTTTGTCTAATATGCTAAGAAGCCCGAACCTTATAACTATAAGTGGTATTACGGTCAGAAATGCATTCATTGTATCCACTCTTTCTTAAAGGACCAACAATATAAATTATCCATAGCTGTTTATTAAGTAATACCACAAATAAATATAAAGATATAGCGTTGGATATTTATGCGTATATATTTATATAACCTTATTTATCCTCTAATTTATATAAACTGATTTTTTTCGTAACAGCAGAAAGAGTGAGAAACTGACCGTCTCTTGATAAATAAGGGGTCAGGGCAGACGTCTTAGGCATTTCTACAGACTCCCATGTGCTACCGCCGTCTTCTGTTTTTAAACATAAGAGTTTATAGGTCTTCGATGCGTAAACAATTATTCCGTTATTTTCGTCCTGAAAATTAATTGCTGCTGAAGGCATAGGACGTTGATTAATGCTCTCTCCTGATAGATCTATTGTTTGTGTCGTCCAGGTTTCACAGGAATCGACCGTTTTGAATAAAGTACCATCCGTATCCAATAAATACCCAATTTCAGGTGTCAGAAAAAACATACCCGCTATTTTTGTACATTCCTCCGGCACTTCAATTTCCTGCCACGTTTTTCCGCCGTCATTCGTTACCCCCAGTGCCTTGGGTGCTCCGATATAAATATTTTCATGATCTATTACGGATAAGAATTTATTGTAGGCATCACTGCTCTTCAAAGGAAACTCTCCCAGATAGGTCCAGCTTTCTCCTTTGTCTCCGGAAAGTATATTAACACCGCTGTTTCCGCAGGAAACAAGAAACGATTCGTCATAAAAATCCAAACCATACCGGCAGGCAGAAACATTACTGCTCTCTGACCAGTTCTTACCACCATCCGATGTATAACTGACTGCTCCGGCATAGCCGACCGTTACACCAACAGATTCATTCAAAAATCCTGCAAAAAAGACTGAAGTAGTTACGCTCGTTTCTGATAATAAGGTCCATGGAGAAGCATCTTCTTCACTTACCGGTTCTTCAACCGGTATTTCACCCGTTTCTTTCGTTTCAGCTGGTGTAGGATCTGCTGTAGAATCTTCCTGCACTTCTGCTTCATCCTCTTGTGTACCCGTCTCAGCTGTTTCTGTACCCCTTTTTGAGCAGCCGACACTAATTACGCTGATCAATAGCATTAAATACAAAAAATAAGTTATACTTTTTTTATTCATGAAAAGTCCCCCTTTCTTATCTATAAAGGAGCTTATCACAACTTTAGAGCAAATTGATTGCTAAAATACAGAAAGAATTGTATTATTTACAGAATCGAGACATGAATTTCATTCACACTACCGCAATTTAACAATATATATCATGTTTTTTTCCGCTTATATATAACAAAAAGTAAAAGAACTATTATTGCTGCAGCCATAACCATAATCAGATAAACAATCCAATCCATATTACTTTTCTGTTCGGATTCTTCCGTAAATATCGGAACGGATTCCTGATCTCCTGTGGCTGCCTCTGCCCCTGAGGTTTCAACTGCTTCGGGTTCAAGCTTGTCGGTCGGTTGGGCCTCTTCCACAATATCTGTATTAATATCTGTGTCAGTAACTAATGTGTCAAATGTAAGGTCTTCGATGGAATATGCTTCTATCTGCCCTTCTTCCATAGCAACAAGCTGTTGTGTCAGATTTATTTTGTGGGCCGCATCCATCCTGCCCCTTTGAAAGATATAAACATCCTTATTCGTTAAATCATGGATATTAGAATACAAGGTACCGCCACTGCCCCAACTCTGTTTTGTAGCATCTAAAATCTCGCGAAACAAAGAGATGGAGGATGTGTTTTCCTCTAAAAGCTTTTCCGCTGTGCTAAAACGACGGCAGGGATAACCACCAAGAGACGGATTAGTAAGATAAAAATTTGAAATTAACTGATAGGATTTATCCTCCCGGTAGATAACACGGAATTCTCCGTCCACCCATGTTAAGACCGCCGATTCACCTGAGGCATCGACGAAGAGAAGCTGATGGTAAAAGTCAGGAAAATTGTAGGTTTCAAATAATTCCACTACTTCTGCAACATTAGAGCATTTTGAAAGCGCTATATCCCCAAACTGATGATCCATCTCCCCTTTGCTGTCATCGTACGGCGGCAATTCCGTCTTCGGACACGCCGCACCATCATAAAACAGGCCATGCTCATTCATTCCTCCCTGCATATAAGTTTCAAGATAGAAACAGATACGCCCATAATTATTTCCGTCCGGTGCTATAATCTTCATGGAGGTAGAAAAGCTGTACAGCCAATCTTCATTATTTCCTGTCAATACACTGTTCTCCGTCTCTGCCATAAAAATGGTACATGCCTGTGCGGGAGCAGATATGCTGATAACCAGCAGCGCAAGGACACACACTATAAATCGTTTTTTATTCATACTGAAACCTCTCTTTCCTGGTTAGTTCTGCTCTTTTATCAGGGCATTCACTATCCTTCAATATAGATTTATTTTGGCTTTTTGATCATTGATAAGGATTTTTTTAACGGGTATCCAAGCTTCTGCTATAAACAGACCATTTTCTGCATGATAGTACATCTCACAATCCGGGGCATCATCAACATGTACATAACTGGACGTAGGAAACCATTCTGAGTAAATGCGTTTCCAGATAGATTGGATTTTTTCTGTTGTTTGTTCAACAGGATGCCTTTCCGTCGGGAAAATGGCCCATGTCATGGAAGGTACTTGCAATATTTCAAACTCATCAGGGACACCGGATTGTGGAATGTTCTGGCATACCATGTACCGGAAAGTACCCGTATCGCTATTGTGCTCATACATCACCGCATTCAGTAGCATTCTATCGCTGCCATAGATATCCCCTTTTACTGTAGCCTTGTCGCCTCCGGAAGCTATCTTAAGGATACACTCCATAGTTCCGTCATGAATAGATTTAAGCCAGAACTCTGGAATTTGTTTATAACATTCATCGTCGGTTATATCTACTATCGCTGCTTTTCCAAAAACCGAAAAAGCCGGGCGCTGTTCAATTCTATAATCCATTTCCATATCTCCTTTAATCGTGATATGAAAAGAAATCCGCGGAAAAGCTTTCAGATGTACACCTGCATTGCGCGCCGATGTAGGTGTAATCCCATGAAGCTTTTCAAATGCCCGTGTAAAAGAATTAGGTGAATCGTACCCATACTTACCTGCAAGCTCGATAATGCGGATGTCGCTGCTTTGTAATTCAAATGCCGCAAGAGTAAGTCTTCTCCGGCGGATGTACTCGGATAGAGGAATCCCGGTTATAAAAGAAAACATGCGCTGAAAATGATAAGTTGAACAGCATGCTATTCTGGCCACTTTATCAAAATAAATTTCATCAGTTAAATTATCTTCGATATACTTTAAAGCTCCATTCATTCTTTCAAGCCAATCCATATGTATACCTTTCTTTTAAATATTAGTATAACGGAATATGTATTTCTATTTCTCCTCATTTGATGCACTAAAATGTGTGGTCATATTTATGTTACCACACATTTTAGTGCATCACCAAATAAATTCAGCAAATCACTATGCTGTCTTAATATCCATGAAAATGCAAAGAAGCCGACTGCCAATTCTGCAACGCAGAACTTGAGCAAATCGACTTTCTTCAATACGCAACTACTCTTTTAATTGTATGGTTTTTTCATTTACCCATTGAGCACGGTCATTCTTGACAAGCCCTTTTGCCCGGCGCAGATAGGTGGGATTTTGAACCATCCCATTTACGTCAATTACGGCGATAGTACGTTTATCGGATACAACCAATTCCGATTGGTTATATTGATTTATTGCTTGTTTGATGCTTTCAGCGGCTTTTAAGTCAAGCATTTTACATTCTTTGATAATATCAATAATTTTATCGCGGGTTTCACGTTCCAGCAATTTCCCAAGGAATACCATACCCCATGCCGTAAATATTCACCTGTTCGACCATATGTCCGATATTTCCTTCGCCTGCAAATCTGGCAGAATCAAAAAAATTCTCATTAACATCCAACCACTCAAGAGGGTGTGCTTCTTCGTGCAGTATGATTTCCGAGAATAACTTTCCCACATATACTTCCACATAGCAGTTTTGATTATAATAAGTAAAGTCCATCATATGATTAAGCTGAATATCGCATCGATCAATGCCGGTCTCTTCCTTTAATTCCCGATAGGCCGCTTCATATCCATCTTCCTCTTTTTCTATCTTACCGCCCACCAGATTATATAAACCCTTATACGGCTCCTTTGTTCTTTTGCAGAATAGTATCTTTTTGCCATCCTGACTATATACCATGATACAATTATACCCTTGCATACATCCTCCCGTTAAGCATCCAAATAATTCTATATATTGACAAAAAATATGAATTATGGTAAATTAACATAATAAAATGTGTCTTTAATTGAACAGTTTCCAGTGTTTTTGCTAAAATATAGTTAACTGATATGACCCTTTCCAAGAGTTTTCTCATTCCCATGTACACCAGATATTTATGATCCCAGATAAACGTTCCGTTAAAAGTCTCATCCTTTATCATATTAACATTGTAACATAGATTAATTAATTTGAAACTTCTCATTTTGAAGAATTCAGACGAAATGATTATGCTTATTAATATATCGAATGAAATACGTACTCCATAATATTAATATATAACAAAAGAAAGGGAAAGCAAGTAATTTGCATAAATTACTTACGGGTAAACGGTATGTATATTTTAGGTGTCATAGGAAGTCCTGGTTCAGATTGTCATAATTCCTCTGCTGCGCTTTTAAAAGATAATAAAATAGTTGCAGCTGCTGAACAAGAAAGATTTAGCAGAAGAAAATATGCGAATGGTGAGGCACCATATGATGCAATAAAATATTGTCTTGACAGCCAGAATATTACTCTGGATGATATTGAACATATTGCTATCAGCTGGGAGCATGTTCAGGGAAAACCAAATGAAGATGAACTAAATGAGATTATGAATACGATATTTCCACGAAATCTTTTCCAATATACGAAACCATTATCGTGCAGTTATATAAAGCATCATTTGACTCATTTGACATCAGCGTTTTACCAGAGCGGGTTTCATGAAGCAGCTTGTTTGATTATAGACGGCCAGGGAGAAAATGAATCAATTACTTTGGCAAAGGCATCTATGGGAAATATTGAAATAATTAAGACCTTCCCTATTGCCAATTCCTTAGGCGCATTTTACGACGCCGCAGCCGGTTATATTGGATTAGGGTTTGATGCCCCCGGTAAATTTATGGGGCTGGCGCCATATGGTATCCCTGATCAGGAAAGTGTATTACAGTTTGATGAAGAGACAGGTGAATTGATAAGCAAAGTAGAAGAAATTACTGAAGAAGACAGTTTCCATGAAACCAGAAGTAAATACATGAAATATTTTAAGAAAAATAATTATCCCTATAACAGAGCGCCATTTCAAGGTATTAGCGCGGCTGAGCTTATGACATATGTTAATTTCGCCGCCTCTGTACAAGCAACGCTTGACAATATTGTTTTAGGCTTAGCAAAGTATTTGAAAAAAGTGACTCAATGCCAGAATTTCGTTATGGCAGGGGGAGTGGCTTTGAATTGTACCTCGAATGGTTTTTTGGACAGAGCGAAAGTATTTGATAATATTTTTGTTTATCCGGCTGCAAATGATGCGGGATGCAGTGTGGGAGCCGCATTGGAAATTGCAAGACAAAAAGGTATGTTTGACAGGAAAGTTCCTGATCGGATAAACAATGTATATTTAGGTAAGAAATACAGTAATACAGATTATAGTATCATGTTAAAGAATACTAATTTTCATACAGAATATATTGATGATGATGAGATGTTTACCCGCAAAGTAGCTGATTTATTGGCTAATAATAAAGTTTTGGCATGGTTTCAAGATGGATTTGAATTTGGACCAAGGGCTTTAGGGGCAAGAAGTATTCTATCAAACCCTTGCCGGAGGGAAAATATTAATAAGGTTAATAACGCAAAAAACAGAGAATTATGGAGACCGTTATCACCGATTGTATTGGACAAGTATTATAAAGATGTTTTTATTGATGATACCCCGGAAAATATGTCGGAGTTTATGCTGAAAACATGTAGTATAAAGGAGGAATGGATCTCTTTAATTCCGGCAGTTGCCCATATCGATAAAACATCAAGACCTCAGTATTTAACGAAAGAAACCAATGAAAAGCTATATCATGTGATAGAAAGATTTTATGAAATAACGGGAGTACCGCTAATTGTAAACACATCCTTTAATATAAAGAATCAGCCAATTATTAATTCACCGAGAGAGGCATTGATAGAGTTTGAAAACAATAAGGGATTAGACGGTATGATTATGGGAAATTGGTATATTTATAGAAAAAATCTTTTTGCGAGCTTATAAATTAGTAAAATCAAGAGGATAGAAATAAATAATAATCAAAAGTGGCTTACGTCAAAGAGTAAGCCACTTTTATGGTTATTTATCACTTTATAAAATGAAATCATAAATTTATGACAAAGCTTTTAACAGGAAAGAAAATGTATCATACTCTTTTTGCTTCAAGGACATACATTTATGAATCATACTGTCTACGTTCATTCTCTCCGGTCTGAAATTATATTTCAATACCATTTGTCTAAGGCTAAAATTCTCTTTCTTCAGCTGGGTTATCTCAAAGCACAAACGATTATAAGTATTCATGTCCAAAAATGAATTTCGGTATAAATACTCTAAGCGTATCAGCATAGCTACTTTATGATCATATAGAACATGAAATGGTCTGATATCAATTTTCTCTCTCTGATCAGCAATCAATTCCGCCATATTATCATAGTACTGTAACCCATAATCATATCGATCGCCATCCCGGTACCTGCTAAAATTAATCTTATAGAAGCTATCCCGGCTATTGATATAGTCGCTTATGAATAGCTTAATCAATTCTATGTTGATACGATAGGGTTCGTGTCTTTCTAAATAATTGAATATTGAAACTTCATGAAACCATTTATCAAGCTCCTTAGGGGTGTACCTGTCCCCTTCGTCAATTTGATCATATGAGATTTCAGTTTGCGTGTATTTATCTCCAAAGAAATCCGAAAGGAAAAATTTTCTCTCCTTCGTGTCACAGCCATAAAATAATGCCTGATGTACATAATGAGTTTTCTGATAATTCCATCCGCAGTTCACATAATATTCGTCTACACCGGTTATCACATAGCAGTCATTTAAAAGATGAAACTCCAAAAACTCTGAAAACTTTTCTGGGTAATTATACAATCTTCTTTTATCCAGAAGCTGAACTTCAAAAAAAGGACATTGAGCCGGAAAAGACAGCATATCATCGGATACACAGTCATAAAAATGACCAAATTTTTTAGTGGAAGTTAGTTGTATGTATTGTTGGCAAAACCATGGCATTATTACTTCTTTCAATGGCCATAGCACAGACAATATATGGGCAATTGAAATATAAGACGTTATCGGCGGATACTCAACAGGCAATATTTTTTTCATATGTTTTGTTCCCCTTTCTGCCACAGTATTTATTGTGATTCACTTTTCCATTCATCTCTTATTTGATCGCAGATATGTAAAACGCTGGTTGTATCTTCCTGCGTCCACTGGTCATATTCTAATTTCCCATCATTTATGGCCTCATATAGTTTTACGATTTCATAGGCATATCCGTTTATTTCAAATGAATAGACATATTCCGTCATATCGCCCCTGTTATTATAGACGGCAAGCTTTTCTGCACACCAAAAATTATCCACCTCGATGCGGCCCTTGTTCCCATAAATTACTGCTTTGTTTCCTAATATTGCAGTCATATCTGAGGATAGAGCAGCCATCTTCCCGTCGCTATAGGTTAAAACCGTACAGCTTTTGCCATCGACGCCGGATTCTAAAAATACAGGGCTTGATTTGATGCTTTTGATATCTTTTCCAAAAAAAGTCTTCATAAAAGCAATTGCATATACCCCCAGATCTAACAATGCGCCGCCTGCGAGATCCGGACTTGTCAATCTCTCGGTCCTTGTCATATCGGAACCAAAAGATACTTGTATGAAAGAGATATCTCCAATAATCCCATCCGATATCAATTTTTTTAGTTCTAAATTATAAGGTAAAAAAACCGTCCACATTGCTTCGCCGACAAATAGGTTTTTTTCCTTCGCCGTCTCAAACAGCTCTGCGGCTTGTTTTTCATTGATAGCAAAGGGTTTTTCACATAATACATGCTTATTATGCTTCAGACATAATTTCACATGCTCATAATGCCAGGAATTGGGTGAAGCTACATATACTACATCCACTTCCGGGTCTTCCAGCATTTTTTCATAAGAATCATAAGCCTTCAAAAAACCATATTTATCGGCCAGCCTTTTCGCTTTTTTTATGTCTCTTGATGCAATGGCAAAGGGCACTGCCTTATCCGGCATCATGGATATGGTTTTTGCCATCTTCTTTGATATATTTCCGGCACCTAAAATTGAAAAATTTAACTTTCTCATAAAATCACTCCCAAAAAATATAGTTTACATGCTTTGATGACGGCAGGCACAACCTTCGGAATTAATACCTGGAATAACAAGATGTGAGTGCTGCTGCCCGAACACCTCAGTTATTCCAATGGCTCACACGATTTTGTGAGACTATTCACCTTAGCTGCTTGCGCTCGTATAACTTTTTATTGCTTTATTCCAGAACAGGATTACCAGACCAACAAAAAGAGGTACGGCCAGAAAAGCAAAAACTCCATAAATCAGCGGCAACATACCGAATACATACATCGGCGCAAAATTTGTCAGGATAAAAATAGGTAAAATAAAGATCCCGATTCTTTGTACGACTTTATTATATATGGTCATTGGCATATTATTAAAATCCCAGGAGGAAAAAGTGAGGTCATATAAGGAGTCTGTTTTTACAAGCCAAAACGCCAAAATTGTTGGAAAGAATAAAAGAGGGTACGTTAATATACTTCCGATAATCGTAAAAGTGATATATCCAATAATATTTAATGGAGTAACCGGAACACCGGACAAATACCAGGAAATCACTATCATAATAACTCCCGCCAGCACATTCGGTATTCCAAGCCCTATATTAAATTTACGAAAAGAAGCCAAAAATTGTGTGGATATTGGCTTGGTCAAATAAATATCCAGCTCTCCGCTTCTTATATATTCCGGTATGGATGCAATATTGGGATAATAAACGGAGTCCATAATCCCTGTAATTACTGTAAAGGAACCAATAAACATTAACATTTGATGCGGCGTTACCCCATTAATTGAAAAACCAACGGAATAAATAACTATGATATACAAGGCCTTTGACATCAAAAAAGCAATTTCTGTTATAATTGACGAAACAAAATTTGCTTTAAACTCCATCTGTGCCATAATGTTGTTCTTTACCATATACATATATAACTTTATATAATCTTTCAGATGCATGGATACACCATCCTTTCCATATCGTTATACTCATCCCCCAACCGCAGTATATCTTTTAACGCCTTGTTTCCAAACAATTTGCTGTATTGATAAAACGATTAGAATCCAGCTTAATTGTACCATCATTCCTAAGTATATATCGCTGCCGACTGTTCTTCCGCATAATACTGATACCGGAAAATAATTTGTGTAGGAAAACGGAAACAGCTTTAAAATGAACTGAATTCTCCCGCTGAATATGTCTAACGGAAAAACACCGCCGCTAATGATATTGCCTACAACCGTAATGATAAAAATGGCTCCCGAGGCATCCCTCATCCAAAAACCCGCTCCGCAAATACTAAAATAAAGAACAAAATTCAAAACTATTGCAAATACAAGAACCAGAAAATATAATAATACATTTTGGAGCGTTATCGTATTCGGCCAGCGGGTATTAAATACAACACTGACGACAACAATCAAAACCGAAGATAGCAATATGGAAACAAATTTCTCTCCTAAATAGCAGGAAATCTGATATGGCATATATCTCATGGGGCGAACCAAATATTTTGCCATGCCTCCCGACTTAATTTCAAAATTTACTTCATAAATAAAACCTCCGAAAATGGTTCGTGAAGTGATTACGGCAAATGCCGCATAAGAAAGCATTTGGGGCAGCGTATATCCAAAATGCATTCCCTGGCTCCCGGAAGAAAATATGCTTGTCCATAAAAAATATTGTATACACATAGGAAATATAATACTAATCATTCCCACATAGAAATTGACCCGGTATCTCATTGCTTTTTGTAATCCTAGCGAAAACGCCTGCTTATATATATTCATACCGTCTCCCTTTCCTTTTGGTATAATAAGGCAATGCTATCTTCTAAGGGAATGTCCGTTAAGTTATAATCCTTGACTAAATATTGATTTAAAATATGGGAAGAGATTTTTTGTGTTTCATCTCTGTTCACTTCCAAAGTTACGGAATATGGATTGAACTCTACTATCGTTCCTAATTTTTCAATTTCAGACTGTTCCACAGCATTTTCGAATTGAAATTGAAATATCTTTTTGTTATTCATCTTTTCATTTATTTCTTTTATGCTTCCGTCATAAACCAAATCTCCGCTGTTAATTACTATCGCCCTTTGGCATAGGTCCTCAATATCATGCATATAGTGGCTGGTCAGCAAAATTGTAGTTTTTTCTTTTCGGTTATACTCTTTTAAAAATTCCCGAATGGCTTTTTGGGCGACAATATCAAGGCCAATCGTAGGTTCATCTAAAAACAGAACTTTGGGGCTATGAATTAGTGCCGCGATTAATTCCATTTTCATTCTCTCGCCAAGGGATAAATTACGTACCTGAATTCCTAATAAATCTTTTACCTGCAACAATTCGCTGAGTTCATCAATCAAATTGTTGTAACGTTTATCTTCAATTTTATAGATGCATTTATTGAGAAATAAAGACTCATTCGCCGGCAAGTCCCACCATAATTGATTTTTTTGTCCTAATACGATTGAGATTTGTCTTTTGAATGCATTCTTTCTTTCCCAAGGCGTATATCCTAAAACAGACGCCTTTCCGCTGCTTGGATGCATAATTCCTGAAAGCATTTTCAGGGTTGTGGTTTTGCCCGCTCCGTTCGGACCTAAGAATCCTACAATTTCTCCCTTTTCTAACTGGAAGGATATATTTTTTACTGCTTTTTTTACATGCTTTTCCGTATGAAATAAATTTTTTATTGAATTTTTTAAACCTGCTTCTTTTTTGCTGTATGTAAAATTCTTACTCAATCCTTCTACTATAATCTCAGCCATTTTACCTCCATCTGCCGCCTAAAGCGGCATACAAAACTTTGCGCAGAGTCCCTTATTGATTAAAGCCTTTTATTATCGTTTTTAGTGCATTTATGCTCGGCGGACAACCATCAATACACAAAGATAATTCATTTTTATGCGAAAGAGTACAATTTCCAATTCCAATTCTGCATTTTTCCTCTCCGCAAATCCCGTTATCCATACTTCCCATATATAATTCCATTTCGTCCTTCATTGCAAGCAGCTCTTTTTCATACCCTTTTAAAAACTGGTTTAACATGTACCGGCAGGAGCCGCATGCATTTTCCTGATTTATTTTTATCCTCCCATTGTTCAATATTTTTTTGTGAAAGGATGGGTTTTGAAATTTTCTTTTCACTTGCTCAATAGAATCGCCTGTTAATTTTATATGGTCTAAATTTATTTCACCAAAGCCAGCCTCGTAAGCCAGTTCCAGATATCGCATTCGCATTTCTCCAAAACCCATGATCTCTATGGCCACTGCTTCCGCAGCCAGAGGGTCTGTTGAACCTATCAATACCTTTGCATCAGCAGGAGTCCCGTTAAACGGACCGTCTCCATCCATTCCGATAATTCCGTCGATAATTGTTAAATCTGCCAAAGCAATCCTGTTAACGTCAACAAGCCCTTCTTCCAAGCCGAAGCTCAATATCCTCCTGCGGTCTTCATCCTTTAATATACTTTTCAAATTCTTTAAGCCCAAGGCAACCGGCAGCAAATTATGAGTTTTCATCACCGGTACATTAATAATCACCTGCGACTGCATATATTCTTTCGGAAATGACAATCTCCGAAACCGCAATGCATTTGATATCCCAACCTCTATGTATTCCGATTTTTTAAAATCAACGGTCTTAACCCGTTTTAGCCCTAATTCATTGATTCCGCTGTCATTGATTGCCTTTTCCGTTGTTTTTAGCCCAACCATGGAGGCATCGCCAACGAATACCTGTCTCGTACCGCAATTTAAGACTTTTTTAATTAATGCCTTTAATAATTCGGGATGTGTAACCGAACCGGATTGATAAGATTGCTCCGTACTCCAATCCGGCTTTATCATAACCATTTGCAGCGGTAATAGGACCGTATCCAATCCTCCAAGACACCCGATCAGCTTATCCAATGCTTCCTCAATGTTTTCATTTACTTTAATGACTGCAACTGTTGATTGTTTCATAAGAACCCTTCCTGTAATACATTATTTGAAAGACAGACTGTTCCTTTTGTGAGTCATAAGCGAACGGCTTGGTATGCTTATGGCTCACAAAAGGAATGATCTGTCTTTCAATCTGTGTGTAAAGGAAGCTTATTGACCTCTTCCCTATATCAATTATAAATAAAATGCAACAGCCTCAATTATTTCTTCTTCCATGCAAATATAGATTATTGCATTTGGAACAGGCGGGCATGAGTTCGCTCTGTATCGTTCTGCGTATATTGTTAAACTTCTCATTGTGCCATATTTCTTTTACGGAATATTCTTTCAGATTGCCTACGGTAAATTCCGAAAAATGTTTACAGGAAGTAACTTCTCCGCTTGGTAAAACTTCCATTCTGTCCGCTATGGAATAACACCGGTAATTCTTTTGAATATTTGATTCATCCTTTAAAAAAGGTAAGATTTCCTCATCCGATAAATTGGGTTGAAATTTCACTTGTATGTTCCATACGTTGTCCAAAACTTTTTTTCTTACTTGCAGCAATTCTTCTATTCTGTCAATCGGAAATTGAAATTTATAAGCGTGCCAACTGGGAGGAAAACTGTGAAGCTCTCCAAAACGCTCTTTATAATAGACATCGGTTTTCTTTGACGTTTCCATTGATATGTACCAGGGAAAGCACAAGATAACGGAATCTACCCCTAAGCCTTCAAAATATTTTACAAATTCAAAAATTCTTGAAAGATTATCTCCGGTTAGTACACAATGGATTGATATCTTCCCTTGGAAAATATTTTCCTTCCTCAAATCCAGCAAATGTTTAATGTTGCGGATCACCTTTTCAAAAGTACCCTTGCCGCGCAAAGCGTCATTATCTTCTTCAAAACCATCCACCGCGATTAATAATTCGAGATTTTTACCAAATCTTAATATATCATCCAATTTCTTATCAATCAAAATACCGTTTGTACAGATCGCTGTAATACGATTATCCTTTTCCACGATACGGGATATTTTGTCGAATGCACTGTGAACTAAAGGTTCCCCTCCCCATAAATATAAATTCGATTTGACTTCCTTGGTTTCATCCATTATTTTCTGAAACAATTCAAATTCCAATTCCTGATTTTGCTCTTTCTTACTTAAATTATGGTGATAGCCTTGTTCATTCCATTCATAACAATGTTTGCACCTTAAATTACATTGATTGGTTAACTTTAATCCTATAATATAGGGTAAATCCGTAGCAAAATCTTCTTTTTCCTTTATTCCTTTTGATACCATTGACATGATTTTTGAAGTCCGTGCAAGGATTAAGGACTCATCTTTACTTATTTTCCTTGTTGTCTTTGGCTGTTTCATTATTTGCACAGCTCCTTTATCAATCTTGACCCTAGATACGGAGTACCGGATTGGCAAATTTGTATGTTCTCTTTCATTACATGAAGCGCTTTTATCGGGTCCTCACTTTGTATCCATGCTTCATAAGGTAATCCGAATCCTAATTCCGTCCATAATTTCTCATTTACTTTTTCATGCTCGGCTATCGGTTCCAAAAAAACAATCGGCGTTGCAGTAATGAGAGAATCCATTAAGGTACCCCCGCCAGGCTTACTGATAATTCCGCAGCAGGAATGATAGAGATGATACAAGCCATTGGAATGATCATTTTCAATGCTTTCAATATCATGATCCACTTTATACATAGGCGGATAATCATAAGCGGCGTTTTTGTTTTTTTGCCAGGGCTTCCAATCGGGATCAATCATATAATATGTGGTATTGTTATGGGACTGATACTCTTTCCTGTCATTAATCGTAGTAATGATCGGATTGGGTAATATTGCCGACAGCTCTTTAAGCTTCTCCGAATAAGTTCCCATCCCCCATCCCCCGCCGTGCAGGAAAAATTTATCCTGCTCTTTTCCGGGACTCGTTTCCGGTATTTCATCAAAATGATTGTCTATGATATAGTTTACACCCTTCTCATCGATGGGCCAAATTTCAAGGAACCTGCCGTTTTGGTTATCGAAATCTTTCCAGGAAGGTGCTACCCCGACGTCCATATGTACAATGATCGCTTTGACTTTTGAAAAACAATCCATGTACCGGCCCACAATTGAGGTCCAATTACCTGATAAAACGATAAAAGTATCGATAACCTCTTCTTTCCATTTTTGTAAAATATGATCCATTGTTGTATCATTCAGTATAAAGTTTAATTTTTTAGACGCTAATTTATGTCCCAATACAGCAGCCTTATAGCTGCTTTGAAACATAGCTTTTGTCTTTGTATATTTATCCAGCGATAATTCATCAAAGAAATCTTCAAATACCTCAACATCCGCAAAGTAATTATTTCTGTTCAAATAATCCGCAATATGTAATGCAGGAATGTAAGTTCCCAGCCCCATTGCAGAAGTTAATATTTTTATTTTATTTTCCATCTTCTATGACTTCCTTATCATCTTAACTGTTTACAAACTAAACTTGTTACAGATGTCTCTTGTTCTTCTCGTAAGCAAATCCATACCTGCAGGCTGTGTTACGGCCATAAAGTATAGCCTGCCCTTATAAGAGTCCCGGTCGGTTAAAATCCGGTTGATAAATAAAGTGTTCGCAGTAAGAGGCATCACCCCTTCTTTTGTTTGGTCCGTATATAAAAGACCATTTATCATTAATTCGTTCAGGATGTCATCAAAGCTTATCTGCCCATGACAGGTAAGATCGATATAAAATGAGCAGGTAAGCTTCTTTATATCTTCAAAAGACGATATTTTTTGTTCCAGATAATGTTTTATAAGACTCATTGATTTCCGTGCGTTAATTTCAACAATCGGGACAATCCGGCCATCCGTCAATATCATGGAATCAATGCATATGTCACCATAATACCCATCGGAATAAAGTCTGTCACAGGTCTTTTCTATTATATCAAAATAACCTTCATTGATCAGCCTGTTCATTAATTCATCATCCAAATTGACTGATCCGTTATATGTGCTTTGATTATTCAATACTTTTTGTATGGATATTCTTTCTGATTTTCCCGATTGATCAATCTTATATTGTACCGAAAAATCTGTTTGTATGGTAAAAAACGGCTCTAAGATCAAACTTAATTTCTTGCCTTTCTTTAATTGGGAAAGACAGTAATCACCTATCCTTTGTAAGGCTTTAAGATCTGTTATCTTCGTATTCCCCTTACCCGATACGCCATATTCTTCTTTTAACATAAGACCGTTATAGGTTTCTAAAAGTTTTTTTCCTATGGTAATTAATTGATCTACGTCATCAATCAGGTATGAAAAATCATTGCAATTAAATTCTTTTGCCAATATAGTTGAATATTTTTTAGAATTTACTTTCTTAATTGTCTCTATATCCGGATGCCCATAAGAAAATCCATATTTTTCGGACAATTTTATATATTCTTCTGTTACGGCATAGGTGGATAGTTCAGCGCCGGAAGAAAATTCGATTTCGTTAAAATCTTCGATTTTGTAATCGGCTCTTCCCTCTTTCAATTTTGACAGGTCGTGAAATACAGGCACATTATGAAAAGAAAACCCTAAGGAATCCAAATACTTCAAATGTGCTTTATCCATTGGTATGCTCGTTAATACATAATCATTTTTCTTACAAAAGGCATAATTGATCTCGTCAAAGGCAGCCACCATATTATCCAAATTTTTATTGGAAATGCTGGGGAGTTTTATCGTTTCTGAAGCCTCCCAATACCTTTCCGCATTAAATTTTGCAGCATAAATAACGGCTTCTCCCAAATCAATGCGCATCTTCCTTCAATCCCTTCAAAAACTCAGCCAAATTTCCAATTGTATTTATTTCGTCAAAATCAAAATCATCAAAATCAATAACAACATCCAAATTATCCTCTAAATTTAATATCATATTAATTAATTGTATAGAATCTAATCCTACATCATTGATTAAATCCGAATCCGCTGTAAGCGTACTGGCAATTTCATTGTCTTCCAAAACTTCTGCAATAGCACTGATAATTGTATTTTGTATTAATTGCATATTATTCATGTCGTTCTCCTCCCAAATCACGAATCCATTTTATTTTGATTTTGCCATCTAATGATTTTAACGCCTTTTTAACATTATTTCTATATATTTTACATAATCCGTCAAAATATGGGCATAATCCGCTTTTATACCAATATGCAAGAAGCAACAGAAATGGTATAATAATACAAAATGAAGAGAAAAAGAAAGATTATGCAGGGAGGTAATTATGAATAATCCAACAAAACATAGGAAGCCAAGATTAAAAAAAATACAATTTGAAATTCATTTAGTAGATCATTGCAATCTGAATTGTCAGATGTGTGATCATTTTTCTCCTTTAGCAGAGGAGCATTACGTTGATTTAGAAGACTTCCAAAAACAAATGGAACGGTTGTCCTTTTTGTTTCATAAGGAAGCTGAATTTATCAGACTCTTGGGCGGAGAACCATTACTTCATCCGGATATTGTCTCCTTTTTCCCTGTAACCAGAGCTTATTTTCCTGAAACAGATATCAAATTATATACCAATGGAATTTTATTGCCCGCACAAACAGATGAGTTCTGGAACGCTTGTGCAGAATATAATATTATTATTGTAATTACAAAGTATCCTGTTAAGTTTGATTATGATAAGCTGCAAATGATATTGGAAGAGAAAGGAATATCTTTTTATTATGAAAACCCTGAACCAATTAAGAGCTCCTGGCATTTTCCGTTAGATCTTAATGGCACTCAGAATGAAACAATAAGTTTCAAATTATGCCAAATGGCCGGTAAATGTATATTTTTAAAAGACGGCATCTTATATCCCTGCACAGTACCCGGTAATATAGTGCATTTCAATCAGTATTTTGGGACAGAGGTTCCGTTGTCAAAACAGGATGGAATAAATATTTTTGAAACTGATTCTGCTGATGAAATATTAGATTTTTTATGTACCCCCATTCCGTTTTGTAAATATTGTGATACCATACATAGAACAAAAGGATTGGAATGGAAGCGCACCCAAAAAGATATAAAGGAATGGACATAGGAAAGAAAAGGATGATTGTCATGAAGACTGTTGAAAAAGATATTATGTGCACTTTTGTTATACCGCTTTATATTGAGGAAAAAAATATAGAATTGTTAGGCTTTTTTAAACAGGCCATGGAAAGTATTTTTGAACAGACCTGCCCGGAGTGGTCCATTATTTTCGTTGATGATAACTCAAAAAACAGATTATTGGAGGAATACATCAATAATATTATCACAAAGCAAAAGCAAACCATTATATACCGTAAAAACGATTCGAATCTAGGTCCCGGAATTTCAAGAAATATTGGCATTGATATAGCCTATAATTTAGGAAGTGATGTAATAATATTTCAGGATCAGGATGATTTATCACATCCCAGGCGGGTTGAAGTAACAAGAGAAACTTTTAAAACAGAAGGCACCGACTTATTATATTCGTATTTTATACCGATTGATGAACATGGAAATAAAATTGAACCGGAAGATCTGGCATATTCCATGAAAACCATCTTAGAAAATTATAGCACTCCGCTTGTTGGTAAGGATGTTTGGAAAACCCTTTTTGCCGGGAGAATGTACGCAAATCTGCCATCCGCTACGAGCGTGCGAATAGAATTTGCTAAAAAGATCCCTTTTCCAGACAGAAGATCTTCAGAGGAAACATATACATGGCTGGTATATTCAGCCCATGGAGCCGTTTTTGATTTTACCAGAGAAATACCAAGTAAATACCGGATTCCCCGGAATGTAAAAGGTTCGGCATCTAGGGATTCTATCGGTGAAGAAAAGTGGCACCAGGATATGGCGGAATCTTTTATAGAAGCATTTTTCGAATGCGCAAAATGTGCGCTGGAAAGAGGGACTGCAACCAGGGAAGAGCTTAAAAAACTGGAGTCTTTATTATATATAAATTTGGTTACAATTTTTAAAAGGGAAGGCATACACGATTTGGCAATGAAGATTTACCGTGATTATATTAAACACCCCATAAAAATATAGTCCGCTTTTTAAAGGGCAGCTTTGGAGCGCCCCCGGTATTCAACGCAGCATGATACGGCACAAGGCGGCAGGCTGATATTGCCTGCCGCCTTATACTTACTTTCTTTTAAATCATAATCATCAAGGAGAACACATTGTCCTCATCTAATATACTCATTTCTCCATTGAAGCTATTTACCGCATCTTCAATACATTTTAAACCCAGACCATGATGTTTTTTATCTTTCTTTGTCGAAAAATACCTTCCATCCTGTTTCCTCAATTTTCCCGAATAAGGATTGTTAACCATAAGGAAAACTTTTTTCTCTTTATCCAACCGAATCTTTATATCAATCCACTTTTCACCCCGTTCCATTTTGCTTACCGCTCTTATTGCGTTGTCAAAAGCATTTCCCATGATCGAACAGAGGTACATCGATTCATATTCCCGTAAACACTCCGGTTCGTACAAAACGTTGACCTTTATTCCGGATTGTTCCGCCTGGGACATTTTTTCCGACAATATTGCGTCTATTGTTGAGCAGCCCGTATCAAAATATCTTTTGTTTTCCCTTAAAACGTCTTCCATTTTATTAAGATAATTTTGTGCCTTTCTGCTCTCCGCCCTTTTTATCATATCCTGCAGCGCCAAAATATGATGCTTCATATCGTGTGCCAATTTTTGTACATTTTCTCTCGACTCCTCTTTCAATTTATTATATCGAAATTGCTGTTCCGTATATGCCTGCTTCTTTCTATATTCCTCCTTGATTTCCCTGTCCTTTGCCCGGCTGCAGGTAAGTAAATAGGAAATAAAATAACAGACTAAGATAGTGGCGGACAAAGCAACAAGTACGATATATAAATCTTCTCTATTGTTTAAAATCGTCATTTCAATAATCGCATACATGGTGATGGTATAGGATATCGTTTGAATAATAAGTAAAAGCATGTCCTTTTTATTAAGCTTTACCGCCTGTGGATTCATCTTCCTCACAACATAAACCAATAAGATAAAATAAATCAATTTTGATATTAGAAACGCCTGGACCTTAACTCCCCCTCTTTCACTGATAATTTCAATGATGCTGTATCCCTTCAGCCCCATTAATGCTCCGGCAACCAACATCTCACTAAACACAGAAAAAACCATACTGCATAAATTTCCAATCAGCATATCCTTAATCGATATGCGATATCCCAATAAAATGAACAGATCGCAGACTCCCAAAATGAAAAGAGATTTAAACAGCGGAGCCATATTTAAATATCGCGATACTGTTACAAGGATAAAAAAAGATACATATGCCAGAGCCGCAAAGATAATATTTTTTCTTCCCCCTGAAATTTTATTAATAAACCAGAAATAAAGAGCACCCGATAAAATCGTCATTAAAATATCGATAATTCCCCAAAATATCAATTCATTCATAACTCCTATCGTCCCTTTCGCTTCATTTGTTACGGTCTTCTTATAAATTTCTCATATGGAATTCCTTAATATAGATCTCTTTTACCTCTTTCCAACGTTCGCGGCTTACGGATAAACAGCTTCTTCCATCCTTTAAATAGATCTTACCGTCCTCACATTTTTCAACCCATATTCTATTAACCAGTTGGTACTTGTTAATTTTAACCAATATTTCTTCCTTATCCATCTCTGACATCGACCTCAATGTCCCTTTAAATTCAACCGTTTCTCCTGTAACTTTATAAACCTTCAATACTCTTAATTCATACTCTACATATAAAACATCATAAAGGGACAATTCAAAAAGAGTATCCTTATTATTAATTAATATTGTATATTTCTTTTGCCGCATAAACGCCATGGCCTTCTTAAGTGCCCGTTTTAAATGAGCATAAGTGACCGGCTTTATTAAATAATCCGAAGCATCCACGCTATAACTGTCAATTGCATATGTATTATGATGTGTCGTATATATGATTGCTACGGCTGCGTCACTTTTTCGAATTTGCTTTGCTGTTTTTATTCCATCCAGGCCTCCTAATACAATATCCATGAAAATAATATCGTACTGGTTGCAAAATTTTGAAATCAATGCCTCTCCATTTATATATACATCAATCGACATATCCATTTCATGCTCTGCTTCGTATTTTCGTAATAAAAGAATCAGCCTTTCTTTATCTTTCCTCTCATCTTCGCATATTGCCACCTTAAGCATATCTTTCCCTTTTCCTCCTGCCTTTTATTAACTTCCTCCTGCGTACATTTTATCGAACACTGAGATTGGTTTTTCCGATCCTCCTCCTAAACAGCGTTATAAAATTATTATTATTATTTGTCTTATTATAGTATATCATATCCCCCTTTTTATGTATATTCCCGGCTATTCATAGAATGTAAATAAATATATCAAAAGCACTTTACTTCATATATGGATTTATCGTTTGACATGCATTATAAGAAGGAATACTATAGAATGTATAAAAGCTTTTCATAGACCGTAAGAAAACCATTTCAAAGGAGTTGCTATATGAACGAAATAACAATGCCCCATGATCATGGTCAGAATATTGAGAATGTATTAGAAAATATGCCGGAGACCTCCCGGTTCTTAGAAGCCGCCATAACCTTCCAACAGCTTTGTGACGGATCACGTCTCCGTATTCTATGGCTTCTCTGCCACTCGGAGGAATGTGTCTCCAATATTGCCGCCGCTGTAAGTATGAGTGACGCTGCTGTTTCCCACCATTTGAAAACGCTGAAATTAAATGGTCTTATTACCAGCAGACGGGATGGTAAAGAAGTATACTATACTCTATCCAATAATAAAAGAGCACATCTGGTCCATCAAATGATTGATGACTACTTTCAATTAAATTGCCCTACGAATTCTCATTCGTAGCTTTGCTGCCAAATAACATACCTAAAAAACTATTTTAATCCGGCGTATTCATTAATGTGATCCCGGCTCAAAATAGTTTTTTGGTGTTTTATGGAATGAATTATAACTTTCTTAATTTAAGGCCCGGATTGCATTTAAAATTGCAATTACCGATACACCTACATCAGAGAATACGGCAGCCCACATGGACGCCAGACCAAAAGCTCCAAGAACCAGTACAACACCCTTTACGCCTAATGCCAAAATAATATTTTGTTTTACAATCCGAAGTGTCTTTTTCGATATTTTCATCACCTTGGCAATCTTGGAAGGCTCATCTGTCATGATAACCACGTCGGCCGCTTCTATTGCCGCATCTGACCCCAATCCTCCCATGGCAATACCGATATCTGCCCTGGCAAGTACCGGTGCGTCATTAATACCGTCACCTACAAATACCAGCTTCCCTTTGGCACTTTTCTCCCGCATCAGTTCCTCCATACGTTCCACTTTGTCTGCAGGAAGCAGTTCCGTATACGCCTTATCCAATTTCAATTCTCCTGCAACCTTCTGGCCAACCGCATCTGCATCCCCTGTCAGCATAACCGTTTTTTTGATGCCTGCTTCTTTCAAATCCTGAATTGCCTGACGGGAATCTTTCTTTATTTCATCTTCAATACAGATATAGCCCTCATATTTGCCTTCTATCGCCAAATACACTATGGTTCCGGCTGACGCGGCATCATTATAAGAAATAGCTTCTTTTTTCATCAGCTTTGCATTTCCTGCCAAGGTTTCTTTCCCGTCAATAACGGCTTTCACACCGTGGCCTGCGATTTCTTCTATGTCTGAAATACGGGAAGAATCCACTTCTCTCCCGTAAGCTTTCTTGATTGATACGGCAATAGGATGATTGGAGTAGTCTTCCGCATAGGCTGCAATTTCCAACAGTTCATCAACCGGCATATCCTCGGGTTGAATTTTACTTACTGCAAAGGAGCCTTTCGTTAAGGTTCCTGTTTTGTCAAAAACCACTACCTCCGTATCAGCCAGCGCCTCCAGATAATTGCTTCCTTTTACCAGGACACCGGATTTTGATGCCCCGCCTATTCCGCCGAAGAAGCTTAAGGGAATGGAAATTACCAGGGCACAGGGGCAGGAGATAACCAGAAAGGTTAATGCTCTTGCTATCCAGGTACTGAATTCCTGACCCGTAATCAAAGGCGGAAATACAGCCAGCAGTACCGCTGCGATAACAACAATCGGAGTATAAAATCTTGCAAATTTTGTTATAAAGTTTTCACTCTTACTTTTCTTGTCACCGGCATTTTCCACCAGCTCAAGAATCTTGGCTACGGTTGACTGTCCGAATTCCTTTGTAACCTGAATTGTCAGACGCCCTGTCTGGTTAATACAACCACTGATGATATCCTGCCCCGCCTGTACGTCTCTCGGCACAGACTCACCGGTTAACGCGGAAGTATCAATAGAGGATGCCCCTTCAATTACGACGCCGTCCAGTGGTACCCGTTCTCCGGGCTTTACCACAACGGTATCACCCACCTGCACCTCCTCCGGATCTACCTGCACCAACTGCCCGTCGCGAAGTATGTTGGCATAATCCGGCCGTATATCCATCAATTCCGAAATGGAACGGCGGGATTTTGACACCGCATAGGACTGGAACCATTCACCTACCTGATAAAACAGCATAACCGCGACGCCTTCCGGATATTCTCCCAGAAAAAATGCACCGACAGTCGCCGCTGCCATCAGAAAATTTTCATCGAATACCTGACCATGTAAAATGTTCCTGCCCGCTTTCAGGAGAATATCTCCTCCAATAAGTCCATATACCACTAAAAAGACAGCCAATTTTGCAATCCCATCCAAGGGCAGCAGGATTGCTATGATATAAAATGCCGCTGATATGAAAATACGAAACAGCTGCTTCTTTTCTCTTTTTGACATACCGATCATCCTCCTGTTTTTAAATCATAAACAACTGCTGCAAATTAAAATGATACCCTCATATCGTATTTACAATACACAGAGAATTTTGCGGCAGTCCCCCTGCCTTTATGCCTTTATAATTACCTCCGGTTCAATTTTCCTAATTATCTTCCTGGCCTCACTTAATGCCGAGTCATACTTATCATCGGGAGCCTCCAACTCCATCCTTTGACTGAGAAAATTCACCTTAACATCAGTTACTCCCTCCAGCTTTTTAACAGCATTTTCAATTTTGGCTGCACAGTTTGCGCAATCCAGATTCTGTAATTTAATGGTCTTTTTCATATCAGTTTCCCCTTTCAGAAAATATTGAGTGACATAATTTAATAAATAAAATTAAACATTTTATCAATCAAGCAATCGTTTAATTGTCACTTCTAGTATATGCACCAGATTACGATTTGTCAATTGTTTTTCAATTCATATAATCATATAATAAGTTTTTTCTCATTGACAGGAACTTATAAAATCAATATAATAATGGTTGAAGAATAATTCAACTATTCAACCGAAAGGAGGTCGCCCCATGAGTGCCTATACTGCAGATATTGACAGATGTGACTGCAATATTATTCATGAAGCTGTAGTGAATGATGTCAGAGAACATATGCCTGATGAAGATAATTTAATGGATCTGGCTGACTTATTTAAGATATTCGGAGACTCTACACGCGTAAAAATCCTAAGTGCCCTGTTTCGTGCAGAAATGTGCGTCTGTGATATTGCTGTTCTTTTGGGCATGACCAAATCCTCCATCTCCCATCAGCTCAGACTTCTCAAGCAGGTTAAACTGGTAAATTACCGTAAGGAAGGAAAGGTTGTTTTCTATTCATTAGCGGATGAGCATGTGAAAACTATCTTTGACCAGGCAATGATTCATGTATGTGAAAAGTAATTCTAACAGGGATGTGTGTTATCCTATAGGCCTGTTATGACAACGGCAATGAATGGGGGATTTTTATCTTAATAATTGAATATACGTTCAATTGTTCAATCATAAGAATATTAGAAGGGAGCTATGTATTATGGCTGCGACAAAAAAACAATACATACTGGAAGGTCTTTGTTGCGGTAACTGTGCTGCCAAAATCGAACGGGATGTGAAAAAGCTTAACGGTGTATCAACTGCTTCCGTTGATTTTGTGTCAAAAATCCTCTCTATGAAGATTATTGACGATGCAGCGGCTGACAGTCTGATTGCACAGGCCGATGCCATCGCAAAGAGGCATGATCCTGCAATCGTAATGATTGAAAAAGAGGTCTCCCAGCCCGGACAGAAAACGCTATATTTACTGGGACTTTGCTGTGGTGACTGTGCACAAAAGATTGAGACACAGGTAAGCCGTATCGAAGGAGTGAAGACAGTTTCTCTTGATTTTGTCTCCCAACGGCTTACCATTGAAGCAGCTGACCGGAAGTCCCTTCCGGCCATTATAAGGCAGGCCTCACGGATTGCTTTGGACATTGAACCTGCCATTCAAGTTTCCTATACAGATAAGAAGCCGGAAGAGAATGGCTCTGCGGCCGCCAGAAAATGGGCTTACCGTATCAGTCTGACTGCCGGTGCCTTGTTATTTGCTGTAGGCAATTTATTTGATTTTCTTCTTCCTGCTGAATTCACAATATTTCTTATAAGTTATCTGTTAATCGGCGGTGAGGTGCTCCTTCGGGCACTGAAAAACATTTCCAAAGGCCGGGTTTTTGATGAAAACTTTCTTATGAGTGTAGCCACTATCGGCGCCTTTGCCATTGGCGAATATCCGGAAGGTGTTGCGGTTATGCTGTTTTATCAGGTCGGTGAAGCATTTCAGCGCCTGGCAGTCAACCGTTCCCGTAAGTCCATTTCTGCCCTTATGGATATACGGCCTGATTTTGCCAACTTAAAAATCGGCAGCGAAATACGCAAAGTAACTCCGGAAGAAGTTGGTATCGGTGATTATATCATTGTAAAACCCGGTGAAAAAATACCGCTAGACGGGCGGATTACAGAAGGCTCTTCCGCTCTGGATACTTCCGCCCTCACGGGAGAATCCCTTCCCAGGGATGTGGAGCCTGGCAATGAAGTATTATCCGGCTCCATTAATAAAAATGGCGTGTTAACCATTGAGGTTTCCAAAGAATTCGGAGAATCTACGATTTCCAAAATCCTTGATCTGGTTCAGAATGCCAGCAGCAAAAAAGCTCCCACCGAGAACTTCATTACAAAATTCGCAAGATATTACACCCCGATTGTTACTTTTGCTGCTTTAGCTCTTGCGGTCATTCCTCCTCTGGTTATTCCGGAAGCGCAGTTTGGTGACTGGATCTACAGGGCTCTTGCCTTTCTGGTAGTGTCCTGTCCCTGTGCCCTGGTTATTTCCATTCCCTTAAGCTTCTTCGGCGGCATCGGCGGAGCATCGAAGAACGGTATTTTAGTAAAAGGCAGTAACTATCTTGAGGCGCTTAGCAATATTGATACCATTGTTTTTGATAAAACAGGTACTTTGACAAAAGGTATTTTTAAGGTGACAAAATCCGTTGCCGCTGGCGGCTGGTCGGAGGCCGAACTGCTCTCCTATGCTGCCCATGCGGAAAGCTTCTCCAACCATCCTATCGCTTTATCCATTCAGAAGGCTTACAATCAGCCAATCGACCGGAGCCGGCTTACGGATCAGGAAGAAGTGCCCGGACGTGGGATTCGCGTTAAAATTGACGGCAAGTCCGTGCTTGCCGGTAATGGAAAGCTGATGGATGCAGAGCATATCAGCCGGCAGCCGGTAAATGAACCCGGAAGCATTGTATATCTGGCTGTTGAAGGTATATATGCCGGTCACATTGTAATTTCTGATGAAATAAAGCCGGACAGTAAAAAAGCCCTTCAGGATTTAAAAGCCCTGGGTATAAATCATACTGCCATGCTAACCGGGGACACAAGAATTGTCGGTGAAGCCATTGCCCGTGAGATCGGACTGGATACCGTGTATTCCGAGCTGCTTCCCCACCAGAAGGTTGAGCAGTTGGAGCAGTTGGATAAAAACCGGAAGTCCAAGGGTAAGCTGGTATTTGTCGGAGACGGTATCAACGATGCTCCTGTGCTGGCCCGGGCCGACATCGGTATTGCTATGGGAGCATTGGGTTCCGATGCCGCCATTGAAGCAGCTGATGTCGTGTTAATGACGGATGAACCTTCCAAAATTGTATCCGCTATCAAGGTCGCCCGTAAAACCAGAGCAATTGTATGGCAGAATATTTTATTTGCCATGGGTGTGAAGCTTGTGGTTCTTGCCCTTGCAGCATTTGGCATCGCTACCATGTGGGAGGCTGTTTTTGGGGATGTAGGCGTAACCGTGATTGCTATTTTTAATGCAATGCGCGCTATGAAAACCGTACGTTAAGAATACGTTATCTATAATAACTATGGAATTAAGAGTAAACTTAAAGGACCGAGTCCGGTTTAATACCGGATTCAGTCCTTAGGAGTTGCTTAATCAAAACTGTTTTTTCCTATTTCTACATGACAATCAAATGTTTATTTGGTTCTCGTTTCTTAATAACCGACTGCCTTAACACCATATTCCGCCTGCGCTGTAGTAAATCCTTCATACTCCAGCTGATCAATCAATCCAGAACGCGAAAAAGAAGAATAATCTAAATAATCTTGGGCACATAAGGCAGCTTGTTCATTCCAGTCAGCACCACAGTTATCCACTGCATATGTTGCATCTTCCTTAGAATAACCTTCATACTCCAATTGCTCAATTAAGCCATTATATGAAAAAGCTGTATAATTCAAATAACTGGCTGCTGTTTGAAGTGCATTTTTCTGACCCAATGTTATATCAAAAGAATTATCTGAAGTATCATCAGAAACATAGTCGGAAGTTGTTTTGTCTTCAGCTACTTCTTCAGCTGCTTCTTCAATTATATCTGCTGATACTGTTTCTTCTTTCTGTGAATCATTTTCATTATCCAGTGAAGCAATTTGATCTTTTAGATTTGCAAGCTCAGTTTCCAGTTCTTCATTTTTAGAATTGGCAGTATCTAATTCTGCTTTCAATTTGTCATATTTTGTTTGTGAAACTGCTTCTTCATTAGAACATCCTGTCATTGTAAATATAATTGCTATAGCAAAAATAATAAATAATTTTCTCATTGGTTTTATCCTCCACTAATTCATTTTACCCTACTTTATATCACTTAGTATTATTTGTCAATATTTAATGGGAAATAACGGTATACCCAATTTTACAGATTATAGAATAAGGGCTCAAGCATTGATACAATACTTGAGCCCTTTTATGGAAGGTTAGGTCAAAAAAGATCCCGCTTCTTTGGTGCATATTTTGCTTATAATTTCAGCGAATTTATCATGTTCATATTATAATTATTTTGAACGCTTATTCATTTTTTCGTTACCATGCTTAAAGTGTCCTGTGACTTTTGCCATTATCAGTTGGGCTTCTTTGCCATCTGCAACTTCGATGTCAGCAATAAAGTCCTCAGCTTTTTTACTGCTTAGTGTAGTAACTTGTTTTCCGTACCACGATATAAAAACTTTTCTATCCTTAGTAATCCTATATGTAAATACTTCACCATCAAGTTTTCCACGTTTATCAATGGGTTTTTCCATCTGTCTACTCCTTTCCGGTAAATTCCTTTTTATCTGCGCACTATATAAATTGGCAATAGATAAATACATTCATTTCAATAATATGAAATGTACACATGTTGTCGTACATTATAAAGCGCCACACACCTGTGAATGCTTATGCTGTGGATGGAAAGCTGTAAATCAAAAGTTTAATAATATTCCGAATCATCCAAGACATTCCTCTTTCAAATTTAAACTCGAAACAATTCATCGTTACTTTGAAGTGGGCGAAAATGTACAATTAGTATTAGAAGAAATCGGCTATAGCAGAGCAAATATCTATACATGGCGGAAAAAGTACATTTTTAAAGGAGCTTCTGCACTTATGAATACCCGTTGACGATCCCCGTGGCAAATTTCCCGAAGAAAAACCTGCCTCTTCCAAAGACTCTATCAGTCTAAACCGAACAATTCGTCCCATCTTTATCATTATCTATGTTTCAATACTATTTCCTCGTCTTCTAGCTTATTAATGTTATAAAATCAGGTTTTGATTAATCAATATTTAATAAAGGTGACCTCCCCTTTTCCCATTTAAATAATTAAACCTCTTCTTTTACATATAAATTAATTTCTTAACTTTGTCTATATGTTTTTTAAATTTAGTCTTTGAGAAAAGTAAAGCCACATCAACTGTTTTGATTTTGAATTCTCCAACTTTCAGACAACGGCAAGCTATTCTTTCATAATTACCTTCATCAAAATATCATATACAAAAAATCATAAAGAAAACTCTTGAGTATGCATATGAATATAAAATCATTAACAAAAACTTGTGGGAATTGATTAAGATCTCAACCATCAACTATACCGATAGTAAATATTCAAATCCAGGTGATGATGAGTATACCGAAAATTACAAAGTTGGAATTGAAGTCCCTAGTATGCATAAAATCCGCAAGACCTTCATTTTAAAATTATTTGAGGCCGGGATACATCAAAAAAGATTAAGCATATTAGTGATCACGATAATATGGACACCCTGTATAAGTGCTACTGCTTTAATACTGAAGAAGATTCGTCAAGTATGCAAAAACTCAACAATACTTCAATATCACAAAGTGTCACAACAAATTAAAATATAAAAAAGGAAAACCTCATAAATCTAGGTTTTCCCATTCATTTCAAGTATGGAGCTGAGGGGAGTTGAACCCCTGTCCGAAAGCCCTTCCATTGCCGCTTCTCCCATTACAGTCTATCTTTTATGCACGCCTGTACGTGCTGTTCCCTCCATCGGACGCCGGTAGACAGGCTTCCGATTTCAGTAGCTTCATAAATCTTTTACCATCTCAAAGCTTTGATGATAAAGGTCCCCGCTAATTTGATGCCGAGGTCTTAAGCCGCGAGTTGCTTAAGGTCGACAGCTGCCACTAGGCAGCGTACGCTAAATTTTCGTCTGCGTTTAATTTTAATTCTAAGTTGATGACGCAGTCCTAGTCTGCGAATGGCTACCGCAATTTCAAAACCCCCGTCGAAACCAGTACAACCCCGTTAGTTAAGATTGTGTTATATCCGGCTAACAGACGCAGATATATCGTAATACAATTTTGCCCTTATGTCAAGTTAAGCGGCATATATTTAATCATATTTTAATACCAACGTTCCCAGAAAATATCAGTATATATATTCGCATATACTAATATTGCTTCAGCGGCAGCTTCAGCCTTCTGTAAACAGACTCGCCGCCGTCCAAATAGGAATCCCCATCCTCCCCGGGTACTATGATAACACGGTAATACACGGCATTCAGAGTTGCATCAACCGACGACCAGAAGCAATGCCCCCCTAAATTAACCATATAAGAGCCGTCCAGCTTTATGCAGAAGGTTTCATTGGGAGCTGTGTCACAGTCAAGATACAAAAGCAGCCAGCCGTCTTTCACCAGGATTTCCGCAACATAACCGGGCCAAACCTTCAGCGGCTTCAATTCAAAAGCCGCATTTTCCGTACCGTCCGTTGACAGACGGTATACCTGGTAATTTGACGCATAATACAGGTATCCGTCGAAGACACTGTATAATTGCATTTGATCATCAATATCCTCTTCTATCGTCAGCAGAATTTTCACATTACCGGCAGGCATGATACATTTTATGAGAGCTTTTGTACTGCCCCTCTCCCTGTATAAGTAATATACTCCGGTTTCATCTGCCAAAAGACGGGAAATATTATAATAATACATGTCGGTTTCCAGGGTATTGGTTTTTTTGCCGTCCAGGGTGACTGAATTTAACTCGTATTTTCCGTCTCCTATATTATAAGAAATATAATATATCATTCCGTTCGCTATTACCGGATTGCTGATGTAGCTGTAGCTGTAAATCACATATTCCTTTATTATGGATTGTTTCTGCTCATTTATTTTTACTCTTGCCAGAACTGCCCGGCTGCCATCCTCTTCGTAATCATTATAAAATGTATAAGTGTAATAGGCATAATCACCCGATATTCCTATCAGTGATACATTACGGCTATAGATATCCCCTGATACCGGTATTTCGACAAGCCTTTCTTTCCTGCTTCCATCTGTACTGATACAAAAAACCCCGTCAGCTGTTGTATAATACAGATGCCCTTTACTTAAATAAATTGGGTGGCTGTCAACCTGTGTCAGCACCTTCCTGCTGCCGCTCAGCATATCCATGGAAACTAGATTTACGGCACCATCCATTGCCCCTTCCTTATAATAGAGCATATGGTTCTTCGTATCTTCAATTACTGATTTCCCATAGATCGGGTCATAGGTCAGGTCCGCATTGATATCCCGTTCGGCAGGCTTAATCCCCCATCTTGCCGCATAGCTTACAGCATTGAAGTTTTTTGTCAGAATAAGCTTGATTAAATCTATATAATCAGAAATGACTTTTTTGATATCCATACCTTTATGATACCCGGCAAACTTCATCCCCGATTTGGCTGCATAGCTTTCCGCATACGAAGCCTTTCCCGCAATAATCGTTATCAAATCCCTGCAGCCAAAGAAGGCTTCATGGTTTATCTTTATGACAGAATCAGGTATCCTGACAGAATCCACCCGGTTTCTGCAGCTAAACGCATAGCTTGCAATTTCGGTGATGCCCGGCGGTATCACCACATCCCCGGAGCAGCCGGATGCATCATACAGGATCGGACCGATAGTGACCATGCTTCCCTCTGCCTGCCTCTGCTTCAGCCAGGCGGTAGTGTGGAATGCCAATCCTCCAATGGCCGTTATACTGTCCGGCAGGGTGATGTCGTTCAATTCCGTACAGTTATAAAATGCACGGGCACCGATCTCCTGTATCCCTTTCTGCATCGCTGTCTTCTTTAGCTTCGTGCAGCCATAAAAAGCTCTCTCGCCTATTGTCCTGCATTTTGCCGGCAAGCTGATTTCTTCTAACGAGGTACAGCCATAGAAAGCCATGTCTCCGATACCGGTTATACTGCCCGGCAGCGTTACCGATGTCAGCTTTGTACAATTTGCAAATGCCCGGTCGCCGATTACCGACACTCCCTCCGGAATGGTTACAGACGTCAGCTTTATGCAGTCTTCAAACGCCAGGTCGCCGATCACCGACACCCCTTCCGGAATAATTACGGATGTGATTTCCGCCCCGCGAAATGCACCATCGCAGATATATGTTACCTTCTCGGGTATAATAACCTTTCCCGTACTGGAGGTTCCGTCAAGTAATACGGAGTTTACAAGTATCATCTGCTTTGCCGCCGTCTTCTCTTTCAGCCATGCCGTTTCATAAAATGCATAGGCACCGATTTTTGTTACGGTATCCGGTATCTGAATGGAAGCAAGCTTAATGCAGGTATAAAACAAACTTGCCTCAATCTCCGTAAGCGATGAAGGAAGCTTAATTTCTCTCAATGAACTGCAGTCACTAAATGCAGAGCTGCCAATTTCCCTTACACTATCCGGCAGATTGATTTCGGCCAATGCCCTGCAGGATGTAAATGCATAGGCGCCGATTTTTGTAACACCCTTTGGTACGGAAATTGATGTCAGCTTCGTACATCCGTAAAATGCCCGTTCTCCGATTACTTTCAATCCTTCGTTCAGCTTTATGGTTTTTAGTTTTTTACAGGAGGAAAAAGCCCCATCTCCAATCTCTGTTACGGCGGAAGGAATCGTCACCTCCGCAAAATTAAAACCTGCAAAGACTCCCCTGCCTATTCTCGTAGCATCCTTTGGTATGATAATTTTCTCTGTCCTGTCCGACATCCAAAGAAGGATTCCGTTAACAACAATGTATTCGCCCTCTGCCTTTCGCTGCTCCAGCCATTTGGTTCCGTAAAAGATATTCTCTTCCAGCATGCAATCTGATTTTATGGTAACCGTTTCGAGCATGGCGCAGCCTTGAAAAGCATAACTTCCAAGGAACCTTACATTCTTCGGTATAGTGATTTCTTTCAGCGAACTGCAGGACAAGAACGCCTGCACATTGATTTCTGCCAGACTCTCGGGAAGGGTAATACGATTAAGGCTTGTGCATTGATCAAATGCCCAGGCAGCAATCGATATCACACCCTCGGGCAAAAGGATGCTCTCCACCGTGGTATTGTTCCTGAACGCCCAGGAATCTATGCTTTTCACACCCTCCGGCACGACAACATTTTTCTCATTGCCAATATAGCTTCTCAGAACACCTTCCTCTATCACAAAAGCCGAAGTTCCTCCGGCGGCAGCCTCTTCCCCCTGTTCCGGACTATTTGCTTTTGCCGGAACAAATATAACTGCTGAAAATAGACAAAGTACTGTAGCGAAAATAAACTCTTTTAATTTTGGTTTCCGCACGCCTTTCCTCCATAAATTAATATAAATTCCTCACCTTAAATTCCTTTTCGGCCTCCCTGCGCTGATCCTTTTTCGCAATATCCTCACGTTTATCATAGAGCTTTTTGCCTCGTGCCAGCCCAATTTCCAGCTTTACGAGACTTCCTTTGAAATATACCTGGAGCGGCACTAAGGTATAGCCCTTCAGTTTAATCTGGCCTGCAATTTTATTGATTTCATATTTATGGAGCAGCAGCTTCCTCACCCTTAAGGGGTCCTTATTAAAAATGTTTCCTTTCTCATATGGACTGATATGCATGCCATATACATATACCTCTCCGTTCTCTATCCGGAGGAAGGCTTCTTTTATGCTGCATTTGCCCATACGTAATGACTTTACTTCCGTCCCGTGCAATGCGATGCCCGCTTCATACTTATCTTCGATAAAGTAGTCAAAATATGCTTTCTTATTATTGGCTACCAGCTTAATGTTTTCCCCCACTTATTCTTCAACCTCCGTCAAGGCAAAATCAATCGTCCGCTGAAGCTTATCTGCTTTCACCACTTCCACCGTGACCATCTGCCCTAATTTATATATTTTCCCCGTGTGTTCACCGACCATCTGATAGTGTTCTTCATCATAATTATAATAATCATCCCGCATCTCGCTGACCCGGATCATACCCTCAATGGTATTCGGAAGCTCCACGTACATTCCCCAGTTGGTAATACCCGAGATGACGCCTTCGAAGGTCTCTCCGATGTGCTCCATCATGTATTCCACCTTTTTCATCTTCTCTACTTCCCGTTCAGCCTCCTCCGCCCTGCGTTCGGTCTTGCTGGAATGGTTTGCCACCTCGGTAAGAATCCTCTCATAATGACCGACTCTGCCCTCTGCCAGCTTGCCCCCAAGATTCTCCTTTATAATCCGATGGATCTGAAGGTCAGGGTATCGGCGGATCGGAGAGGTGAAGTGACAGTAGTATTTCGCCGACAGGCCAAAATGTCCTGTATTGGCAACCGTGTACTTTGCCTGCTTCATGGACCGTAAGGTCAGACGGCTGATTAAGGGTTCCTCCGGCGTATCCTCTATCTTAATTAACAGCTTCTGCAGTTCCTTGGGGTGAATTTCTTCATTTCCCATCTTGATGCTATACCCGAAATTATTGATGAATATGGCAAGCTTATGGATTTTCTCCTCATCCGGATTATCATGGGTACGGTATACAAAGGGAATCTCCTGCCAGTAGAAATCCTCCGCCACTGTCTCGTTTGCAATCAGCATAAATTCTTCTATGATCTTTGTTGCTTTATTTCTCTCATAGGGCTTTATCTCTATGGGTTTCCCCTGTTTGTCGACGATGATTTTACTTTCCGGAAAATCAAAGTTGATGGAGCCCCTCTTATGTCTTCGCTCCTTAAGTACCTCTGCCAGCTCCTGCATCAGCCGGAACAAGGGCACAAAATCAATATATTCCTTCATGACCTCCTCGTCCGTTCCCTCAACGATCTTCGCCACATTGGTATAAGTCATCCTGCGGTCGGAACGGATTACGGTCTCCGCCAGCTTATGATTTATTACATTGCCTTTGGTATCGATATCCATAAAACAGCTTAAGGCCAGACGATCCACCTGCGGATTCAGGGAGCAGATTCCATTGGACAGCTTATGGGGCAGCATCGGAATGACGCGGTCCACCAGATATACGCTGGTGCCCCGCTTCAAGGCTTCCTTATCCAGAGCAGCCCCTTCCTTAACATAATGGGTCACATCGGCAATGTGGACCCCAAGATGATAGATTTCCCCTTCCTTTGTCAGGGTGATGGCATCATCCAAATCCTTGGCATCCTCCCCATCGATCGTAACCGTGGTAAGCTCCCGGATATCCATGCGGTTTTCAATTTCCTTCGGGTCAATCTCCTCCGGCACCTGATCCAGTATCCGCATAACCTCCTCGGGAAAATCCACCGGCAGGTCGTAGGACTTTACCACCGACATGATATCGACTCCCGGATCATTGATATGCCCGAGAATTTCGATTACCCTGCCCTCCGGACTCGAGGCAGGATCCCCGTAACTCGTTATCTTAACAACCACCTTATGTCCGTCTACGGCACCCATGGTGTATTCCTTTGGGATAAAAATATCCCTGCCAAGCTTCTGATTATCTGCAACAACAAAGCCAAAGTTCCTGCTTTTCTCGAAAGTACCGACAATCTCCGTCCTGCCTCTCTCAAGAATCTGAACGACGGCTCCTTCCTTCCGCTTGCCCGTCTGTTCTTCTTCCGAAACCGTAACCATGACCTTGTCGCCATGCATAGCTCCGTTGGTGGCATTTTCCGGAATAAAGATATCCTCCTGCTCCCCCTCGATAATGACAAAGCCAAAGCCCCGCTGAGTCCCTGAGAATGTTCCGGTCTTCATATCATCCCCGGGGGTCCGGTAACGGCCCTGGGCATCCACCATTATCCTGCCCGTAGAGATCAACCGGTCTAATACCAGTTTCAGCTCATGCTTGGCTTCTCTCGGAACCTGTAATAGGGCGGACAGCCCCTTAAAGGTCAGGGGTTTGTACTCTTTGTCAGCAAATAGCTGCAGCAGCAGTTCTGATTTCTCTTTTTGTATCTCTTCATCCATCGGAGGTACCTTCTCTGCACGTCCGGATCTCTCATGCCGGCTTCCCCTATGGGGATAGCCTGATTTCTCCGAGCGGCCGTATCTCTTCCCTTTGTTTTCCTTCACTTTTGTTTTCTTATCTGTCATATTATCTCTATCCTTTTTGCTTTTTTTATCCTTCGTCTTATGTTCGGTTGCAGGTTCTTTATGATCCTTCTCTTTTACTTTCATATATGGCTCCTAATCCATGGACATACTCATCAAGGTCATTCTTCTTGACTGGCGAAGAGCTATCTCATTTTTCAAATTCTGCGGTCGGCCGGTTGTTAAGCCTGTCTGCAAACATCACTAATATTAGTATACCATATATTGCTTATTTTAAATATTTATTTCAAGAAAAAAACACCCTGTCATCCAGAGTGTTTTCGCATTCATAATCTTACCATTTCAGATTTAAAACAACTGAGAGTACGATGAATAGGGCAGCCAGGATCTTGGTGGATTTTTCCAACATGCCTTCCCTGGAACGTCCCTTATTCTTAGCCCAATATGTTTCGGTAACACCGGTTAATGCCCCTGATAATCCGACTTTACCTTCCTGCTTCAACACGATGACCGTTAAGGCGATACAAATTCCTATATAAATGATTTGTACTATTGTTTTTAATACGTCCACGATTACACCTCCTAAAACTACGCCTATTCTACCATACAATAGAAATTTTTTCAACAAGTATTTATTTCATTCCCTTTGGGTGCTTACAGCTGTCTCTTAACCAGCAGGGATTTACCGGTCATCTTTGCAGGCTTCTCCATACCCATCATCTCAATCATCGTCGGGATGATATCCGCCAGACATCCGCCCTCTGCCAGGGAATAATCCTTATCATAGTTGACCAGAAGGAACGGTACCGGGTTAGTTGTATGTGCTGTGAAGGGCTCCAGGGTGGTATAATCCAGAAGCTGTTCCGCATTGCCATGATCCGCGCAGATGAACATCTGGCCATCAACGGATAATAGCGCTTCCACCGCACGGCCCACACATTCATCCACTGCTTCAATTGCTCTGACCGCCGCACTCTCAATACCGGTATGTCCAACCATATCCGGATTGGCAAAATTCACGATGATGACATCATATTTTAAAGATTTAATTGCTTCCACCAATTTATCAGCGACTTCATAGGCACTCATCTCCGGCTGAAGATCATAGGTTGCGACCTTCGGGGAGTTGACCAGAATTCTGTCCTCACCCTCGTTCGGCACCTCGATACCTGCGTTAAAGAAGAAGGTTACATGGGCATATTTCTCGGTCTCCGCCAGACGAAGCTGCGTCATATGATGCTCCGCCAAAAACTGTCCAAAGGTGTGGTCAATGGATACCTTATGGAAAGCGACCTGCTTATTCGGAATCGTAATATCATATTCTGAGAAGCAGACATAAGTCAGCTTCATTCTCTTAACATCTTCAAACCCGGCAAAATCATCACTGCAGAATGCCTTCGTGATCTCTCTTGCCCGGTCAGGTCGGAAATTAAAGAAGATGACAGAATCCTTATCCTTAATCGTAGCAACCGGCTTTCCGTCTTCCAGGATAACGGTCGGTATTACAAACTCATCAAATTTCTCAGCATCATAGGAATTCTGAACCGCCTCGATCGCATTCGGTGCCGTCTCACCTTCTCCGTAAACCATAGCCCGGTAAGCCTTCTCGACTCTGTCCCAACGATTATCACGATCCATAGCATAGTAACGGCCCATAACGGTTGCAATTTTTCCTACTCCCTGAAGCTTCATCTGCTCCCAGAGCTGTTCTACAAAGCCTTTACCGGATGCCGGCGGAGTATCACGGCCGTCCAGGAAGGCATGGACATAGACATTCTTTAGTCCATGTCTTTTGGCCAGCTCCAAAAGTCCGTATAAATGGGTGTTATGACTATGAACCCCCCCGTCGGATAGTAATCCATACAGGTGAAGGTCCGAATTATTTCTCTTGCAGTTATCCACCGCTGCCAGCAGGGCCTCGTTATTGAAGAAGGTTCCGTCCTGGATCTCTTTCGTGATTCTGGTCAGCTCCTGGTATACAATTCGGCCGGCACCCATATTGATGTGTCCTACCTCGGAGTTACCCATCTGACCGTCCGGAAGGCCGACAGCCATACCGCTGGCATTCCCTTTGACACAGGGGTATTCTGACATGAGACGGTCCATAACCGGCTTTTTTGCCAGAGCAATTGCATTCGCTTCCTTTTTCTCATTCAGGCCATACCCATCCAAAATCATTAAAACTGTAGGTTTTTTACTCATTCTATTCTCCTATTTATAGTTCACAATCTTGCCAAAGTCAGCCTTTAAGCTGGCGCCGCCAACCAAACCGCCGTCAATATTCTCCTGTCCAAACAAATCCGCCGCACTGGCAGCGGTAACACTTCCGCCGTACTGGATACGGATGGCCGCTGCCGTAGCCGTATCATAAATCTCTGCGATACACTCACGGATCGCCTTGCATACCTCTTCTGCCTGCTCGGTGGTGGCTACTTTACCGGTTCCGATTGCCCAGATCGGCTCATATGCGATAACAGCCGTTTTTGCCTGGTCCGGAGATACATTCAAGAAAGCAATCTTAATCTGCTGACGTACGAAATCAATCGTAATTCCCTGCTCTCTCTGCTTTAAGGATTCTCCGCAGCAGATAATCGGTATGAGGTTATGCTCGAATGCCTTTAATACCTTCTTATTTACGGTCTCATCGGTCTCGGCAAAATATTCCCTTCGCTCGGAGTGGCCTATAATAACATATTTTACGCCGATATCTGTAAGCATATTCGGGGCGATTTCCCCTGTATATGCACCGCTTTCTTCATAATACATATTCTGTGCACCGATAGCGATATTCGTACCCTGTACAGCCGCAACCGCAATGGTAAGGGAAACCGCGGGAACGCAGAATACAACATCCGCATCCTCTGTCGCCACCAGGGGCTTTAACTCTTCAATTAGCTTAACTGCCTCACTGGGAGTCTTATTCATCTTCCAGTTACCGGCAATAATCTTTCTACGCATAATTATCCTCCTATGTTAAATGTTCAGTGAGTATTTTACTAGATTGTAGCAAGCTTTTCAATGAAATACAATAGTTCTTTCACGAAAAGCTTGCTACCTATCAGGGAAATATTTATTTTATATGGTCTTATTTGTCGTTCGCAGCCGCAACGCCGGGAAGTTCGATACCCTCCAGGAATTCCAGGGAAGCACCCCCACCGGTGGAGATATGGGACATCTTGTCACCAAATCCTAACTGGTTAACCGCTGCCGCAGAATCGCCGCCGCCGATAATTGTAGTTCCGTCAATCTCAGAAAGTGCCTTAGCTACTGCAACCGTACCGGCCGCAAAGTTCGGTAATTCAAATACGCCCATCGGTCCGTTCCAGACTACAGTCTTTGCACTCTTAATCGCATCGGCATATAATTCACGGGTCTTCTCACCGATGTCAAGTCCTTCCCAATCCGGATCGATCTCCCCCCGGCCAACGGTCTTGAACGGAGTATCATTGGAAAATTCCTGAGCTACTACGGTATCAATCGGGATTAATAATTTAACACCCTTCTGCTCTGCCTTAGCCATCATCTCTTTTGCATATTCCAGGTAGTCAGCCTCAAGTAAGGACTTGCCGACCTCTTCACCCATGGCCTTCATAAAGGTGTATGCCATGCCTCCGCCGATAATCAGGGTATCAACCTTATCCAGAAGGTTATTGATTACGGAGATCTTACTGGAAACCTTAGAGCCGCCAAGGATTGCTACGAAAGGTCTCTTGGGATTGTTTACCGCATTGCCAAGGTACTCGATTTCCTTCTGCATCAGATAACCAACTACAGAGGTCTTCACATATTTCGTTACACCTACATTGGAGCAGTGCGCTCTATGGGCGGTACCGAAAGCGTCATTTACAAATATGTCGGCAAGGGAAGCCAGTTCTTCGCTGTAATTGTCAATATTCTTCTCTTCTTCCTTCCTGTAGCGGGTATTCTCCAGCAGGACAATATCTCCGTCCTTCATAGCTGCAACAGCAGCCTTTGCCTTCTCCCCAACCACCACATCATCATTGGCAAATACTATTTCCTGGCCTAACAGCTCGGATAATCTTACAGCAACCGGAGCCAGAGAAAATTCCGGTGTGGGGCCTTTCGGCTTACCAAGGTGGGAACAAAGAATCACCCTTCCGCCATCGCTAACTAACTTCTTAATGGTAGGAAGAGCCTCTACCAGGCGTACCTCGTCGGTAATTTTACCATCCTGAAGCGGAACATTAAAATCGCATCTGACTAACACTTTTTTGCCCTTTACATTAATATCATCAATTGACTTTTTATTTAACATCGTATTAACTCCTTTCAGGGAATATAATTTCATAATGCCAGGTAATCTATGTTATGTCTTCTATAATCAAAATATCAAAACTGAATTATGGTTATATGTGCAACCTTAGAAACCGCTTTGCGGTTTCTAAGGTTCGTGGGCGCGCTCGCACTGTCTCTTCCCGTCACAGAACTGAAAAAAAGTACCTCGTACTTCTTTCAGTAGTATATGCATACTCGTATTACGCAAGCAAGCCTGCCATACGAGCACCGCATATACTACCGGGAAACGCTTTGCATTTCCCGGTTCTGTGACGGGATTGCCTGTGCTCACTTTGCTTTCACGAAAATAGGGTCCGGTCCTGAAAGACCGGACCCATAATGGATCAATGAAATATGAATTACTGAAGCTCTGCGAAGTACTTGATCGTTCTAACCATCTGGCTGGTATAGGAATTCTCGTTATCGTACCAGGAAACCACCTTAACTAAGGTCTTATCTCCCAAATCCATGCACTTGGTCTGTGTAGCATCGAATAAGGAGCCATAGGTAATGCCGACGATATCGGAGGATACGATCTCATCCTCGGTATATCCAAAGGATGCGCTGGCTGCTGCCTTCATAGCTGCATTAACTTCACTCTTTGTAACCTTACCATCCACAACTGCTGTCAGGATGGTTGTGGAGCCTGTGGGAACCGGAACTCTCTGTGCATCTCCGTCCAGCTTACCGGATAATTCAGGAATAACAAGGCCGATTGCCTTGGCAGCACCGGTGGAGTTGGGAACAATGTTCACAGCCGCGGCACGTGCTCTTCTTAAATCACCCTTTGCGTGAGGGCCGTCCAGGGTCATCTGGTCGCCGGTATATGCATGGATGGTTACCATGTAACCCTTCTCGATTGCTAGTAATTTATTTAAGGTATCTGCCATAGGAGCTAAGCAGTTGGTTGTGCAGGAAGCTGCGGAAATAATGGTATCACTTGACTTTAAGATGTTCTCATTAACGCTGAATACTACCGTAGGAAGATCATCACCGGCCGGAGCAGAGATAACGACCTTCTTAGCACCTGCATCGATATGTGCCTGAGACTTCGCCTTGGATGCGAAGAAGCCTGTACACTCAAGAACTACATCAACGCCAAGCTTACCCCAAGGTAAATCAGCCGGGTTCCTCTGGGCATAAATCTGGATCTCCTTGCCGTCAACAACAATGGAGCTTTCCTTAGCTACAACTGTATCAGCCTTCGCATATCTTCCCTGTGCGGAATCGTATTTTAATAAATGTGCTAACATCTTAGCATCTGTTAAATCGTTAATTGCAACGATCTCATAACCTTCTGCACCGAACATCTGTCTGAATGCAAGACGGCCGATACGTCCAAAACCATTAATTGCTACTTTTACTGCCATGATTTAATTCCTCCTAATTGATTATTTATTTGTATAACAACACTATGGTCTCCAAATAAAGCAGAAAGAAATTCATTTATTCTATCAATTTCTAATTCCCGCAAGAATTCATTGTTTGCAGCCTCAGATGCATTGTTATAACGAACAATTTGGAACAAAAACCCGAGTAAATATGCCAGCTCATCCGTGATTGACAAATTTTTCTCAATCACATTTTACCTAATCCAAATAGAAATTTCAAGAACTTCTTTCTATATTTAGAGAATATTATGATATTGTTGCTTTTTTATTTGGATGTTGTAATTTTTTTGTGCATTTTTCAAAACTTATTTTTCCAATTCATTTTCCACATAATTCACGATATTTCTTGAATGGTCAGAAATCCTTTCCAGATTGATTAAGGCATCGATAAAGATAACACCGTTTCCTGATGTACATTTCCCCTGGGATAAACGGTCAATATGCTTTTGCCGCAAGCTATCCTTTAAGTCATCCACGATCTCTTCCAGCTCTTCCGCCTTTCTGATGAAATCCTCCTGCTCGGTTTCCCTCGCCTGTATCGCATAATCGAAGGAGCTTAATGCCTTATCACAGATATCACAGAGTTCCTCATAGGCTTCATCGGAAAAATGAATCTTATTCTCAATCTTCTCATGGGCAAGATCCGCCAGATTCTCTGCATGGTCCCCCACTCTCTCAATGTTTGATACTGTATGGAACAGATTATTTACAATCAAATGCTGTTTTTCCGTCAGAGAAAGATTATTGATCTTAATCAGATATTCCGTAATCAGTTTCTGATGGGCATCGATCACCTTCTCCACTTCAAGGACCTTGTCTGCTTTGGAACTGTCATTCTTCAAGAGCGACTCCATAGCTTCCCTGGTGTTATCCAGTGTGATCTTCCCCATATGCACCACTTCCTTCACCGCATTTTCCACTGCAAAGGAAGGTGTCTCCAGGATTCTTTCATCCAGATGCCGGAGGGTAACATGTATCTCGTCCGTATCCTCTTCCACCTTAGAATCATCAATAAATACTCCTGAGAGCTTTACCAGCCAATTTGATAATGGAAATAAGAGAATTGTATTTGTTAAATTGAATATTGTATGAAATATGGATATTTCCACGCTGTTAATACTGGAAGCAGCGAATACGGTATTTATTTTAAACAGAATAAACATAACCGTACCGAAGATAACCGTACCAATCACATTAAAAGACAGATGAATTACTGCGGCACGCTTTGCAGTCTTGTTGGCACCGATGCTTGACAGGATTGCCGTAATACAAGTACCGATATTCTGACCGAGTGTGATAAAAACAGCCGAGTTCCAATTAACCACTCCTGCCATGGCCAGAGTCTGCAAAATACCCACAGATGCGGAGGAACTCTGAATGATAGCGGTTACTACAGCACCAACTGCCACACCCAGAAGCGGATTCCGGCCTAAAACCCTGAAAGCCTCAAAGAAAATAGAGCCTTCCTCCTTAGCGTAAGGCTTAATTACATTTGACATAAGCTGCAATCCAATAAATAAGATACCTAAACCTATGATAATCTCCGCAATATCCTTCTTTTTCTTATCCCTTGACATCATAAGGATGAAAGAACTGATTGCAATTAAGACCGGAGCAAAAAAATCAGGCTTTAGAACTGCACTCCATTCACTCATGGATACCAGCCATGCTGTAACCGTAGTTCCGATATTAGCACCCATGATTACACCAACTGCCTGTCCCAGATTCATAATTCCTGCATTAACAAATCCAACCACCATAACTGTAGTAGCGGAGGAGCTTTGTATAATTCCTGTGACCACAGTGCCTACCAGAACAGCCATCAATCGGTTATTGGTAAGATAGCCAAGAAGTCTCTTTAATTTATTACCCGCTGATTTCTGCAGACCATCGCCCATTAGATTCATACCATATAAAAATAAACCCAATCCACCGGCGAAAGTAAAAATCAATTCCAATAGTTTTAAGCTCATATTACCCTCCAATAGTCAAACAATACTATATGTACCTATTTTTACGCATACGCCTTATGGTAACATATATTTTCACGAAGGTAAATTATTTTACACGGCATTTACGATGATTTAACACAACTTTAACATATATTTTTCCTGCACTTTACATAGATTTTACATTTCTCGGTTTGTTATTGTGTTGCTTCTATTATTGCATAATCAAACCAGAGATATACAAAAGGAATGGGCTGAAGGTTTTTAACCTTCAGCCCATTCCCCACTCTTCTCCCAAATATCATATAACGATTCTTGCAATCTTTTTAAGCCCGTAATTTATATTCCAGACGGATCTTGTCTGCAATCAGGGCAACAAACTCAGAGTTTGTAGGCTTACCCTTACCGTTGCTGACTGTGTATCCGAATAACTCATCAATTGTATCCATCTTACCCCTGCTCCAGGCAACCTCAATCGCATGACGGATTGCTCTTTCCACTCTGCTGGGGGTTGTCTTATGGCGTTTTGCTATGGAGGGATACAAAAGCTTCGTTATGGAGTTTAACATCTCCGCATCGTTGACTGACATCATGATAGCATCTCTTAAGTACTGGTAACCTTTAATATGTGCTGGCACTCCGATTTCATGGATAATGTTCGTAACATCGGATTCTAAATTCCGTTCCATGTAAGCACTCTTATTCTCATACGCACTTACTCTGTGATTATCAATCAGTTTATTATGATAGTCCCCCTTGATCTGCTTAATCCTTGATAATACCACATTATTATCAAAGGGCTTCATAATATAGTAGTTCGCACCCAGCTCAAATGCATTTTCCGTAACGCCTTCCTGACCGATTGCAGTGATGACGATGAAGGACGGATTTTTCTTAAACTCAGAATCCCTTCTTACCTTCTCCATCACCCCGAGCCCGTCCAACTTTGGCATAATCAAGTCCAATAACACGACATCCGGCTTCTTTTCTTTGATCATGTCCAAAGCGTCAATGCCATTCTCCGACTTGCCTACAACCTCAATATCTGCATCTTCTTTCAGGATATCCTCTAACAGATTTACCATTCTTTCATTGTCATCAACAATAGCTACATTGATTTTACTCATTTTCTTTCCAACCTCCATAACATTATTCTGATTCTTCTCCGTTTGATAGTACGTTTAGAATTCCAATCCCCCATAGTACAGAGTTGTCAGTACTTTAAGTTTCACATTTTGTGATTTTGACTATTGTACTTTATGTTTCATGTTGCATTATGTCTATTATTATATAGCTTCCATAATTTACAGTCAATAATTTTCGCGTTAGCAATATTACCAAAATATGGCTAGCATTATATGACTTTTATTATTAATTTCTTACAGGAATAGCCATTTAGCAACATGAAAACTTAGAATTCTACAATAAGGATTTCCTGAGTAAAAGTATTTAAGGAATTAACACCTGTAAATTTTTACCACATTTGAATTATATCTGCATACTTTCAAACATTCAATTAGTTCTTGTCGCACCATTCGACAGGCAGAATAAGAATAAATTAGGAGAAAAATCTGTATCCACAACATTTTGTATGATTGACAATATTTAGGAGTTTATCTGCTGTTGGATAGAATACAATCCACTTGCTTTTTCCATTATTCCGTCGACTTCTTTTTATAACAAAACATTTCCTTATTCTAAATTATTTACCATGTTTTCAATGAAAGTCCCGTAACCTTTGGTTGAATCCTGTATAAATACATGCGTAACCGCACCTATTATCTTATTATTTTGGATAATTGGGCTTCCGCTCATGCCTTGTACGATACCTCCGGTTGCATTGAGAAGTCTCTCATCCGTGATTTTTATAACCAATCCCTTGCTATGATTGCTGTTACTCACATCGACGCTTTCGATCTCGATTTCGTAATCCGTAATAACATCCTCCACCATACATCTGACATATGCCTTACCCTTCTTGACCTCCTGCTTCAAGCCGACCGGAAGGGGCTTCATCTGCTCCAGTCCCGAGTAACCGGATGCCACTCTTCCAAATATCCCCTGATAAGTGTTGTCCGTAATACTGCCGATTTTAAATTTGTCCTGCTGTCGGATCATACCTATCAATTCGCCGGGTTCTCCTTCTTTTCCCTTTACGATGGACATAATCTCTGCCGCATAGATGGTACCCTTACTGATTTCCATTAACAGCCCCGTATCAATATCCGTAATGCCATGGCCTAAAGCTCCGAAATAACCGTTATTTGATATAAAGGTAAGCGTACCGATACCCTGGGTATTATCCCTGATCCATGCACCGATTTTATAACTGCCGCTGGCAGTCCTCACCGGTGAGATTTTTACGGTGATATTCTCATCATTTCTTCTTACCAGCAGAGTAATATCTTTTCCTTCTGATTTTTGAATTTCTCTGATTAAAGCATTTTTATCGTTTACCGGATCACCGTTGATCGCCAGAATATAGTCGCCGGATTTCAGCTTATTGCTGACCGGCTCATAATTAAGTCCATCCTCACCGGTAATTCTGCCGTTACCGAGAACCAGGATACCATCGGTCTCTACATAGATACCGATCGGTGTTCCGCAGGGAATCAGTTCAACCGTATCAATTACATCCAGAGATATGTTTTTAAAATCGAATAACCCAAACAATTTAAGTTTGATATTATAGCTTCCTGTCTGGGAGGATTCCAGGGTAAACGGCCGGTTCATGTCCAATTTTATCTGATCCGTAGGTACTCTTAAATCATTTACACTGATAACACCGACATCCCCGGTTTCTATGTTAGCCTCTATAGGCATATTAAAATCAAAGCTCTGTGCCTTACCGACCAGGATTTTTATTTCATCGGGTATGCTTTTTTCGATACGATAATATACTAACCCTGCAAGGGCAATGATATTAATAAAAAATGCACACAATAAGATCCTTCTGTATATCCTTCTACTCCTCATCCTTTCACACCTCATGTCATTTTTTCTTGTTGTTATACCACTCGCTCTCTCTCTTACACTCACAAAATTGATATTCAGTGCTTCACACGCAAGCATTTTCCGGTTCTGTGAGTGTGTGCTTGTGCCCACTTTGCCTTCACGCAAAAAGGATATACAATAGTATTGTATATCCTCATAGTTAGTATTCTCTGTTTTCAGTTTTTAACGCTTGTATTTTTTTGAAGATGAAGCCAGTTCTTTCATTTCTTTTGCATTGTCTCTTACCCTGTCGGTAATGGCTGCACCGCCCAGAATCCTGGCCAATTCTTCGATTTGTTCCTCTTCGTGAAGCTCTTTGATCAGAGTCTGCGTTGAATTTGTGTCGGTCTGTTTTTCAATCACATAATGGGCATCGGCCATGGCTGCAATCTGCGCCAGATGGGTGATACAGATAATCTGGTGATGTCTGGCAATCAGTGAAAGCTGCTCCGAAACCTTCTGGGCAGTTCTTCCGCTAATACCAACATCAATTTCATCAAAAATCAGGGTGCCGATCTCATCCTTATCTGCCAGGACAGATTTAATCCCCAGCATAATTCTGGACAGCTCGCCGCCGGAAGCTACTCTGGAAAGCGGCTTAAGCTCCTCTCCGGGATTCGTGGAGAGGATGAACTCTGCATCATCAAATCCATTCGGAGTATAATTACCGGTGCGTTCAAAGGTCATTTCGAATTTAATATCCGGAAAATTCAAAGAAACCAAAGCTTCCCGGATCTTTTCGTTCAATTCTTTGGATTTGGACTGTCTGATCTCTGAGAGCTTCCCGCTTAAGGACTTCAGCTTTAATTCCTCCTCATCCAGGGTTTTCTTAAGCTTCGCCATATATGCATCATAATCCCTGTACCGCTCCAGCTCCGCTTCGCAATCCTTACTGTAACGAATGATTTCTTCTAACGTATTACCGTATTTTTGTTTTAAATGATTAATCAGATCAAGGCGTCTGCTTACCTCATCCAGTTCCTCTTCATGGTTCTCCATTCCGGCGATATACTGGGACAGCTCACGGTTAAAATCATTAATCAGCCCCTCGATATCAGTAATCTGGGACAGAAAGCCGCCGATCGCTTCATCGTATTCGGCCAGCTTTATAAGCTGCCTTAATGCCCGTCCAACCGTTTCACCTGCCGCTTCAGAATCATAGCCCATATAATCATGGACATTTTGCATGCCCTCGGATATGGTATTTGCATTTGCTAATTTTTTATACGTAACACTCAGCTCTTCATCCTCTCCAGGAAGCAGGGCTGCGTTTTTAATTTCATTTACTTCATACTCCAGGAAAGAGATTTCCCTCAAGCGTTTCTCTTCATCGATACCGGCCTTCTCATATTCCTGCTTTAATGTCATATAGCTCTTATAGCTTTGCTCCAGGTCCTGTTTCAGGCCGCCAATCTCATGCTTTGCAAAACGGTCAACAATCTCCAGATGCTTATGCTTATGCAGCAGGGATTGATGCTCATGCTGTCCGTGGATATCAATCAATAAGCCTGCGATCGCCGCAAGTGCCGATCCGGTCACATTCTCCCCATTGATTTTACAGACACTCCTGCCGGGCATAATCTTCCTGGAGATAATAATTTGTCTTCCATCGACCGGAATATCCAGTTCATGCATTGCTGCTAAAACAGCTTCGTCCTCCGTGTCAAACACCAGCTCCACCAGTGCATAATCAGCGCCGCTCCTTAAGATATCCTTCGGCACCTTGGCCCCCAATGCTGCATTGATGGATCCTATAATGATCGATTTACCGGCCCCTGTTTCACCGGTCATAATATTCAGATGGTCCTTGAAGTCCACTTCCACTTCATTAATTATGGCAAAATTCTTGACATGCAGGCTTACTAACATGTGCCTCCTCCTATCGTATCTTAAGGTATGTCATAAACGTATGTTCTGAGAGCATTGTATCATAATGGAAATGTTTTATCAATCCGAACTCATCACGAAAGCAATATTTTGTTTTCTTCCTATAATATTTACTGAATTTATCATCAATATCACGAATAGAATTTACCTGACATCCTGCGCTGAGTGCATCGTCCGAAAGCGAATAAAAAGTCCCTTCATCCGCTGGTCTGTTTCAGCATCGGAAGGGACTTATATAATAATAAAACGACAAAATTATCTTATTTTCACTACGGACAGCTTGCATTCCAGTTTTCTGCCGTTTACCTGGGCAGTAATTGTCGTCGTACCGATGGCTCTGGAAACAATCCTGCCATTCGTAACTACCGCCACCTCGGGATTTGCCACATCCCAGGTAACTCGTGAGTTTGCACCTTCGACGTATAATGTATAGGTGCTATACTGTTCCAGCTCCAGCTTTGTGACGTTAAGGCCTATAACGGTAATTTCAATGATTGCCGTTTTACCTGAGGCTGTCATTACAGTGACATTCGCCGTGCCGATTGATACCGCTGTAATCTTACCCGTTTTCGAATCGACCTTGGCTACCGCCACATTATCCGTGCTCCATGACAGGGCATCGGTCGAATTGACCGGACTGATCACCGTCTGCACCAGCTTATCCTCCCCCGGTACCATAACCAGGGACCGGTTCGCCAGCGTTATTCCTGTTGCCGGTACCCGGTTGCTGACCGTTACATAGCAGGTTGCTTTCTTGCCGCTGTCATCCTGCGCAGTTGCCGTAATGATAGCTTCTCCCTGACCGATCGCCGTCACAAAACCGTCATCATCCACCATGGCAACCTTATCATTGCTGGAGGACCAGGAGACTTTACCATAGGTAGCATTTTTCGGCTCCAGAGTTGCTTTCAATTCCATTCCGTCCCCAACCAGCATATTCATGAAGGATTTATTTAAGGACACTCTTGTTACGGGTCTGACCACCTCCACTTCACAGGCTGCTTCCACCTCGCTGCCATCCTGAGCGGTTGCGGTTATCGTAGCAAAGCCGTAAGCCAAGCCGGTTACCTTCCCCTTATTATTTACGGATGCAACCTTCGGATTACTGGATTTCCAGGTCACATTCTTGTTCGTGGCATTCTGCGTGGAAACGATCGCTTCCAGTATGAAGGTCTTGTCAAGACCAATCCGGTAATTCTCATGGTTCAGCTTTATCGTGGAGACCAATTCCCGCACGGTAAGCACACAGGTTGCCGTATAGCCGCCTTCCACCGTAGTACAGGTAATCAAGGCGGTTCCTCCGGCTATGCCTTTTACTTCGCCGTCCTCCGTAACCGTTGCAACCTCTGTATTGGAGCTCTTCCAGATTACCTCCCGTTTCGAGGCCTCACTCGGTGAGACAGATACTTTTAACTCCAGCTTATCTCCCACATATATAGTTTTCTCGGAGAAATTTATGATCAGCCCTTCCACCGGCTGGGTTACCGTAACCTTACAATAGGCAATGCCTCCGGCTTCCGTCCTTACCATAATGATGGCCTGCCCGGAATCCCTTGCAACCACTCTGCCTTCCTCATTGACCGTCGCTACCTTAGTATCAGAGGATTCCCATACCAGAACCGTATCCGTGCTGTCCTTCGGCGTCAGATCGGCTTTCAGGTAATAATAATCTCCGGATTTCATATCCAGCTTGGATACATCCAGCTTCACTCCGGTCGCTATCTTTTTAACAGTTATCGTACAGTACGCGGTATATCCGCCATCCATAGACTTTAAGATGATTACAGCGGTTCCGACCCCTTTGGCCGTTACTTTACCGGAGGAGTCCACGGAAACAACCTTATTGTCCGTAGAGGTCCAGGTGACTGAATTTATACTGGCGGTTGTAGGAAGAATTACATAAGATAATCTGGCCGCTTCTCCCACATACATCGTCTTCTCTTTTTCATCCAAAGCAATGGATGCCACCGGTATCTGAATTGTAATATTACATATCGCCCTGGCTGACGGATTATCATCCGAGGTTGCGATGATGGAAACCGTTCCGGCTTTCACAAAGGTCACCATACCATTCTCATCCACCCTTGCCTTGGAGGCATCGGTGGTGGACCAATTCACCTTCTTATTTAACGCATTTTCAGGATATACGGACGCCCGAAGCTGCATTCTCTTTGTTTTCAGATCCACAGTAACTTCCGTCTCGGAAAGTACGATGCTGGTAACGGACTGCTGCACACTGACATGGCAGTAACCGACAACGACATTATCCTGATTGATTGCGGATATCACGGCATGACCGCCGGCTATTCCCTGGATCGTAGCCGATAATGCACTGGATTCCGTTATTGCGACAATATTGGGATTGGAGGATTTCCACTGCAAGGTTACTCCGGATAACGCCTTGGGGGTTATCGTAGCCTGCAATGTCCGATAGTTACCGATCGGAAGAATAATGTTCGCCGGATTTATCGTTATGGAAGCAACCGATTGCTGCACTGTAATCCGGCAGGTCGCACTTTTTATTACCCCGCCGATATTCTGCGATACGGTTATTGTAGTAGTACCGACCTTTAAGCCGGTAACGAGACCGCCATTAACCGTCGCTATGGTTGGATGGCTGCTGGTCCATATCAGCTCAGAAGAAGGATCCGTCACCAGGGCTTGCAGCATCAGCGTACCGGATGTATAAAGGTATGCATTGGTTATATTAAGCGCTATACCGTCGATTACATTGATATCGATATAGAAATCCCGCTGGACATCCCCGTCCAGGATCAGCTGGTCATCATACAGGTCATTGGCAGACAGATAACGGAGACGCAGATATACATGCCCTTTTCTTAATGCCTTTATGACGCCGTCTCCGTCCACCTGGGCAATTAATTCATTGCCCTCCACATAAGTATAGGAAAACATATCAGGATCCGGAATGTTGGAATTGTCCCCGATGCTGTAGGTATCGCCAACCTGCATAACCAGATTGACATCCCTGAGTGTAATCGGCACCACAAGCTTCATATAGGCAAAGGGCGCTTCCGTACTGGCATTGTATTTATCGTTGGCAAAGGCATAGACCTCATAGGTTCCTGCCTTTACCGAGTGAAAGGATACATTGCCGCTGACCTCGCTGACGGAATAAGTCATTTTAGCACTGGTAGGGGACAGCTTCTTTCCCGTACTGGTATCGTAGACCTCCCATTTCAAATTATTGGCCCGTGTGGCCGTCGATTCCAACACAAAGCTGGAAGGAACATTCAGCACCGGTTGGGCTGTGCGGGGATCATTACTGGAATCCACTTCGACATGGGTGCTGCCCACATCATAAGTAAGCGTAAAAGAGGGGGCAACAACTACCCTCAACGTGTCTTTCATCGGCCGGTCCTGAGTAGACATTGTATTGGAGGTCACCGTTATCAATGCACTTCCTGCTCCCTTTGCCGTTACCAAGCCGGTTGCATCTACCGTCGCGACCCCTTCATTATCACTCTCGAAAAGAACCGCGTTGGCTAAAATAGCGGCTCCGCTGACCGGCACGGGATTCTCCGGCGTGCCCGTACTATAATCAACATATTTCAGGTAAATTTGCTTTGTAGCGTCAACCTCGTTGATAACAAGGATTCTCTCATTGGTTGTAGTAGCCAGTTTCAGTCCGGTTTTCTGTATATCGAAGGTTAAAGCAACTTTCACCAGGCAGCTTAAGGTATATGTGTTCGTACCATAAGTGATAACTGCGGTGATGGTGGAATAGCCGGGGCTTTGCCGGATCATTCTTATAAAGTTCGAGCCTGAGGAGGATGGCTGGAGCTTTACGACATTGGGTTCCGAAGAAACCCAGGTGACTGTTGTTGTAGGAGACCAGGTACTCCCTGCCGAAATATTGGTTAATACCTCCGGCGTTTTCATCTCATATTCCGTCCCTGAAGTATGATTTATCCCGTTAAACACAAAAAAGTACTGACTGGGTAAAGGCACCTCAGACGCTTTTGCCGTATTTCTCCCGGTGCTTAACATCGTTATGGTAAACAATAAACTGCATAACAGGAACAAACCTACCCTTTTACGATTTATCATCATGTGCCCTCCTATAAACTAATCCTATGAGTTATATCGGCAAAAATATTGGTTTTCTTAGTATATTTTAGTTTATTATATAAGTAATATTTGGCACAAATGTGTCATATCAGGAGGTTCTGATAAATATATCCATAAGCCGGTTCTATTGGCAAATCAACCAATGCTTCGTCAGCCGACCCGCATCACGCGCATTGCATTTCATAAGGCGATCAGGGCTTACCATAGTCATTTATATCGCGGCATTCCTGCGATACTTTTCTTTATGGAACCGAATAATAAAACAGATTGAACGGAATAGCCAGTCAATGGTCATGGCAATCCAGACGCCCAGTACACCCATATGGAAGAAGCGGACTAAAACGTAGCTGAAACCAATTCTCCAGATCCACATGGAGATCATAGAGATCCACATCGTAAATTTTACATCACTGGCGGCCCGCAGCGCATTGGGCAGGGCAAAGGAACTGGGCCAGATGAGTGTTGCCAGGATACAATGGTAAAGCATCAGCTGGGTTGCAATTCCCGTAGTCTCCTCACTGACACCGTAAAGCTTCAGGATAAAGGGAATCAGGATAATTATAATGACATTCAATACTCCCATAATCATATAGGCTATCTTCAGCAGTTTATAGGTGTAGGTCTTCACCGCGGTATAATCTCCGGCTCCCACACACTGGCCTACAACGGTCATCAGGGCAAGGCCTACGGCCGAGCCCGGCAGAACACCAAGACCTCCTACCGAACCGGCAATTGCATTGGCTGTGATAGCCGAAGTACCCAGACCTGCAATGATGCCCTGGACCATTATTTTACCTATCTGAAACGTACTATTCTCCAGGCCGTTCGGTATCCCGATTTTCAAAATCCTGCGGACCATGGGCATCTTTATCCGAAAGCTTCTGATTGCCTCAATATGAATCGGATGCTTCTTATTCTTCAGCAAAATAAACATAGCGGACGCAGCAAATATTCTGGACACCAGGGTTGCGATCGCAGCCCCGGCCACTCCCATGTCAAGTCCAAAGATCAGAAGCGAATTGCCGGCGATATTGATCAGATTCATGATAAGGGAAATCACCATTGATGTCCTGGAATTTCCCATACTGCGGAATAATGCAGCACAGGCATTATATACTGCAATGAAGGGATAGGATAATGCGGAATAAAACAGATAAACTACTGCACTTGCCATAACATCAGATTCCACGTTACCGTAGATCAGTCTTAGAACTGTAGATCTTCCGAGCAGTGCTACAGCCATAATTCCCAAAGACAGCATCAGAGTGGCTGCAATCAGCTGTTCTCCGGCAATACAGGCCATATGCTTCTCCTTACGTCCCAGGAATTGGGCGGATATAACTGCTCCTCCGGTCGCCAGTGCACCGAACAGTCCAATCAAAAGGACATTGATGCTGTCCACAAGCGAAACTCCTGATACTGCCGCTTCACCGACTCTCGCTACCATCATCCCGGCCGCCATACCGACTGTAACTGCCAGCAGCTGTTCAATAATCAGCGGTATTATTAATCTGATCAGATCTTTTTTGGAAAACATCTTATCGCCCCTGTGTGTTCTTATTTGCCTATGCACTGTCTCATCACATTGTACAGGCGATTTCGTACATATAATTCGTACATAATAAAATGAGGGGAGTGCATCCATAGATATGGCCAACTCCCCCTGAATACTTAATAAAGCCTATCATAATTATTACTCAAAAGCAATGTAATATCTCTGCCTGTTTATGCAGCTTCCTTTCGTTTGCTTCTGCCATAGCCTAATTTCCGGTCTTGGGTTTCTTACTCTTTACCGCCTTGGTGCCTACGGTAACATGATTTGGCTCTGCCCCATAATAGCTCTTGTTGATCAATATTCTCTCAACCTCTTTGCCATCCACATAAACCACCTTATAGAGCTCGGCCCGGTAACCCATCCGTGCTTTCTGTGTTATCTTCCTATAGGTCGTCGGCTGAGTCGGGTCCTTCTCTATGATATCTTCTGACGACGGCCGGATCTCTTGAACAGTCTTACTTTCGAATTCCAACCGTCGTTTCCCTATATCCCTGGTTTCATGTCCCCAGATACGGAAGGTGATCGTCCGGTCCTTACTGGAGGCTTCAATCAGTACAGGATATTCCGTATCGTTTTTAAACCGGAAGTCCTTCGACCCTTCTGCTATGGCAGCATCCATGGACAGAGGCACATAGGATACGGTCATGGAATGGGCATTCCGTTCCGTTATCTCCAGTTCCGAGAGCAGAACCGCATTATACAGGGTTGTTGTGACCTGACAGGCCCCTCCGCCGACACTTTCCACAATTTTACCGTTCAGATAGGAATTTGCAACATAATACCCATGGGACTCCTCGAAGGGAAGCAGATAATCATAGCCCGAGAAAACCTCTCCCGGAAATAAAACCGCATTATTTATCAGCCTTGCTCCATTGGCAAGATTAGCGGCTCTGCCTTCTACGGAGTCTTTAAACTCTGTTGTAAATTCACCAAGAATTGAATTGGAGGCTTTCAGCTTTTCCGTCGTAAAGGCTGGCATATCATCCACCATAACCGCCTTTACTATCATATCAAGCCTGTTCCAGTTCTCAATACTGTTCTTTATCAGGTCCACGGTCTGATCGACGTCAACCTTACTTCCGACCTTATGCTCTGTATATACGAATTCGCCGTTAACCCGGGTAAAAGATGCATTTACCGGTTCTATATTATATCTGACCGCCTTATCAGCTACCAGCTCCCGAACCTTTTCCTCGTCATAGGTGAAGGTCAGCGGATAAATAATCCTCCCATGCTCGATATCCTTCTTATCCTTATAACGCTTGATCATGTTCCCCTGAGTAGCCAAACCCATAGCCTGCTTCACATACTTATTCGGTTCAGCCCGATATCCCAGCTCCTTCATCGTTACATAAACCACTTGATTTCCCACATCAATGGCAATCTGCTTATCCTGCAGCCCGGCAATCAGGTTATCCACCGCTTCCTGTGCCCCATCACCAGTCATTCCGCTGATTTCAATCGTATCAATGAATACGCCCCTGCAGATCGTGTCCGGCAGTTCCTCTGCACGGGCATACGCTCCGGTACCGAATATGTAAAATATAATTATTATCATACAGGCAGATATTAATAATCTCATTTTATTCATCCATCATACCTCCTTACCACAAACAGATGTTACGATTATTCTGAAATTACTATGCTGTCAACTTGATTGTATCATATTCCGGTAAATTTTCAAGTGATCATCGGAGGGTTGTACGAATGATATATTAATAAAATTCGCCGCACTATTCACGGCATATATCCTGCCGCATAAAAAAGCCTCCGGTTTTCACCGGAGGTGTCATCTTACTTCGTAAATTTTTCCAGGTCACTCTCTTGCCTCTTTGTTATCCCATCATCAATGTCGGTGAATTTCTGGTTCTTTGCCAGGTCAACGGAATCGGTTGCTCTTGTAAAATGTTCATCGTAGGATATCTTGTTCATTTTGTTCTTTAGCGTTTTTTTCGAACTGCCATTGCGAATATCTTTTTTAAACATAAAAGCCACCTCCTGCCATTATTATAACATTTTCCGGAATTTCTTTCAATAAGGCATTAATAAATAGCAATGCAATACCATATTTACTACAGTACCTTGGACAGGAAATCCTTCAGTCTCGGGTCCTGCGGATTTTCAAACAATTCCTTCGGCGTATTATCCTCACGGATTGTACCGTCCGCCATGAAGACTACACGGGATGCCACCTCACGGGCAAATCCCATCTCATGGGTTACGATTACCATTGTCATACCTTCTCTGACAAGATCCTTGATCAGGTCCAGGACCTCACCAACCATCTCCGGATCCAGCGCCGAGGTCGGTTCGTCGAATAGCATAACCTCCGGATTCATTGCCAGAGAACGGACGATAGCGATACGCTGTTTCTGACCGCCGGACAGTCTGGAGGGATACTCCTTAGCCTTATCACTGAGACCGATGCGCTCCAGCAGCTTATAAGCCCGGGCCTCCGCCTCTTCCTTGGTCATGATCTTTAAATTGATTGGTGCCAGTGTTATATTATGAAGCACTGTCTTATGAGGAAACAGGTTGAAATGCTGGAATACCATTCCCATCCGTCTGCGGTGAAGATCAATATCCACATGCCTGTCCGCCAGATTCACTCCGTCAAAATATATTTCCCCATGAGTCGGCTCCTCCAAAAGATTTAAGGATCGGAGCAGTGTGGACTTACCGGAGCCGGAGGGTCCGATGATTGCTACTACTTCTCCCTGATTAATATCGATGTTGCATTCATTAAGGGCTTTCACCAGTCCCTTGTTATATTCCTTCGTCAGGTTTTTTACAGATATCAGTCTACCGCTTGTCTCCACGTCTCATTCTCCTTTCAATTGCTTCAATCACCTTGCTGGCGGGATAATTGATGCAGAAATAAATAATTGCAACGAGAACATATGGACCGATGGTGATATAGGTGGTTGCGGAAACAGTTTTCGCCGCCCACATCAGCTCCACCATTCCCAGAGTTGAACAGATGGAAGACTCCTTCACCATAGTTATAACTTCATTGGCCAACGCCGGCAGTATATTTTTAATCGCTTGCGGAAGAACCACCAGTGACATGGATTTCGATGCGGATAAACCAAGGCTTCGCGCCGCCTCGTTCTGTCCTGAATCCACGGCAAGAATACCGGCACGGAAAATCTCCGCAACATAAGCCGCACTGTTCAGAGCCAAGGCAACGACACCCGGAATAAACATGGAGGTATTGATAAATCCAAATATATAAAAGGTCGGAATTTTGATCAAATTAAAAAGTCCGAAGTAAACCAATGCCAGCTGAACCAGCAGAGGTGTCGATCGGAATATGGCAATATACATTCCTGAGATACACCGAATCATTCGGGATTTGCTCAAGCGCATCAACGCCAGAACAAGTGCAGGTACAACTGCCAGCAATACGGATACGACTGAGATAAATAACGTATATTCGATTCCCTGTACAAACAGGGAAAAATATTTGGGTAAAAAGGTAAAATTAAAAAAATTAGTAGTAGACATGTGTTTCCTTTCTAAAAAGAGTGTGCCCTTGCAAAGACGACACAGTACATTACGCGTGAATGTGCCTCCTGCGAAGCATTTTTATTCAACAGAGGTCCATTTCCTATTGAATAAAAACCGGGTGTAAAGCAGGTAACGGACTTTACACCCAACTTTTTAGCATCAATAATTATTCGATTGCCTGATCACTAAGATCATTTGCTTCGGTAATCCATGTATCCATCGTACCATCACCGGTAACCGCGGCAATGGTCTTATTAAAGCTCTCCAGCAGCTTAGAGGGATCACCCTTTTGAACTGCGACTACATAAGGATATGCATCTCCCAGACTAACCTCAGGAATTACTAAGGCATCATTGCTTTCCGCATACTGAAGCGCTACGGCACCATCCAAAATGATAGCGTCACATTTCTCATATACCAGGTTATTAACCAGATCAGTAACAGAGGATACTGCTAATAAAGTGGCACCCGGCATATTGTCGTTGACGATAGCAGCCTTTGTGGTACCCATCTGTGCACCGACCGTCTTATCCTTGAAGCTGTCAACAGAGGTATAGTTTGCTGCGTCAGCAGCTCTTACTAATACCATCGGAGGCAGGTCCGTATAATAAGCATCTGAGAAATCAGCAACCTTTGCACGGTCTTCGTCTACTTCAACCGCAGCAATAACCATATCAACCTCACCTTTTTGCAGGGAAGCCATCAGGTTATCAAAGCTCATATTGACAACTTCCAGCTCCAGCTTCATATCTTCGGCAAGCTTTTCTGCCAAAGAGATATCGATACCGGCATATTCCTTCTGACCGGCATCATTAAGTACAATAAACTCAAACGGAGGGTAATCTGCCGAAGTACCTAAAAGCAGCTTCGTCTTCTTGCTGTCTTTTCCACCACAGGCTGCCAGGCTTAACATCATAACAAACACTAACATTACTACTATAATTTTTTTCATGTTCTTCTCCTCTTTTCTTTATATTTACCTCTTATGAGATATAAGATTCTTAATCTGCGTGGTTTTTCTTAAGCTCACTGACCAGGAGCTCATTGTTCACATTACCGCCGCTGATAATTAAAGCTATATTTTTTCCGGGAATTTGAGCTCCATACTGCAGCAGAGCTGCAATCGGAACGGAGCCGGAAGCCTCAGCAACTATTTTCTCCTGGAATATGGCATGTACCATGGCTTTTCGTATGTATTCTTCCTTAACCGGCAGATGACCGTCCAGCCAATCCCGCATCTCATAGGAAAGGCGTCCAATTCCTCCTACCATTGCTTCACATACGGACTCCTCACTGGGATATTCGTGATAGAGCCGTCCATCCCTGATACAAGCTTCCCAAGCCGGACAAGCTTCCGAATAAAGTCCGATTACTTTAATATCCTTATTGATACTCTTAGCCGCAACGGCAGTCCCCGTACATAAACCGCCGCCGCCGATGGGAACCAGTATGGTATCAATATCCGGGTTTTGCTCCAGAAGCTCCAGAGTTACGGTACCCTGTCCTGCATAAACCACAGGATCCTCATCCCCCCCATCTATATAGGTAAGTCTGCTATCCCGTATATACCTCATCCCCAAGGAATGGGCTTCATCATAAGCACTTCCCATCAGCATAACCTGACCGCCGTAGTATTTGATCTTGTCTATCTTACTCTTCGGAGTGGTCTTAGGAATGATAATCTTTACCGTCTTAATGTTCAGCAGTTTTGCACCATAAGCAACAGCTATTCCATGGTTTCCGGAAGAAACCGTTGCTATACCCAGCTTCTTTTCTTCCTCATCAAGAAGCAACAGCCTATTCATAGCTCCTCTGATTTTAAAGGACTTAACCGGCTGCTGGCACTCCAGCTTCATAAATACATTATGACTGCTGTTACTCAGATAGATGGATTTCTCCAGGGGAGTTTTATTTACATAAGCCCCAATACGTACCTTCGCTGCTTCAATATCGGAGGCATTTAATCCGGAAGCTTTCCTGTCATATAAATTATCTATTTGTCCAAACCCTTTATTCTCAATCATTCGTTTCCCGACCTTAATATCGCTGCCTTCATTTATCACATTGAACACTTCTATTGATAACTACAACTAATATGTTTAATTATAACACAGCGGGTAATTATATTTCCACCGAATTTATATATAATTATTCAACTAATATACAGGATAATTTTATAAAAATCAACTATTTAATACGATTTTTTTCATTATCCGTTCTTGGCAAATAACTTTAAATTTATAAAAATACAATTATTACGACAGGTTTTACTGACAGATTCCTTATAATTATACCAGTGTGCCGTATCATTGACCTTTCCGGGATCATGGGTATCAGCCTTGCTGTTCCTTTGGCTGCTTACGGAGAATCAAATAACGCAGGGCCCATAAGCCTGAGGATATGATTCGCAATACAAAAATTATGGCAAATAAAATCTGTAATGCCCTCAGATCCCCACCGATTTTCTTATAGACAGCCACACCGGCAAGGGGCATAAATGCATTTGACAGTGTAACCAGCACCGTGTAGATAGAAATATTAAGGGTCTTGTTTTTCTCCGGAATTACCTGCAGCAGGCACTGGATTATATTCAATGAAATCGTTACCAGGGTAATGTTTGATAACGTATTCAGGATCAGGAAAATAACCTTCCCATATCCCACCGGTACACCGGTAGCAATAATCATGCTGACCGGGCAGAGGGCCAGTCCCAAATTGCCAAAGATAATTGCATACCTCACTCCCTTTTTCCGGTTAATCCGGCTCCAGAAACCGATTGTCAGAAACTGAACGGCCGAATTACCGATACCGATATAACTAAGCCAGGCTTCATTCATGCCCAAATAATTTACTTGCCCAAGGAAATACAAGGTCCAGTCAATATGCCAGGTCACATAGAAGAACATGGCCACACTGATAAAGCCAAGAAAGCTCTTGTTATGCACCAGCTCCAGTAATACCGCTTTTAGATTGCGGATGCTGATCCCCGTATGCTGCTGCTCCCGGTTACTTTTTATCCTGCTCAGAACGAAGACCTGAAGCAACAGAAGAACTACCCCGACAAAGTAAAAAACCTGATGAAGCATGATCTTGTCGTGAGTAGTATCCGTGGAAGCCAATAAAGCCCCGCTGGTCAGAGGAATGATCAGACCGATCAGAAATGCCAGACCTGTACGGGAAGTAAGTATTCCGTTCCTGTCATCAATATTTACCACATCCGAAAAATATGCCTGCCAGGAAACATTGTAGATTGTCATGGGTGCAGTCGATACTGCCACCAGAATCAGAAAGGCAGCCAGCTTATAAGCTCCCAAAGCCGGTACCAATCCAATCAATACATATACTGCGGCAAGAGCGGCCAATGCCGCAGTTACCATATTCCGTTTATTCGCCAGGTGATCGGTAAGGATACCTCCCGGAATAAGTACCAGCATACCCACCAGCTGCGGCAGTGTAATAACAAGACTTAATTCAAAATCACTGGCCCCCAATCGGATAGCAAACAAATTATTATTGCCGCCCACCAGATTGTTTACCAGGGTGATCAGGATTCCTTCCACCGTAAACAAAATAAGTAATCGGTTTCCCGGTGCCTGCATATTATGTCTCATACGGGACCAAAGCCCGTTTCTTACGTTCATCCATCCATACTTCATCGATTTATCAATCCAACGGCATACCGTGTGGTGTCCTTCATAATAAGTTGCGAATTATATCCATAGTTTTCGCACCGCATCATTATAGCATAGGAGCTTATTAAATATCAAACGATATCCGTGACACCCTCCAGATGACTCCCGTATTGGGGACAATCTGGAACATATTACGGCGTTCACTGATTCCGGCATCTAATATATACATTGCGTCATCCGGTCCGAATTTAACATCCACAGGTCTGCCAAATCCGCCTTCCCCGGAAAGATAGGCGGGCAGCCCTGATTTATTCGATATGAATGTTGAAACTTCGCGGGTATTCATGTCTATTCTGGAAACCCTCTGGCTGATACCTGCATAAGGGGCTGATTCACCCATCGTAATCGGTCCTAAGCTTCCGAATTCAGCAATAAAAACAGAGCCTAAGAAACCAAAGCTGGTCCTGTAATTAAAATCAAAGCCTGTAATGCTGGAATGCGGGGGAAATACTGCATAAGGGTATGGAGGTATATTAGGGTGCTCCGCAAGCAGGAATTCAGGCTGTAATCTGCCCTCTGGTTTAAATTTATCTAAAGTCAACGGCTCGCCGGCAGAATAGTCCGGCCATCCATACCATACTCCCGGTGCAATAAGATGAAACTCATCCAGCGCATTTGCAATCGGTCTGCTGCCTCTTACGTCATAGCCGCGGTTTGCAACAAAAAGTCTGAATTCCCGGTCAAACCGGATATGAACCGGATTACGGAAGCCCCAGGCCACAAGCTCCAGCTCTGTTCCGTCACGGTTCATCCTAAGAACACTGCCGGATGCTCTGATAGATCCTCTTTTTCTGTCATTCGGCATATTTGTCTCCCCATAGGGAGCAAAGGCACCGGTATAAGCTTTCTCCTCGGTACTGACATAGATGTTATCCGATTCATAATTTTGTCCGATCACAGTAATGTCAATTGCCGGATGATCATGTAAAAACGGATGGTTAAGAAGCCATTGGTTATCTGCCCCTACCACACCGGAATTCGTTGCTGTTCCCAAGCCAAAATATATCTTACCCTCCGGTCCGAAAGCCAGATTACTGATCCCATTATCACCGTTACAGGGTAATCCGGCTACAATATCCTGTACCACCCCATTCGGACGTATCATTGTAATATACCCCTTATGAGACACATAAACATTGCCGTCCAGATAGGTTATTCCGGTAACGGGCACCTTGAAATTCCGGGCAATAATATCGAACCGACCATTGCTCAGTCTGATAATGCTTGCATCCTCTGCATTTAAGCCCGACTCTGCAATATATAATTCTCCATTATCAGAAAATACCATCCCGGCCGGATAATTCAATCCTGTCACAAAAACCTCAATTCGATAGCCGGACGGTAGCGTAAGATCCATCGGATTGAGGTTTCGAATTACCGGACTTTCCGTCAGACCATATGTCCTAAGCCCATGGTTATAAAACACATGACAACTCATCATTATCTCCGTTCACGTTTTCATCAATATATTCTATTCATAACATACGATTTGGAGATATATTATCGGTAAACATAATTTCCATACTAAAATTACTCATCTAGAGAGCTATTCCCCGTAATATCTCCGGATTGCTTGGGCAATATACTCCGCACTTCCTTTGCCGTACTGGCTGTCGGTTGCTTCTGCCAGCTTCTCATACCGTAAATACTCTTTTGCCAGATCCAGAAGGATGGCTCTTGCATTATCCAGCTGAAACATGACCTTGTAGCATTTGGCAAGCCTTGCAATTGCCTCCTGTTCCAACACAGTATTCTCCGTTTCTTTTGCCTCTGCAAGCCGCTTATATATTTCCGCGTTTTCGTCCTGCTGCCGTGTCAATTCTTCCTTCGTTGCCGTAGCTTGCAAGACGGCCTCTACCGCTTTTTCTTTACTGCCATACCATTTCAGTATATCTGCCATTGCCTGTTCATTTTTAAAACCGGCAGACAGATATTCACGATACTTTTCCGTACTGCCATATTTTTTAATCTGTTCCGCAAGGATTTCCCCGGGCATGTTTTCAAGCGTATGGTCTAATATTATTCGTACATCATCCTCATTAAATGCTTCAAAGCTCATAGTATTCACTCCCTTCAACACATCGGTGATCAGCTCAATAATACCGTTTATACGGTTTCGCTTATGTTCCAGCAGGGACTTTTGAGTTGACAGGATCTGTTCTCTGTCATAGGCAGGATTCTCCATAATTTTCTTAATGTCCGTCAATGGTATCTCCAATTCTCGAAAGAACATAATTTGCTGCAACTTCTCCAATGCCTTGTTATCATAGAGCCGATATCCGGCTGCTGTTAATTGCGTCGGTTTCAGTAATCCGATTTCATCATAATACCGTAATGTTCTGATACTTACTCCGGTAATTTCCGATACTTCTTTCACTGTTTTCATTGCTGCCTCCTTTCACTCTCAGCCTAAACCATCACGCCGCGGGAGAGTCAATACGAATTTTGCTTTTTGGTATAAAAAACCTCCTGTATCTTCATTCCCTAACGACTTTGTCCGAAGACATACCGCTGTCGTAGTCTGAATGATGATATCAGGAGTTCGTCAATCCCCTTCCCCGCCCTCATTCTGTAGTTAACATCTGGTATTAACAATAAACTTACTTTTTACTCATGTAACAATACTAGGTATAACAATGCTTATGCAATATACCTCGCTCTGCTCCCAAGAGTCAGTTCATTCTCAACTGAAAGAGATGATGTTCACCCTGACAGAATTACTCTCTGAATGCTATATTATATCCGTAGTCCAATTAAGGCCTTGAAGCCTGGTATCTAATTCACGCAGTTCCTTTGCATATCTGTCAACTTCTTTTTGTAACTCTGAAACCTTAACCGTACTTAGAATTCGTATCTCTTTATTAGAATATCGTTCGACTTTAGTACTTGCTTCATTTAATAAGCTTCTTAATATTGAATTTTTCAAAGCTAACGTATCCTTTTTAGCGATCATATCCATAATAGATATTCCATCCACCTTTGTCTGACAGTTGGTAAAATTAATTTTCTTAATCATTTCTTCTAATCGGAGAATATCTTCATCTAATTCCTTTAATAAATCATACGGATTTTCCGCCGGCTGATCTCCTTCTTGCACCTTCGCATTATTATGTAGTCTATCTCTGATTTGTGCTATTCTTTTCTGTAAATCCGAACGTAGATTTAATGCTTCCGCTAATTTCATATAATTCATCTCCCTATACTATTGTAGTTATATCGTTTACAGTAAAGTTTTCATCAAAAGAAAATAATGAAATAATAATAACACCACAATATGCGTTTGTAAATATATACCATCGCAAATTTAGTTATCGACCTGATATCAGTCTTTTAATTTCAGGAAATCGTCCACCATTTTGTAATATTTATTATCCGGCTCGGTATTTTTAATATAAAACTCCAATGTCTGCGCATAAATTATCTGCCTGTCCACATCCACCGGTTCAGCGTTTCGAAACAGAAAATCATCCGCATTATCATCTTGACATTCTCCATAAAACATACACCGCACTTTCATTCCTTCAAACATTGTGTCAAAATACTTGAAACCGCCGAAGCTGCCTTCTGCCTTTCCTTTGTTATTAAAAAAATCCAGTATTTTTTGCTCCTCATTCCATTTGAAGGTCAAACAGATTTTTTCCAGTTTAAACTCCAGTCCATGTACAAATATCATTGTCTTTCCATCTACCTTAAACTTAATACCGGCCTCATCCAGCTTCTTCGCCAACGATAACAGGATCCTCCAGTCCTCTTTCCGTCTCATGTTGCTGACACTAATTCGATATGGACGCCTTTCATTATCCATTGATATTCCTCCTTTAAATTTGGTATGTTCATCATAACAATAAAAGAAGTTTTCTTCCTGTTCAGGATAATTTAGTTTTGTCTGTAATAATAACTCATCCGATAATATGTTATTCCATCCACCGTGTATTACCAATTCAATCTGAAATGGTTTGAATACTTTGATTTTGGGATATGTCCTTCTGACGAAACTTGGAGGAAATCCATGAAATCGCGTAAATGCCTTGGTGAATGCTTCGTGAGTATCATATCCATACTTAAATGCCAGATCAATAATGCGTATATCTGACACCAAAAGTTCTTGACCTGCAAGCGAAAGTCTCCTGTTCCGCACATACTCCATAATGGTCAGATTGCAAACAATTTTAAATAAGCTGTTCATTGCTGAAATACTCAGAAAAAACCGTACCGCTATCATACCTGGTGTTAGCTCTTCATAAAGATTCTCTTCAATATAATCAATAATATCCTGTACGACACCTATGGTTACACCCTGATTATTTTCTTCTAATGTCTTCGGCATATTTCATTCCCCCTAAATTGATACTTTACATTATACCTTCAGAAAAGATATAATTCCTGTCTTGAATAATCCGGTTTTGTCAACTCTTATCAGCCGTAATGATGCTTCCATTGCTTTTCCTTATTATACTATAAAGACACCGAAGGAACTATCTGATATGTTTCACTTAATTTATCAGGTATTGGCAGCAGTCTTTAAATCTGCGCAAAAAATAACCGTGTTAAGAAAACGGCAGGAGGCGTTGCCAATGCCTGCAAATTTGGGTTTCAGCAGAAATTCGTCGTATGAAAATTTTAATTTTCACATTATCACCATTGTATTCTTTATTACACGTAAACTTATTTTGATAAACCGCTTGATATCATAATTTAGAAAAGTATACATTTAAAGACATGCTAATATATATGAAATATACTGATTTATTTATAGGGGTGCTAGATGAAATTATTTAATATTTCAGAAAAACAGTATGGAACAGAATATAAAAATCATCTATTACAGCAATGGGTAACTTGTGTAGAAATGTCTAATAATATAAGTGAACGAAGAATTAATGTTAATAACTTTTTTATAACATTAAATACCGCTATAGTAGCTTTCATAAAATTTCAGATTGACTATTCAAGTTTCTTTCTATCATTCGTTGGAATTATTGTATGTATATTATGGCTTTATAATATTGAGAATTATAAAAAATTAAATACTGTTAAATATGATATTATTCTCGAAATAGAAAAAAACTTACCCATTAAACCCTTTGATTATGAATGGGATTTAATAGGTAGAGGAAAAGACAAAAGAAAATATAAGATATTTACAAAGATAGAAAAGGCTATTTCATATGTATTCATATTTCTCTATGGTCTTTCAATTTTATATCCATTAATAGTTCAGTTTATTTAATAAATTAAGAATTATATATATCTTATTTTTGCAATACACCTCTTAATTAATTATTCATACTATATAATATTACATTATATATGTTTAAAGCATTTAGTGAGTGGAATAATTAATTGAGGTGATTGTTTATGTCAAAATATATAAAGAAGCAAATCTTAGTTGATGCTGTTAAATATAGAATAGGATTAGAAGATGGATTTGATGATTTAGAAACAGCCGTTAATTCAGGATTAGATATTAAAACTTATATAAATCCTTTAAATTCTAATAAAATACCCTTTATTAAAACTTTAGAAGGTAAACATTATATTAGTAAAGATGATTATATAATTACTGGTATGGAAGGAGAACGTTATCCTTGTAAAAATAGTATTTTTCATAAAACATATACATTATATAAAAATCAAACATGAATATATTTCAGTATTTATACAGTATTTTATTAATACTGTCTGCCGCCATAATAGATGAATTAACATAAATAATATTATTTGTTTTAAAATTTGGTATTGATATCTGCTTTACTTTATTGTCAATAATTACAGTAATATATTCTTTGATTAGATTAGAATTTTTTGCTGCATCAATTTCTTTATTTACATTATAACTATTAAAAGAATTTTCTGATAAAAATAATATAAATATATCCATCAATGCTATTTTTTTAATTATCTCATCCATAGTCATATTAGTATTAGTTTTATGATAATACCATAATTCATGATAATCTTTTGATATTCTTAAATATTTAATAATTTCATCAATTATAAAAGTATCTAAATTGCTATATGCAATAAATATATTTATTTTTCCCATTTATTTTTCCTAAATTATTTTTACTATAATTATATGTACAACATTATTTATACATGCTGTATAGTTCATCCAATTATCTTATCAAATAAAGTATTACCTACGCACTTATTTGTCGTCTTTATATGGATTAATTCCTCCACCAAAATACCATCCATTACTTTCTATCCATTCAATAAATTTATTCCATATGTAATATATCCTGGTTTAACATAAAAAATCCCTCCATCCATCATAGTTTAAGCTATGATAGACAGCGGGATTTGGATGTATACCTCATTTTTAATTCACAGGCATCCAGTATATCATCACTGGTGCATTTTTTGACATCTGAAATCTTAGAAAGCCCTTATTTCAAGCCACTTTCAGCCTTTTTCCCTACTCGTCCCAGTTATGATATACCTGTTGTACGTCATCATCCTCGTCAAGTAAATCCAGAATTCGGTTCATGTTCCTGATGTCCTGGTCTTCCGTGAGTTCTACCCAGTTCTGGGGGATCATGGAGATGTCAGCCTGAGCCATGGGTATTCCGGTTTTCTCAAGGTTTTCACGGACTTCACTGAAAGCGTCAGGATCAGTGAGAATCTCGTAGCTGTCCTCCTCATCCGCAAAATCCTCCGCTCCGGCATCCAGTGCAAGCAGCATAAGGTCGTCCGATTTCATATCGCATTCTTCCTTGTCAATGATGATCTGACCCTTCCTGTCAAACATGAAGGATACACAGCCGATGGAGCCTACATTGCCGTAGCCCTTGGTAAATGCATTGCGGACATTGGCAGCGGTTCTGTTCTTATTATCGGTAAGAGCCTCTACGATGATGGCAATGCCATTTGGTCCATAGCCTTCATAGGTAGCACTTTCATAGTTCACGGCATTCGCATCACCGACCGCTTTCTTAATACTGCGGTCGATGGTATCGTTCGGCATATTGTTGGATTTTGCCTTTGCGATAATATCCTTAAGACGGCTGTTGGCATTTGGGTCAGCACCGCCTTCTTTAACAGCAACCGCTATTTCACGGCCTAATTTTGTAAATATCTTACCCTTGGTTGCATCATTGCGTTCTTTCTTATGTTTAATGTTGGCAAATTTCGAATGTCCTGACATATGAATTCTCCTTATTAACACTGCAATATGTTTTCCTTACTTTTTCCTTAAACATTTTAGCACTGTTTATACGGTTCAGCAAGTAAAACATACAAATAATCCTGCCCTTTGCGTTAGTTTGCGCCGAGGATGTCGCAGGCACAAACTTATGCAGACCGTTTATTCCGGCCGTTCCGTATTATTGATCAGTCTGTTAAGCTTCTCCATAACGCCCACGGTATCCTCCACGGATCTGATCGCGCAAAGAATCGTATCATCCCCGGCAATACAGCCAACGATTGCATTCATCTGCAGGGCATCCAGAGCAGCCGCCACAGCCATGGCCATACCGGAAACCGTCTTGATTACGAGGATATTCTGGGCCATATCCATGGATAAAAAGCCATCCCTGAGTACACGGGTGAATTTCTCACTCATACCGGGTTCCGATTTCTGCAGTACGATATATTTCTGCCTTCCGCCATCCACCGCTACCTTCGTCAGCTTCAGTTCACGAATATCTCTGGATACGGTTGCCTGCGTAACGTTATAGCCGTCCTGCATCAATTTTTCTGCCAGATCTTCCTGCGTCTCAATATCATATTTACTAATCAACTCAATTATCTTACTTTGTCTGCTTATCTTCATATCCACGTACCAGTGCCTTTCTGTTTTATTTATAGTGAATCAATCCACGCTGTTGCTAAGTTTCGATTGCAGAATTTCATAAATACCGGTCTGACTGAGCCTTATCAGCCTTGTACTATATCTGGCTTTATTAATCAGGATTACATCATCCGTACCAAGATCAACGGCCTTTTGTCCGTCAAAGCTGACACTGGCCTCTGCTTCCTGCGTCTTTTTACTTTTACCTACGACAACCCGGATCGTATCCTCTGCTGATACCACTATGCTTCTGGGACTCAGGGAATGCGGGCAAATAGGTGTGATTATCATTACATCCGCATGGGGACTCACAATAGGTCCGCCTGCCGACAAATTATATGCGGTTGATCCGGTGGGCGTCGATATAATTACGCCGTCCCCGCGGAAATTATCCACCAGCTCATCATTCAGATAGATGCCCAGACTGATGATTCTGGAGAAGCCTTTTCTGGATATTACGATGTCATTCAAGGCGAATTCAGTAATATCACGATCGAACAGAATCTTCCCTTGAAGCATCAGCCGTTTCTCAATCCGAAAATCATCTTGAAATAAACGGTCCAAAGCGGCAAATATATTCTGTTCCTCAATCTCTGCCAAAAAACCCAGCGTTCCCAAATTCACACCCAGAATCGGGATATCCCTGGTCATCAGGTCATTGGCCGTATGGATAATAGTTCCGTCTCCGCCCAGTACAATAGCGCAATCTATGCCATGGGCTCTCTCCGTAAGGTTCTTATCCTCCATCCGGGAGGACATCTCTTCCTGAAAGGAGGATACCCTGGAAAGTACCGCCTGTTTACCGGCCCTCTCAATATAAGCAGCAATCTTATTCGTTACACTGTAGTCCTTGTCTTTTTCCTTATTCGTAATAATCAGAAAACGATCCATATCTTATACTGCTCCCCGGCTCCAGCCCAAGCATCCTTTTAGCCCGCCAAAGCTCTTCACCCTCAAAAATGATTGTAAAACAATACATCCGGCACGAATAAATATTACTATGAAAGTCTATCATATAATCCCATAAATTTCAAGTCATCTTTCTAACTTCAAACCGGTATCGTTTGAATATTCAGAATATTTCATCCTATGAATCAGCCAAAAGTTTATGTGCCTGTTCAACGACGGCATAGATCTTCTCCGGAGGAATTAACCGGCCGGCCGATTCTTCTTCCTCTGACCGGTTCAGCGGCAGCTTCCTCATATATAATAAATATTCAATATTTCCCTCCGGTCCTTTAATCGGTGAATAACTAAGGTCGATCAGGTCAAAGCCGATGGAATGGGCATATACCGCAACGTTTTTTATAACCTCAAGATGTACCTTGCCATCCCTGACAACTCCCTTCTTGCCGACCTTATCACGGCCAGCCTCAAACTGGGGCTTGATCAGGCAGACCACCTCACCCTCCTCCGCAAGCAGTTCCCTGACGGGCAGCAAAATCTTAATCAGAGAGATAAAGGATACATCAATGGAGGCAAAGGCAATCGGGTCTCTGATATCTGCCGGAAGCAGATAACGGATATTCGTTTTCTCCATGGAGATAACCCGTTCATCCTGCCGCAGCTTCCAGGCCAGCTGGTTCGTCCCGACATCCACGGCATAGATTAATACCGCACCGTTTTGCAGCATGCAGTCTGTGAAGCCTCCGGTGGAAGCTCCGATATCCATACAGACCTTTCCCATCAGGCTGATCCCGTATTGGTCCATGGCTTTTTCCAGCTTCAGGCCTCCACGGCTGACATATTTGAGCGGATTTCCTTTGACTTCAATCCGGACCTCCTCCGGAAAGGTGCTTCCGGCCTTGTCTTCCCGCTGACCGTCCACGAATACGCTGCCGGACATGATGATGGCTTTTGCTTTTTCTCTGGACTCCGCCAAATTCCGATTCACTAATAGGACATCCAACCGTTCCTTCACACTACTCCTCCATACCGCCGATGCAAAGCGGATTACTTCATTTCCTTCCGTATCCTGGACAGGATGCTGTCCTTATCCAGACCCAGTCTGCTATATAACTCACATACACTTCCATGCTCCACATACATATCCGGTATAGAGATGTTGATGTGTTTGATTTTCTGTTTTCCTGTCATACACAGGTAATCCGAAACCTTCTGGCCAAAGCCGCCGCTTCGGATATTTTCTTCCATTGTGATAAATATCTTATGCTTCCTGGAAAGTGTCTCAAGCAGCTCCTGGTCCAGAGGGGAAACGAATCTTACATTGATCAGGGAAGCCCGCATTCCTTCCTTCCGAAGGTCCTCAGCCAGTTCTGCCCCGGTCTTCACCATACTGCCGACTGCCAGAATCGCAATTCCATCCTCCCTCGTGATCACCTCGCTCTTTCCGTATTCAATCAGAGTTTTAAGGTCCGAAAAGCCCTGGTAGATATCCCCCTTCGGATACCGGATTGCCACCGGTCCGGGATAGGTCAATGCGTAGGCCAGCATATCGGAAAGCTCCTGTCCGTTCTTGGGCGCCATCACCGCCAGATTGGGTATATGGGACAAGAAGGACAAATCATAAATACCCTGGTGGGTTTTGCCGTCCCTGCCGGTTATACCTGCGCGGTCGATGGCAAAGACAACCGGGAGGTTATTGATGCAGACATCATGGATAATCTGGTCATAGGAACGCTGCAGGAAGGTAGAGTAAATCGCAACCACCGGGCGAAAGCCTCCCAATGCCAATCCGGCAGCAAAGGTAACTGCATGCTCCTCTGCAATGCCTACGTCGAAAAACCGGTCAGGATACCTCTTCTTAAATTCCGTTAAGCCGGTTCCGTGGGGCATGGCAGCCGTAATGGCAACCACCTTGTCATTCTTCTCCGCCTGACGAAGCATTGCCTCAGAGAAAACCTTCGTATAGGAGACCCCCTTTTCCGCCTTCACCGGCTTACCGTTCCGGACATCAAAGGAATCGATCGCATGGAACCAGCTGGGATATTTTTCAGCCAGGGAATAACCCTTCCCCTTCTTTGTTATCACATGTACAACTACCGCTTTCTTAGCCCTTGAAGCCGCATGCAGGGCCGCCCTCAGGCTGCTGATATTATGACCGTCAATCGGCCCGATATAAGTAAGCCCCATGTCCTCGAAAAACATGTTGGGGAGCATGAAGTATTTGATCGCATCCTTGGAACGCTTCAAGCGGTTAACGACCGCTTTGCCGATACCGGGCATCTGAGTCAGGGTGTTCTCCATTGTTTCCTTAAAGCCCGTATATTTTGCATTCGTCCTTAACTTAGCCAGATAATTTGCCATACCGCCCACATTTTCAGAGATGGACATGTTATTATCGTTCAGGACGATGGTTAAGTTCGATTTTAGCCTGCCCGCATTATTTAACGCTTCAAAAGCCATGCCGCCGGTCAGGGCCCCATCTCCCAGAACTGCTACAACCTTATGCTTTTGTCCGTTTAAATCCCTGGCCTTAACAAGCCCAAGGGCTGCCGATATGGCTGTGGAGCTGTGCCCGGTATCAAAGGAATCGCATTCGCTTTCCGCGATCTTCGGGAAGCCGCTGATTCCGTCCATCTGCCGCAGACTGGGGAATTGTTCCCTTCTGCCGGTCAGCAGCTTATGAATATAAGCCTGGTGACCCACATCCCAGATCAGCTTGTCCTGAGGAAGCTCCAAAGACAGATGCAGAGCCATGGTAAGCTCCACGACTCCCAGATTGGATGCCAAATGGCCGCCGGTCCTGCTGATATTATTCACCAGAAAGGCCCGGATCTCGTCTGCGAGCTTTTTATAATCCTGCGGGTTAATATTCTTTATATCATTTGCCCCATTAATCGTATCTAATAATTTCGGCAAGTATAATGCACCTCATTTCCGGACAGCCTTACCGCTGCCGTAATTATATTCCTTCGTCCAGTACAACGTTCTTGAAATGCCTTCCCAAATTTCTGAGGATGATTTCTTATAGACGGTAATGGGCAAACGCAGTCGTAGTGGGGCTACGACGAGGCTTGACCGTTGCTGTATATGAGAAATCAGACCAGACAATTTGAGAAGGTAATTTCAGAACGCTGTACTAGCTTTCTCTGGATATCAGTTCCATGATCAATGCTCTTAAAAATTCATTCTCAAGCTTTAGGTCATCAAACGCACTAACCGCCCTCTTCGAGAGCATCCTGACCTGCTCCTCTGCCCTGGCAATGCCCATGATTGTGACATAGGTGGTCTTCTCGTTCCTGGCATCACTGAATACCGGCTTTCCCAATACCTCCATACTACCCGTTACATCCAGGATATCATCCCTGATCTGGAAGGCAAGGCCGATATCCCCGGCAATTGCCTCTATCTTTTTTACCTGTTCTTCCCCGGCTCCTGCCAATACCGCACCGGTCATCATGGAAGCTTCAATCAATGCACCTGTCTTCAACCGGTACATCAGATCCAGACGGGCTTGGTCCACTGTGCTTACAGGGCCTTCCATATCTATGACCTGGCCGCCGATCATACCGTGAATTCCTGCCTTCGCCGACAGAATATCCATGGCCTTCAGTATTCTCTTATAAGACTCCAGTTCCTTAAGGGGCTCCGCTGCATGAATTCTGCGATATGCTCTAAAAGCCGTCTCAAAGGCATAATTAAGCAGACTATCGCCTGCAAGCAGTGCCATAGCCTCACCATATACCACATGGGTGGTTTTCCTTCCCCTGCGGTATTCATCATTGTCCATGCAGGGCAGATCATCATGCACCAGGGAATAGGTATGAATCATCTCGATTGCAGCCATGAACGGCTCCAGCAGATCCCTGTCTTTTCCGCCGAATAACCGGAAGGTTTCCTCCATCAGCATTGGCCGGAGCCTTTTTCCGCCGGCAGTAAGGCTGTAATTCATAGCCGCTATGACAGATTTTTGCGCCCCTTCTTCCTCCGGTATAAATTTATGCAGAATGGCTTCGATTTCTGATACCTTCTGCTTCCGTACAAGCTCAAAGCTCATTTGTCTCACCATTTCCACTTAATATAATCAGTTCCTTCTCCACCTTATCTATGGAATCATTGCAGGCTTTCAGAAGCTTCATGCCCTCCTGATACATCGCAAAGGAATTTTCCAGGCTGATATCAGGCTTTTCCAATGCCTCGATTAATTCGTTTAGTTTCTCAAAGGATTTCTCTAATTGAAATTCTTTATCTGCCATAATTATCTCCATTCCTCCGCCCATGGGCGGTAAGTACAACCTATGTTTAAAGTTCTCTTTTCTTATCAAGGGTTTCCTCGACACGGGCCCTGATATCCCCATCTAATAAGGAAATCGTCAGCAAATCCCCGTAGGTAACTCCCTTGATGCTCTGCAAGGGTTTATTATCCTTACCTGCAACAAGCGCATAGCCTTTGCTCAGCTTTGAAAGGGGGGATAAGCCCTCCAACCTGGCTATGTACAGCTCCAGCTGATGTCTCTTCTCTTTCAGCCGCTGGTTCATCCGGTCCTGAAGCTTCTGCTCCAAATCTACCAGAAGCTGTCTCTTCTGCCTGATCTGATAGGAAGGACTTGCATAAATCAACCGAAGCCTCAGTTCCTTCAGCCTGGATTGGTAATGAGTAAGCTTCTGCAGCATGGCCTTCGTCAACTGCCTGCGGTAATCCCTCAACAGACTGATGTAGGACATATAATCATTTACCGCCAGCTCTGCTGCCGCCGACGGCGTAGGCGCCCGAAGGTCCGACACATAATCCGAAATGGTGATGTCTGTCTCGTGTCCGACAGCCGAGATAACCGGGGTCTTGCAGGCATATACCGCCCGTGCCACAATCTCTTCATTAAACGCCCACAGATCCTCGATGGAACCGCCGCCCCGTCCGATAATGATGGTATCCACACCGAGCTTGTCCAAGGTCCCGATGCCCTTCACCACACTTTCCGCCGCTCCTGCACCCTGCACCAATGCCGGATACAGAATTAGCTGCACATAGGGATTCCTTCTTCGGGAGATATTAATAATATCCTGGATTGCCGCTCCTGTGGAAGCAGTGACGATACCCACCCTTTTCGGATACGGGGGAATCTTTTTCTTATGGGCGGGATCAAACAGTCCTTCCGCTTCCAGATCCTTCTTCAGCTTCTCAAACCGCTCGTACAAAATTCCCAGACCGTCCAATAATATCTCATTGGCATAAAGCTGGTATTTCCCGTCTCTTTCATATACCGTAATACTCCCCAGGACTATGACACTCTGCCCCTCCTCCAGCTTAAAGGTAAGTCCCCTTCTCTGCCCCGCAAACATCACGCATGCCAATTGCCCCTGGGTATCCTTCAATGTGAAATAGATATGCCCGGAGGTATGGTATTTGCAATTCGAGACCTCGCCCTTAACATAGATACGGGATAGAATCCGATCCCGAAGAAACATATTCTTAATATACTGATTTATCTCTGTAACCGAGTATGCCTGACTCATAAACACTCCACTTCTTATATCTGTCCGGTAGTATTCTGAAATATATTTTATTTACGCCAGCTTTGCCAGCACTCCGTTGATAAAGCCCGGTGACTCGTCCCCGCCAAAGGTTTTTGCCAGCTCTACCGCCTCGTTGATCGCTACCTTCACCGGTATGTCATCATCATACCGCATTTCATAGACAGCGAGACGGAGTATCGTCAGATCCACCTTACCCATTCGATTTAATTTCCAGCCGCTGGCTGCCTCGGAAAGGGCTTTGTCGATCTCACCCAGCCTGTCCACTACTGCGTTACACCTGCCCGTAAGATAAGCATATTCCTCTACGGTCGGCTCCTTCAGATCTGCGATATACAGCTCCATCTGCTCCTTTAGCTCATTTGCCTCATAGAAATCCTTACGGAACAGCATAAGGAAAATGTGCTCTCTCATTTCTCTTCTTGTCACAGCGGGGTAACCTCCTAATTTATCTGTGCCGGCCAATTCCGGCAGCTCATTTTTAAACACGAATAAACAACCCTTAAATTCACATCTAAGGGTTGTTTGGCAGCCATCATTCTTTTACGATATTAACTCCCGCGATCCGGATGTTAACTTCCTTGACCGATAACCCGGTCATATTCTCAATCGCTAATTTGACCTTTTCCTGAACCTGCTGCGCCGTCTCCAGGATACCATAACCATATTCCAGGGTCAAGGCCATATCCACCGAAACCGCATCCGGGCTTACCAGAACCTTTACTCCCTTTGATAAGTTTTTCTTACCCAGCCTTCCGGCAAGCTCATTGGTTACATTACCGCTTGTTGCAGCAACACCCTTAACTTCGGTTGCTGCCAGACCGGCGATCACGGCTACCACTTCATCCGCAATCTGTACCTCTCCAACCTTGCCATTTTCATGTATTTTATAAGTATTCCTTATTTCAGGTTCTTTGTTCACGGCAGATACCTCCTTGGTTCCTATAATCATCTGGTCTTCCTATATATTTCATTATTATATAGTATTATACCAAACTGGTCAACTTTTTCAATTGTAAATAATATTTTTTCATTATTCTTCCGTTACAACCGGAACAATCGTCATATTGGCTACGGATATTTCAGTTTTATTCTTTACAACCTCTTCAATAATTGCAAGCTGCTGGTCGCTGATGCTTTCTGCATTGATGATAACATCTACCTTGCCTTCATTAATACTCACCAATGCACCATCAAAGCCCCTGGCTCCAAGAAGGATTTCCGTTACATTCTCTTTTTCCGCAATTTCCGTAAGTTCGATCATCCGGTTAATTGCATCCTGTTTTAATGCTTCCGTTACATCCGGGCTCTCCATGATTTCTTTATATGTAGCCTTATTTCTGGCACGCATCTGTTCCCTCTCCATCTTATTGGATAAGAAATAACCGGCTTCGATCGTGGTACTTGCAAGAACTGCCTCTCCGGGAACGCCATCCTCAAGGTTAATCTCACCGGTATCGGAAACATCATTCGCCGCTGATAAGATATCCTCGTCGGAGATATCTCCAAGCTCATCCGAATCACTTTCCGTATCTACCGGAGTAGTTTCATCGTTGTCGTCCTCAGCCGTGGTTTCTGCCTCCCCGGTGTCATCCGCCAAGTCCTCCGCATCGGTATCCGTATCGGTCAAAGTATCATCGGTATCGTCCGTTGTCGTATCCTGCACCAGGTCCATTCCATCCAGCTCTGAAACAAGCCCATCCAGGTCCGAACTTGTGGTTTCCACGGTATTGCCCGCATCCGGTTTATCATTGTTGGTAAAACTTAAATAACCGGCGATCACAATCATAATTGCTAATGCAGTTATTATGATCTGATTCTTTTTAAATATATTTTTCATTTATAAACCTCCTGATCATTTAATCCCATCGCTCATCTTCATTACTTTAACTTTATGCAGGGGTACGTTAAATAATACCTCTACCGCTTCCATGATATCCATTGCTATCCTGGGATTGTCTCCTCCCTCTGCTATTACGATAACCCCTTCTACTTCCGGTTCAATTTCCTGCACTATGTAAGGTATTGTATTTCCATTATCATCGGTTACCAGAACGGTGCTGTCTTCCCGCTGAATACGATTGTCTGTTCTGCTTCCGCCCTCCCCATCTACTTCGTTCAAGCCTTCCTGCGTATACGGACTATCCTTCAGTGCTATCTGTTCTTTTGAGGCTTTTAAGGTTATCATAACCTTCACATCACCAATCCCATTTACCTTCCTAAGGACATTCTCCAGCTTTTCTTCCATTTCTGCTATATAAGTATTCATATCATAGCTTGTTGTATTCGTCTCTTTTTTCTGTGTTATGATATTATCACTGGAAGTTTTATTCTTCGCCTCCTCCTTACCAAAGAGATTCGGAACTGATAATATTATGAGAAGGATGCCGGCCACAAAAATCATGACCAGCTTCGGTAGTCCTATTTCCTTCAGGGAAATTTTCTTTTTATCCATATTATCCTCCCTGTATACTAATATTTATATTATCCGGTTCTATATTATAGAAGTCCGATAATTTAATTTTTATACTAATTTCGGCAGGAGAAGGGGCATCTGCCGGCGTTTTTCCATCCTTTTTTATGCTACGGCTTGTATCGTTGATTACGATGTCCTCAATGATAATCCTGTCTTTTTTTTTCTCCTCGTGATTGTCATAAGCCGCTTTGATTATCATCTGAAGGATACCGCCAAAACCGGTGCTTTCCGCATCACGGTCTAGGATCAGCTTAAAATCCGTCAGCTTAAGTCCTTCTCCCAGCAGTATGGTTTCTACCTGGCTTTTGACCCTGCTGCTGTATTCTGCGAATATCTGCTCCAGCTGCTTCTCCTCCATTGCCCTGAGGTCATTTTTAAAGTCCGAGGCTTCGACAGCAAATTCATTGGCTCCCAGATAGTGTTCCAGGTTATCCGTCAAATCCATATGCTTTAAAAAGGGGGAGATCACGATCAGAACAAGTATCATTCCGGATACGATACCGACATATTTTTTATAGCTGCTGTTCCCCAGAAGATTCATGATAATCGTATTCAGAATCAGGTAAACAATAATATTTCTAACCCACGCATACAATTCACCCATATGCTACTTCACCCCTCCGGTCGATACGGCTACGATCGTGATGGAAAGCAGGAACAATACGGTTCCCACAAATACGGAATGCATCAGCATCTCCGAGGATTTGGCGGACGCACTGATGCATTCGATCATCCGTTTATCAGAGATGGGCTGCAGCGCCGCCGAACCACATTTAAAGATCAGGGTCAGGATCATAAGCTTCATTAAGGGTACGGCGCAGATAACCAGGATCACCACCAAACCGGCGACTCCGATCGCATTCTTTAACAGCACTCCTGCCCCCAATACTGTCTCTGCCACCCCTCCGATGGTATTGCCTATGCCGGGGATAGCCGAGGACGCCTTAAGTAAAGCCGATCTCTTAACCTGGTCGGCAATCGGAACAATCAGCCCCTGGATTGCCTGAAACCCCACCACGGCTGCCAACAGGCTCTTCAGAAGCCATTTTATGATTGTTTCAAACAGGCCGGCCAGTCGGGATAGCATGTCCTCCTTAGACAAATTGTTGGCCAGCATAATAACAAGATAGATATTTATCATCGGTATGACTACCTTCAGAAGAACCAGATCCACGATACTGATAATGACCAGGGCGGCTTCGTAGAAGACTATGGATGTGGCGCTTCCCGTACAGAACCCCACTGACATAAAATAAGCCGGAACCAGGGCTTTCATAAAATCCAAGATTTTCGAGATGGCTGAGCTGGCGATTGCCGACGCGGTAATGAAGGAGCTGACCAGCAGGCCGAACATCAGCAGATAGGTCACATAATAGCCTGTCTCGGATACCTGGTTATTTTTAAAGGCCATGGACAGATTCGTAAAAATAGCAGCTACCAGTGCAATCGATATTAACCGTCCGAAGGTGCTTAGGTTTCCCTTAACCTCGCTTTTGACGGAGTGAAGCAGCATAGTTCCGATATTGGTGATAGAGAAGGTCTCTTCGCCGCTCATAAGCTTTCCGACATAGCTTCCAAAATCAATTGAATCCTTATTTACCATAATATCATCGATAACCTCCTGAATCCCTTCATAGTCGATATCCTCGGGCAGCCCTGCCGCTTTTGCGATCTTGGTCCGGATCGAAACACATATCAGTATCAAAAGCATGGCAATCATAAGTTTAAAAAGCAGCTTGCCGGACAGTCTTCTTGTCCTAATATTCATTGTATGTAATCCTCCTTAGCATCACGTCAACCGTATCAATCCGGCCGGGCATGTCTCATGCTATGCTGTAAGAAAATTATTTATGGTATCGAGTAAGGCTAAAAGGATCGGCATACTGATGGCAAGAATGGTCAGTTTACCGACCAGTTCCACCTGTTCCCCAATGGCCTGGTATCCGGAGTCCTTGCAAAGGGCTGCCGAGAATTCCGTAATGTAGGTAATTCCGATAATTTTTACCAGTATATCTATATAGGATTTATTGATTTTGATATAACTCTGGAGCTTATTTACGGTATCCAGAATGATCTCCAGCTTACCTATGCCGAATAAGAGCAGTATGGTAAAACAGGCGGCAAGACTGATATAGAGGGAATACTCCTCCTTCCCCTTTTTAAATATAATGCCGGCTAAAATAGCTACGATACCGATTATGGCTACTTTCGTCATAGGATTAACCATACCTCCTCATACTAATGCAAAAAATCTTTTCTTTCATATTGTGAAATCTATACAAACCATACCGGTTATAATATATTGAACAATGCTTTAAATGTCGTAAACAATTCTGTTATGTAAGGCAGCAGCCAAAATAGTACCAGAATTATCCCGGCCAGACTGGTGAGGAAGGCTAACTCATCTTTATTTGCCTGCTTAAGAAGCTGATTGGCAACCGATACCAATATTCCGACCAATGTTATCCTCAAAATTAAAAATACGTCCATATATACCTCCACGCTGCCGCTTCATGGCAGCTCACAGAGCCGGAAGAACAAGGAGTGAGCAACTTTGTGCGAACTCTGTAATTCTTCCTGTGTGAAGATGCTTTTTCTTCACACTTACCTCCACGCTGCCGCTTCATGGGCACTAAAATCTCAGTGTTTTCCACCGGCTTTTATCCAGCAACTCTATAAGACTCATCCCCTTGGTGTAATTCACACAGCATTATAGCATCACGATTGAAATGAAAATACCTGCCATAATCCCCAGGCTGTTATACAGATATGCCTTCTCCTTTACGGTCTTCGTCAGCTCCTTCGTCTCATCCTCCAACTGGGCAAGAAAGAGATCCAGGGTATTCATCTGCATATCCTTGTCCAGATACCCCAGGTTTTCGCCGAACTGCAGTAATTGCGACTTGTCCTTCTTCGATAATGAGGTGTCCTTCAACTCATTTTCCACCGCCTCCCTCCAAATATCCTGAAAGGTTTGTCCGGACAGCTCACTCAGCCGGGCCGCAATCTTGTTAAAAAAGGGACTGAAATTGCCGCTATGCCTTCTGGCAATGGCGTTAATCGCCTCCGGCAGCGGAGTATTCCCGTAACGGATATCTCCCCGCAGCAGCATGACCAGCTTCCTTAATACCTTCAGATCCTCAATCCTGCATCTCATCTCATTGCTGAAGAAAAAACCTATTCCGGCAGATGACAGGATCACCAGAATACATCCAAACATTTTCATTAACATACAGATTGTCCCCCTTTACCCTCCATGCTGCCGGCAGCAGCTTAAATACTTTACTGACCGTCAGCCGGATACATAGATCTGTCGTCCGGCCGCATCATAAATCTCTTCCAGATGTCCGATCCCGGTTGTATTACTCAGAATGACATATCGTTCAAAAAGCTTCTTTCGGACCAATTCCCCCAATACCGGCTTGTTCCTGATATCCTCGATTGAACTGCCATGAACCGTCGCTATCAGCTTACAGCCGCATCCTATGACATGGTCAATTGCTTCCAGATCCTGTTGTGAACCAATCTCGTCCACCGCCACGATCTGAGGGGACATGGATCTTATCAGCATCATCATTCCCTTTGCCTTCGGACAGCAATCCAGAATATCGGTTCGGATTCCCAGCTCATTCTGCGGAGTTCCCATATAGCAGGCTCCGATCTCGGAACGCTCGTCCACAACTCCGACAGACATCCCTTTAAGATATGGGGTTCCATCCGACAGCTGGCGGATAAGATCCCTTAGCATCGTCGTTTTGCCGCACCGGGGCGGAGAAATGATAAGCGTATGGCAGATGCCGTTGGCTTTATCATTGATCAGGTACGGCAGAACCGGATCTGCGCAGCCCTTCACCTGATGGGCCAGTCGGATATTGATAAAGGAGATATGCTTCATCCCCTTGATACCATCATCCTCCACGATAATTTTACCGGCCAGTCCGATACGGTGTCCCCCGCTGATTGTGATAAACCCCTGCTTAATCTCCTCCTCAAAGGCATACAGGGAATAATTGCTGATGTATTCCATAGTCTCGCGGATCTCATTTTTGGTTATAATGATTCCTTGGGCAGGGTTACTGACTACTTTCGCCTCTTCTGTGACAAAATATTCCCTGTTTTCATAAATAATCAGGAGAGGTGCATTCATCCGGAGCCGCATTTCCTGAAGGTTATCAAATTCAATCTGAAGCTTGCCAAGAACAGTCCTTAATTTCAGTGATAAGATTTTAAGAAGCTCGTCTTTCGTATTCATTCGTCTACCTTCCTTCTGTTTATGGCATCCCGGATAGCTTATCCACCCGCTCTTAAAACAATATATTCCCTCAGAAATAAAATATTCCGAATATATGGAAAGAAAAGAACTTGCAATCTTTGGGTTTCTATATTATCCTTTGTGTAAGCTATTCCGGGAAAGATAAAAGCTGCGGCGGCAGATTAAGAGGAGGTATGGTTATTCGTATGAGGTACGGTTTGATTGGAGAGAAATTGGGACACAGCTATTCGAAGCTGATACATGAAAAGCTGGCGGATTATCCATATGAATTGATCCCCCTTACCAGGGAGGAATTTGAGAGATTTATGGAAGCGAGGGCTTTTACGGCAATTAATGTGACGATCCCTTATAAGCAGGCGGTCATCCCCTATCTGGATGAGCTTCATCCCCTGGCGGCAAAAATAGGCGCTGTCAATACCATTGTAAATAAAAACGGCCGTCTAACCGGTTATAATACCGATTACTACGGCTTTCTGTACATGCTGATGCATCACGGGATAGAAGTAACGGGCAGAAAATGCCTGGTGCTGGGGAACGGAGGAACCTCCCATACGGTCAGGACCCTGCTGAGAGATCTGGGGGCTTCAGAGCTTCTGATTGTAAACCGCCGTGAAACGGAGGACACCATCACCTATGAGGAATGTTACCGAAACCACACCGACGCTGAGATTATCGTAAATACTACCCCCTGCGGCATGTATCCGAATACGGAGGCCTCTCCCCTGGATCTTTCCAGCTTCCGCCGCTGTGAAGCCGTTTTGGATGCCATCTTCAATCCACTCCGGACAAAGCTGACCCTTCAGGCACAGGAGTTAAACATCAAGGCCGTTACCGGCCTGGAGATGCTGGTCGCCCAGGCCAAGCAGGCTGTGGAGCATTTTCTTGATAAAAAACTTTCCGAGGAGTTAATTGATCTGATTTATAAAGAATTGCTTGAGGTCATTCGTGACACTTTACCGCTTAAATAGGCCGCTCCGAGAATCATCATTCCGCCAAGAAGCTGGAGACCGTTCATAGACTCTCCCAGGAAAACGGCGGACATAATAATGGCAGAAATCGGGTCAATATAGCTGAAGATCGCGACGGTCTGTCCATCCAGTTCCTGAAATGAAGTAAAATAGAGCAGATATCCGATGCCGGTATTCACCAAGCCCATAATGATCAGAATAGTCCATCCCTTCACATTCATTTCCCCGAAGCTTATGTCCCCCTGAATAAGATTATAGGGAATCAATACCAGAGTTGCCGTGGCAATCTGGACCAGCGTGGTGTCTAACCCGGTTAAACCCTTCATGAACTTATTCATACATACCACACTGGCATATAGAACAGCAGCGGATAGGCCAAAGCCGATTCCAATCAGCTCCCTCACCTGAAAGCTGCCGGAGCTGTCGCTGCCTGCGATCATGAACATTCCGGCCATAGCACCCAGAATGCACAGTATCTTCCTGCCGGTCAGCCGTTCCTTCAGCACCAGCGGGGACACAAATACAACGATTACCGGAGCAAAATAATAGCTTAGGGTTGCCGTAGCGATTGAGGTATACTTATACGCCTCAAATAACAATATCCAATTAAAGCCGATCGCCGCACCGGATGCAGCCAGAAGAATCCCATTCTTCCGGATAGCAGGCAGGAAGGGCTTCTTCTTCATCAGGAGGCTGGCCCCCAGCAGGAATACGCTTCCGGTCAGGCCTCTCGCCAGTGCGATCTGTGCAGAAGGAAGCGGTATCCTGATCACAAATAACCCAATGCTTCCGAAGATGAGCATGGCGGTTATCATAAATATTTTAGCTTTCATATGTAAGTCTCCCAATAGGTTTTCTAAAAGCGTACAAAATAGCGCAACTAACAGAAAACCGCATTTTCCGTTAATTACGCCATATAAAAATCGAAATACTTATTTACACTCTCTTCATATACTCGCCGGTTCTTGTGTCAATACTGATTTTGTCGCCCTGCTCTACGAATAAAGGTACATAGACCGTTGCACCTGTCTCAACTACCGCGGGCTTTGTAGCTCCCTGTGCGGTGTCACCCTTGAAACCGGGTTCGGTATCCGTAATCAGAAGCTCGACAAATAAAGGAGGTTCGATTGCAAAGACCTGTCCATTATGGGAAAGCATCTTAACCATATCATTTTCTTTGACAAACTTAAGAGAATCGCCAATGGCATCCTGGTTCATACCGATCTGCTCATAATTTTCCACATTCATAAAATGGAAGAGATCCCCATCGGAATATAAATACTGCATCTCGCTTCTTTCAATATGCGCCTGCGGATATTTTTCAGTGGGACGGAAGGTACGCTCTACCACGCCGCCATTCTTGATATTTTTTAATTTCGTTCTTACAAATGCCGCGCCTTTACCGGGTTTTACATGTTGAAACTCGATAATCTGGTATACGCCATTGTCTATTTCAACTGTCAAGCCGTTTCTGAAATCGCCTGCTGAAACCATACTCAAAACTCCTCCTTAAAATTGACTACATTCTAGTGTATAATAAACTGTCATAATTTGCAACAACTATTTTTTGTCTATTCCTGACCGGATTATAGTTCAATCAGCTTCTTTTCGGAGTGGGTGAAATTGTCGCATCCCGTCTCGGTAACAGCCACCAGATCCTCAATCCTGACACCACCGAAGCCCTTGACATAAATACCGGGCTCCACCGTCTCTATCATACCCGCTTCCAGGAAATCCTCTTCCAGGGGCGACAATCTGGGATTCTCATGAATGAACAGTCCGACACTATGCCCCAGCCCATGGCCGAAGCACCCCTCATAGCCCGCCCCATAGATGATATCTCTGGCTGCCTTATCAACTTCTTTACCCTTTAAGCCGGCCCGGATTACATCCAGCGCCGCGGTCTGGGCCTCCAGAACAAGATTATAGATCTCCTTCTGCTTATCCGAGGCCTTACCGATTACTACCGTTCTGGTCATATCCGAGCAATAGCCCTCATAAACACAGCCGAAGTCCATGGTAAGGAAATCTCCGTTCTCAATCTTCTTCGTCGTCGGTACCGCATGGGGCATGGAGGAATGAATCCCGGAAGCGATTATCGCCGGGAAGCTGACCCTCTGCGCTCCGTACAGCTTAAGAAGATATTCTATTCTGGCAGCCACCTCCAGCTCGGTCATGCCCGGCTTAATAAAGTCCAGAATATCCGTAAATACATTGTCCCCAATCTCTTCTGCCCGACGGATATATTCCAGCTCCTTCGGGGATTTAATTCTCCTCAGCCGCGTTATCTCGTCCTTGATTGGGATCAGTTCGTCAACCCGGACCTTGTCCTTTAAATTCTGATATTTTGCATAGAGCAGATCCTCTGCTTCAAAGCCAAGCCGATTGACCCGCTCTGATTTCAGGATATCATTAATCGCTTCCTCATAGCCGTTATTTCCGATGGTTATGACCTCATAGCCCTCTGCCTCCAGCTCAGCCTGAATTGTATATCTGGAGTCGGTGATTACGGCACGCCTGCTGCCTGAGATATACAAATAACCGGTCTCGCCGGCATAGCCGCTGACATACCTCATATTATTCCCATTGGAGATCAGAGCTGCCTCCAGCTCCAACCGGCTGATAATCTCCTGCACCTTTTTATAATTATCCATATCTTATCCCTGTCCTCCTGATCGATGTCTTTTTGAAGCATGTCCTTTGTATTACTTATATTTTTATATTTGATTTAACAATGGCATCCACTGCCAAAAGATATCCCTGCAGGCCAAGACCCGTAATCTGTCCGCTGCAGGCAGGAGCCGTGACGGAAACGTGACGGAATTCCTCCCGCTGATGGATATTGGAGATATGTACTTCAATCTTCGGCACAGTAAGGCTGGCAAGAGCGTCCCGGATGGCATAGCTGTAATGGGTATAAGCTCCGGGATTTATGATGATGCCCTCTATTTTGTCATAATAAGCCTTCTGAAGACGATCAATGATCTCCCCTTCACAATTACTTTGGAAGGTCTCGATCGTCACTCCCAATTCCATCGCTTTATTCTCCAGAAGTCCAAGCAAATGGTCATAATCCTCGCTTCCGTAGATGCCTTTTTCTCTGATTCCAAGGAAATTCAAGTTTGGTCCGTTAATTACCAATATCCTCATTCTCATCCTCCTTATCCCTGATACAGCCTGAACGTTGCCTCCGGTATTCCTTTAGGATTTCCTCCGCCAGTTCCTCCGGTAACAGGTTGTCCGTATCTATCGTAAGATGGGCTGCGGCCATATAGGCCTGCATCCTCTCTCCCTGCAGCCGCTCCACCTTCTTTGTAAGCTCTTCCCCCCTAAGAAGGGGCCGGGTGGTATCTCCCTGCAGCCGGCCGACGATTGTCTCGTTGGAGGCTTTCAGATATACCACAAAGCCTGTTTTTTTCAACAGCTCCCTGTTCTCCTCCCTTAAAGGCATCCCGCCGCCGGTGGATACGATAATTCCTTCCGCCGAAGACATAAGCTCCTCAAGGAGCCTTGTTTCCTGGGTCCGGAAATATTCCTCACCCATAGAATTAAAAAGCTCAGGGATGGTTTTTCGTTCTTTCTGCTCAATCCTCACATCGGTATCCAGAAAGTCAAAGCCCATACGCAGAGCCAGATGCTTTCCGACACTGGTTTTGCCGGAACCCATAAACCCGATCAGGATAATATTATTCCTTTGTAATCCTTCCACGTTTCAAATCCTTCCGATATTGTTTCAAAACGATGCGTTCCAATTTGCGTTTGAATACAATCTGTATCTCTTCCTTCGGACCGATAGGCTTCACAAAATACGTCAGCATGCCCACCCGATTCGCACCGAATACGTCGGTAAACAGCTGGTCTCCGACAAAAACCGTATTCTTTATGGTTGTGCCCATCAGCATCGTTGCCTTGATAAAATTCTTTCTGGCAGGCTTCTGGGCATTATGGATAAATTTCACCTTAATCTCCCTGTTAAACCTGCTGACCCGTTCCTCCTTGTTGTTGGAAATCAGGCACACCTGAAACCCGATCTTCTTCAGCCCGGCAATCAGGTCAATTGCCTTCTGATTGGCATCGGCCCCGTGTTCTACCAGTGTATTGTCTATATCAAATATAATTCCTCGGTAGCCTTCATTATATAATTTCTGATAATCGATCACATAAGCAGAATCTGCTATTCTCTTTGGATAAAACCTTTTCAGCATTCGAATTCTCCTACCTGTAGCTTTATTACTTTATCATATGCCGGATTTTGCCGCACGGTCCATGATATATCATGAACATAATGCGCGTTCATGATCTTGTTGCTCCAATCGGAATACATAAGCAGGCTTGCATATGCTCACTACGTTTATACTATATTATAGCAATTATTGCCATGGAGTACAAGTGAAATTCGGCTATCGGCATCACTATTACGATTGGCACAATAGCGTTTTATTATGCATGCCGCAAGTGAAATTCCATCTGCCGGTCAGGAATTGCTGAGCTCCGATGTACAATGGGGGCATCTGGATGCCTGAATATTGATATCCGACAGGCAGCGGGGGCACTTTTTTGTGTCAGGTGCCGCGGCTGTCTCAGGCTTCTTCATTTTATTGATCCATCGGACCAGGAGAAATACGACAAAGGCCATTATGATAAAATTCAAGACCCCGGATATAAACGTACCGTACTTAACCGCTGCTGCTTCTGCCGCCTCTGCTTCGGCGAGCGTATTATAGCTCTTGCCGTCTAAGGTAAAAAACAGATTGCCGAAGTTAATCCTCTTCGTAAATACACTGAGAAGCGGCATAATGATATCGTTAACCAGGGAGTTGACGATACCGTTAAAAGCTCCGCCGATAATAATACCGACAGCAAGATCAATCATATTACCTTTTAAAGCGAATTTTTTAAATTCCTTTAACATATACATCCTCCATATTTTTTTAGAACATCCCTCCTGCCTGTCCGCCAGAGAGGCTTGTCTAATCCAATATTATCACTTCTTGATAGGAAATGGCAATCCGAACATAAGATTATTCTTGTTCTGAGAATGATTAAGATAAGTCAGGCATCCTCCCAGATATATTTCCGATAGACGGCGCAGTCACAATCACTTCCGTCTCTGCGCCTGCTGACATGATAAAGAAGCTTTTCAAAGCTCATACCGCTCTTTTGCATAACTCTTCCGGATGCGATATTCAGTACGTCATGCCTGGCAACAATTTTTTGATAACTGATTTCATAGAACAGATAATGCATGACCGCCCGAAGCGCCTCCGTCATTATTCCCCGGCTCCAGAATTCCCTGGACAGACAATACCCCACTTCGCAGGATTGTTCCAAATCATTAAATAGCTCCACACTGATGGACCCGATGGCAATGTTGTTATACTTTCTGCAAATTGCCCAGTTATAATAATTATTGTTTTCATATCGTACTATAATATCCCTGACCCGCTTTCTTGTTACCTCCGGGTTCTGATGGGGCCCCCAGGGCAGGAATTTCACCGCCTCCGGATCACTGGCCCAGTTATTGTACATAGCCTCTGCATCCCGGTCCTCAAATCTGCGTAAAAACAGCCGGTTGGTCTCGATAGAATTGGTCCCCTTATGATGTATCATTTTCCTCACCCTTTCAGAAAATGCATATACGGGGACCAGCTTGATTATTCCTTATTTTTGTACGGATGCGGTTTCAGACGATGATTTGATGGGTTTTACCGTCATCCACTAATTTTATCCGGTTTCCCGGGATCTTTTGTCCATCCGCCGTTATTTCCTGTACGGATAATTCTCCCCTGCTTCTGCTGTTTACCTGGATATCATAAAGGGAAGTTCCATAACGGTAATGTACCGAGAACTCTCCGAAGCTTACCGGAGTTGCCGGATTAATGATCAGCCAGTCCTCTTCCTTTCGGATACCAAAAAACCAGTGCACCAGTCCCTGATACATCCAGCCGGCGGAACCGGTATACCAGCTCCAGCCTCCCTTTCCGGCATAGGGAGGAGTCAGGGAAATATCCGCAATCATTACATAAGGCTCCTTCTCATACCTCAAAACATTGCTCTTTTTATGGGTAAGGTGGATCGGATTTAACATTGTAAACAGCTTATATGCCATATCATAATTTCCTATGACAGCCGTAGCGATAGCAAGCCAGACTGCCGCATGGGTGTACTGTCCCCCATTTTCCCGGATTCCGGGAAGATAATTTTTAATATAACCCGGATTTTTGCTGGTTCTATTAAAAGGAGGCGAAAGCAGCAGGGATATTCCCACATCCTCCAGGACCAGATACCGCCATGCCGATTGCATCGCCGCAGCCGCCCGTTCCTTCCCGGCGCCTCCGGAAATCACGCTCCAGGACTGGCTGATGGAATCTATTCTGCACTCGTCATTATCCTTCGAGCCAAGCTTTGAACCATCATCATAAAATGCTCTGAGATACCACTCCCCATCCCAGGTGTGCTTCTCAATGCTTTGAAGCAGCTTCTCCCTTTTTGCCTCCAGCTCCCCGGCATAATCTGTCTCTCCCTGATACCTGCAGACCGGAATAAAATCTCCCAGGAGGGTATAGAGAAACCAGGCCAGCCACACACTCTCTCCCTTCCCCTCCTTGCCAACTTCATTCATGCCGTCATTCCAGTCGCCTCCGCCCATCAAAGGCAATCCATGTTCGCCGAAACGGGTAATCCGGATCGTCTTCTTGCAGTGCTCATAGACGCTTTCCGACAGCTCCGACAATTCCGGGGTCACCATGATATCGTGCTGGTCCTCATTTAACAGCGGACCTTTGATATACGGAACCTTCTCCTCCAATATGGAGTAATCTCCGGTATTCCTGATATAGGCCGCCGTCGCATAGGGCAGCCATAATAAATCATCGGTAATTCTGGTACGTACCCCGACTCCCATAGGCGGGTGCCACCAGTGCTGGACATCTCCCTCCTCAAATTGTCTGCTGCAGGCAATCAGAATTTGCCGTCTCAATGCCTCCGGTTCCGTAAAGGTTAAGGCCAGGGTGTCCTGCAGCTGGTCCCTGTAGCCATAGGCGCCTCCACATTGGTAGAAGGCGGCCCTGGCATTGATTCTGCAGGAAATCGTCTGATACAGGAGCCATCCGTTAACAAGGAAGTCAATGGCCCGGTCCTTCGTCTTAACCGTAATGGCTCCCAGCTTCTTCTCCCAGTAGGCGCCTACTCGCTCCAATTCCTCCGCTGCCTTTGTGATATCCCTGTACTTTTGCCGCAGCCTGCTGATTTCTCCGGCATCATTGCTTTCTCCCAGGCCAAACAGGATTACTTTGCTCTCATTCGGTTTAATAGTTACGGAAACCTGAATAACTCCGCAGGAATCCAAACCGACTCCGGTATTACAGGATAGCTTACGCCCCAAGCCCCTCGGCTCCAAAAGAGTACCCTTTCGGCCAAGAAATTCCTGCCGGTCACCGGTATATCCGGTAATCATCTCACTGGAGAACAGAAAGGCCATGCTGTCCTTAAAATGGAAGGTATAGACATTCCTGGCGGACAGATACTCATGTTCATTATTATATGAGGTCAGTATATAGGGATTTGTATGCTCCCGCTGCGTACCAAGGACCCACTCCACATAATAGGTCAGCCCCAGATATTTCACCTTATCCGATTGATTCGTCAGCTTCAGTTCCCAAAGCTTCAAAGGCTCTTCCAAAGGGGTGAATACCTTAAGCTCTTGTTTGATCTCCTTCTCCTCATGAAGAAAGGTCGAGTATCCGAAGCCGTGACGGGCCAGATAGGTTCCTCTGTCCGTTCTCCCCAGGGATACCGGCGTCATGATATCCCCTGTGATCTCATCAATAATGTAGATGATCTCTGTTGCGGGATCACTGACCGGATCATTGGACCAGGGGGTTATCTTATTCTCCCTGCTATTATAAGCCCAGGTAAAACCTGCCCCGGATTCGGAGATATGGAATCCAAAATTCTTATTTGCTATTACATTAATCCAGGGAACAGGCGGCTTGATGCCATTCTCAAGCCGGATTTCATACTCCGTCCCATCCTTGATAAAACCGCCATACCCGTTAAAATATTCATACATCCGGTCAGCTCCTGACTCCAAACCTCTTCCTCCTTTATAATACGTTACGAATCATTCCCATTTGCTGCTAAACCGTAAATCGGTCACACTATGATAGATACCGGCAGTTTTATTGAATACCACCCTGGCAGCCGTATACAAAAGATCAATCTCGGCGGGAATCATCTGATACGTATGCAGGACGAAGAAACCCGGCCTGTCATTGTCCGCATCGTAAATCCGCAGAGAACTGGTCATATCGCCTATGAGGTCATCCACTTCCTGAAGATACCCATGCTTCGCGTCGATTAATATAATCAAATCCGCCGTAATACGGTTGATTCTCAGATATTCATATGCCTTTAATACATCCCGGATGACTCCTTCTTCTTCAATGGAATCCACCGCCAGCAACAGAATCGGATTATCACCGGATACCCCAAATTTCCAGAGAAAGCTCTGGTTTTTCCAGTTCCTTCTGATATTTTGCTCCGGACCCCTGTAATAAACGGAGGGATAGAATATGGGGCTGATCAGCTCCTGGAAAGCATTCAGCTGCGACTTTGTAATCTCCAGATATCTTAGCTCTATTTCACTCTGAAGTCTGTATTTCTCCAAAAGATCATCCACCCGGTAAGGCGCCCTAAGCTCTTCTCCGATTTGCAAGGCCTCATCCCTGCTGTCGCAAACACCGGTCAGGAAGGATATACCGGCAGTCTCTCCCGCTCCCAGGGTAATAAGGAGCCGCAGACTCATAATCGGGTCATTGCAGAAGCCTGCCTGATTAGACAGGGGGATACTATGCATTACTGCTTCCGGGTTTTCGGTCGTATTGTTCCTGCCGATGAATTTCATCCGGTCATTTTCATACTCCACATTACCCAGCAGTTTGGCCCCGGTACGCACCATATGCATCACATAGGGCTTCTCTTCCTCCCTGTTGCTTCTTCTCCTGGACAGGAAGATAGCCTGGCCTTCCACATATTCACTCTCAATGAATAATTTATTAAAGGAGGGATGGGAGAGTTCCGCCAGATGGCTGTCACTGACCACCTCCAGATAGCTGGTGATTTCCAGCTGTTTTATTTCCTTTCCGTGATTCGTCAGCTCCAGTTTACGGATTTCCATCGTATGGTCCGGTGAGAGACTGACGGTGGTGTGGGTTGTGATGCTGCCATCCCTTCGTTTGAATTCAACCCCATGGTGGGACAGTACCGCCTGGTAGGAATCCGGTTCTTTTCTGGTCGGATGGTAGGCGCTGCTCCAGACTGTATTCTGTCCCAGCTCCTTGATATAGATATAGTGGCCGGTATTGGCATAGGAATCCGCTCTCCATCGGTACAGCATCCGGTTCCCATAGCTGCTGAAGCCATCCCCATCGGATGTCAGCAGCAGGGAGTATTTGCTGTTTGATAAATACCCTGCGATCGGCATCGCGGGCGCCGTACTGTTGATATACCGGCTGCCGTAAGCAACTTCCTTGAATTCCAGCTTGCTGAAATTAATTGTATAACCTCTCTTGGCGGTGGAAACCAGATGAGTCTGCCTCTTTTCCTCCAGCAGTACTTCTGCCGCCCTTATCATGGGTTCCGTATGAAACCGTCTGCGCATGATCCCCTGGTTCAGATAGTTATTGATTGCAACTAAATTCATTCCCTGATGATGGGCCATAAAGGATTTTACTATTCGGTAAGGCGTCATTTCTCCCGCATCCGGGCCATTGAAATCAATGGCCTCATAAAAACCGTATTCACCATATCCTCCCATTTCCTTCAGCTTTTTTAAGTTGGTAAGGCATTCTCCACAGGCATATTCCAGAGCCAGAATGGAGGCATAGGGGGCCACGACCAGAGAGGTCTTTCTGACCGGCGAAAGCCGAAGCTTCGGGACTCCGAAAGCCTTATACTGGTAGTTGGAATACAGGTCAAATCGAAAATATTGCGACTCGGAAATTCCCCAGGGGATTCCCATCTGCCTCGCATAACCGATATGCTGGAGTACCGCCGCTTTTGCAGTTTCCGCGAAAACCGAGCCTTTATATTCCTTCATAATCAGATTCGGCATCAGATATTCAAACATCGTACCGCTCCAGGACACAAAGCATGGAATTCCCTTGATCATTGTAAGCGGACGTCCCAGCCGGTGCCAATGCCTCAGCGGTACCTGGCCTCTGGCCACGGAAAGGAAGCTGGTGAGCGCCGATTCGGAAGCAATCAGGTCATAACAGCCGGCATCCAGAGTCTGGGAATCGACATGGTAGCCGATATGAAACAGCATCCTCTGTTCATTGTATAGGAAACTGAAATCTGCATTTTCAAGGATTCCATTTATTTTAACACAGAGCTCATTAATCCTCTCAATAGCCAGCTTTGCCCTTTTGTTATCCTGTAAGGCCAGCTGCCGTAAGGTAGGGCAGGAAGAGCATCCGCCGTTCTTTATCTGGAAGGCGCCTGCTTCTTCCACAAAGCTTTCAATGATATCAGACAGTCTTCTGCACCACCTGATATCCTCACAAGGCAGGCTTTCCCTTTCCGCCATGTCCTCCCAGATGTCCCGGATATCTTCAATAAATTCGCCGATCCCGCAGTAATCCGGCTTAAGCTTCTTGCCAAAGCCGCTTAACCGAAGGGTATCCCGGAACACCTTGATGCTGCTCTCCTTAAAGACAGGCTCATCCAACTGCTCGGTAAGCCCATTCTTCAAAGCAATCAGATGCCCCAGAAAATTACCGCTGTCTACCGTAGAGATATAAGCAGGACTTAAAACCTCCAGGGTTTTAATCCCATACCAGTTATAGAGATGGCCTTTAAATTTAGGGAGCTTTTGTACCGTACCCAGTACATTCTCCAGTTGATTCAGTGTGGAGCTTAAGGTCTCATAGCCTAAATCCCTGGCTGTTAAGATGGAAAGGAGCTGTAAGCCTATATTCGTCGGTGAAGTCTTGCTGCTGATCTTCTTCCTGTGGGTTTGCTGGAAACTGTCCGGGCATAAAAAGTTATACTCCTTGGTCGAAAATTCCCGGAAGAACAGCCAGGTCCTCCAGGCAGTTTCAGCAAGCAGCTCCCGGTCCGGGACAGGCTCCTCCTCACAGCCGTTCTCTCTGGGCAGGCTGATATAATACGCCGTTAAAAAGGCGGTAATCCAGACCAGCGCCAATGTTCCGTATATCATAAATTCCATGGGAGATATCTCCCTGTAAAGAATCAGTCCCAGAAGTATTCCTGTAGAAAGCAAAGTACTCCACATGGACAAAAAATACCCCTTCTTCGTATTGATAATCGATGCATCCACACTTTCCGCCGTATTCCAGCGAAGAAGGTTCTTTTTGCTGATGAACAGGCGGAACAGTGTCCGAAGTACGGCATCCGTGGCGATATAAGCCCGGTAAGGGGTCAAAACCAGCTCGAGAAATGCCCGCTCAAACATAATCCCCAGTTCCTTAAAGAAGCTCTTATAAACAAAGGCCAGCTTTGGTCTTAAAAGCTTCTGCTTCAGAATGGAAACCAGCATTACCATCAGGTTGAACAGATCACTGAAAAATATCAGGGGTATCCAGAGCCAGGGCAGCTGCGGCACCCAAGCCAAATTCAGCAGAATTACAATGGTTTTACTTAAGGGAACCATACTTCTTCTCAAATTATCTGCGATCTTCCATTTGGATAATGCACAAACCCTTCTGCGGTCCGCAGTCTTTCTGAAAAACAGCCACGGCAGGAGCTGCCAGTCCCCCCGAATCCACCGGTGCTCCCTCTTTGCATAGGAAAGCACACTGCCGGGGAAGGTATCCATAACCTTTACGGCGCTGGAGAATGCCGTCCTTGCGTAGCAGCTTTCCAGCAGGTCATGGCTTAAAACGCTGTTTTCGGGTATTGTGCCGTGCAGCAGCGTATGGAAGGCCCGGATATGATAGATACCCTTGCCGATATAGGTCCCTTGATTAAAGATATCCTGATAAATATCGGAAATTACGGCGGAATAATGGTCAAGGCCGGACTGCCCTCCAAAAATCATGGAAAACAGGCTGCCCTTCTTATCAATGATATGGTTCCTTACCGAGGGCTGGATAATGACATAGCCTTCCTTCACCCTCCGCTTCCTCATATCAATGACCGGCTGGTTTAACGGATGTTCCATCAATCCGACCAGCTTGGCCGCATTATCCCAGATCAGATTCGAGTCAGCGTCCAGGGTGATGACATATTTGAAGGTACGCAGCAGCTCCGTATTACAATACAGAACATCAAAGCTGGTATCCTCCTTTCTTGTTCCGCTTAATAAACTGTTAAATTCCTCCAGCTTTCCGCGTTTTCTTTCCCAGCCCATGAAGCAATTTTCTGATTCATTCCATTTACGGCGGCGGGTAAACAAAGAAAAATGCTGATGTTCTGAGGGGTATTCCCGGTTCAATTCCTCCAGCCTGGCTAGCAGAGCCTCTTCGATGATCTTATCTTTCGGTACGGTTAATTCCTTCGAATCCTCATAATCGGCCAGCAGGGCATAATAAAGGTTTGGCTGACGGTTCGCCAGATATAACCGCTGAAGGCGGTTCAGATATTCCAGTCCCTGTTCCCTGGAGGATATAATGACCGGCATTACTACGAAAGTCCTTGCCTGATCCGGAATCTCTTTCCTATAATCCATCGCCGGAAGCTTCTTAACCAGAATCTGCCTCGTAAAAATGAAATTTGACAGCTCCAGGGCGATTCCCATCAATAGCGGCAGAGCTGCAAAAAACAAAAGGGCATACTGATATCGTTCCAAATAAGCTTCCCATCGGAGCAGAGAAGCCAAGAGCAGAAGGATACTAAGGAGGATCAAAAAGGATACCGTAAAATACAGAAACCCCTTTACATTCTTCTTCCTTTTTATCTTCCGGGGTATCTGCTTTCCCAGGACACGGCACTTTAAGATCGGGAAGCCTTTTCCCAACAGATACGTGCCGATATGGCAGGAATTGCTTAAATCTTCCCTTCCCTCCTTAGCCAGCTCCAGACAGGTCAGGGCAATTTTCTCTTCCTCAATCCGGTAACGATGGGCCAGCTTTACTATAACTCCGCGGTACATGCCGCGGCTTTCCGCATCCATAGAGGCATAATGCCCGGACGGATCATTCCCCAGGTGGTTCTCCAAAATTGACAGTTCCGTAAATAAAGCTTCGCTGTCTGTTTCATTGATTTCTCTTAAGGATATAATCAGTCCGCGGATTTTTGCTTCCTGTTCTGCTTCAATCCTTCCTTCCTCCGAAAACAATTCACTTGGTTTTAACCGGAGTTCTGTTTCCAGGCAATGGTATTCCAGGTATTTTTGGATCAGATTGTTATCAAAGGACATATTCTTAAGCAAATATACTACATGGGCATGGAAGGAGAAATTATTTCTGCAATCTCTATCCGTATCGGTAAGAAGTGCTTTGATATCAGCACTTCCCTGTTCTGCCCCGACCTTATCCTTGACAAACCGGTCCGCCTTTGATTTCAGATGAATGATCCGGATAATTTCTTCTGAAACCTCTATAATGTTCTCCAGCAGGCAGAATCCGATCATCTCCGGCAGCACCCACAGCTCCTTATCCGTGAGCTTCACATTTGTCTGGTATGCTCTCACCAGGGCAGAGATATTCTCCCTGTTCAGATGTCCGCCCGATAAGGCAACCATCTTCCTTGCCAGGACATAGATTCTTGGAAGACCTTTATCCTCCGTATCCCGGAGGATTGGCAGTATCTCATAGCTGGTGCCGGAAGACCTGATTTTCTTAATCTCCCGGTACATCATCTGGAAATTATCAAAGAGCCACCGGGCTGCCGGTATCAAAGTGATAATATCCGAAGACAATTCCGAGATATTCCGGCGGATACGGTTCAGCTTTTTATAAGCAATTTGATTCAAATCATCCAGTACGAAATTATATCTGGACAGCTTCGTATGAGCATGCTCCGATGCAAGGATAAGCATCTGCTTTTCCCAATCCTCCGGCCCCTTCCGGCCGCCGGAACCGGGAGCTTCTATATATTCCTTTTTCCTTCTTCTAAAATAGAAGAAGCGATAATAAAAATACCATAATATGCTTAAGATCAGTATAATTGAAATAATTAACGCGGCTATTCCTACAGGCCGGTCAATAAAAAATGAAATTCCTTCCTTTGTAGTCAGCAATTTTCCTGCTCCTCCTGATATTGATGAATCTCTTTTCTATTATTCCAATTTTGCTATGAATTACTTATTGTTACTCTCAAAAAAGAAATATTCCGCAAAAAAATAGTGTTCCCGGTCTGACTTACTCAGGAACACTATCCTATTTCACTGTTCTTATTATCGCTGTTCTTTCGTACCGGGACCCTTTTCTCCGTATTGCGGTTCCCTATCTTAACTCAATTCCGTAATTCTTCAAAACTGTAAGAAGGCCATCCACCATGGTTTGGATTTCCTGGCCTTCCAGGGTCCGTTCCTTCGAGCCAAACTCAAAGCGGACGGTAACGCTCTTCCTGCCGGGAAGGAGCTTCTCATCCTCAAAAATATCCACCAGATAGAAGCTCTGAAGGTATTCACAGGAATATTCCTTCACACTGGCCGTGATACTCTCATACTTTTGCGTCTTATCCGTCAAAAGACTTAAGTCCACGGTCACTCCCGGATACTTGGATACTTCCGTATAACGTAAGCTTTCCGCTGCTACCTGCTCCATATCGGAAATATCGATTTCAATAAAGGCCACATTGAGCTTCTTGTCAATACGGCTCCTGATTCTCGGATTTAAGACGGAAAGATACCCGATCGTGGTGCCCTTCAGACTGATTGTTGCAGAGTTGACCGGATGGACAAAGTTATGCCGCTTCACTTTATCCCCTGCTTCTGAGAAGCCGGGCGCCACATTCTTAACTGCGGTTAACAGCTGTTCTGCTACCTCTTTCGCTTTGAAGAAGACCTCCTTCTCGGTCAGCTTCTTACTCGCAAGGATGATGCCCAGTCTCTTTCTTTCATCGCACAGGCCGTCCTCCTTCAAGCCGTCAGCAATGCGGCCGATTTCAAACATACCCATCTCAGGATTGGTATCCACATTCTTATAGACAAAACCCAGTAAGCTGGGAATGATTGTGGAACGGATGGTATCATTCTCGGCAGTCAGGGAGTTGATTACACGGACATTGGGCTCTGTTATGATTCCCAGTTCCTTATTCATCTTACTCTCGTACCAGAGATAGCTGTGAACCTCGTTCATCGCATAACGCTCTGCCAATAACAGCTTCATCCTATATTCATTATCCCGCTCCACGCTGTGGCGGACCGGTGTCAGCAGGTTCTTCGTGGATCGTACATCGAAATTATCGTAACCATAAACACGGGTAATTTCTTCGATGATATCGGCCTTTATTGTTACATCCTTCGTTGCACGCCAGGAGGGTACCACTGCCTCAAACTCATCCCCCTTGCGGGTCAGTCCGAAGCCTAAGGCGGTTAAGGTCTCCTCAATCCGGTCAGAGATAATGTCAATGCCGGTGTATTTGTCAACATAAGCTTTATTAAACCGGATCGTGATGATATCATAATGCTTTGTATAACTATCCGTCAGGGAAGAAGTCACCTTCGCCCCGGGGTCAATCTCCGTCAGAAGCTTCAGGAAGCGTTCAATGGCGGGGATTGTCAGCTCCGGATCCAGAGTCTTCTCATACCTGGCACTGGCATCCGTACGGAGGCCTAAACGGGAGGCAGACTTGCGGACGGAGGTTCCGTCAAAATTAGCAGACTCCAGCAGCACGGAACTCGTCTCATCAGAGATACCTGAAAGCTCGCCGCCCATAACACCTGCTACCGCCACCGGTTCCTTCCCATCACAGATCATCAGAGTATCCGTATCCACTTTTCTCTCCACACCATCCAGTGTCAGGAAATCAAACGGTTCCGGGAAGGTCCTGACTCTAATTCCCGATACCTTGGCATTATCAAAGGCATGCATCGGCTGACCCACCTCCATCATCAGGTAATTCGTCAGATCTGCCAGAAGATTGATTGGTCTCATTCCGCAATAGGTCAGGCGTATCCTCATATTAACCGGCGATTTCTTCCTTGTAATATTTCCGATGGTGATGCAGCTATAGCGGTAAATCTTATCGGTATTTTCCACCGCAAGGTCTACCTGGGGCAGGCTCTTAAACACGCCGGTATCCATCCCCCCCAAAGGCTTAAGAGGCCTCTTGTTCAGCGCGGCGATCTCCCTGGCAATACCATAATGCCCCCAGAGGTCAGGGCGGTTCGTCAGGGATTTATTATCGACTTCAAAAATCGTATCCTCCAACTGCATGATTTCCTTGATATTCGTTCCAAGGGGATAGCAATCCTCTAAAATCATCAGTCCGGAGTGGTCCTCCGATATACCCAGTTCCTTCTCGGAGCAGCACATACCATGACTGACAACACCGGCAATCTGTGCTTCCTTAATCTCCAGTTCTCCGACCTGGCCGCCCAGCTTGGCAAAGGGAACGACTGCACCGACAAAAACATTCGGAGCGCCGCAGACACAGTCTACGATTTCGCCGCCGATATCCACCTTCACCAGATGCAGCTTTTTGGAGCTGGGATGATCCTTTATCTCGATAATTTTACCAACAACAACGTCCTTTATGTTCTTTCCCATCTCATATATTTCTTCTACCTCAGCAGTGGATAAGGTGAAGCGGTTAATCAGCTCCCTCAAATTCACACCGCTCAGATCCGTAAATTCTGAAACCCAATTCATTGATATTAACATAATCCATTCCCTCCTATCTGGTGAACTGCTTTAACTGCTTTAAGTTGCCGCCGTTAAAGAGCCGGATGTCCTTAATGTTGTATTTCATCATGGCAAGTCTGGTTAAGCCGAGGCCAAAGGCAAAGCCGGTATATTTCTCCGGATCAATACCTCCCATGCTTAAAACGTTCGGATGGATCATGCCGCAGGGCAGCAGTTCGAGCCAGCCGGAATGCTTGCAGGTCGGGCAGCCAAAACCTCCACAGATGGCACAATTAATATCAAGCTCAAAGCCGGGCTCCACGAAGGGGAAGAAGCCGGGTCTTAACCGGACCTTGACATCCCTCTGGAACACCTCCGTCAACAGAACCTTCATGAAATATATCAGATTGGAGATGGAAATATCTTCACCGATCATCATACCCTCCAGCTGAAAGAAGGTATTTTCATGGCTGGCATCAATATTCTCATTCCGAAAGCACCTTCCCGGGAACAATACCTTCAGGGCCTCTCCCGGCTTCGGAGCACCGTATTTTCTCATAATCGTATTCTGGGCCGCTGAGGTATGGGTCTTTAAGAGCTGCCCGTTTTCCAGATAATAGGTATCTGTCATATCTCTTGCAGGATGGTTCTTCGGAATGTTTACCGCCTCAAAGTTATTATACTCCGTCTGAATTTCCAGACCGTCTTCAATAATGAAGCCCATGGTCTTGAATACCTCTTCGATCTGCTTCTGAACAATGGTGATCGGATGCAGGGTTCCGACTTCCCTCCCGGAGGGAATGGAATAATCATAACGCTCCGCGTTTTCTATTTCCCTCTGGTATTCCCTTTCCTCCAGGGTTTTCTGATACTCCACAATTGCGGCTTCTATCTCGTCCTTCAGAAGATTCACCTGCATACCGGCTGTCTTCTTCTCCTCAGCATTCAGACTGCGGAGATTTTTAAGTTCCTCCGTCACCAGCCCCTTCTTGCCAAGGAAGGAAACCCGGATTTTCTCCAGTTCATCCTTTGACTGAGCCCCGTTTAGCTCATCCTGAAACTGCTTTTTAATTCTTTCCAGATTCTCTAACATGGTTTCTCCTCGTTTCTGCGCTGCTTTTTGCGCGTCTTAATTCTTCGTGCTGCTTATGGATGAAATAAAAAAAGCTCCCGTCCGCAAGGGACGAAAGCATCGTGGTACCACCCAAATTCAAGCCTATGTTCATAGACTCCTCAACAGTTATAACGGAACTGGTCCGGCCGCCCTTTTATCCTCCGTAATCCTACTCCTTCGGATGATATCTTAGCGGCAACTCCGGTGCCGAATTTCGGGATACATCTGAACCCCGGATGTGCTCTCAGCCGGTGGCACGTCCTCTCTGTCGGGAAAATATACCCTACTACATTCACCTTCATGGTTTTTATCATTTTCTCATATATTAAATGACAATTCCGATAATGTCAAGATGTTCTTTTCATTTCCTTACTGCATGAACCGATTTGTGTTACTGTTCACAGGCCACAAACGCGACGTGTTTTTTGTGAGTGAAGCGAAGCGGAAGTCACAGAAAACCGGAGAATTGCAGCGCCAAAACGCTGTTTTTGCGTTTTGTGTGCATCGCGAAGCGTGTTACTGGTCACGGAACTGCTGTCTTTTGCAGTGGAGTGAACAGTAACCGATTTGTTTCATCCGTCAGTATTTACTTACTCTATATCTTCCGGATATGCCTTTATAATATCAAAATTTGCATTTATAATCGTCCACAATTGCTGAATATAAACCATGATGTTCCAGATACCTGAGCCCTTCAGTTCATATTCTCTGATTAAATCAACCAGGGCGACTATGCTTCTGGCGTCGATTGACCATACAATATGTTCAATCGGAGATCCCAGGCCGCTTTGGACATACTGAAAATACGGGGTCATGGACCGTTCATCCAGATAGATCACCGCATTGTAATCGCTGGCTAAAGCCAGCGCAGCATCTGTGGTCAGGGCAGATGCACCTCTCATTCTCCGTGAAAAAGGAAGAGTCCAATCATAAGCGATCACCGGCTTTCCGATAATAAACTTCTCCGGAGGCACCATGGCGGCTGCATAACTCACAAAGCTATGCAGCTCATAAATTGAGCTGACCGGCGCCGGCTGTCCATAATTTACTCCCCATATGAACTGCAAAAAAATTGTATAATCAGCTATTTGACTTATCCCTGAATAGTCCGCCTGCTCGAACTTCACCTCATCCCCCTCAGTGGTAATCCCCGGATTGATTGTGACAAAGGTCAAATACCCCTCTTCCTTTAGCCGGTTTGAAACTTTTTGTGTAAAGTTAATATACAAATTTACAATTGTTCTGTTTATGAGATTAAATACAAAATTTGCCCCCAGATAGCCCTTCTCCTTAATGATATTCAACAGGTTGTCAAGCTGTTTATCCTGATATTCTTCGCTCAACAGCATGTTATATGATACCACTAAGTCGGGTTCGCCCTGATCTGTCAGCGTAGTCATCAACACCAGCGGGACCGTATCATATTCCTTAGCGATACGGATAATTTCCGTATCATCGTCATAAGAAATAATTTCCCCTTCATCGGTAGCTCTGTAATTATAGACCGACAGATAGGTCAGATTCGGCAGTGTTCTCCGAAGTGTTTCCTCTTTGATAAATGGATAAGCATAGCCTACCGTTACGATCTCTCTATCGGCATTATGACTTATAGTGAGGGTCTCCCCCGGATATATATTCTCCCTTTCATGAAGAAAGGGGTTGAGCCTTAATAGCTGCATTACAGTAACACCGTAATAATCCGCAATGCTTTCCAATATGTCCCCCTCCTGTACAATATGGGTCTGCAAAGGATTGGTTATAACAATTACCTGGCCGGGTATCAGGTTGAACGGATTTAACAGCCCATTCTCCTGTATTATCTGATTTACCGAAACCCCAAACTCATCTGCTATGGTATCTATGGTATCTCCTGCTTTGACGACATATATTTCCATAAATTACCTCAGATTCTTTCCTTGTATTTATTATATGTGACAGGACTGATTAATTACCTGTTTTCACCATTCTTATCTGTTTTTTAAAATATTAATGATATTTTTTGAATAACCTTTCCCTTTCCGGCTTATTATGCTAGAATATGACAATACTAAACCGAAGACAAAGGCAGCTATGCCAGTTCGTGTGAATTATGCTGACGCCGGGATTTTCGGGCATCGGCAGCATGGAGGATTATCATGAATAACGACCGGAAAATCATTTTCTTCGATGTGGACGGAACTATATTAAGTCATAGAACCTCCCGCATCTCCGAAAGTACCAGATCCGCGATAAAGGCAGTGCAGAAGAACGGACATCTGGCCTGCTTAAATACGGGACGGACCCTGGCAGAGATGGAGCAGGAAATTACAGGCATCGGCTTTGACGGTTATGTCTGCGGCTGTGGTACCTATATCTCCCTCGGAAGCTCCGTCCTGCTCCACCATACTCTCCAGCCGGAGCTGATTATCCGCCTTTTGGAGGATTTCAGAAGATACCGGCTGGACGCGGTGCTGGAAGGAACAAAAGCTGTTTATTATGATGCCCTGTTGCAAAATCCCTTCTTTATTAAGGTCAGGGACGACCAGATCAGGGTTCATGGCTTTTCTGTCAGGACCTTCGATGACAGGGATATCGAAGGTGATAAATTCTGCATCCTTCCTCAAAAGGGCGGAGACCTTAAAAGCTTTTTTAAAAAATATAAAAATGTTTTCGAATTCATCGACCGCGGTCATGATTTTTTCGAGATCGTTCCGGCAGGTTTTTCAAAAGCAACCGGAATACGATTTTTAGAAGAGCATCTGGGTATTCCTCACGAGAATACCTATGCTCTTGGAGACAGCTCCAATGATTTACCCATGCTGAACTATGTGCGGCATAGTATCGCCATGGGTAATTCCAGCGAGGAAGTACGCAAGGAAGCTTCCTTTGTGACGGAGGATGTGGACCGGGACGGGGTTGCCCATGCCTTAAGACATTATCATATTATCTGATACGGACACTTGTTTTTATCATGCATATATGATAGAATGAGCGAGGTTACAGACGAGGATTGCTAAACACAAAAGGAGTGTTGCGGATGCAGAAATATGATGTGATTATAATAGGTGCCGGCCCCTCCGGCATATTTTGTGCTTATGAACTGATCAGGGAAAATAAAAACCTTAAGATATTGATGGTGGAAAAGGGCCGGCCGATTGAAAAGCGGACCTGTCCGAAGCGTGTCACCAAGCAGTGCGTGGGCTGCAAGCCCTGTTCCATCACTACGGGTTTTGCCGGTGCAGGCGCATTCTCCGACGGTAAGCTGTCCCTTTCCCCGGATGTAGGCGGCAACCTCCCTGAAATCCTGGGCTATGATACTGCCCGTGAGTTAATTAAGGAATCCGATGATATTTATCTGAAATTCGGTGCCGATACGAATGTATATGGTGTGGATAAGGAGGCAGAAATCCGGGAAATCAGAAGACGGGCGATTAATGCCAATCTTAAACTGATTGAGTGTCCGATCCGCCACCTCGGTACGGAGGAAGGATATAAGATTTATACCCGTCTGCAGGAGCATCTGCTTGCCTCCGGTGTGGAGATGCTGTTTAATACAATGGTGGGAGACATCCTGATTGAAGACCGGAAAGCGAAAGGCGTCACAACCGCAAAGGGAGATACCTTCTACGCCGACGAAATTGTGGCGGCCATCGGCAGAGAAGGCTCCGACTGGTTCAGCCAGATCTGTCACACCCACGGAATTGAGACAAAGGTTGGAACTGTGGACATTGGTGTTCGTGTGGAGGTCCGTGATGAAGTCATGGAATTCCTTAATAAGAATCTCTATGAGGCTAAGCTGGTTTATTATACTCCCACTTTTGACGATAAGGTCCGTACCTTCTGTACAAACCCTTCCGGTGAGGTGGCAACCGAATATTATGAAAATAATCTGGCAGTCGTGAACGGGCATGCCTATAAATCCAAGGAGTACAAAACAAATAATACAAATTTTGCAATTCTGGTATCCAAGAATTTTACCAAGCCCTTCAAAACTCCGATTGAATACGGTAAGCATATCGCACAGCTGAGCAATATGCTCTGCGGCGGCAGAATCCTGGTGCAGACCTTTGGTGATTTTCAAAGAGGAAGAAGAACCACGGAGGAGCGTCTTTGCAGAAACAACCTAATTCCCACCCTGAAGGATGCCGTACCTGGAGATCTGTCTCTGGTATTCCCTCACCGTATTATGGTGGATATCAAGGAAATACTCCTGGCTCTGGATAAGGTCACTCCCGGTATTGCCAGTGATGAAACCCTGCTCTATGGCGTGGAGGTTAAATTCTATTCCAACAAAGTGGTGGTCAATAAGGATTTTGAAACCAGTGTGGAAGGCTTAAGAGCAATCGGTGACGGCGCAAGTGTTACCCGAGGCCTGCAGCAAGCCTCCGCCAATGGAATCAGCGTGGGCAGAAGTATATTGAACCGGATGAATTTAAAATAGCATAAAATAAAAAGCCCTTGCACCGGATATTTGAACCGGTTCAGGGGCCGATTTATATATCGGGAGCTTAAGCATGATCCTCAGAGCCGCCTCTGATTTGGATTAGGATAATGAACAGCCATATGATGTATTGAATATTACATAAATAAGAGATTATGTCCAATTGCACAGCCGGATAGTATTCCTTTGTGAGATAAAGCCTCCCACCGCAAACAACGAATAAGGTGACCGGTAAATACAGTATTCCCGTCAGTTTCAGGGTATGTGAAGCCAGAGCCTTCCCCGTGTGATATATGGCTAAGGATATAACCAGGGATGAGAAAACCATATAGGTCTCCTGGATTGGAGGTGCTATTTCCATACAGCCGCCGATGCCAGCCCCTTTGTTATATATCAACAGCCGTACTATATCGGCAATAACGGCCCAGATAATCGTGGTGACCAGATAGGAAACCAACCAGATCTTGATGATTAATCTGCAAGTCTTATTTTGCCTTTCGAATAAGTTAACGGCAAAGAACAAAAGCATTATCACATACTCTGCAATGACACCGATCAGAATAAAATCAGATTCATATTTTGATTCATAATAGCCGTACGGATCCCCATGCAAAAGATACAAATCGGTAAAAATCCTGATCAATAAGGTGAGTGTACTTATTATTAATATATTTTTAAAGAATCCATAAGGAGATTCCTTTATCAGTTCATTGTCTTTACCCTTTTCTCTCATAAGATGTTCCGTATTGCCCCCCTCGTATCAAACATGTGCAGAAGGGACCTGCACAGGTCCCTTCATACCGTAATCAACCCCTTGTAATTAATCCGGTCAATATGTTACTACATAACTGGTATAGATATCATGATCTACGAGACTGCCATTAATATATACATAACAGTACGATTGAATTCTGTATTGCCCATGGGATACGGTACGCGTACCGTTCGCATAGGCATAGGGGCCGATAGCAGAACCATACCAGCTGGTGACCGTGGACCAGGAGCCGCCGGTATACCTCTGAAGATATACAAGTACCACGGTGTTATCTGCGTGTGCCGAAAAAACCGCAGAATATACACTTGCGAGCCCGCTTGAATCAATATCAAAGGAATTTGTGAAGGAATCAATTTCAACATACATTGGCTTCATAATCAGATTTGCATCCGCTGCTGCGGCCGCTTTGGATGGGAGAACAAGCCCACTCATAACAAATAACATACATATTGCTGCCAATTTGTAATACTTTTTCATAAGTACCTCCATTCCGCCTGCTTCACAGGCCTCTAATCCAGTGAGTGAAAAGCACATGTGTGCTGTTTTACATAGCGAATTCCTAAATCCGCCTTTTGAAAAGTATTCTCTTTTCAACAGAAAACCTCCTTTCATCAAATAAACGATGAAGGAGGTAATATCTTGCACTGGTTTCCATATTATTTTTATTTTTTTTGCAGATTAATGCCTTCCGCTATCTGGATCAGCTCCTTAAGGCTGATATTCATCCCGCTGATCTGAAATACAGTTCCCTCCTGCACCCAGCTGAGGATGGAAGAATCCTTCTTCTGAAGATAAATAGCTTTTTGGTCACCGTTAATCAATACGTCAGAGACTTCTCCGCCCTCACTGTCGATACGGCTGGAGGAATTCTGGCTGAACTGGTTAAATATAATCTGCTTTCCTTCAGAATTGGTATAAACCAAAGTAATCACTGATTTCTGCTTCAACGAATCAGACAACTGATATCCTGCGGGAAGATAGCTAAGATAATAATTTCCCGCCCAATCGTCCGGTACAAACAGGGTGCCTGCTCCCTCCTCCTCAACCATGTCAATCTGTGTAAACTGCTTCTGTATGCCGGTAATTATATTCAGCCACCTGATACGGTAGGCATCCACATTTGAAACCAGAATATAATTAATCCCAAACAGTACGATCAGGATTGCTGCTGCCCTCTTTGCATAGGTTAAAAGTCTCATCCGCCTCTTCTTCCTTCTTTTTTGCTTTAGAAAGGCGGCAAACCATGTGTCCAGGCTCTCAGGAACCTCAATTTCCCTTATGTACTGTTCTTTCGTATCAAGCTGCTCACAGATCAGTCCGGCATACTCATATCCAATATGCGTCAGGAAATTCTCCTCCAGAGCAGATTTATAACTCAGGTCCATATTTACTTCCTTTTTCAATCCTGCTCCCTCCTTCTGAAAGAATTCTCTTTAAAGCGCTCTTAGCACGATGCAGTTTCAGACTGACATTATCCACAGTCATATTGAATAACTCCGCGATCTCAGCATTACTGTATTCATAGTAGTATTTTAAGGTAAGAATATCGGCGTAACTCGTATTGATTTTCTGTAAGGCTGCGGCCAGTTCTTTTCCCCTTTCCAGTTGAAGTACATAATCCTCCAGGGAAATGTTTTTATCAGGGATATCCTCTCCTTCCCTGTCAAAATCGGTCAGTACAGTCCTCTTTTTCTCATGATACCGGTCAAAGGAGAGGTTTCTTACTATAATAACCAGATATGCTCTTGTTTTCTTGCACTTAACTTCACTTATTTTATCCAGATGTTTCGACAATTTTATAAAAGCAGTCTGCAGGACGTCCTGTGCATCATGATAGTCCATCAGAATCTGATATGCTACATAATATAACTCCCTATGATAGGTAAGATAAAGCTCTTCCAGCTTATCCCTACTTTCTCCGGCCTCCATCATTAGTATTAATGCAAACATGTTATAAACCATCCTCTCCCGTCAGCTTTGTCTGCCTTTTCCAAGTATTATTGTATAAGCATGGCATCTCCGAAGCTGAAAAACCGGTAGCGCTCCTTCACAGCTTCCTGGTATGCATCCATGATATGCTCTCTTCCTGCCAGAGCCGATACCAGCATCATCAGGGTGGATTCCGGCAGATGGAAATTCGTAATTAAAGCGTCCAGTACCTTAAAGCGATAACCCGGATAAATGAATATGGAGGTATCCCCGCTTCCGGCTAAAACCATACCATTTTCATCTGCGGCAGATTCTATCGTACGGCAGCTCGTAGTTCCAACACAGATGATTCGTCCTCCCTCTGCTTTGGTCCTGTTTATTTTTTCTGCTTCCTCCGGGTGCACCTGATAGAATTCCGAATGCATATGATGTTCCATGACATTATCCACCTTAACCGGTCGGAAGGTACCCAGCCCCACATGAAGGGTAACCCTGGCAATCCGTATTCCCAGCTCTTCAATTTCCGATAATAATTCCTTCGTAAAATGCAGCCCTGCCGTAGGTGCCGCAGCGGAACCTTCATATTTCGCATATACGGTCTGATACCGGTTCTTATCCTCAAGGCGGTGGGTGATATAGGGCGGAAGCGGCATTTCACCAAGCCGGTCAAGAATCTCTTCAAATATCCCCTGATAGTGAAACTTCACCAGCCGGTTTCCTTCCTCGATAATATCTAAAATTTCTCCGGTCAGCAGACCATTTCCAAAGTTAATCCCGGTTCCCGGCCTTGCCTTCTTACCGGGCTTTACCAGAGTCTCCCAGATATCGTTCTCCCTGCGTTTTAAGAGAAGAAGCTCAAGCTTTGCCCCATGAGCCTCCTCACCGGCAGTACCCCCGGTATCCTCCCTGATCTTCTCGCCAATCAGCCGGGCCGGGATTACCTTAGTATCGTTGATTACCAGGCAGTCTCCCGGACATAAAAACTGCTTGATATCCCGAAAGGTCTTATGGGTGATTTTGCCGGTATCCTTATCCAATACCAGTAATCTGGAGCCTGACCGGTCCGTTAACGGGTCCTGGGCAATTAATTCCTCGGGTAATGTATAATAAAAATCCTGTGTTTTCATATTTCCTCCATTATGGCGCTTTGCGCCATTACAAAATCTGATGAAAGAAGCCGCTTTGCGGGTTCTTTCCAAGTGAAAGTGATTTTGCTTTCACTCTTTCCTCCATTCCGTCATTTTCAGCCGATACCTTTCTTTGAAAAGGAGCAGCAGGAATTTGCTGTCCCACTGCTCCATTATTATCTTAATCCACCACTGAGAGAACATCATAAAATGCTGGCTTCGGCTGAAGGTTACCGTCGAACAGCCGGTGATATTCCGGTGAACTGTTCGGCATATTCTTATAGAAGAGATATTCATCCATCAGTGCAAAGAAGGTAACATTGGCGATGTCGGCTGGTCCTCCGCCTCCTTTGTCCATCTCAACCAGCAGCTGGAACAATTCGTTATACTTCTCTCCCTGCAGCTTGAAGCTCTGTGCCTCTTTATCCTGGCTCCGGATCGTCAATTCGGTGATGTGTATTTCGAGTTCTAAACCGGACAGCTTCGAAAGTGCCGACCTGAAATTATCGGTGCCGCTGTTAATCGGAGGATAATCCAGGTTCATATAGCCCTGCAAGCCGACTCCATCCACCAGCCCCTTCTGCTTTAGGTTAAATACCAGATCATAGATGCTCTGGGTTTTGGCTTCCTGGAAGGTATTATAATCATTATAAAACAATTTTACCGTCGGGTCCGCATACTTCCTGGCAAATTCGAAAGCCTTCTCCACATAATCGACGCCGATCACCTTATACCAGAGGTTCTCCCCGCTGTGATATTGGGTACGGATTTCATATCCGCTCTCCAGCTCGTAATAGCCTTGTGTATTTTCCACTGCTTCATTTACGACATCCCAGCAGTAAATGATCCCGGGATATTCCGTCTGTACAAAGGTAAGTACCTGCCTGATATAACTTTCCATCCGAAGCAGCATGGTTTCTTTATCCACATATTCCCCATTGCTTTCGTATCCTTCACGGAAGAACCAGTCCGGAGCCTGCTCGTGCCAGACGAGGACATGCCCTCTCATTTTAATATTGTTGTCCTTACAAAACTCCAGTCCGTCGATTACACTGTCAAAAGTTACCGCCGGAGTAGTAATTCCCTCTCTGTAGTTTCTGATGCTGCCTCTCTGGTCCAATAGATAGGAGGGCTTCATCAGGTTGCTGTAAGTTGTACTGTTAAAATGGTATTTCATAATCTCTGTCATGGCATTCGACATGATGCTGCTGTTTGAGATCTGGCTGCCGTTAATTGCGACGCCCATGGTGAAATAACGGGAATAGGCATCCTTCAGCCTAGTCCCGGTGGTAGCAGCCGTAATATCATATCCGTCGATTATCTTCCTGTCGCCCTGTGAAACCGCCTGCTGGCTGCTCATTCCCTCAGCTTCACCGGCGGTGACTGTCCCTCTGGCGGGAACCGCCGCCTCCCCTTCCGGGGATAAATCCATACCTCCGGCACCCAGCTCGCTTACCGGCTTCATCGTCTTATTTTTATTATCCGCCTTATTTTCCTGACAGCCGGTCAGGGCTGCGGCAAAAAGCATGGATGCCAGCAATAAGGCCGGACCCGTCCTTACTCTTCCATTCATAATACCCCCATCTGCCGCTTCAGCAGCATGCAAAGCTTACGCAAAACGAATAATTCCAGTGTCTTCCGAATTTATCCTTCCCCGGTCTGAGTATTAGAATAGCAGTTCGGATTTTTTCTTCAGCAGCTTGGCTCCGTTTAAAATCATAAATATGCCTGCAATAAGGCCTGCGATAATCAGCACAATCCCCAATACCAGATTCCATACGCCGACTGACTTCATTGTGTGATAAATTTTCTCCATCATAATTCTTCCTCCATTATTATACAGTACTATCCACGGGCACCATATTGCACATAATAGGCATCAATTGCGGCCTTGATCGTATCATCAATAATTATTCTTCCATGATACGGTTTATTATACAGGTGTTCCACCACTTCTTCCATAGTAACAATGGCCGTGGCAGCGATTCCATAGGTTTCTTCGATCTCAGAAAGAGCAGATTTTATTCCCTGTCCCCGCTCCATCCTGTCAACAGATACGACCAGGCCAAGGACCTTTACATCCCCCTGTGCCTTTAATATAGGCATTGTCTCCCCGATAGAGGTGCCGGCTGTCGTGACATCCTCAATAATGATAACCCGGTCATTCTCAGCTATGGGGGACCCCAATAAAATACCCGTATCGCCGTGATCCTTGATTTCCTTCCGGTTAGAACAGTATTTGATTTCCTTCCCATACAGTTCACTGATTGCTATGGATGCCGCAACACTTAAGGGTATCCCCTTATATGCCGGACCGAACAGGATATCAAATTCCATACCGTATTTGTCATGAATTGCCCTGGCATAATAGCCTCCAAGCTTCTTTAGCTGTGTCCCGGTACGATAAAAGCCCGTGTTAACAAAAAATGGGGTCTTCCTGCCGCTCTTTGTAATAAAATCTCCGAACTTTAATACTCCTGAGTCCACCATAAATTCAATAAATTCCTGCTTATACTGTTCCATCAATATCTCCAATCCGCCATAAAACGGCATCTCATATGAATCAAGCATACTGCCCTTTGTGTTAGTTTGCGTGAACGCTGTCCAAATGAGGACGCTAATATCTGCCAGGCATACTGCCCTTTGTGTTAGTTTGTACGTAAACGCTGTCCAGATGAGAACACTAATATCTGCCAGGCATACTGCCCTTTGTGTTAGTTTGTACGTAAACGCTGTCCAGATGAGGACACTAATATCTGCCAGGCATACTGCCCTTTGTGTTAGTTTGTGCCGAGGATGACGCAGGCACAAACTTCCAAGTGTGAATTATGCTTTTTATAATTCACACTACGCAACCTATAATCTCCTTTATATCCTTTATCCCCTGCTGCTCCATGAATGCTTCTATTCCTTCGATCACCTCGATGGTTGCCCTTGGATTTACAAAATTTGCCGTTCCTACCGCCACCATGGTTGCCCCCGCCATCAGAAATTCCAGTGCATCCTCTGCGTCCATAATACCTCCCATCCCAATGATCGGGAGCTTTACTGCCTGGGCTGCCTGGTACACCATACGGACTGCGACCGGTTTAATGGCGGGACCGGATAATCCGCCGGTCCTGTTTGCCAGCAGGAAGGATTTTTTCCGGATATCGATCTTCATACCGGTCAGGGTATTGATTAAGGAGATGGCATCCGCGCCGCCTGCTTCGGCAGCCCTTGCCATTTCCCCAATATCCGTAACATTTGGACTAAGCTTCATGATAATCGGCTGCTTTGCACGTTTTTTCAGTTCTCTGGTAATATGTTCTATCCTGGAGGCGTCCTGACCGAAAGCAATGCCGCCCTCTTTCACATTGGGACAGGATATATTGATTTCAAACATATCCACATCACACTCGGTAAGGCGTTCTACCACCTCACAATATTCTTCCAGTGTTTTTCCCACCACATTTACTATAATCCTTGTATCGTATCTTCTTAAGAAAGGAATATCCCGCCGGATAAATACCTCTGCCCCGGGATTCTGCAAACCGATGGCATTCAGCATCCCGCCATGGGTTTCAGCCAGCCGGGGAGTCGGATTTCCCTCCCAGGGGACACTGGATACCCCTTTGGTGGTCACAGCCCCCAGCCTTGACAGATCCACATAATCGCTGTATTCCATTCCTGAGCCGAAGGTCCCTGATGCAGTTGTCACCGGATTTTTAAAGGTTATTCCCGCCATTGCTACATTCATGTTCATAGCTCCACCTCATCCGAATAGAACACAGGTCCATCCTTGCAGATTCTTTTATTCTTCACATTACTGTGATGGTCGGTCTCCTTGGTCTTGCATATACAGCCCAGGCAGGCGCCGATTCCGCAGGCCATCCTTTCCTCCAAAGAGAGCTGTGCTTTTATTCCCTGCTCCTTCGCATATGCTTTGATTCCCCGAAGCATCGGAGTCGGTCCGCAGGCATATATGATATCCGCCGTTAGCTTATGCTCCCTGATTGCATCCAGGACATTACCCTTCGTTCCCGCACTTGCGTCCTCCGTGGACAGGTATACTCTGCCATAGGCCTCAAACTCTTTATCTAAAAATATAATATCCCGATAGCCCAATACGATATCACAGCTTATATTCAGCTGCTTTGCCAGCTCAAGCAGCGGCGGAATTCCAATACCACCGCCAATCAGCAGCGCTTTCTTTCCCTCCGGTGTAAAGCCGTTCCCCAAAGGTCCCATAACCTCCACCAAGCTGCCCTGGCATAATTTTGAGAATTCCTTTGTCCCTTTACCGGCAATCCGGTATACCAGCCGAATTCTCCCTGACTCTCTGTCTATCTCACAAATACTGATGGGCCTTGGTAAAAGCTTTCCGCCGTCACTGCTGTAGAGGGACACAAACTGTCCGGGAATGGCTGCCGCCGCGATATTTTCTTCCGCCAGCCACATACTGTATATACCATCTGCCAGACAGGTCTGTTCTGCAATTATGGCTTTTTTCTTGATTGGTACTGCCATTGATACTCTCCTATCCGTTTTCTCTGTAAAATGTTACGCGAATAGTATAACTTAAGTTGCTAAATCCCACAAGGCAAATATTTCATTTTTTATCCTGCCCTGGCCCGATATTATCCTTCTACTATTTTTATGTGTATTTTTCTGATTCTGGGACCGTCGAATTCCATAAAATAAATCCCCTGCCAGGTTCCAAGGAGAAGCTTACCGTCCTCTATCATAATTGTTTCAGAAAAACCCATCATGCTTGCCTTGATATGGGCCGCCGAATTCCCCTCCATATGCTGATAACCGTCGGACCAGGGTACTATTTTATTGATCTCCATCATAAAATCCCTCTTGACATCGGGATCTGCATTTTCATTAATCGTCAGAGCCGCAGTTGTATGGGGTACAAACATTATGCAGACGCCCTGTTTCACCTTGCTGTCATCTACAAAGCCTTGAACCTGGCGTGTGATATCAATCATATCCGTACGCTGGTCCGTATTGATTCTAAAGGTGTATGCTCTACCCATTATGAAGTATCCTTCCTTTCCATAGACAACGAGTAAAAATCATTTCAAATATGTACTACTCCAAATGTGTATTATTTCCACATCCTGCAATTTATTATATACATACCTCCGGCAAAAAACAAGCAAATCTGAAAATTTGGTATTCCTGTCTTCCTGCATCAAAATACCGTTTTCATAGGATTGATGATATTTTTCCTTGCTTTGTCCATAATATTATTATTCAAAAAGTTGAATTATCCTCTATTGACGAAATCAGACCGTTATGTTATATTTACCACCAAAAGCCTTTTTCGTTAGCTTTCTGTAAAAACATTTTGAAAGGACATGTATATGGAAAAGAAAAATCCTATTATTACAATTGAAATGCAAAGCGGAGACAAGATCCAGCTTGAATTATATCCAGACATCGCTCCGAACACCGTGAATAATTTTATATCTCTGGTTAACAAGGGTTTTTACAATGGCCTTAAATTCCACCGTGTCATCCGCGGCTTTATGATTCAGGGCGGCGATCCGGAGGGTACCGGTATGGGAGGTCCCGGTTATTCCATCAAAGGAGAATTCTCCTATAATAATTTTGACAATAAATTAAAACATACCGCTGGAGTCATCTCCATGGCAAGATCCCAGCGTCCCGATTCTGCCGGCTCCCAATTTTTCATTATGCATAAGGACTCTCCCCATCTGGACGGTTCCTATGCAGGCTTCGGCAAGGTGATTGAGGGGCAGGCAATGATCAACAAAATTGCCGAGTCCAAAACGGATTATTCCGATGCTCCCCTGGAGCCCCAGATTATGAAGTCGGTTACCGCAGAAACCTTCGGTGTGGAATATTCCGAACCCGAGAAGGTATGATTCATCAGGATGCTTATGGAAGCTGCAGTATCATCTGCTTATCATAAGCATCCTTTTCTATTTATTTGATCCTTTGCGTCTGTTATTAGCTCCAGGCCTTTCTCAGGTCCTCCCTCATATCCAGTACCGCCTGTCTGGAGGCATCTGCATAAGCGGTTTCCGTATATTTCTCATAGCCCTTCTGTTTGTATGCGGCAATAATTCCTCTGGAGGAATTCACGATAGCGCCCAGTCCATCCTTATTGAAGAAACACTTTAAATCCGACCCTTTCCCGCCTTGGGCACCATAGCCCGGAACAAGGATATAGGTTCTCGGCATAAGCTCACGGAGTATCTTCCCCATCTCAGGATAGGTTGCCCCGACCACGGCACCGATCTGGCTATAGGTATCACCCCTGTGAAGCTCACCCCACTCTGCCACCTTACGGCCAACCAGCTCATAGAGGGGTCTGTCCCCAATCAGCTGGTCCTGGAATTCTCCGCTGGAGGGATTTGAGGTTTTAACAAGAATAAATAATCCCTTACTTTCCTGCCTGCACACATCAATGAAGGGCAGCACCCCATCGGAGCCCAGATAAGGGTTAACTGTAATGAAGTCCTCATCAAAGCCTCTAAAATCCTTTCCTCCGATTGTTACCCTTCCCAGATGTCCTGTCGCGTAAGCCTCCGAGGTTGATCCGATATCTCCGCGTTTTATATCACCGATTACTACCAGACCCTTCTCCTTGCTGTACTCAATCGTTTTATGAAAGACCTTCAGGCCTTCGATCCCAAACTGCTCATACATGGCTATCTGAGGCTTTACCGCCGGAATCAGATCATAGGTCGCGTCAATAATTCCCTTATTAAACTGCCAGATCGCCTCGGATGCCCCTGCAAGATTTTCACCCTTCTCACGATAGGCCTTTAAAAGAAGATGCTCCGGTATCATACTCAGCATCGGGTCCAGTCCTACCACCACCGGCGCCTGTGTCTGTTCAATTTTCTTGATTAGTCTGTTTATCATCCCTGATCCTCCGTTTTATCATAAATCATATGCCTGCTTCCGTCATATACCAGCTTACCGGCAACAAAGGTATACAACACCTTACCTTGAACCTTCCTGCCGTCAAAAGGAGTGTTCTTCCCCTTAGAGAAGAACTTGCTCTTATCAATCACGTACTCCTGCTGCGGGTCCGCGATGACAATATCGGCTATACAGCCTTCAAACAGCCGTCCCCGGTCAATCCCAAGGATTCTGGCCGGATTCGTACTCAGCTTCTCTACCATCTGTCCCGGTGTAAGATAGCCCGGCTTTACAAGCTCTGTAACCGTTAAGGCAAATGCCGTCTCCAGACCGACGATTCCAAAGGGTGATTCCCGAAAGGATTTCTCCTTCTCTTCCCTGGAATGAGGTGCATGGTCCGTTGCAATCACATCTATTATGCCATCCCGCAGGGCAGCCTTTAAAGCCTTAACATCCGCCGCCGATCTTAAGGGCGGATTCATCTTATAATCGGAGTAATCTCCCGGTATATCCTCATCGGACAGGGTAAAATGATGGGGGCATACTTCAGCGGTTACCTTAAGACCGCTCTCCCTGGCAAGGGCGAGCATCCGTACGCTGTCCGCTGTCGAGCAGTGGCAAAGATGCAGACGCACCCCGGTTTCCTTGGCCAGAAGAATATCTCTGGCTGCGATGATATCCTCCACCGCATTGCTGATGCCTGCCAGCCCTAATTCCTCCGCCTTTTTTCCCGCATTGATTACTCCCCTGCCGGCAAGGCTCTTATCCTCACAATGGGCAAATACCGGGATGCCGCAGGCTGCCGCTTCCCGCATCGCTTCCGCGTACAGAGCCGTATCCATTACGGATTTACCATCCTCACTGAGCGCTATGGCGCCTGCTTCAGCCATGGCCGGGATATCCGTCAGCTCCCTTCCCTCCTGTCCGCAGGTTATGGCGCCGACCGGAAGTATGTTGACCACTCCCTCCTGTCCGGCTTTCTTTAGCACCAGCTCTATCCGGTCGGAAGAATCAATGGCCGGCTTCGTATTCGGCATCGGACAGATCGTGGTAAAACCTCCGGCAGCCGCTGCTTTTGAACCGCTCCGGAGGGTCTCCTTATATTCGTAGCCGGGTTCTCTTAAGTGGACATGAAGATCGATAAATCCGGGCATTACATATCCTCCCGCAGCATCCACCAGAAATACCCCTGCCTCATCGGCCGGATCGATATTTTTATCAATCCGCTTTATTCTGTCCCCATCAATCAGGACATCATAATTCCCCTCCAGCTTTGACGCCGGATCAATCACATATCCATTCTTAATTAATGTCCTCATCTGCTTCCTCCTGTTACAACCGGTCCATCCGGTCAATATCCGCCAGGACTTTCCTGTTTATGTAAGCATCAAAATCCTCTCTTGTTATCCAGCGATAATCCACCAATTCCTCGGAAAGAAGTACATTGTCCAACGCCGCGATGCATAGATAGCTGATACCTATATTGAACACGTCCCCTGTCATAAAGGTCCAGGTGTACAGAAGGCGGTCTATCGTCACGGATATCCCCGTCTGCTCAAATACATGCCTTAGGACCGCTCTATCCGGCGCTTCCTTAAAATCTATATTTCCGTCGATAAAATCCCATTGAAAGGGTTCTGCAACCCTGTCATCATACCAACGCCTGACCACCAGATACTTTTCCTCAAACTTCACGATACCCTTTACCAATATCCTGTATTTATCCATAATAGCCTCCATCTGCCGCCGAAAGGCGGTATATAAAACCTAAACGAAAAGCACGTAAGTGCTGTTTTGAAAAGCGTTTTCAACTAATCTCCATGCTGCCGGTGTCCGCGAATTTGGTCTTACACATTACGTCCCATCCGGACCTGCCTGGCCTGCCAAATAGTTGATAAACTGCTGGGCGGTCCGCCCGGACATTCCGCCATGGTATAATTCCCACTTATTTGCCTCGGCAAACAGCTCTTCCTCCGTCAGCTTAACGTTATCCTGGCGGTTTGCCAAACCGCGGACAATCTGCAGGTATTCCTTTTTGCCCGGCGCCGAGAAGTTAATTGTAATACCGAAACGGGCAACCAAGGACAGCTTTTCCTGCATTGTATCGGAGCGGTGGATTTCACCGTCCTTCTCCATATCGGAACGGTCATTCCAGGTTTCACGGATTAAATGTCTGCGGTTTGAGGTCGCATAAATTAATACATTGTCCGGTTTCGTTTCAAGGCCGCCTTCTATGACCGCCTTCAGATATTTATATTCTATCTCAAATTCTTCAAAGGACAAATCATCCATGTATATGATAAATTTATAGTTGCGGTCCTTAATCTGGGAAATGACCGCGGATAAATCCTCAAACTGATGTTTATAGATCTCAATCATCCTCAGTCCCTGTGAATAATACTCATTCAAAATGGCCTTCACCGCTGTAGATTTCCCGGTTCCGCTGTCACCGAACAGAAGCACATTGTTGGATTTCCTGCCCTCCACAAAGGCCTCGGTATTCTCCACCAGTTTACGCTTCTGCAGCTCATAGCCGATCAGGTCGGACAGCAGGACCTCCTGGGTATTGGTAATCGGGAAGATATCCACCTGGCCGTTTTCCTTCCGTATGCGAAAGGCTTTATTTAATCCAAATTTCCCTACGCCATAATCCCGGTAAAAGCCTGTTACCATATCAAAGATTTCATTCTCATCCTTTGCAGCCTCAATCTGACTGCTCAACTGCCGTACCTTTTCACTTACATTCTTATTATATCTGCCGCTGTTCTTCTCAACCGCCCTATAATCCGAGATGATGGAGAAGCAATTGATATCCAGCGCTCTCTCCAGCGGTCCGAAGTCATAATCATATAATGCCTTGAAGATCTTAAAGTCTCCCCTGGCAAACTGGTTAACGGTGCCCTCCTTCGCTCCGGCCTTTTCACAGGTAAGGTTGAACGGATTTTCACAGGAAATCAAAAGATAAGCAAGATAATTATGCCACAGATTGGTATCAAAGCCGTATACGGTAGCAATATCCAGAAGCCGGTTAATCAGGGAATAAATCCGGGAGATAATGTCCTCCCTGCCGTTCTCAGCCAGCTGCCCTTCCCTTGACATACCTTCAAACTCTCTGATCAGCCCGGCCAGCTCTGTCAGCAGGCAGTCTTTTCCAAGATTCTTATAAACTACTAATTTTGATATTAATCGATACATAGTAAATGACGATTCCTCCTTTGCCGGCCGTAATGCCTACAGGTCTTCCAGTCTCACAAGTACGATGTTCTTCCGGCTTTCAGCCAGCTCCTTAAGCTCCGCAGTAAAACCTTCCTTAGAGAAGAGGTAGAACAGCTCCGGGGTCAATCCGGCTTCTTTGGAAAGGGTGATCAAATAATCAAAATCTCCGGTTTCCGCCTTCCTGTCCTCCCAGATGCATCTTCCTGCCAGTGTCTCCCCGCCGCTTTCCTTTCCAATGATATGGATTGTCCCATTTTTACCGTACCATCGGTCCCACCACTGATATTTTACGGATAATCTCCGGTGCTGGTTCATCAGTTTTAGATATTCCATACAGACATCTGCAAAATAATCCTCCAGGTAGGCATTAAGATATGGGCGGATGTATTGTTCATACACCGTCTCCTTCTGTCCCAGCTCAAGCTCGGATAGATGGGGGAACAGGAAACGGAACCAGAAGTGGAGGAAATGGTCCTTGATCCGGTAAAGCCCCTTCTTGGCATTTTCCCTGCCCTTCTCCCCCAGTGGAACCAGCTTCTCAACAATATCCAGCTCAGTCAGAGCTTTCAGATAAACCAATATCTTTGCCCTGGAATAGCCGGTAACGGCATGGAGCTCATTGAGCTTGGTATTTCCCTGGGCCAGGGCTGTCAGCAGGGTGTTATAAACGGCCGGTTCCCGCAGCTCCTGCTTCAGATAATTCCAAGGTTCGGAAAACAGCCTGTGATTTTTATCAAGAATTGATCCAATCAAATTATCCTTCACGGATTTATCTTCCCGCCAGTCCTCCAGATAACCTGGAATTCCGCCCAGAATCCCATCAATATAAATACAGGTGCCCACGGAGGATTTCGGAAAGCGGTTGACAAAATCCACAAAGGTGAATTCCTTTAATTTTACAAACGAACTGATCCGGGCTGCGGCCTCTCCCATCCAGGCTACCATCTCGTTCTCGACAAAACGAATGGAGGAACTGCATAGTACCAGCATGACATGATCAGGCAGCTTATCAAGCTGCTGGAGGGCTTCAAGGAGTCCGGACCCATTCTTAATGATCAGGTGGAATTCGTCCAGAAGGATAACCGTTTTCTGCTCCTGCTGCTCAGCCAGAGCGGTGAAAAGCGTTATATAATCCATATCGTCCGCAGCTTCATTCCGGGGGAGACCAAACTGGTCATACATCCGGTTAAGCTGCAGCCTGTCATCGCATTCCACCCCGTTATAGTAATATGCCGGCTTTCCGATTATGAATTCCCTCAGCAGGGAAGTCTTACCGATCCCTTTTCTTCCATACAAAATAACCAGCCTTAATCCCGGGCTGTCATATTGCTGTGTAAGCAGGTTAAGCTCTGTTGTTCTTTTTATGAACATCTGATCACCTCGCCTTAATCATACGTAAACAAACCGGTCAGCCGGTCTTTAAATAACCCACTAACCGGTTCCTGCCGTTGCTATATTACATTCTGTCCGGTGCCTCAATACCAAGCAGATCAATACCGGCCAGCAGAATATTCTGTACCAGGGTAATCAGGGTAATCCAGGACGCCTGTTTCTCCTCATCCTCTTCCGATATGATTTTTGTATCATGATAAAAGCTTGAAAATGCGTTGGCCAAATCGTAAATATATTGGCAGATCCTATGGGGTGCTGTCTCCTCATAGGCCTGGCCTGCCATATCGCCAAACTTCGCCAGTTCGAGCATCAGCGCTGTTTCCGAGGGTCCCGCGGCGCGGAGGATACGCCCTGTCTTCACCGTTCTGCCCAGCTCCCTGTATTTTGCCAGAATGGATTTGATTCGTACTATCGTATAGAGGATATAGGGACCGGTATCTCCCTCAAAGGAGGTGAAACGGTCAATGTCGAAGACATAATCCTTGGACGCCTGATTGGAGAGATCGCCGTACTTTAATGCGGCCATACCGACGATGGCGGCAACCTTCTTTGCCTCATCCTCCTGCATCCCGCGGTTCTCCATGATTTTCTTATATACCTCGTCATAGATATTATTAATCAGGTACTCCAGGCGCATAACCCCTCCTTCCCTGGTCTTGAAGGGCTTGCCATCCTTTCCGTTCATCGTGCCAAAGCCGATGAAATCAAGCTGTGTATCCTCATTCACCAGCTTTGTCTTCCTTGCGCAGCGGAATACTGTCTCAAAATACAATTCCTGCCTCTTGTCCGTAAAATAGATAATCCGGTCCGGATTAAATAATTTCATCCGTTCAACTATGGTGGCAAGATCAGTAGTATTATACAGAGTCGCCCCGTCTGATTTTAAGATCATGCAAGGAGGTATTTCCTTTGTATCCGTCTCTTCCTTAACCTCCACCACCAAAGCTCCCTCGCTGACGGTTGCATACCGATTATCCTTCAGATATTGGATCATATCCGGAATATAGGGCTGTGCGTCGCTTTCCGACTTCCAGAGATCAAAGTCCACATTAAGGCTCCGATAGATTCTTACCAGATCCGTAACCGATACCGCACGGATGTGATTCCACAGAGCCATATAACCCCTGTGCCCGCTCTGCAGCTTCACGGTAATCTGCTTCGCTTCCTCCCGGAACTCGGGATTCTCCTTTGAATAATTGCTGGCGGTCGGATAATATTCCTCCAGTTCCGATATGGTAAAGGGCGCTTCCTCCGGGAATTCGCCGTTATAGGTCTCATCAAAGTATTCCAGCTCCGGCTTCCTGCGTTTCAGCTCTGCAATAATAAGGCCCATCGGTGTTCCCCAGTCTCCCAGGTGTGCATCACCGATTACCTTGTTTCCCATGAACCGGTGAATTCTTTTCACACTCTCACCGATAATAGCAGAACGGAGGTGACCGACATGCAGCGGCTTGGCAATATTAGCACCGCCATAATCCAGAATTACAACCTTCGGATGCTTCTCTTTCTCACATCCGAAATCCGCCGCCGATAACATATCATTCATATAACCGGCCAACATGGCATCGCTTAAAGTGATATTAATAAAACCGGGAAGGATTGCAGTGATTTCCTTGAACATTTCTTCGCTCTTTAACTGCTCCACGATTTCCTGCGCTATTTTAATAGGGGCCGTCTTATACTGCTTCGCGGCAGCCAGGGCTCCATTACATTGATATTGGCATAAATCCGGTCGGTTGGATAGGGTTACCAGGCCATATTTTGCTTCATAACCCCTCTGTTCAAAAGCCTGCTTTACTGCGTCTGTTATCATGTCAACTATCTTTTTCATTTCAAAACCTCCATGGTCCAGTACTCTTCGTCTTAACTTAAGGATTACTTTATCATAGATGGGCATAAATGTCATGTAATTTTTCATTGTTGAAAAGCGTTTTTCTTTTCAATCCAGCCTTCTTTCGATTTTCATCGTATAATAAAGTGTAAAATTTTACATAAAAAATACGAAAATTTTTGCAATATTTTTAAATAAAGACTATTTTTTTTATGGATTTTGTTGTATATTATATAGTATATGAACATTCTAGGGTTAAAATTATGTTTGAAGCATATGGGGGTTACATAATTACTATTAGCGTTGACAAGGCATCTTTTTGTCATCCATGAGGAATGTTATGAGAAGAATTCGGATAACGAAAGGAGAAATAGCATGTTCGGACAGTATTTTGGGCATTACTTAGTTGAAAAGAATAAAATTTCTCAATCTCAATTGGAAGTCGTGTTAGAACAGCAGAAAAATTCCCGTGCAAAATTAGGATTGATCGCTGTTGCCGAGAAATTGCTCACCACAAAACAAGCGGATGATGTGAATGAGCTTCAAAAACAAATGGATCGGCGTTTTGGCGATATCGCCATTGAAAAAGGATATTTATTAACGGAAGAGGTTAATTATCTGCTGAACCTGCAAGGTAATCCTTATTTAAAATTTATACAGGTTTTAACTGAAAACAATTTTATGACAATGGACGAGATTGAAGAAAATCTCGTGAATTATAAAAAGGACCATCAATTTTCCGATACGGACATGGACGCTTTAAAATCAGGTGACATTGACCGGATCATTCCGGTATTTATCAATACGGATATTCCTATCGGTACGGAATGCATCAGCCTCACAATTCGAAACATCGTACGCTTCATTAATAATGATATCATGTTAAAGAAAGCATATAAGGTCAGTACATATTCCTTCGGAAGTCTGGCATGCCAGAATATGGTAGGGGATCATATGATTTTTGTCGGCTTTGCCGATCAGGACAAGGAGCTTTTAGCAATCGCAAGTCCTTTCGCTAAGGAGGCCTTTACCGAGATGAATGAGGATGCCTTTGATTCCGTGTGCGAATTCATCAATTGCACCAATGGTCTGTTCGCATCCAAGCTAAGTCTGGAAGACGTGCATATTGACATGACTCCTCCGCTGTTCTATTCGAATAAAATACTGGCATCGAAGGGTGACATCTTTGTTGTTCCTGTTGTTATTAACGGAAAACAGTCCGATCTACTGGTTGCTTTGAACGATAAAGTTGAGATAAATTAGGAGGGAAATTAGCATGGCAAGGATTCTTTTAGTCGATGATTCCAGAACCTCACGCAAAATTCTTAGAAGTATCCTGGAAGAAAACGGACATGAGGTAATAGGGGAAGCCGTTAACGGGGAAGAAGGCATCAATAAATACAAGGAGCTGCAACCGGATATCACTACGATGGATATCACCATGCCGGTCATGGACGGTTTAGAAGCTTTAAAGCTGATCATGGAATACAATAAAACGGCTAAGATCATCATGGTTACAGCCGCAGGCCAAAAGACAAAGATGGTAGACGCTATCAAATTCGGTGCGGTCGAGTTTCTTGCTAAGCCCTTTGAAGCCACTCAGATTATTGAGATCATTAATAAGGTCATATCATAGTTTGCCCATGCCGGGTGAACATGAAGAGACTGTTGCATAATAATTATTATGCAACAGTCTCTTTTTCCTTATTAAAAGAAACACAGCCCTTTGTCTGCGGGTACATTGTCAGTTGTTTTTCACAGCTTATTGGATGGGCATAATGATTGCGGCGATAAGGTATACAATCACACCAAAACCTATCATGCTGAAAATCACCCAAAGTAACCGGACAACAGTTGGATCGATATTGATATATTCCGCTATTCCTCCGCATACTCCGCATATCATTCTATTTGATGTAGACCGGTATAATTTCTTCTGTTCCATTCAAATTCCTCCTTTCCAATATATTTCTTATTTAATTCATATCCAATGTAATATTTCCTATTCCGCATTCCATGGAAAAACTTCCGAGTGCATCTTCATACGCCCCCCGGTCCATTCCTCCGAAGTAGTTTTTACCGTTCACACTTACATTCGTAATACCGCCCCCAATATCATAGGAATAGCGTCTGATATCGCCCTCCAGATTCATTTGGATCTTTCCAATCCCGCATTCGATATCACTATCTCCGATGATAATACCTTCTATATTAACATAGCCTACGCTACAATCCAAAGTTATATTCTTTAGATTTGCATTATGCAGGCCCATATATCCGACACCGATATTGTAATCGGACTGCTCCCTGATATCAAGCTCCTTAAGCACCATCTCTCCGGCATCTACCGTAAAGCTGCCGGTTTTCGACCTGATTCTGCCGGCATCCAGATTTCCCGCTCCCAGATTGAAACGGACATCCTCGGCAATAAAATCCTCCGGAATTGTGATCATGATATCCGGGTCAAAGGATTTTCCGAAGATTGAAATTGCAGGAACCCGGAGTCCGAATATATTCAACTGATTGTGACCACTCTCCCTGATCGTCCATACGCCGTCCTTCACCTGGGAATCGAAGTCTCCGTTCTCGCTTAGGCCCGATGCGTCAATACGGAAGGTATCACCCTCCACTATCCTGACTCTGCCAGAATCTATCTGGAAATCCAGAGATCGGATATCCGCCGGATATTCTTCCGACAAAGAATAGGTATCTCCTCTTCGCATCGTAAATCCGGACACACCCGCCAATATCAGGAGGCATATGCCTAATGCAATCGATATGAGGCCAATGCTTAACCATACTTTCCCAAACGCTCTCATACTGTCACACTCCTATTCTTAAAGGGTAATCTGCAGAGATTTACAACCCCTCTGATCATTGCCGGAATCAGCTTCCTACACAGCATAACACTGGCCAGAAGGAACAGAATTCCCAGTCCGAATACAAACAGGCCTCCTCCGCATAAAGCCAGAAGTGCCAAAGGAATGTTGATCTGTACCACACCGATTACAAACAATGCGGCACCGACCGCTATCATAGCAACTCCTGCGGCTCCAAATCCGATCACCATACCAAAGCTGGCGGCAACCAGACCAAATGCTACACCTAAAAACCCAAAGAACAATGGCAAACCAATCGGAATTGCAAATATGAGTAACAGTATAATCAAAGCCATGTTCGTATTATTCGGCTTATTCCCGTTGTCAGAGTTTGTACCCTGATACCCGTTCGTACCGGCATTGCTCCGGCCGGGTCCGCCGTCGGTACCGGTTCCATTACCGGCAGCGGCAGTGCCGTCGGAAGCAGTGCTGCCCGCGCTGGCTGTGGCTCTCTGCTCCTCTTGATTTTCTTCCCGTTCCGGCTTTGCCGTCTTTACAATTTCATATTTTTCATCCGTATATACGGTATCCTGAAAACCCTTTTCGGTAAAGTATCCCCTATTTTCATGATCCTCTCCGCTTAAGTTCAGATCCGCTTTGATGATTCCGGCCACTCGGGCAGGAGATCCCAGTTCCTTAATGATCTCTTCCTCACGGTCCTCTCCGGCATCCGCAAAATAATCATTATAATATTGGATCGCTTCTTTCCTTTCTTCTATGGGGATATCCGACAATATGCGTTCCAGCTCATTGATAAAATCTATCCTCGACATCTATCTCACTCCTCCAAATATGTTATTAATCTTCCTGCAATAACTTATCCATTCATCCAAATAAAATTTAAGCTGTATCATGCCCTTGTCGGTAATTTTATAATATCTGCGGTTTCTTCCTCCGAATTCCATATCATATACGGCCAAGCAGTCTTCTTTTTGGAGTCTTCTTAACACCGGATATAAAGTAGATTCCGAAACTTCAATCGCTTGCCTGATCTCCTGTGTCAGATTGTATCCATAGGTTCCCTCCGGTTCCTTTGAGACAACAGCAAGCACAATTGCATCGAGTAAGGCCGAACCGGTATTAAATACCATATCATCAACTCCTCTTTTATATAGTATTATTTTATAATATTGTTGATTTAATAATACTATATATCATATAATATTATATGTCAATATATTGTTAAAAAATTTTTTCAAGGTGTCTGATTGTTTAGGAATGCACCGGTAAATGTATTTCCTGCCAACGGATACAAAAGCCTGAGCGGCAAAGCAACCGGAAGAAACACGCTACGCGAGTTTCTCCGGTTCGCGTGCGCGTTCGCATTTTAATAAGCAAGCTTATAAATGCTCACTTTGCTTACGCGCAAATAGAAAGGGCTACTGCATAATAACAATAGAACCTAAGGCGCCGGATGCCTCTTGTATCTTTATCGTTATTTATGCAGCAGCCCTGCTTTTCATCTGTTATATATCACCCAGCTCTCGCGGTATCTCCCTGCTATTTTGATACCTTGGGAAGAATAACGGTAAAGGTACTTCCCTCACCCGGTGTACTGATTACCTTTACCCGCCCGTCATGGGCCTCCACAATGGATTTCACTATGGTCAGTCCTATTCCGGAGCCTCCGGTGGCGCGGTTGCGGGATTTATCCGCACGGTAAAACCGTTCAAAGATATAGGGAAGCTCTTCCTCCCCTATGCCGATTCCTTCATCGGTTACCTGGAAGCCTGATGTTTCCTCCGTATCAAAGGTTGTGATGGTAATATTGCCATTCTCTCCGGAATACTTTATTGCATTGGATAAAAGATTGAGAAGTACCTGATGGACCCGGTCCGGGTCTGCATAAAGCATAAGCTCCGGCCCTTTCTGCATAAGCTTCAAATTCTTTCTCACAAGCTCGCCTTCATAGCTTTTTATTATTCTTTCGATCATCTCCCGGATGGGAAACATGGACTTTTCCAGCCTCATATTCCGGTTCTCAATCTTGGCGAGCTGCTCCAGGTCGCTGACCAGCTTGCTGATCCGGACGGTTTCTTCATAACAGCTCTCTATTCTCTCCTGCGTCGGCTCCCATACCCCTTCGATCATCGCTTCCATATGAGATTGCAGTATCGTTATCGGAGTCCTTAACTCATGGGCGACATCACCGGTTAGTTGTTTTCTCAATTTCTCCAGGGTCTCCAGAGAGAAAGCCAAATGATTTATGGAGCCAACCAGCATATGAAGCTCCTTTGTATCCGTCGGCTCCTCCAGCCGCACTCCGTAGTTTCCGTCCGCTATTTTCTTCGTGATATCTACAGTCTTAAGAATCGGACTGCTGATTCTCCTGGCCAGCACACGGCCGATCAGGGCGGATAGCAGTAACGAGACACATCCTACGGTAATTAAGACTTTATTTAATGAATTCAGAAACCGGAAGTCATTCTCTGTCAGAAAGAAGGGACCGAAATAACTGATGCTGACAGAACCGATCTTCTTCCCTGACTGGGTAAGGGAATAAGTTTCCGCTGTAAATTCTCCCTCCAAACGGGGATACTTTATTCTCATCCGGTCTGAGATATCCGCCATAATCCGGTTGCACAGCTCCATATCATGGGATTGTGCGTCCCACAGAATATATCCCCCCGCATCATACACCTTCAGAATGTAACCCTCATACAGGGAAAACATCCCGATGGTGTGGAGGTAGCTCATATCCCATTCCTGATTCCAAGCAGAATACTGGCTGCTTAAGGTTGCGGTAATAACCTCTGCTTTCAGCTCCTGCTGTCTGGTGATGTATTCCGTAAATTGTTTATTAATCAGATAATTGGAGAGAACGCTTATTATCGTTATGACCAGTAATACGATACTGATAATGGCTGCAGAGACCTTGGTCCGGATACTTTTCACAGGGGCTCACCCCCAAATTTATATCCGACTCCATGAATGGTCTTTACATAGACCGGATTTTTAGGATCATCCTCCAGCTTCGCCCTCAGATTTTTAATATGGCTGTCCACGGTACGATCATACCCTTCAAAGCCCTCACCTAATGCATAGCTGATCAGTTCATCCCGGGTAAATACCTTACTTGAGTATTTAATCAGTGCAGATAATATCTTATATTCATTCGGGGTAAGCTTTATCTCCTCAGATTTCCTGGTAATCAGCCGGTTTTCAAAATCAACGGTAAGATCACCCGCAAACGATTGCCTGCTTCTGTTCTGAAGCTGATTGCTTCCTGTTCTCCTCCATACCGCTTCCATCCTGGCATAAAGGGCCTTCAGGCTGAAGGGCTTTGTAATATAATCATCCGCCCCAATTCCCAGCCCGTGAAGCATATCCGCTTCCGAGGCTTTGGCTGTCAGCATGATGACGGGAACTGCGGATTTCTGCCGGATTTTTCGGCAGACCTCTTCCCCCGGGAGCAGGGGCAGCATTAGATCCAGTAATACCATCGAAATATCTGCCGTGTCAAAAAAGATTTCAAGGGCGGTTCTCCCGTCCTCCGCACACAGTACAAAAAAGCCCTTGCTTTCAAGAAAGGACTTAATTACGCTTCGGATCTTTACTTCATCCTCGATTACGAGAACTTTTTGCTTCGGCTCACACATACCGGCTCCTCCGTAATTCAGAGGTAATCTCCTGCTTCCTATGCAATTGTACATAGGAAGCAGGGGGGCCCTGTTGTTATGTCTTCTGTCCCGGTTATTGTGGTATCATAACCGGCATCCTTTGCTTTTATACTACATCATAGCCCTGGTCTTCGATTGCCTGCCTGATCGTATCTATGGATACTTTCGATGAATCATAATCTACGGCAACCGACTTTTCTTCCAGACTGACGGACACCTTGCCAACACCGTCCAAGGCTCCGACAGCTTTCTTAACAGCATTTTCACAGTGGGAACAAGACATCCCTTCTACTTTGATAATAATATTCTCCACAATAACCTCCATCTGCCGCCTAAAGGCGGCTTACAAATACTTTGCAAAAAGCACGCACTTATGCTGCAATATATGAAATCAGTTTAATCATATCAGAGCTCTTCTACCTTTTCAATAAAAGATTGCTGCCGCTCCGGTCCTAAAAAGCACATTACTTCTGTCCATCCAGATCAAAAGGCTTTAAGAATTTGTCTACTTCCATTTTCTTGCCTTTATCATCCATCATTTCCACCTTGGCAAACACCCATCCGTCTACCTTTTGCGGATCTACCCCGGCGTCCAGAAACGGCTGGGGATTCAGTACATATACAATATCCTTATCGTTCTTTGTCATATCCTTCGCCCACTCAAACATATTGCCGCCGGACAGGTCAACTCCATAATGGTCCAGGGCTGAATGATATTTGACAGAATCCCGGTAGCTATCTACAAGCATTTTATAAGAGGACAGAGGCGTAACTTCTTCCTCTGTGTCAGGGCTGTCATCCCCCAAATCCTTACCGACTAGGATTTTATCTCCCACCAGCATGCCTGCAGGAAGCTTATTCGGATCCATACCGGCATCAAAGAACGGCTGAGCCTCTACCTGAAGCAAAACATCATAAGTTTGGGTCTCCCCGTAGTTCTTACTCCATATAAAGGCTGCTGTACCATCCGGGGAGGTAAAGGACCATCCCAGATATGTCATATCTTCACCGATACTCTCTTTACTGATCTCTAAAATCTTCTCAAAGGAGTCAATAGATTTATCTCCTACAACATCTAATTTATTGCATGCGCTCAATCCTGCAATGATTGAAATTGAGAAAGCAGCTAATATCATCTTTTTCTTCATGATTTATCTTCCATCCTTATAAATTTTTATTTGATTTGTTTGAAGCCGGTTTTAGTGATAGGGTTTGAATCTTTTCAGCCTTAAGGCGTTCGATACAACGGACACAGAGCTGAAGGCCATGGCTGCCGCAGCAAAGATCGGATTAAGCAGCGGTCCGCCCAAGAGATAGAGAAGTCCTGCCGCTACCGGAATGCCTGCAACATTATAGCCGAAGGCCCAGAATAAATTCTGCTTGATGTTCCGGATCGTGCTCTTACTCAAATGGATTGCGGTAGGGACATCCATCAGATCGCTTCGCATCAGGACGATATCTGCTGATTCCATCGCCACATCCGTTCCGGAACCGATTGCAATTCCGATATCTGCCTGTGCCAGGGCCGGTGCATCGTTGATACCGTCACCAACCATACAAACCTTCTTGCCCTCTGCCTGGAGCTTCTTGACTTCATTGGATTTATCCTGGGGAAGAACCTCTGCCAGGACACGGTCAATACCAACCTGCTTTGCGATTGCCTCTGCCGTTTTACGATTATCCCCGGTAATCATCGCAACCTCAACGCCCATACTCTGGAGCTTTTTAATTGCTTTTGCGCTGCTTTCCTTTAAGACATCGGCTACGGCGATAATACCGGCAATCCGGTTATCCATAGCCACATACATCGGGGTCTTTCCTTCTTCGGCCAATTTATCCGAGGTGATCTGAAGCTCCTGTAATGAAATATTTCTCTCATCCATCAGCTTCCTGTTACCGATCAATATCCCGGCGCCGTCAATCGTAACCTCTATTCCATGTCCGGGAATTGCTTCAAAATGCTCCACCTTCAGAAACTCCAGATTTTCCTTCTCGGCTCCTCTCACAATCGCTTCACCGAGGGGATGCTCGGAACCCTTTTCTCCGGAAGCCGCCAGCCTCAGCAGCTGTTCACCGGATATCCCCGAAACGGGGATGATGTCCGTAACCTCAGGCTTTCCTTCTGTGATGGTACCGGTTTTATCGAATACGATTGTATTAATCTTATGAGTCGTTTCCAGTGCCTCGCCGCCCTTAATCAAAATACCGTTCTCGGCGCCCTTACCGGTACCAACCATAATCGCTGTCGGGGTCGCCAGGCCCAGGGCACAGGGACAGGCAATAACCAGTACGGAGATGAAAATTGTCAGAGAGAAGGCCAGTCCATGGCCGGTCAAAAACCATGCTAAAAATGCGATAACCGCAATCGTAACAACGACCGGTACAAAGTATCCCGATACGATATCGGCCATCTGGGCAATCGGAGCCTTGCTGCCCTGGGCATCCTCAACAAGCTTGATAATCTGGGCAAGAGCCGTATCACTGCCGACCTTGGTCGCCTTAAAGGTAATCATGCCGTTCTTATTGATGCTGGCCGCATAAACCTTATCTCCCGGCTTTTTATCTACCGGCATGCTTTCACCGGTCAGCATAGCTTCATCAATCGAGGTCATACCCTCCAGTACTACACCATCCACCGGTATCTTCTCGCCGGGCTTTACTATAATCAGATCCCCGATCTCCACCTCATCAATTGGTACTTCAATTTCTTTTCCCTCCTGAAGTACGATAGCGGTCTTCGGAGCGAGGCCCATCAGCTTCTTAATCGCTTCCGATGTTTTGCCCTTGGATACTGCTTCAAAGGATTTTCCCAACAATATCAGGGCAATGATAACTCCTGCTGTTTCGTAATAAAGCCCCATCACCGCATCAAAATCACCGGAAGCAATCCGATACGTGTTATAGGCACTGAATATTACGGCTGCCAGGGTTCCGATGGCAACCAGTGTATCCATATTGGGGCTTCTCTGGATTAATGCCTTAAAGCCTACCGTATAGAAACGATAGCCCGCAATTACAATCGGAGTAACCAGGAATATTTGCAGAAATGCGTATCTTAACGGAAACATCATAGGATCAAAATACATCGGTATCGGGAACGGCCACCAGGATACCATAGGGGCCATGGCAAAATACAGGAGAGGAAGGCCGAAGGCTGCTGATATAGTGAACTTAATCCACAAGGTCCTGATTTCTTTTTGCTTTCTTAGCTTATCCTCATCCACTGCCGTCTTCTTTTCCACATCCAGTGCCTTATATCCGATCTTTTCTATGGCCTGCTTAATTCCGGAGAGGCGGATTACCTGGGGGTCATATTCCACCATGGCCTTCTCCGTAGCCAGGTTTACACCGGCCCTGGTAACACCCTCCAGCTTATTCAATACCTTCTCAATTCTCTGGGCGCAGGCAGCACAGGTCATCCCGCCGATCGGAATGGTTACGTTATTTGTCCGGCTCTCTTCCACTACTCCGTAACCGATCTTCTCTATCGCTTCTTTGATATTTGTATAGGCTATTTTGTCTTCCTCGTACTGTACGACCAATTTTTCCGTAGCGAGATTTACATTGGCTTCGTTTATGCCGTCTAATTTGCTTACGACCTTCTGGATCCTCTGAGCACAGGCCGCACAGGTCATTCCGCTTACCTTTATTGTTTCCTTTTTCATTCCTGTTTCAGTCCTCCCTGAATGTATTTATGATAAACTGTCCGTATCGCCTGATTACCGGTTCCATACGGGATATTTAAAGATACGGCTTATTTCCAGTTCTGAAAAATAACCGTGGCCTGAGTCAGAAAATCCTTTGAAATCGTGATATTCTCTGAATCCACCGTCTTATATTCTTCAGTAATCGGAAATGGATTACAGCCGCCTTTGGTTACTTCTACATCTTCCATGCCGAATCGGTTCCCACAGTTCTGGCAGATCAGTTCATCCCCTTCCTGCTCGTAGTAGCCGCGGCCGGAGCCATAACAAACCTGGCAGGTGTTAAATGCTGTCCGGATGGACCCGTCCGAAGCCTTAACCGCGATGACTTCCAGCTTTGTTCCATTGATCACAGCCGGATAAAAGGCCGCCTGTTTTGTTACGCTGCTGATAGGAATAACGATATCATCATCCTTAACTGCCTTAATTTCATTTGATTCATTATTATCGGCACCTTTGGGGAAAACAATGTAGACTGCTGCAAGCATAATCAGGAATGCCACGGCTGCAAGCATAATTTTTTTTGAATTGGATTTGTTATTTGTCATATAATCTCTCCTTATCCTTGCATCCCTATACCCCCGTGGGGTGTTCCTGATGTAATTATCATAGTTTATCCGGTCAGTTCTGTCAATAGAAATTTTATTAAATATTATCTTCCATTCTTGATAATATATTACTGCGTGTCAGCACCTTTTCTGTGCTGACACGTAATTTTAGTGGCAGGAAGCACCTCCGCCTGCGATTCCGTCAAACTCCTGAATGGTTGGAACAAAGGCCTCCACTTCCTTCTTAATCTCATCTAAATCTATCTCCTCAATATCTTCAACAACCTTCACATAGCCAAAATAACTGTAATCCCCCGCGGAAAAGTCAAAATCCTCCTGCGGTATCAGATAAATCGGATTATCCCCCTCCTCCATCGGCAGGAAGGCATTGTAATAGGGGAATAACAGTGTCTCATTACTGTTATCCAGCGTATCCGTGCTGATTGTCCAGGTTGTTTCCAGTCCCTGCTCCAGTACGAGAACGGCCGGTGTGAATCTGCCGTTTTCGATGGCTATCCTGACCTCCTGCGACCCATCCTTTACTTCTGCTACTGCGATACTGTCCGTGGGAATTGTGTAATTAATGATCTGATCAATTCCCTCAAGGTCTGCTGTATCCTCAGGACCTGCGGAAACATCCGTATTGTCTTCGGCAGCAGAACCGCTCACCGTGCCAAGATCGTCAACCACGGTTATTTTGCTGCGGATCATTCCCATCCAGCAGCTGTAGGGTACCGTGCCGCTTTCCGTCGGAGTAAACTCGATTACATTATCTCCCGGCTGAAAATCATAGGATATGCCATACTTACGGATTATTATACTGTTATTGCAGCCATTGATATTGCTTTTTTCCGCTTTAATGGTCCATTTCACCGGTATCCCCTTCTGAACGGTAATCGGCTGGTAACGTCCCGATGCCAGAGTCGTGGTAACTGTCTGAACTCCATCCTTTATCACAGCCACATTACTCTGTGCCCCATTGACGGATTCTGTATTCCCGATAATGGAAGGCAGGCTGATACCGGCCAGACTGATACCGCTATTGAACATAAATACACCCAGAACCAGTACCAATACTGCACCGACAGTCATCATCTTTGTTGTAAACCTCTTGCTTAAGAATGAACTAATCGCTCCAAAGGTAAGCATCAGCGGAACAGTACCGATACTGAACAAGAACATGGCGGCGGCTCCCTTTGCGGGACTTCCCGTTGACAGTGCATACAGCTGCATGGCCTGCAGCGGCCCGCAGGGCATCAATCCGTTTAAAATCCCCACATACAGAGGGCTGTTGCTGTTCTTCTGCGCATAGATTTTTCTGGCGAATATCTTCGGCATTCTGGGATTTAACTTTCTGAGGGCAGGGAAAACATTCAGCATGTTCAGTCCCATGATCATCATGAACCCCCCGGCAATTATCTTCAGAATCCCCTGAAAGCTCTCGGAGAAGCTTACGACAGAGCCGAGAGCTCCGACGAAGCCTCCTATGACGGTATAGGATATTACTCTGCCAAGATTATAGAGGACGCTGGGTCTGATGGCTGACAGCCGTCCGGCTAAGACTTCCCCCTCCTTCTTGGGTATGCACTGGGAAAGGCAGATACCCCCGCACATGGCAACACAGTGGACGGAAGTCAGGACACCGATCACAAACAGCATGCCATAGCTCATTCCCTCTTTCGCCAGCGGGATATTATAGAAGATATCAGATAAGCCAAGATGTCTTGCTATCATAAAGATGGCAAAGATAATGATTGCAATACCCGTCAGGTTTGTTATATCAAATTTATTTGTTTCGTTTTCCTGTTGTAATCTTTTTATTGTATAATCCATCTGTTCAATAATCGCTTCAATTTGTTCCAAAGTGATCACTTCGGGATTAAAGGTAACAACGGCATACCCTTTTGTATAACTCACCTGAGCGCTTTCAATCCCCGGGGTCTTCGAAAGCTTGTTCATTATTCTGTTTTCACAGCTGACACAGGTCATCCCGTCGATTAAGATTGTTTTTTTCGTCGTTCCTGATGACATAAGGCTCCCTCCTCATTTATTATCCTTATCAAAGCTTATCATTCGAATGTGAAGATAATATGGAGAACGAAAATTTATTGAAGAACTTTAAAAAGGCTGTCGCATAATAATAGCAACAGCCTTTTAAATATTAATTTATCTTATCGATGAATTCTACCAGATACCCTGAGCCAGCATAGCGGTTGCAACCTTCTCAAAGCCTGCAATGTTAGCGCCTACGACATAATTGCCTTCCGCATTGTATCTTCCTGCTGCATTGTCCATGCTATGGAAAATATTAACCATAATCTGCTTCAGCTTGGCATCCACCTCTTCAAAGCTCCAGCTCAGTCTTTCACTGTTCTGGGTCATCTCAAGAGCTGAAGTAGCGACACCGCCGGCATTTGCAGCCTTGCCGGGAGCAAAGTATACGCCGTGTGCCAGTAAGTACTCGGTTGCCTCCAGGGTTGTAGGCATATTAGCGCCTTCCGCAACTGCTACGCAGCCGTTTGCAACCAATACCTTAGCATCCTCAAGAAGCAACTCGTTTTGTGTAGCACAAGGAAGAGCGATGTCGCACTTCACATTCCATACGCCCCTGCCCTCATGGTACTCTGAGTTCGGTCTGTATTTCTTATACTCCGTTAATCTGGCGCGCTTAACTTCCTTAATTTCCTTAAGCGCTTCTGCATCGATGCCTTCCGGATCATAAACCCAGCCGGTGGAATCACTGCAGGTTACGCATTTGGCGCCCAGCTGATGGGCCTTCTGGATCGCATAAATTGCTACGTTACCGGAGCCGGATACGGTAGCAGTCATACCCTTGATGTCCTTGCCATTGCATTTTAACATCTCTTCTGTAAGATATAATAAACCGTAGCCGGTAGCTTCTGTTCTTGCAAGAGATCCGCCGTAAGTTAGGCCCTTACCGGTTAAAACACCTTCGTAGGTTCCTCTGATTTTCTTATACTGACCATACATATAGCCGATTTCTCTTCCGCCGGTGCCGATATCGCCTGCGGGAACATCTACATCGGCTCCGATATATTTATAAAGCTCTGTAATAAAGCTTGTACAGAAAGCTAAAACTTCGCGGTCTGACTTGCCCTTGGGATCAAAATCGGAACCGCCCTTACCGCCGCCGATCGGAAGACCGGTTAAGGAATTCTTAAATATCTGTTCAAACCCTAAGAACTTGATAATACCAATATTTACTGAGGGATGAAGACGTAATCCGCCCTTGTAGGGCCCGATTGCATTATTAAACTGTACACGGTAACCGGTGTTAACCTGTACCTTACCGCTATCATCAACCCAGGGTACCCTGAATTTAATTTGTCTGTCCGGTTCCACAAGTCTCTCAAGAAGTGCCTCTCTTCTGAATTTCTCTTCGTTGGCTTCAACGACAACCCGTAAGGATTCTAATACTTCCTTGACTGCCTGATGAAATTCCGGCTCTGCCGGATTCTTTTTTACCACTAACTCGATTACCTCATCAACGTATCCCATATTTAATCTCCTTTGATTAAAATTGTTCAAAAAAAAGGCGCATAAAAAAAACAAATGCCCCTTTGTATTTGCTTTTTCATTATATATGGCTTTTCCATTTTATGCAAGAGTTTTTTCTAAATATTATTCATTTACTCCGAATAAATATTAGTCCGCATGCTTTTTTATTTCCATTGATAATATCTTGTGCACTTCATACAATATTATACCGACAGGATTTATAAAAGTGGTATTCATTTCAAAAGGGATATGCTATAATCTACACGATAAGCGCAGTGTGAAGCTTAATCCGCTTGCATTCAGGAGATTCATGTTAAAATAAACAAGCCGGAACAGTATGCTCTTTCAGCTGTCTGAATAATGGAGGTTAATATGGCTTTGGATGGCATAGTAATTGCCGATGTAGTACATGAACTCCGGGAAGCCCTTCTCGGAGGAAGAATTAATAAAATTGCGCAGCCCGAAAAGGATGAGCTGCTTCTTACGATCAAGGGGCAGGCGAGGGAGCCCTATAAGCTTCTGCTTTCTGCCGGTGCCGGATTACCCCTGATCTATCTGACAGAGAATAATAAACCCAGCCCTCTGACGGCACCAAACTTTTGTATGCTGCTAAGAAAGCACTTAAACAGCGCAAAGCTTCTTGATATTACCCAGCCCGGTCTGGAACGCATAATAAATTTTAAAATCGAGCATATGGATGAGCTGGGCGACCTTAAGATAAAATACCTGATTGTCGAGCTGATGGGCAAGCACAGTAATATCATCTTCTGCGATGAGAATCTGGTGATCCTCGACAGTATTAAACGGATCAACCAGTTTATCAGCTCAGTAAGAGAGGTGCTTCCGGGAAGGAATTATTTCATACCGGAAACCATAGAGAAGCTGGACCCCCTGACTGCAGATTATGATGCCTTTCGGTCCGGGGTACTGAATAAACCCATGCCCATAGGCAAGGCCCTCTATACCGGTCTGACCGGTATCAGTCCATTAATAGCAAATGAAATCTGCTGCCGTGCCACGATTGATGCGGGCGAGGCTACTTCTGCCCTGAGTGAGGCTGCCGGGCTGCATCTCTTCCGGAATTTTGAACGGCTGATGGAGGAAGTAAAGGAACACCGTTTTCAGCCAAACATCGTTTTGCAGAGCGGGTCACCGGCGGAATTCTCCAGTGTCTCCCTGACCTGCTACGAAGGATATGAGGTTCAGGCCTACACGTCCGTCTCCGCGATGCTGGAGGCATACTATTCCAGGAAAAATACGATCACCCGCAACAGACAGAAGTCCGCCGATCTGCGCAAAGTAGTATCGAATGCAATCGAGAGGGCCGGCAAAAAATATGATTTGCAGCTCAAGCAGCTGAAGGATACCGAGAAGCGGGATAAATTCAAGGTGTACGGTGAACTGATTACCACCTATGGCTATTCTCTGGAGCCCGGTGCCAGAGAACTGAAGGCACTGAACTATTATGATAACGAGGAAATCACGATTCCCCTGGACCCAACCCTGACTCCGCTGGAGAATGCAAAGCATTATTTTGATAAATACAGTAAGTTAAAACGTACCCATGAGGCTCTTACTTCCCTGATCAAAGAAACCTCGGAGGAGCTTATCCACTTGGATTCCATCCGCACCGCGCTGGATATCGCTTCTGATGAGAATGATCTCTCCGAATTGAAGCGGGAGTTGGCAGAGTTTGGATATGTCAAACGGAAGTTTACCGAAAAATCCGGCAGGCCGGACAAAAAAAGCAATTCGAAAAAGGCTTCCTCTAAAAGCAAGCCTTTACATTATATCTCCTCGGACGGATACCACATGTATGTCGGCAAGAATAATTTCCAGAACGACGAGCTTACCTTCCAGGTAGCCGAAGGCGGGGACTGGTGGTTCCATGCCAAGAAGCTGCCCGGCTCCCATGTCATAGTGAAGGTCGGCGGGGCAGAGCTTCCGGATCAGACCTTTGAGGAGGCCGCACGGCTGGCTGCCCATTATTCCGGTGCCGGGGATGCCGAGAGAGTGGAGATCGATTATACCCTCCGCAAGAACGTCAAAAAACCCTCCGGAGGAAAACCCGGCTTTGTTGTATATTACACCAATTATTCCATGGTATCCGGAACGGATATCACCGGTATCAGCCAGATCAGCTGAGAATTTAGGGCTATCATTTACTGCCCTGCAAGAAATGGTTCCGCTATGAACGAACATATGCCAGGAAAGGAGCTGTGCCGAAACCCTATGTTACCGGCACATATTACATACCATGATCAATGCAGATTATCACGTTCACTCAGACTACTCCAGTGATGGGACAGCCCCTCCGGAGCAGATGATAAAACAGGCCATCCGCCTGGGTCTGAAAAGAATATGTTTTACCGATCATATGGATTATGACTATCCTCAGGTCAGTGATTACAGTTTTGTATTTGGTATGGAGGATTATCAGGAAGAGCTTCGTTCACTGAGGGAGCAATATAGCTCACAAATTTCGATCCTGACCGGAGTCGAACTGGGACTTCAGCCTCACATCACAGACCGGATGAATTCTCTGGTCCAAAATTGTCCCTTAGATTTTGTCATTGGCTCCACCCATGTGGTCGACCGTGTGGATCCTTATTATCCGGAATATTGGGAAGGAATTTCTCAGGAAGAAGGAATTCGCCGTTATTTCCAGGCGATTCTCGACAATGTCAGATCATTTGACGGCTTCCATGTATGCGGGCATATCGACTACATCATTCGCTATACCCCAACTACAATGGCGCACAAGAGCTATCTGCGGGCTGATATGTCCGTACCGGAGAACAAGCTGCGTCAGGCAGAGGCCTATGCAGAGATTTATTCCTTATACCGCTATGAAACATATGCGGAGCTTCTGGATGAGGTGCTGCAAGTGCTCCTGTCAAAGGGCAAGGGAATTGAGGTCAATACCTCCGGTCTTCGCCACGGTCTGAAATATGCACATCCCAGGACCGAAATCCTGAAACGGTATAAAGAATTGGGCGGAGAACTGATTACCATAGGTTCCGACGCCCACAGTCCGGAATACCTTGGCTTTGGCTTCAGGCAGACCTCGGAGCTTTTAAAAAGCCTCGGATACCGGTATTATGCTGTCTTCCAACAGGGAAAGCCGGTAATGGAATTGCTATAAAGATTTACGGATAATCGTTCCGCCGCCAACCACATAATCATCCCGGTAGAATACAACGGCTTGTCCCGGTGTGATCGCCCGCTGGGGTTCCTCGAAGCTGCAAAGTACTTCATCCTCTGCTGTCTTCTTAATTGTACAGGGAGCGCCCTTATGGCCGTATCGGATCTTCGCCGTTACCCTCATCTCCCCCTCAAGCTCCTCAAATGCCATAAAATTCAACCGGTTCGCATAGAGCCGGTCTGTGAATACATCCTCCCCGCTGCCAATCACCACTTCATTGGTTTCCGATTTTAATTCCAGGACAAATACCGGTTGTCCCAAAGCAAGATTTAAGCCCTTTCTCTGCCCAACCGTATAATTTGCCAGTCCTTTATGTCTTCCAAGGATAATTCCCTTCGTACTCACAAAGTTTCCGGGCTTCATTCCACAGGCTGCCGGATCCTGCTCCCCGGCTGACAGCTTCATGTAATCAATGGCACTGCGGTTCTTCTCATCTTTAAGATATTCGGATATGAAGCCGGCATAGTCATTATCCTGAACAAAGCAGATCTCCTGACTGTCAGGTTTACTCGCTACCGGCAGCCGCAGTTCGCCTGCTATCGTCCGGATTTCCTCCTTCGTATAAGCTCCCACCGGCATTAGAGTATGCTCCAGCTGAAACTGGGTCAGGTTATATAATGCATAGGTCTGATCCTTGGCATCCGTAATTGACTTCTTAATTACATATCTTCCGTTTTCCAGCCTGGTAATGCCGGCATAATGCCCGGTAGCTATATAGGCCGCACCAATGTTTAAGGCCCTCATAAGCATTGCCTCCCATTTTACAAAACGGTTGCAGGCAATGCAAGGGTTCGGGGTTCTGGCTTGAAGATATTCTGAAACAAAATAATCTATGACGCTCTCTTTGAATTCCTGCTTAAAATTCATAACATAGTATGGAATTCCCAGTACGGAAGCAACTCTTCTGGCATCCTCTACCGCGCTGAGACCGCAGCAGCCGCCCTTCTCTTCCATGGAGCAGATGTCCTCATCCTGCCAGATCTGCATCGTAACACCGATGACATCATACCCCTGCTTTTTCAACAGGTATGCCGCAACAGAGGAATCCACACCTCCTGACATTCCAACAACTACTTTCTCCATTGAACAACTCCATTCTATACCCTTTAATACTCTATTTTCACTTCCTCTTCGCCGATATCTGATTTCGGCTTCTCCAGGCCCTCTATCGTAACGCCCTTCTTTTCGGCATAATCCCACAAAGCTGCGTGAATCGCTTCTTCAGCCAGTAAGGAGCAATGTACCTTGACCGGCGGCAGTCCATCGAGAGCCTCCATTACAGCCTTATTGGTAATCTTCAAGGCCTCCTGTACTGTCTTTCCTTTCACTAATTCCGTAGCCATACTGCTGGTTGCAACTGCCGCACCGCAGCCAAAGGTCTTAAATTTAACCTCCTGAATAATACCGCTATCGTCTATGTCAAGATACATTCGCATGATATCTCCGCATTTTGCATTACCTACGGTACCCACACCGCTGGCATTCTCTATCTCCCCCACATTTCTGGGGTTCGTAAAATGATCCATTACTTTCTCAGTATACATATTCATTCCTCCATTAATCGCTTTATCCCGTTGGTTATGCCTGTTTCTTTATTATCTTTTTCTCATAAAATCCTCGTACAGCGGGGACATCTTTCTTAATTTATCTACGATTTCTTTGATTCGGTCAACCGTATAGTCAATCTCTTCCTTTGTTGTATCTTCATTTAAGGTCAGTCTCAGAGAACCATGGGCGATCTCATGAGGTAGTCCAATCGCTAGTAATACATGGGAAGGATCCAGGGAACCGGAGGTACAGGCTGAACCGCTGGAAGCGCAGATATTGTTCATATCCAGCATAATCAGAAGGGATTCTCCTTCGATAAACTGGAAGCTGAAGTTTGCATTGTTCGGAAGTCTCCTTGTTCTGTCACCATTCAGTCTTACAAACGGAACCTCTGCAAGAATTCTTTTAATCAGGTAGTCTCTGACCTTAATTTCCTTCTCTGTTCTTTCCTTCATCGATGCCATTGCCAGCTCCACGGCTTTACCAAAGCCTACGACACCTGGAACGTTCTCCGTACCGGCTCTTCTCTGTCTCTCCTGGCCTCCGCCATGGATCAGGGAGCGGATTTTTACACCCTTCCTGATATATAAGAACCCGATACCCTTGGGACCATTCAGCTTGTGGGCGCTGGCACTCAGCATATCAATATTCAAGTCATTGACATTAATGTCCGCCTGGCCAAAAGCCTGTACCGCATCCGTATGGAAGAGGATATTATGCTTCTTTGCGATTGCACCGATTTCCTTTATCGGCTGAATTGTGCCAATCTCATTATTGGCAAACATCACGGAGATCAATATGGTCGTAGGACGGATTGCTTTCTCCAGCTGGTCCAGTTTAATGATACCGCCTTCATCCACATCCACATAGGTTACCTCAAAACCCTTCTTCTCCAGATATTCACAGGTATGCGAAACAGCATGATGCTCTATCTTCGAGGTAATGATATGGTTCCCTTTGTTCTCATATGCTTCAGCGGTACACTTTAAGGCCCAGTTGTCTGACTCGGTTCCTCCTGCAGTAAAATAAATCTCTGAAATATCAGCTCCAAGTGCCTTGGCAATAATTCCTCTGGCATCATCAACAGCCTTCTTATTCTGAGACGCAAATTCATAAACACTGGATGGATTACCGTACATAACATTAAAATACGGCAGCATCGCTTCTACAACTTCCGGTCTGGTCTGCGTCGTTGCCGCATTATCAAGGTATATTTTCTTTTCCATGTTGTCATCTCCTAATATAATAGTGTTATTTCCCACAAATATTCTTTGGCCGGCCACCATTCTGTGAGCCATCCTCTGTTTGAATCTTTTTACTTTCTGCAACCAGTTCGGAAAGCATAATTCCATCCACGGCATCATTTATACTATCACTAATACGCTTCCAAACATATTTTGTTACACAGGAATCCGAGTTATGACAGGGGCTGTCACCCTTGTTCACCTCAGAGCAATCGACCGGATTGAGGTCACCTTCCAAAGCACGGAGAATATCGCCGACCGATATTTCTTCCGCCGGTCTGGTCAGAACATATCCACCCTGTGCACCCCTGATACCGTTAACTATTCCGGATTTTTTCAGCTTCGCAATCAGCTGCTCCAGATAGTTCATTGATATTCCCTGTCTCTCAGCAATCTGGCTTAAGGCTACTGCCTCATCGTCCGTATGTACGGCCAGGTCAAGCACCGCACGAAGGCCATATCTTCCTTTGGTCGATAACTTCATACCACTCTTCCTTTCTTAGTATTCCTACTATTTTAATTCCTATTAAATCACTTGGTATTTAATATAGCACCCTGCTCTTTTCTTGTCAACAGGCTATTGATAATTTTTTTCATTTATTTTCTATAAAATCTACTATAATCCTGCGGATAAACTCCGTAACATAAGTTCCTATGCCCGGAAATATATTTAAGAAAAGGACTTGTGAGGTTATACTTAAATGAATAGAAAAGGTTTTGCCTCTGCGGCCGGAAGAAGGCCCGGGAGAAGCAATATTTTAAAAGGAACACTGATCCTTACCCTGGCCGGCTTTATTACCAGGGTGATCGGATTTTTTTATAAAATCTTTTTATCGAATACCATGGGGGCCGAATTACTGGGAATATACCAGCTGGTATTTCCCGTTTATGGGATATGTTTTACAATTTATGCTACCGGAATACAGACCTCCATTTCCCGGCTGGTTGCTGCAGAGATGGGAAAAAGGAATCCCAGGAATGCGCATAAGATATTGAAAATCGGAGTTCTCCTCTCCGTATTCATCGCCTTCCTTCTTTCTGTTTTGGTATATCGGTTTTCCGACTATATTGCTTTTCGTTTTCTGCTGGAGCCAAGAAGCGCCGGGTCACTGCGGATTTTGGCCCTGGTTTTCCCCTTCTGCGGCATTACCTCCTGCATCAACGGATATTATTATGGGCTGAAAAAAGCCGGTGTCCCGGCC
>JAFAFU010000047.1 GCA_023423335.1 Bacillota bacterium | reverse complement strand
GTGTTCCATGGACTTTGCTGCCTTGTACAGAGCTTTCTGCTTGCTTCCTACTGTTTTTTGATGTCCAAGGCGGCCTCCGCTTTCGGTCGTGCTCTTTTTTATTGAGCCTTTTGATTTTTGATCAACCTTATGCGCCTGTTCACGCCTTTCTTCGGCAGCCCGCTCCAAACGGTTCCGTTCGGTAACATACTGTTCATAACGAACTGCCTGGTTTTGATGTTCTTCCTCCTTCTGGCGGAGATAGTCGGAATAATTACCCCAATACTCTGTGATTTTTCCGTTCTTAAGCTCCCAGATCTTATTCACAACCTCATCGAGGAAATAACGGTCATGGCTGACGATAAGCAGTCCGCCTGAAAAATGCCGGAGCTGGCCGATTAAAAAATCTATTCCTTCACGATCAAGATGGCAGGTCGGCTCGTCGGCGAAAATACCATGCACCTGACCAGAGAGCGCCCCGGCGATTTTCCATCGGGTCTCTTCACCGCCGCTCATATTTTGTGCGTCAAATTCGCGGACACCGAGCTTGCCCATCAGGGCATAGCTTGCGGGTTCATGGGAAGCGCTTTCCTCCAGCTGCGGAATATATGCAAAACTCCCCGAACATTTTACCTGGAATCCGGGCAGGAGCAGTTCCCCTAGCAGTACTTTAAGCAAGGTGCTTTTCCCTGCTCCGTTCATGCCGATTAATCCGACACGGTCATAATCATATAACTCCAGTTCCTTAATGTTCAAGACTTCCCGGCCTGCATATTCCACATAGATATTAGTTGCTTTTATTAACAATTCCATAATTGGTTCCTCCTGATTTAAATCGCATATTTTCATTGACTGAACCGCAGGAAAATCCTGCGATTTAACAGGAAGATTTACATAAAGATAAAATACATTTTTGTTCCTCCAATCTCATTAGCTTTTATAATAGAACAATCTTTATTTAATAGGATGCAATTTCCTATTGAATAAAAAACAGACCGCAAGTCCGCAATACGGGCCCTCGGTCTGCATATCTACAAGAAAAGACAAACAATCAGGATAGCCTTGGAATATTCCATCCAAGTTATACCCATGTCCTGGTTCGTAAAGATAAACACAACAAAAAGCCCACAATTGTGGAAGGATCTACCGCTTAATGCTGCATACTTATCTTAAACGAACAGAATACATAGATGAATGTCTCCTTTATCAATATAGTTTTCATCATTATAACCTGCTAATTTGAAAATGTCAAATAGCCGGAGCGGCGTAAACATATTCCTATGGAAATCAGCGCTATCATAATTACTGCTATTGGAAATAAAGATTTACAAATTTTAAATAATAGTATATAATAGTAATGATTACTAGTACTATTATATTAGCAGTATTTTACTTATGATAAAGAAAAGAGATGGAATTATGTATATTGCCAGACAAGCAGTTTTTGACAAAGAGCTAAATGTATATGGCTATGAGCTGCTTTTCAGAAACAGCAATGCCTCCCCGGCCTTTGACGGATTATCATCCGTACAGGCTACGGCGTCCGTGTTAGGAGGATTGTTTGAAGAAGGATTGGAGCATATTGTAGGGGATAAGCGTGCCCTGCTTAATTTTGACAATGATTTTATCCAGTATGATGCCGTGGAATTAATAGACAGCAATAAACTGATCATTGAGGTTTTGGAAGATGTCAGCGTCGACGAGAAGCTGATCAAACGCTTAAAGCTGTTAAAAAGCAAAGGATACCGGATTGCATTGGATGATTTTATGAATTCCTACAGTAACTATCCGCTCACTCCGTTAGCGGATATAATAAAATTTGATATCCTGGCAACACCCTTGGACAGCATTGTGGGAGATGTAAAAAAAGCTCTGTCTCAGAAAAAAGTATTATTGGCGGAAAAAATTGAAAATCAGAGCGAATTTTTGCGGGCAAAAGAAATGGGTTTTCATCTTTTTCAGGGATATTTCTTTCAAAAGCCCCAGATTGTCAGCCACTCCTCAAACCATACGACTACAAAATCGCAATATGGCCGTCTGTTAATGGAATTAAGAAAGGAAGAAGCCTCTTATCAGGTATTGGCCGAGATTATTGAAAAGGATGTGAACTTATCCTATCGTCTTCTCAGAATGATCAGCTCCAGAGCAGGTGACAGCATGATTTATTCCATAGAAAGAGCATTGATCCTGATGGGAATGAAGGAGCTGGAGAGATGGATTCATATCCTGATGCTCAGGGAGATATCCGATACAAAGCCCGATGAGTTAATCAGGATTTCCCTGATCCGGACTAAATTTGCCGAGCTCATTGCTGTGCATTGCAAATTTATAAAATATAAATCCCAGGCAGCTTTAATGGGACTATTCAGTACAATAGATGCTATGCTAAATCAAAATATGAAGGATGCCTTAAAGGGTATTGCACTTCCTGCTGCGATTACGGATGCCCTGATTGACCATACGGGGCAATTGTTTCCGATTTACCAATTGATGATGTCTTATGAACATGGGGATTGGGATACGGTAGAACGATTATCGGCAGAGCTGAATATCGATGGAAAAGTCTTGTACGATGATTTTAAATTCGCGATTCATTGGTCAAAGGAAATAATGGATATTCTATAAGGAAACATGAAAGGACAGGCCTCAGAAGATCAATGGTTTTTTTATCGGTATTATCTTTTATTGCATCAATTATATATTTTTACACAGGTTATCATGCACTGATGTCGAATAGGATGTCCCGCTTATGCAGACTGTATTTTCTTATCAATATGAGTATGATGATATGGTCCTTTGCCGGAGGTTATCTTTATCTGGCGGAGGACATCTATGAGTATTCCTTCTGGAACAAGGTAGCTGCCTTCGGATGGTGCACCTTCGAGGCATTGGTTCTATACTTTGCTCTGGTACTGGTGGATCATAAGTATATCAAGAAGCGGTTTGTCAGAATAATATTGTTTCTGCCCGCATTTATTTTTTTGTTTATGGTACTTTTCCTCTTTTGGCCGGGTATTAGTGTACCGCCCATACTAAATACTGTTTTTTATACCGGAAATTTTCTATACAATTTTATCTATTTGTCAGTCAGCATACGGCTGATTTTTATATGGGGGCACAGGTCTGATAACAAGCTTCAGAAAAGACAGGCCGATATCATCGTTGCCTGCAGCACCATCGCTTTTTTACTGAACTTTTTCTTTCAATGGCTTCTTCCTTTCCTGGGCGGTATCCGGCTGCCCTTTATGGGGCAGATTCTTACCCTGATCATGCTGATGGGTGTCAATTATTCCATTATCAGATATCAATTTTTGTTTGTCTCGGATTCGGTTATCATGAGAAATTTGTTTGATGAAATGACAGGGATGACGATTGTGACGGACCCCAAAGGTCAGATAATCAAGGTAAACAGATCGGTATGCAGCCTTCTTGATTTTACTCAGGAGGAGCTGCTGGGCCGCCACATTACTGCAATAATAAAGGATATGGAACATCTCCTTAATCCGGAGGAATGGGAAACGGCACATGAATTAATAAGATTTCAGGATATCAATGTTATAAATAAGTCAGGAAATCACATACCGTTCAATCTGTCTGTGATACCATTATATATAATTTCCGATATATTATTGGGACTGCTAATTGTTGGAGAAGATATCAGGGCAAATAAAAGCCTGCAGAAGGCGAATGATGATCTGGTCCTTCTGAATAGCATTCTTGCCCATAAGGCAGTAACGGACGGGCTGACGAATCTCTATAATCATCAATCAACGAATGAAATCCTGGATAGGGAGATATTGAAAATCAATGAAACTCACGGTAAATTATGTATCATGATGCTGGATATTGATGACTTTAAGAAGGTCAATGATTACTATGGACATCAGGTCGGCGATAAGGTATTAGTCAGCATTGCCGGCTTAATCCAGAATAATACAAGGGAATGCGATTATATAGGCCGTTACGGGGGAGAGGAATTTATCGTAATTCTGCCGGATACCGATTTGGAAGAAACCTATGTCATTGCCGAGGCTATCAGGTCCGGGGTCCGAAATAACGTTAATTTTCCCGGAGACCTTACGGTCACGGTCAGTATAGGTGTGGCACAATATACCGGAGAGAAACCTTCCGCATTAATTAATAAAGCCGATAAATTATTATATAAAGCGAAATACTCCGGGAAGAACAGAGTGGAGAAATAAGCAGCCGGATGCACTCAGGCGGCTGAAATAAATGCAGCGGAACAAGAGACGCCTTATGCTTCTCTTACACACAGATTGCCGGACAGTGTATTATGAGAAGTATAAGGCGCCTCTTGTATCTTTACCTGGACGTATACGATTCGGCCTTCGGATCAGGATTTTCAACTTTCGGATGATATTTATAATCGGTTGCACTGTCTGCGACATTGCTTTTTCCCTGCTTCTTAGAGGAAGTGTTCTTAAAATCCACATCATTGTCGGAGTTGTTATTTTTTGTTCCGGTATCTTTGGTGGGAGTACCCTTACTGTTTTTCATCAATTTTACCTCCATTATGGCGCGTTGCGGGTTCTTTCCGAGTGAAAGCGATTTTGCTTTCACTCTTTCTCCTTTCGGTCTTTATGGATAGTGTTCGGTCAGGAGTAAAAAAATATGCATCTGCGGTCGGCAGGAATGACTGTTCTATATTCAGGCCCCATAAAACATCTTCTTGATTATCATTTTTTGGCATGATAAACTGATATCCGAATGATAATCAGCAGGTCAGCAATAATACGGACAAGGAGATAACACATGATAAACAGCGAAATCCTGGAAATCAGAAAACAATTTAAGCATGAGAACTGTTCCATAACAAAAGTCAGCGGCTGCTATGTTGACGGGGAGAAAACGATTAGAACGAAATTTACGGAATCCTTCCTTTGCTTGCCGGAGGAAGAGACCTTTAAGTACTTTGAAATATTTAAGAAGACCTTATCCGGAACTATCGGAAAGAACCTGATTAATATGGAATTCCCCACAGACGCCGAATTTAGGGGAGGAACCCAGGAATTTCTGCTACGCTTAAGAGACAGTGAACTGAAGGAGGAAGCTCTCCTGGACGAGTTCTACGACAAGGTCATCGGGATGTATGACTATGTGGGGAACTACCTGATTTTGCTTATATATTCCGCCTATGATGTTCCGGGAAAAACCAGTGATAAGCTGCTGATGGAGGATGCCTCTGATGAGGTGTACCGTTACATCCTTGCCTCTATCTGTCCGGTTAAGCTCTCAAAGCCCGGACTAAGCTATAATGAGGAAACGAACCATATTCAGAAGCGAATTCAGGACTGGGTGGTTACGGCACCGAGTAACGGCTTTTTATTTCCCGCTTTCAATGACCGGAGTACGGATATTCATAGTGTTTTATACTATTCCAATGATCCGGAGGAATTACATAATGATTTTGTGGATCAGCTCCTTGGCTGCCAGGTGCCGATGTCGGCAGGCGGACAGAAGGAAACCTTTCAGGCCCTGATTACACAGACCCTTGGGGAAGCCTGTGAGTACGAAGTCGTAAGGAATATCCATGAGAAGCTGAATGAAATTATAGAAGAGCATAAGCAGAATGAGATTCCCGAGCCCTTAATCTTAGATAAGGGGGAGGTTAAAGCACTGTTTGCGGAATGCGGCGTGGAAGAAGAGAAGCTGCAGGTGCTTGAGAAGAGCTATGATATGGTCGCAGGTGAGAATGCGGCATTACTGGCGGCCAACATAGCCAATACCCGGGTCTTTGAAGTAAAAACACCGGATATCGTTATCAAGGTTAATCCCGACCGGGCTGATCTGGTAGAGACAAAGATGGTGGACGGCCGAAAATGCCTGGTCATTGAGATTAATGACCAGGTTGAGGTGAACGGCATTGTAGTAAGAAGCATTTGATTTATCGTTATAGGAACTCATACATATCCTCCGGCAGGTCAGATATTTCAGAATATAAGATATCACGGTAATCAATGTATGATTTCTCGGTTTCCGCGATTGCTGAAGCTGCCGGGAATAACGCTGTACTTTTCCGGAGGAAATCTTTGATTGGCTTCCCGGTCAGGGATTGGACCCTGCTGCTATGCAGGATGCTTCCTCCGGAAACATAGAATAATTTATAGCCGTCTTCAATCGGCAGCTTTAGCAGGATATTCCTGGAGACCAGATTTTTATACCTGTTAAGGCTATTTTGAATTATATTAAAGCCTCGGATCATATCCCTGTAGACGGAGGCCTGCTCATACTGGTATAAAGCGGCCGCTTTCTCCATTTTTGTCTGCAGGGCTTCGATCAGTCTTAAAAGATTTCTGTCTGAAGTAAAAATTTCGAATAACATACCTCTGTTAAGCTCGAAGGCTTCCCGGTCCATAGGGGCAGGAAACAGATGGTATTCGAAATCATAATGCATGCCTGGCCGGGTAATCGGGTAAATATTTCTCAACCGGTCTATGAATTCGTTGATGGTAAACTTGCTCCGAAAGGGCCCGAAGCAATCCGCTTCCCTTTCCGGTACAACCGTTAACGGGCGGGCTTTATGATCGGATACTATCTTAATGAAGCAATAGCGCCGGTCATTTTTCATCTGGGCGTTAAACCACGGCTGGTGATCCTTGATAAGCCTGCATTCCAATAATCTTGCCTCCAGATGGGTATCCGTGACAATATATTCAATATCCCTGATCATAGAGACCATACGGCTCACCTTTTCCCATTTTGGGGAGCTGGCAAAGTAGGACCGGACTCTTTTTCTCAGACATTTGCTCTTTCCGATGTAGATAATATTATTATTCGGGTCCAGCATTTTATAAATTCCCGGTGACTCAGGGATCTGTTTGACTTTTTCTTTTAAATAATCCGTACTGTACATTCGTCCACCTTATATTTATTGGTTATAGTTTTATATATCTAATACTACATAATAATACTTCTAAATTCAATATATGATATAAATCCGGTGATATTATTAAATAATCTTTGCATTAAGAAAAATAGCTTTATGAATATAATTGCTTGTAATAATATGTTAAACTGTTATAATTATTGGCAGGTTCTTCACTAATACAATGGATGGAGTGATTATTATTAAGAAATTATTATTTATAGTTATGCTATTTATAGCCGGAGTAACAGCATGCACAAAGAAAACAGCTCAGACAGATAATAAATATGAAACTTATCATAAGGAAGAAGAGGACAATGGTGATGGTTCCGCTGATAATTCGGATGAGGATGCTTCAGAAGCAGTAGAATTTTCTATAAGCCCATTATCTGAAACAGACAATGAGATTATTCAAAAGCTGCTTCAGGATTTTACGGAGGCGGCAAAAAAGAAAGATTGGAATACAGTTGAGCCGTTCTTTGCTATGGATAAATGCATAGATGGTTATAATATGGAGGCTGCCAAAGAAACCTTTGGTGAAAATGCTAAGAGACCTTCGAAAAAGGATAGAATTGATAAAGTATCCGGCATGTATATATTGTATGTATTAGGTTTTGCACTGGATGCTTATGAAATAGACAATTTATCGGCTGTTGAGTTGGATGCTGATACTATAAATGATTTAATAGAAGTGCTTGATTTAGATCAGCTTAATATATTGAGATTCGATACTCCTATGGAGGAAAACTGTAACACAGAAAGCTATAAAAATATGATTGGCAGACGGTGCTATGCAGACGGTGCTGAAAATATTGCATATCAGACAATTCTGTATGAACTTGGTGGTAAGACATTTTATTGTGGATTTTCGCTATATAAATATGATGGGGAGTGGATGATAAACGAGTTGTCCTGCGGGGGATTAACATATGTCGATAGCTATACTGTAACAATGCAATGTTCGGAAGAAGATTATTTTTATATAATAGGAATGGAGGATAGTCCCATCGAGTAATAGAAGAAGATGCGGGCTGGCATTTCTGCTACTATACAACTGGAAAATTTTTATTAATACAGGTTTATTTATGTGACCTTTGAAAGGTGAATTACGTTTTATTAGTAAGGGGAGGCTAATAATGGAAAACACTCAGTGCACTGATCAGTGGGTATCGAAAGAATGGATACTGGAACGGTATGATATATATAAAACAATGCTATACCGGATAGCATTTTCATATTTAGGCAATCGGCATGACTGCGAGGATATTCTGCAGGAGGCCTTTATTAAATTGTGCTATAGCGCGCCCGAATTTCCCGGCAGTGAGGATGAAAAGAGGTGGATTATCCGGGTTACAATCAATTTGTGTAAAAGTCACTTAAGAAACTTCTGGAACCGCAACAAGATAAACATTGATGATTTGGAGCTGTACGCTTCCGAGCCGGAGGATAAGGATATCCTGCAGGAGATCCTCCGCTTACCTGATAACTACAAAATTGTTATTTACCTGCATTATATTGAAGGCTATAAGATATCAGAGATAGCCGGTATCTTACAAGTCAGCGATTCGGCAGTAAAGATGCGTCTGAAACGCGGTCGGGAACATTTAAAATTAGAAATGGAGGGTGTATAATGAAATCGGATAAATTCAAAGAGCTATACTCAAAAATTGATACGGATGCAAGTATGGATCACAGGATTAAGAACCGGCTTCTTTACTATGATTATGATACGATAAAAGAAAATGAACTAAAAAGCAGATTTGGTGACCGGTATGACAGCGTCAAGAAGAAATCCTTCTTTCAAAGGGTTCCCGCTATGAAGCCCGTACTGCCTTCTCTGGCCATCCTGCTGTTTGTAGCAGCCGTGTTGATTGGTATCCGGGCTAATCTGTTCCATAAGGCGGAGATTCCGGCAGAAGGGATAGAGGCGTCTACCGGCAAACCCACTGGAATTGGATCTTTGAACAATATGCCAAGTGAAGATTCGGAAGCGGAGAATATTCTGGAAGCTAACCAGAATATTATAGATAAAATATTGAATGATATAGATGGAAAACAGATCACCGAATTACAGAAGATGATTGAACCGGAGGCAGAAACTCCTCAAACTGCCACAGATACAGAGGTCAGTACGGATAGCATATCTATAACAATAAAAGAGGCAGTACCGAATCTGTCGGACATTCCAAAGACGGATGTGAATGATAAAAAGACAGAGAGGGCCGCTTCACCAAGTGATTTCTATGATGCTTATTTTAACGTAATCACCGAGAATAATGTGAAAACATCGATTCCCAGCCTGATTATCCGCTTACATGGAACAGTGGAGACCATCAATCCGGATGATCTTACAGAGGTTGTACTTACCAGGGACGGGATTGTTATCGAGAACAGTGTAGCATATTCTGGCAGGATGGAACAGTTTACCTGGAACTATGAGGATATAACAGACTTCTATTTTGAGTTTGCCACAGTCAATCGTGTGCCCGGGAAGTATGGTCTTACAGGTAATTTCATGGGAAATAACTTTACGGTATATAATAAGTATATTGAGGAAGCTGTAACGGATGAGGTTGCTGATCCGGAGGATTTAGAGAGCGTATCCTGGTGTTACTTACCGGATGAAAAGAATCAGCCAAAGATCATTTCCGAAGTGGTATTCTATTTTAAAGGTTTGCAGAATGCATTCCATCCATCGGATTTAACGGAGCTGAAATTGACCGTGAACGGCAGCGAAATACCGTTTTCCTTTGAAGAGAGAGCTTTTAGATATTATGAGGAAAGATATGATAAAAGCGGCGGAGATACCAGCTTCAATCTGATCTTGAAGGAGGATTTGACAACTTCCGGTACCTACAGAATCACTGGCAATTATCTGGGAAAAGCTTTCACATCAATGGAGTTAATGATACCATAATTGAAAACTTCTGAAAAGAAGAAAGGATCTTTGCGTAATGGAACGCATAGATCCCTCTTCTTTTTATCTATCAATTAAAATGAACTTAAATAAATGAAAGTTAGTGCAGCCGACTGTTACCCCACGTAACCTATCAAGCTAGTTATTTACTGCTTTTCGGACCCTTAGGCCTTCCAAACGGAAAATCGGAGTTTTCTTTTGCTCTTTTGAAATTCTCCTTCATACGGGACTTGATGGTTTCCGCATCTTCCTTATCCAGTACCTTATACTCAGCTAGTTTGTCCATTACCTTGATCTCTGCATTCAGCTCCAACTCCAGCAGGGAATATATTTCATTCTTCTGCTTTTTGGTCAGTGCATTCCAGCTATCATAGACTTCCTTCATCTTATCATCATAAGCTGCTTCCCTGTCTTTGTGGCCATTTTCTATTTCTGACAGTGTAACTGATTCGGTGTCTGTTTCGGCTGCAAAAGCGGTTCTGGGATTGAAAACCAGGAATCCGACTGTGCATGCGATTGCTAAAGTACATAACTTTGCTTTCAACATAAGCATCCTCACTTTCTGCCAACAGCCAGTACACTAACTTTCTGCATTAGTATTTACATTAAGTGTGACGATATTGTGAATTCTGATTAGATACATGAAAGTACCATAGTTGCTAAGAGTTGGAATTAACTGAATATTTACTGAAATATCTGTAAATAATAAGATAAAACCAGATAGGGAGGTCATGATTTGTCATCAGATAATTCTGCCAAGAATTCGAATGGTACGAATAATAACAGCCCCAATCCAACGAAGAGTAACCGCACCTATGTCAGCGGAAGCTATCAATCTTCATCCAGCCACCAGTTTCACCGGAATTCAGCTACTGAAAATACGGTTAAGGGTAATCAAAAGTAAGAAAAAGCATTGTCATATGAATAGAGTGACAATGCTTTTTTCTTATGCGGGAAGAGCAGCTTCTTCTATCTGATTTCCCGTGCCGGCATCTCAGCCGGTATTCCGGGAGTCGCTATGGAAGGTTTGGGCTGCTCTATCTCGGTATGATCGCCATGTTCTTTATTGCGGTCATACCCGGTATCCCTACTTGGACTTGCATTATCATTGCCCCTTCGGTTATTATCATCTTTTCTGCCCATGTAATCACTCCTTTTTTAGATACAGTGAAGGTTGTTTGATTTGTTTCTATGATTATTTTCCTCAAATACAATAAGAATATGCAAAGACTATGGAAAATCCTGTGGCATAACCGGCATAGATATAACCAAAATGTAATAATACCGTAATAATATATTAAAAACTTTGAAATAAAATATGCGGTCAGAAATACTCATAAAGCAGAGCGGGAACCGATCACCCGTACATAGACAAATATAATACAGTAAGCGCTGAAACCCTTGATAATGCAAGGGTTTATTACGTTTCACCGATATGCTTTTATGATAAAAACCAGAATAAAACTTCCATAATAAGGATTGATATAAGGAAGGATACGACAGAATTTAGCAAGGATATGCCAGATCAACCAGGATCTAACTCTTGAACTGATAGTTCTACTGTGGTAGTCTAAGGGGGCAGCAAGATAGATACCAAATAGGAGGTACACGATATGAAGAGATTAATAGTAACTATATGTTCACTGGCATTATCCGTAGCAGGTACCCTTGGCGTAAATCAGTTGTCATTAAACAATAATGATGCTGTCAATACCAATTCAGATAAAACAGAAGCAGTACAATACGCCGACAATGCAGGGGAGTTAAACAGCCTGCCTGCGGATACTCAGACGGAAGCGGCTTATGATACCGCTAAGGCTGAGACTACTGATACCAAAGAGGCAGCCCCTGCCGCAGCTAAGACAGAGGATAAAGCGAAAGCAGAGGTTAAGACTGCAGCAGCGAAAGAGGAAACTGCTAAGAAAAGCGATTCCGGTGTGAAGAACACGAAGGCAGAAGCACCCGCAGCAAAAACTGCAACAACAGCAAAGGCAGCTCCTATGGCTGCGACAAACAATATGACAAAGGCTACTCCTGTAAGCAATAACACAAAAGCACAGACAGTAGCTGCCAATACGCAGAACAAGCAGGCATATGTCTATAAGAATGTAGATTTATCACAGTGCGATAATACCCAGGAAGTTGTGAAAAAATTACAGCAGAACGGCTTCAGTAATATTAACATTAATAACGTAGACCAGATAAAATCCCTTGAAGATGTACTTGCCTTAATCAACGGAAACAGTACAAAAGCACCCACACCGACCAAGGCGCCGGTACAGACAACGCCCACACCGACCAAAGCACCGGTACAGACAACACCCGCACCGACCAAGGCACCGGTACAGACAACACCTACACCGACCAAAGCGCCTACAAATAATAATACCGGTATCAGCAACTATGCAAACCAGGTACTTCAGCTGATCAACCAGGAGAGAGCTAAGGCAGGATTATCAGCGCTTACTACGAACTCCACCCTTCAGGCGGCAGCAGAAAAACGTGCGCAGGAAACAGTTCAGTCCTTCTCCCATACCAGACCGAATGGAACCTCATTCTCCTCAGTTCTTAAGGAGTACGGTATTTCCTACAGGACATCCGGTGAGAATATTGCCTATGGCCAGAAGTCTCCTCAGGAGGTTGTAACCGCATGGATGAATTCTTCCGGTCACAGAGCTAATATCATGAACGGTAACTTTGGTAAAGTAGGTATCGGTGTATACCAGAAGAACGGAGTAATTTACTGGTCACAGTTATTTACAAACTAATAAGGTATAAAGTAAAAGCAGCATAATTAATTAATGACATCCTGATCCGTAAAAGCTATCACAGCAAAGGAGCCTTGAATTTCCTTCGGGAAGTTCAAGGCTCCTTTGTCATATGAATCAAAGTAATAAGAAGGTTCCTATTGTACATACAATTAAAAATTACAGGGATAGTATGATTAAGTTACATTATTATAAAGCCAGTAATATCCTTGAGGGAAGCCGCAGACCGGACAAATCTCCGGTGCGCAATTACCGCTCATAATGTTACCGCATTGAAGACAAATCCAAAGGGTGGGGGCCGGCTTGCAGAATACTTCTCCCCGTTGGATATCTTCATAAAGGCTTTGGAACTCCAGGCTATGATTCAGATCGATATTTGCGACCCCATTAAACAGAGCAGCGATATCATCAAAGCCCTCTTCCCTGGCAATACGGGCATATTCCCGGTACATTTCGTTTCCGGTATAATTTTCCTCCTGGATTGAGGAGAGAAGGAACTGCTCTGTAGTAGGCAGGATTCCTCCGTTCAGCCTTCGAAGCCAGATTCTTGCATGTTCTTTGTCGTTTCTGGAAGCAACATCGAATATATTACCAATCTCAATATACCCCTCCTGCCTTGCTCTGTCACCATATATTAAATAACGGGCACATGCCATTAGCTCTACATTATATGCGTTCTGTAAATTGCTATAGGTCCTGCTTTGCTGAAAATCCATAGCTTCTCCTTAACTTAGGAATACGATATTGGTATATCATATGAGTCTGCATCCTGAAATATGAGAAGGGTGTTATTCAATTCCCAGTTCTTTGAGAACTCTCAGGCTTCTCTCAAGGTAAGCCCCCTCGGACTTAATACCAAGCAGGAACCGGTCAATGGAATCGACATCCTTTAATAGCTCGGTGAAGGGCTCCTCGGTATAATTCCCCTTATCACTGTGCTGAATTACCGCATTTATGATGAAGTCAGCTTCCTCTGCGGATATCTTGGGGAAATCCGGCTTGCTGTTCGTATTGAATTCATGAATGATTTCCCTAAGATAGGGCTCTGCAAGCTCCGCATGCCGTTCTGTCCTGCCGGTTACAATGACAGTAATATCATGGAGAGCGGCTGCCAGGGCAGCAGTCTCCATATCCATGCCTCTTTTTAAGGCGATCAGCTTGGCGAGCTGCTGACTGGTATACATGTGCATTACATTCCAGCGTACGGGAAGATCCCTGCCATCATCCTCCATCGTTCTCATCTTGAAATACAGCGTTGATAACAGGCGGTTAATGCGTTTTACATTCATCTGGCTCATAATACTCCTCCTTAGCGGATATTCGATATAAGCTAATCATAAGCATCAGGATTATGGTTGTAAATCTATACCAATAATTCTAAAAACAGGTTAAAGTTGAAAATACAATAAGTTAATAATATAATAGCTTCTAGATAATATACGGGAGGTTGGGAACGATGGTACAGAAAATCCATACAAATAATGCTCAATACCAGAAGTTTGAAGTATTAAAATCCAATCGGAATAAGAGATTTAAATATAATGAATTCTTTGTGGAGGGGGTAAGGAATATTAATGAAGCAATCAGGAACCACTGGACGATTGCATCCTTTCTTTATTCCTCCCCGAACGAGCTCTCCGATTGGGCAAGGGATATTCTTAAGAATGTCGGGACGGAGATAAATTATGAACTGACAGAAGAGCTGCTGGCAGGCTTAAGCGGCAAGGAGGATACCTCGGAATTATTGGCTGTTGTTCGGATGAGAAAGAATGAAACAGAGCAGTTTCGTTTAAGTGATAACCCGATTCTCGCAATCTTTGACCGGCCTTCCAATAAGGGGAATCTGGGATCCATCATCCGTTCCTGTGATGCCCTGGGGGTAGGAGGACTGGTGATAACCGGCCATGCTGTGGATCTATATGATCCGGATGTAATTGCATCCTCCATGGGTTCTTTCTTTAAAGTGCCGGTCTTGCGGTTTGGAGAAGCAGCCGCCCTTAATTCCTGGATTGATGAGCTTCGGGCACGATATAAGAACCTGAAGATTATAGGGACTACCTCCCATGCACAGAAAAGCCTTTATGAAATAGATTTGACCGGTCCGGTTCTGTTTCTGATTGGCAACGAGACCCTGGGGCTTAGCCATAGCCTGAAGGAATTAAGTGATGAGATGGCTACGATACCTATGGACCTGAATTCCGCTGCGTCCTCCTTTAATGTCTCCTGTGCGGCTACGGTATTATTTTATGAAGCAGTGAGGCAAAGAAATTAGCAGGAACGATAATCAGCAGACAAATAGCTGCAGGTTCAAGCACCCGGAAGGAACAGCGATATTCGGTATAACCGGATATCCTTAATAATCTCCGAAGCTTGAATCGGCAGCGATTTATTGACATCAGGGAGGATTTGAAGAGATTTAAGTCTCCAGCCGCTGTCTTGTCGGATCGCAATCCGGCCGCTTTAACAGTCCGGCCGTCTGGGACAGCTTCCAGAGGTAGTAGCATTCTTCCCTGGACATATGATCCGCCATCAGGGGAAACAGAGTGCCCAGTACACGGCCGTCCAGCCGCTGATCCCTGAGATTATCCAGGAATTCCTTAAATTGTACGATGAGCGTCTCGGCCTGCTCATTCAGTCTGTTTAAGGAAGGGAAGCTGGGAATCTGTGTCCGGAGATATCCGTTCATCATGATAGCCTTCAGATTTAAATCAGTAAAATGTAATTCAAAATAATGTGCTTTGTCAATCAGGTCTCTTTCAATCAAATCTAAATTTGCCGCAACAGATGCTGCATGGCCTATAGCATCCATCAGCCAAAGAAGATGGTAATGAATTGGATGAAATTGTAACTTTTGCTTATTCATCAGAGAATTCAGTATTATCATATATTCCTCCAATTCATTCAGCATATCATTGAAGAAGGAGGAGGGCAGATGTATCTTAATATCCGAGCTTAAGGTCAATGCCAGGAGTATCAGTTTAAATTCCCTGAACTGGTATGTAAGCTGATAGGCCTGGCGATTCAACACATCCAGCTCCTGTTCGGTCAGCTGTTTTTGCGACTGTTCCAACAGTTGGTCATAGCTGATCATAAAATCCTGGGATCTCTGTAAATAATCAACTTCATTCGGAGCCAGGGAGAAGAATATAAATCTTGCGTGATCTCCCATGATCTGAAGCCAGAAGCGTTGTTCCGTCAAGGCAGTATCAATATTGTATAAATCCTCCACAAAAATACCTCCGGGTATTCTATTCATACCATTATATGCGCCGCAGGTGAAAATATATGAAGTTTCCCTTGGACAATGTCCAGGAGATATTATTTTAGGAGGTTGCAATCAGAAGCCCCGGAAACCTTTGCCGATGATTTCACTGGTATTCGTTATCAGTATAAAGGCCTCCGGCTCCGTCTGCCGGATGAATTTTCTTAAGCTTACGGCCTGAGTACGGTTCATGACTGCTAATATAATTTTCTTGTCGCTGTGAGTGAAGGCTCCTCTCGCATCGGATACCGTAGCACTGCGATGGATCTTATTCAGGATAAAATCACAGATCGGTTCAGGATCTTTACAAATGATCGTGAAATATTTATTCAGGTTCATGTTCTCAATTACGGTATCAACCAGGGTGGTTTTCAGGAATAAACCCAGGATGGATAATAAACCGGTCTGAACATCGAATACGAGGAAGGCTGCTGCCGTCAGAAAGAAATCTGTGATCAGAAGGGAGCGGCCGATATCGATGCTGGTATACTTCTTCAGCATCATGGCAATTACATCCGTTCCTCCGGTGGAGGAGCCGATATTAAACAAAATAGCGGCGCCGACGGAAGGAAGCATAACGGCAAAGGCCAGCTCCAGAACAGGTTCCCCGGTTATGGGCCCCTTCATCGGAACCAGGCTTTCCAGAAGTCTGAGGCTGACGGACATCAGGAGGCTTCCGTAAGCAGTACGGTTGCCGAAGCTGCGCCCCAGGAAGATGTAACCAATGACCAGCAGAAGCATGTTGATAATCAATACCAGAGTTCCGGAACTGACCATATCTCCGAACAATCTGCTCAGGATGATTGCGATACCGGTTACCCCTCCGATGGTGAAATTATTCGGAAATTTAAAGAAATAAACGCCGACGACGACCAGTAATACCCCGGCCGTAATAAACAGATATTCTTTAATGCTTTGTTTTATGGTGTTCTTCTTGTCCATACGGACCCTCCTCTTAATTGTTGGGGTGATAGAAATAAATCAATCCATCCGAAAAAAGTATGATATCATGTGGACGAAAAGTCAAGCAAAAGAACTATGTAAATCCCTCTTGTAAATTGGTAAAATATACATTATAATATTTGCGTAATAAGAAATCTTATTCGTGGAGCTATACACGTGAATAAGACATCCGCAAAAGGATGAGAAAGGAGTTGTTTTCATGTCGGTAGTATTAAAGGTGGTTTTTGACTAAAACAGCATATCGGGCTTACTGAGATATCCGGGGTGAAGAGCCTCTTCTTAGTGATGCCGTAATCAGTATCCTTTTGTGAATCTATGGCTTATATGGCAGCATACCGCAGGGTGTGCTTTTTTTGCACCGCTTCCAGCCTGATCATCAAGGCTGCTTATAGCGGTATTTTTATGCCCGAAATACGGAATCACCGCAAGTATAATCTGAATCTGTTAACAAAAAAGAACGGCAGTAACAAACAGAATATGAAATCAAAGTAATTTCAATAGGAAGGGAGAGATATATATGCGGAAATTATATGGAAGCAGGGATAACGGAGGTTACGATAGAAATTGGATAATAAATCAGATATTGGAGGAAAACGATGATAGATTTAAAGGAATATGGATTTACAAAATATTATGAATTGAAGGAAGAGCGGTATGCAGAAAATGGAGAGCAGCCGCTGCCAGGTAAGGAGAGGCCGGTATATGCCAGGGTAACCGCGGTTCATCGGGAGCTTTATCAAGTAATATCCGAGTATGGAGAAGGAAAAGCAAGAATGAAGGGTTCCGTATTAAATAAAGCGGTATCCTCCGAGGACTTACCCGCCGTCGGTGATTTTGTTCTATTAAGATACAATCCTCAGGGGGATTCCCAGATACTGAAGATATGCAGCAGAAAGTCCAAGTTTTCCAGACCGGATTATTCCGGGCATGGACAGGGCTATGTGAAAACAATACTGGAGCAGGTCGTAGCAGCGAATTTTGATTATGTCTTCATCCTTGCTTCCCTAAACTATGATTTTAATGTCAATCGAATTCTGCGCTATGTAACGGCAGCCTGGGAAAGCGGCGGAGTTCCGGTAATCCTGCTGACAAAGGCGGATTTGGCAGAGGATTACAGCGATCAGTTGGAGGCTGTCAGAGAGCAGGCAATCGGAGTAGAAGTTATTGTAATCAGTTCGGTCAGCAGGATAGGTCTGGACCGTTTGCCGCAGCTTATGAAACCGGGAAAAACCGTGGTATTCCTTGGTTCCTCCGGTGTTGGTAAATCCACTCTGGTGAATGCATTAGCCGGAGAAGAACTCATGAAGGTGAATTCCATCCGGGAGGATGACAGTAAAGGGCGGCATACGACGACACACCGCCAGCTGATTAAGCTTAAGAACGGAGCTTTAATTATCGATACCCCGGGAATGAGAGAGCTGGGAATGTGGGATGTGGGGGATGGACTTGGAGAGACCTTCTCTGATATTGAGGAGCTGTTTGATCTCTGTAGATTCTCGGACTGTTCCCATACCAATGAGCCGGGCTGTGCGATACGGGCTGCTTTGGGAGATGGCATCCTGGAAAGGTCCAGATGGACGAATTATCTGCGGATTAAAGGGGAAGCCAAGTTTACGGAGGATAAGGCTGCATATCTTCGGGAGAAGAACGAGTTCTTCAAACAGGTAAATAAGGCGGCAAAACAGAGAAATAAACACAGGGGGAAAAGAACATGAGAATTATGGATTTTGGTTATGAGCATGGGTCGGAAGCCAGGACAATCGCCAGGCTAAACTATGAAGCGGAGAGAAGCTATAATCCGGCACTTCCCAAGGTGGAAGAGCTGCCGGATCTCGCTTTCTTTGCAAAGACCGGATTGGGGGTAACAGCAGTGGAGGAGGATGGCAGTATGCTTGGCTTTCTATGCGCATGGCCTCCGAGAGAAGATGTCTTTGGAACTACCGGGATTAAAGGCACCTTCGTTCCGCTTCATGCCCATGGGGTTAGGCCGGATATCCCACAGACAGATAGGGAGAGGATTTATTCCGGAATGTATCAGATGGCAGCGATTAAATGGGTAGAGCAGGGGATCTTAAGCCATGGGATATCCCTTTATTCTCATGATGCGGCGGCTTTGAAAAGTTTTTTCTATAATGGCTTCGGAATGCGGTGTATCGATGCAATCCGCCCTCTCAAAGAGCTTTCAGGGAAAGATGTGCTATTACGGGGTAGAGGCAATGTGGAATATCTGGAGCTAAGAAGGGAGGAATGGGCTGCGCTTCTTGACGGGCACAATGCATTACTTGATCATCTTGGAAGCAGCCCGATCTTCATGAAGTTCCCCAGAATAAATGAAGAGGAACTGTACAGACATGCCGCGGAGGATATCAGGTATTTTGCAGCGAAAGCGGAAGGCCGCTATATTGCTTATATTAAGCTGGGCAATTCAGGTGAAACCTTTGTCAGTGAAACAGAGGGAATCAGAAATATCTGCGGTGCCTATTGCCATCCGGAGTACCGGGGAACGGGAATCTACCACAACCTGCTGGCATTTCTCATTGCTGTACTTAAAAACGAGGGTTTTACTTTGTTAGGTGTAGATTACGAAAGCTTTAACCCAACAGCCAGGGGCTTTTGGCCAAAGTATTTTACAGAATATACAAACGGTGTGGTAAGAAGGATCGACGATAAGGCAATTATGAAAGGAGAAACGGTATGAATTATATAATAGAAAAATCATCCATAGTTGAGATAAAGCCATTGATGAAGGAGTATCTGGGGACTCTGACCTGTGTGGCGGACGATTACTGGGAGTACCATGTCAGGTCGGCAGAGTTTTATAAGATAACAGCAGGAGATAATTGTATAGGATATTTTGCTGTCTTTGCAGCAGAGCTGCTTTTGACCCAATTCTATCTGAAATGGCAGTATCTTAACCTGGCGCAGACGATTTTTGAAAGGATATTAAAGGACTATGATATCAGGTCGGCTTATGTAACCACCGGAGACGAGTTATTTCTTTCCCTGTGTATGGATAATTTCCTTCGAATAGAGAAGCAGGCATATTTCTTTGATGGGAGCGAGAAGATCGAGGTTAAGCCGGCCGAATATCCGAGAAGCCTATTGTCCAGAGTGGAGCCGGAGGAGCTGGAGGAGGTGTTGATGAATACCGGAAGTTTCTTTGAACCAATCAGTAAAGCACAGCTGGAGACCGGCGAGTATCAACTGTACAGAATGAAAGAAGGAAATGAGATTCTGGGTTATGGGATTATCGTACCGAATGTTCTCCTGACCGGTTATGGACCTTGCGGCATGATTACACTGGAAAAGCACCGCAGGAAGGGAATCGGCAGGAGCATCCAGCTTCATATGGCGGATATCTGCCGGGAAAACGGTTTAATACCGATTGCGGGCTGCTGGTATTATAATCACCTCAGCAAGAAGACGATTGAAAGCACCGGCCGGTTTACGAAGACCAGATTGCTTAAGGTGATATTCCGTGAGGAAGACGATAAAGAAAGAACATCCGACAAATGAGTAAGTGATATTTTGAGGCACATTTTACAAGAGGGATATTCCTTTTGTCTCCAAGGGTTAGCCATGGATGAGATATCTATGGAATTAATCCTTGCGAGGCCGGGGATATCCCTCTCCTTCTGATTCGAGCGACAGCTATCACGGAATAAGTGGAAGAAAATAACATTCATTATACCATTAAAAAAGGGAACAGTACCTTCCTTTCTTCCGTCTAATGATTGTAACGGATCAGAAAGGAGGTTGTTACAGTATTTCTTCTAAGGTACCAAGGGGAAGTACATACACCGAATGGAAAATCGATAGGTAAATTGGACGGAGGTAAGTATCCGGTTAAATATTAACAAAACAAAAGAGAAGCATGTTAATTCATATATCTGTAAAAAGGGAAGAAGAGATCAAAAATATCACAGGACAAAAACAGTAATTACAAGGAGGAAAATATATGTTTCGAGCAAAAATATTAAAGGCATTAGCGTTAGGATTATGTATGTCAGCACTTATTACCGGGGCAGCTTATGCACAGTCAGGCGGAGGGTCTTCACCGTCTTTCGGCGGTGTTGAGGATGCGGCGAGCAGCGCTTTATATGAGAAGCATAGAGAGATTGACCGCTATTTATTTACCGATCATGTAAAAGATATTGCAAAAAAGGGAATTAAGGTAGTATATACCGGAGTGGCCGATGATTATGTTGAAATTGGTCTGGCTTCCTTTAATGATGAACAGGCGGCTTATCTTTATGATATCTTCGGAAAAGATCAGGTGAAGGTTGTATCGGCAGAGGAAGTCCAGCTTTACACAACGGCGGCAGTAGATCCGGCAGTTGCCCCCGATTTATATGATAATGGCGATTTGCCGTTATCCGATCAGGACCAGATTTACACAATAATGGACGAACCGGATGCTTCCGCAGTGGATACAACGGAGACTATTGTGGATGACAGAGTATACAAGGGCGGGGATATTGATACTGCAGCAGACGTGGCAGCAGAGGAAGGTAATCTTGAGAATCCGGATGTGATTTTCTATACTACCGCGGACGGTGTGGCTGAGCCTGGGCAGGAAGCCGAACTGGTATATGCTACCGGTGAGAATGCAGTTGATAAGAGTGGAGCGGAAGCTGAAAAAGCAGGACTGTCAGCTCCGGTCATCATCCTGATTGCTGCCGGCGGAGCCTTTATTATCGGCGGGGGAATTGTTTTAAACGGTAAGAAGAAGACCGCATAATAGAATACCGGACAACGACATTATCATATGAGGTGCACAGGATAACTTAGGTAGGGAGGTCCGTGCACCTCTTTTGGAGTAACAATATGTAAATAAAATCATATTTCCGAAAAGATTGGTAATTTATTGAATCTTAATTGGTTTTTTCTAAAGAATAAGAGTATAATGAATGTTAACCATAACAGGAATGGTCCGGAATATCACATGAAATTACGATAATCGGTGTTGGCAAGTTTAAAACCAGTAAGAAAGGGAAAATTATAAATAGATATTCCAGCCCATATAGAAAGAAGGAAATAGTTTGGTAATCAAGGAATATGAAAATGCCCGGGCATATCTTATGGACCACGAAGAAAATCTGCTTATACAGGAGGCTGTCAGTCAGCTTGTTCTCTATGATGCCTATCATAACCGGGATATGGTATTGAACGAACAATGTATGTTCGGCGTAGTTATGGAGGAAGATAAGCCCTTGCTGCATTTCTGTAATGTGGCACCCCATAATATGGCGATCTATGCCCAGAATGTCTGGAAGGATATGATTGGTCCTTCGGCAACTCTGCTGGCGGATTACCTGGCAAGTAATCACATTGCTTTTCATGGATTGAATGCCAGGCAGGAAATCTGTCTGCCCTTTATCGAACAATACAAAAAAAGTGTGGATTGTACCTTCCTGGAAAAGCTGGGTACCGATATTATGGAAATACGTGAGGTCCATGATATTAAGCCTGTGGAAGGGTTTCACAGGCTGGCAACACTGGACGAAGTAAAGCTGATTACTGACTGGATGGTAAATTTTCAGATTGAAGCGCTGGCGAGTGAAATCAACTATGAAAATGCACTTAATCGGGCGACCAGACTGATTGTTGAGAATAAGCTTCATGTATATGAGGATATGGAGCAGACGATTGTTACCATGGCTGCGGCAGCAAGGAAGCTCGCCCATGGAACGGCCATCAATTATGTATACACCCCTGAGGAGTACCGTGGGATGGGATACGCGGCTGCCAATATCTATTATATGAGTAAGGAGCTTTTGGAACAAGGAAATGAATTTTGCACCCTGTTTGTAGATAAGAAAAATCCTCTTTCCGGCCGGGCTTATGAGAAGGTCGGGTACCAGATTCTTGAAGATAATTATGAATATCTGCTGTTACTGAACTGATGATATCCTGGCGTTATACCCGGAGTAATACATATTACGCCTCGGCCCAGGAATATAATTTGATTTTCCCCTCCTGCAATAGTAAAATGAAGGTAATCATTTAAACTATTACAGGAGGTTTCTTGTTATGAAGACAATCCGATGGGGAATTATCGGTGCGGGCAATATATCCTCAACCTTTGCAGCCGCTCTTAATTCTATGGAGCATACCAGGCTGGCAGCGGTTGCATCCAGAAGCTTAACCAGGGCAGAGGAGTTTGCCAGGCGTTTTTCTGTTGATAAAGCATACGGCAGCTACGAGGAATTAGCAAAGGACCCGGAAATTGATGTAATCTATGTCGGGACGCTGCACCCGGAGCATAGGGAGAATGCCGCCCTTTGTATCCGCCATGGGAAGGCAGTCCTCTGTGAAAAACCGTTTACTCTGAACGCAGAGGATTGCAGAGAGCTAATCCGCTTGGCGGGGGAGTACAGGGTGTTTTTAATGGAAGCAATGTGGACGAAATTTCTGCCGGTTACCAGTAAGGTCAGGCAATGGCTTCGGGAAGGACGGATAGGGGAAATCAGGCATTTTAAGGCATCCTTCGGGTTTTATTCGGAATTCAATAAGGACAGCAGACTATATAATCCTCACTTGGCGGGCGGTGCCTTGCTGGATGTCGGTGTATATCCGATCTCCTATGCAATCCATATGCTGGACCGGCTGCCGAACCAGGCCCTCAGCAGTGCAATTCTTGGCAGGACCGGAGTGGATGAACAGAATATTATTATTCTGAAATATGAGAACGGAATACTGGCAGACTTAAGCTCTGCTATTTCGGCGGACACCGGGAATGATGCTGAAATCATAGGAGACAAGGGCCGGATCTTTGTTCCGAAGTTTTGGGCAGCGGAGGAAGCGATGCTTTATAATTCCTCCAATGAGTTAGTGGAAACCTTCGAGATGCCCTTTACAGTCAACGGATATGTCTATGAAGCGGAGGAAGTAAACCGCTGTTTAAGAGAAGGCCGTCTGGAGAGTGAGCGATTATCCTTAAAGGACACCCTTGGTATTATGGAGCTCATGGACAGCATCCGGGCCGATTGGGGCCTGGTCTATCCCCAGGAACAAAAGAAATAATTTTGGTTTTCTCAAAATTATCTCTTGATCACAGAACATATCACGAAGAGGAAGAAACCATAATGAATTTCCACTGGAATTCATTATGTGGTTCTTCATAATAATTTTGGTTTTCTCAAAATTATTTTCACACATCCTTCATATTTTGATGTTAAAATGTGGGCATAAGATGAATAGTATACAAGGTTATTATTGGAGCTAATGATGTGGAGGTGCCAAATGGATAAGCTTAAAATATTAGTTGTTGATGATGAAAGCAGGATGAGGAAGCTTGTGAAGGATTTTTTGGTGCGGAAGAATTATGAGGTGATGGAAGCAGAGAACGGAGAACAGGCAGTTGACATGTTTTTTGCAGACAAAGAGATTGCCCTGATCATACTTGATATCATGATGCCCAAGATGGATGGCTGGCAGGTATGCAAGGAGATCAGGCAGTTTTCCAAGGTTCCGATTATCATGCTGACCGCCAAGGGGGACGAGAAGGACGAACTGATGGGCTTTGATCTGGGGGTGGATGAATATATCTCGAAGCCCTTCAGCCCGAAGATTCTGGTTGCAAGAGTGGAGGCTGTATTACGCAGGACTGCCGCCCTGGATGAAGAGGTGATTGAGATCGGCGGGATTACCCTGGATAAGGCCGCCCATATGGTTAAAATTGATGGGGCCGGTATCGATCTTAGCTTCAAGGAGTTTGAGCTGCTGTCTTATTTTGTTGCTAATAAAGGGGTTGCGTTATCCAGGGAACGGATTTTGAATAATGTATGGAATTATGATTATTTCGGTGATGCCAGAACCATCGATACCCATGTGAAGAAGCTCAGAAGCAAGATGGGAGAGAAAGGTGAATACATTAAGACCATTTGGGGTCTGGGATACAAATTTGAGGTAGATGCATGAAGCTTTCCATAAGACTGAAAATTACTTTTCTTTTTACTGCCCTGATTGTACTGACGATTTTTATGACCTGGTTCATCAACCGGACCTTTCTGGCGGATTATTATAAGAGTTATAAGACGGATATTCTGAGGAAGGTATATGATCAGATACAGACAATCTACAAGGAAAATAAAGAGGATGTTTTTCTGTCTGAGGAGGATACCTTGAGGATGGAACGGCTGTCCTCGAATAATAACGTTAATATCTATGTAATCATGCAGTTTGCAGGAAGCTGGGCTTTTAACTATCCTGAGCCAAAGAATTTCGGCGAGAGGGAACAGCTTCAGATCGAGCTTCAGGTCAGGGACTATCTGCGCTTTGCAGTTTTCGGTTCAAATATGAATCAGCAGGGTAAGGTACTGATCGAAGAGACGGACAATTATCTGATCTGTAATCTTTACGATGAGCATTATGATTCGAATTATCTGGATTTAATTGGGGGACTGGGTCCGGATAAGCTGATATTTGTAAGGTCAAATTATGAAAGTATTCAGGAAAGCACTGAGATAGCGAACCGGTTTCTGGCTTATATCGGTATCATAGCGATGTTAGTGGGAATCGTGGCAACATTGATTATAAGCAAGAGATTTACAAAACCGATTCTGGAGCTGGCCGGTATTGCCAAACGGATGTCGGATCTGGATTTTGAGGTCAAGTATCAGGTAACAAAGAGGGATGAAGTGGGAGAGCTTGGCAGCAGTATTAATGCTCTGTCCGATAAGCTGGAAACCACGATCTCTGAATTAAAGACAGCCAATAATGAACTGATGACCGATATCCAGAAAAAGATTGAAATAGATGAGATGAGGAAGGAATTCCTCTCCAACGTATCCCATGAGCTGAAGACTCCGATTTCCCTCATTCAAGGGTATGCGGAGGGTTTGATAGAAAATATTAATGAAGATGAAGAAAGCCGTAACTTCTACTGCGAAGTCATCATGGATGAAGCGGGTAAGATGAATACCATGGTTAAGAAGCTGCTATCGCTGAATGAGCTGGAATCCGGCAAAAATCAGGTGAACTTCGAACGTTTTGATATCGTGGCGTTGACCCGGTCCGTTCTGAATTCCACAGAGATATTGTTCCGCCAGAAGGAAGTGAAGCTTCATTTTGACCATAAGGAGCCGATATACGTATGGGCAGATGAGTACCTGGTGGAGCAGGTAGTTACCAACTATGTCAGCAATGCCCTGAACCATGTCAGCGATGCGAAAATCATAGAAATTAAGCTGATCAGTTATGGCAATGTAATCCGTATCGCCGTATTTAATACAGGCGATAATATACCGGAGGATGAGCTGGATAAAATCTGGATCAAATTCTACAAGATAGACAAAGCCAGAACCAGAGAATACGGCGGCAGCGGTATTGGATTATCCATCGTAAAGGCTGTCATGAATTCCCTGAATCGTGACTGTGGTGCCAACAACCATCCAAACGGTGTTGAATTCTGGTTTGAGCTGGATACGAAGAGCTAACCGGTTATTAAAGGGCAGGATAGCCTGACATAGCTGAAAGTATCTCCATATATAAGAAGTTATCAATACGCGCCAGGGATTTACCGGCGCGTATTTTGATGAATAGACAAATCTTCAAAGTATGTTTATCCGGCAGCAGCTAAATAAATGTGAAAAAAGTAACGGACAATACGGCAAGAACGTTGATTTATGTTGCTGAAAACTGGGATTAGTGATAATATGATATTTGTAGCGTCTTGTATCAATGTGATGGTTATTGATTGATTAAGCGGGGGTATTCACAGATGAAGAGAATAGGACTGATAATATTAGCAGCATTAATGCTGTCATTAACGGGATGTATACATGAATATAAATTATCAGCAAAAGGAACCGATATGGCGGCAGAATTTATGGCCGGTATTCTTTTGGAACAGGATGAAAATTACCAGAAGGATCTTTTGAATAAGGAAGAACTGGAGACGGACGGGGATGATACCGATAATGTGAAGGATGCGGAAGATAATGATTCGAAACCGGCTTCTGAGGAGGGAAATGAAACTCTGGAGGAAGACGGGAAGAATAGCTTTATTGAGCCGAAGGATGGTGATTTTACGATATCGGAGGTAATCGGGGTTGAGAATTTTAATATTACATATAAAAGCTATAAGCTTTGCAGTGTATATCCGGAGGATGAAAGTAACGCATATTTTTCTCTGACGCCTTTGGAAGGGAATCAATTACTGGTAGTATCCTTTGCCGTAAAAAATATCACGGATAAAGAACAGAGATTGGATCTTAGAAAATCCAAGGTTGCCTATCAACTGGACATTAATGTCGGGACAATGTATACCGCTTTGCTCACGCTGCTGGAAAATAACCTGAAATATATTAATATGTCAATCGGAGCCGGTAAAACGGAGGAAGTACTGCTGATTTTCGAGGTATCAAAAAGTGTTGATATCAATAATATAAATCTGATAATTTCGAATGGGGCGAAGACAGAGATTATCGATATAAAATAAAAATAATAAAAGGGGTAAGGGTATGAGCTTTGTAGAGAGAAAAAGAATTAAGTTTTTTGGTTTACCGTTCAGCTTCACAAAATACACCATAACAGAAGAGAAACTCACAATCAAAACCGGCTTCTTAAGTATCACAGAGGATGATGCATTTATGTACAAGATTCAAGATGTTCGTCTTACCAGAAGCTTAATGGAGCGGATATTCAAGCTCGGCACGATTACTTGCTATACCGGAGATACGACTCATCCGGAACTGGTACTCTTACACATCAGACAGGCCGGACCTGTTAAGGACTTTATCATGCAGTATTCAGAAGAAGCAAGGAGAAAGCGGAGAGCTCTGCATACCTTGAATATTGATGCGGATGAATTAGATGAAGTGGAACTGGATGATATTGATTAATAAAAGTTAGAATTATCACTTGACATTCTTTGATATATTTTGTAGAATAAAGCTCCGCCGCCCCAAAGCAGTCATGGGATTAGCCGGTATGGGAGTTAGATTAATAAGCATAAGTAAAGTCGCTTATTAAAATAAATAAAAAAGCAGTTGACATAATAAGCCAGCTGTGTTATATTAAGAAAGTTGACGGCAAACAACAAATGCAAATACAAAACAAGTATTTGTGTATATGAACCTTGATAATTGAACAGTAAAACAACCCTGAAAATTCTAAAACATTTAGAGTTCCGTAGGAACTTTTTCCTGTGGACTCTGAAGTAAGATTTTTCATTAAATGTATCACCGACCGTAAG
>JAFAFU010000020.1 GCA_023423335.1 Bacillota bacterium | reverse complement strand
CGTTAATACAGGGGCTTCATTATCAATCCGGTAGGTTACCGTTTCCGCAGCCAGAATGCCTTCTCCCGAATAGATTCTTATGGTCACCAGATATTCATCACCGGATACTTTCTCGATAGCAACCCTGATATCCTTCTGATCCACAAGAACCCCATCCAGATATATCTCTACACCGGATAGTACTTCCTTTGTTGTTATCTTGCTCCGGCCGGATACCACCTGGTCGCGAAAACCGTTAAATTCCGCTACGTTCCTGATCTTTTCCACGGTAACGGTGATGGTTTTACTGGCGGTTCTTCCCAGTACATCGGTCACAGTATAGATGATTTTGTAGTCCCCCGGCTCATATTTATGTATTATGCCCTCCACTTCCAGCTTCTGCGTTATGTCCGTTCCCAAAAAGGATTTTGCCGTGACACCCTGCTTTAAATCAATCTCCTCTCCCCAGGGAATGCTTCGGCTCTTTACCCCGTTAATCGTCGGTTTCTTGTCCTTATAAGGATTACTGCTGATCGGATCTGTCGGGTCCCATCGGACGGAAGAAGGAAGCTTGATTGCTTCCGGCTTTCCCATCGGACCGGGGCTTGTTTTATCATCGTAAATGATTACTGTTGTTCCAACCGGGCAATTATCATAAATCCATTTCGCATCTCCGACCGTCAGGCGGATACAGCCATGGGAAGCCGCAGAACCTAATTTATTATACTCTTTGTTCGCCAGCGTTGCGGGATTGCCGTTTTCATAGTAATATACCGAATGGAACAGGATGCCTCCGACTATTCTGGTGGAGTATTGCCCCCATACATCCCCCATCAATGCTTTCCAGCGGTATTTTTCTTTTGTCTTGTAGGTTCCCAGTATTGTTTCCGTCCCTTTACGCCCCACAGAGCAGATGAAGGCTTTTACCGGAACCTTGTATTCCCCGTTCCTGTCCTTCTCATACACAGTGATTGTGTTCTGGTATCGGTTCACTTTAATCAGATACGGATAATCATTCGTTACAGCCAGCACCTTCTGCGTACCAAAGAAGATAAGAAAACCCAGCAAGCCTGAGGTAATTATAAGCCTTCCGTAAAGGAATGCCCTTTTGCTTAATCGATTCATATCACACCTCTATATCATGTCATTCTTATTTATCTGTTGTATCCCGCAGTCACTTTGCTGTCTGATTTATCTTACCTTGATAATATAAGTATCATATCTGTCATCCAAATCCGGGGCCTCATATACAATTGTCCCTATTTTTTTCAGAAGCTCATCATTGATGATATCGTACTTTTTCTTCTCCGGTCCCCCGACATAGATATACGAAATGTCATACTCCATCAGGAGGGCTCTCACAACTTCCTCATCCTCCGAGGTGTAGATGGTCTCGATATCCGCAGCCCTTGCATCCAGCATCGCAGTTACTTCCGAATCCATCACCCCCGGTTCGGATTTCCAGAGTCTTTCATGGGTGTACCAGCCAAGCACTGTCGGAAGGCCGGTTATTACGGATACCCGCTCGTATTCTGTATAACTGTCACCGTTCGCTTCGAGAACCACGGGAGTACCCTGGATATTCTCATTCAGCCATTTCGTAGCCTCATAATCCTCCGGCATTTCATCCTTCATAAATGCTGTGGAATCAATTCCTTTGTATCCCTTCCGGTCAAAGATGTCGCCATACCAGGCTTTTGTCGCATTCTGGGCGTAACACAGGGTCATGCTGAATAATACCAGTATCGTACCGGCAATCACCTTCTGCCAAAGTGTCCTGCCAAAGGCAAGGAGACGGATCAGGATAAAGCCGAAGCAGATTCCAAACAGGATAAAGGCCTGATAGGTCAGCTTAAACATTGTATTGGCTCTTTTATAATCTCCGGAATAGATGTCCTCAATATAGACAAGCTCCGGCAGAAGGATCAATCCGATTGCGCACAGCCCGATGGTCAGGATAAATAATTCGGAGCTGTTCAGGCCTTGCATATATAGGATTAAAGCATTTTCCTTCCGACCCGTCTTCTTCGAATATCTCCGGCGTTTCTGACCGGCGAAGCGGTCCGTAGCGGTAACCATAAGGAGGGTGAGTACTGCGGCTATCGGCAGTCCCCACAGGATTGCCAGTTGGTAAATCGGTGTCCGTGCGACTGTAAGTACCGGATTCGCCGATATCTGGTTAAAATTCAGAGTGAACGGAAAGCATATCAGTTCTCCCACCGCCAGCACAAGAATCCCCTGCAATGCGGTTAAAAGATATGCTTTTCCTTTAAAATTATATACAATCATATTAGAAAATAGAATAACGGCACCGGAAACCACGTAATAAATCGGATAATCCCAAAAATTAGTCATATGGAATAAGCCGATAAAGAACCCCAGCGCAAGAATGGAGGGCTGAAATATCTCCTGTGGCAGCAGTCTGTTATTCTCTTTTTTATCGGCGGAAGAAAAAATACCTCTGTCCCTTTGTCCAAGCAGCCAGGCCAGCAATATACCCAATACGGTCAGGACAAAAAGGATATTAATGACATGGGCATGAAGATCTCCCAATACGAAGGAATAGGCCGGAAACTCATGGATGGTCTTATCATTGGTATCCGGATTATATCCGATGAATCGGGTGGCATCCGGAAACCAGTAGCGGTAGATGTCCTGTCCCTTTAAAAAGGCCTTCTGAAAATTAGGCACCAGCCATTTAAAAATCGGATAGTGCATATTTCCTGCGATACATACCCCGGCTCCGGCAATAATTCCGCCGCAGGCAGGCAGAATTCCCTTCCTGCTTCTGCGTTCCCTCTGGTAATGCAGTATCAGATGATACGCGATACAAAACGGCAGTACGGCAGTAAAAGCGCCGGTCATCATAAGCATCAGATTATAGCCGTTTGCCGTGCCGACATAGGTCAGCTTCGATAAAAAGGTAGCCAGGAACTGACCGACATAATAATAATTTAAGGTAGTGCCCGAGAACCAGAAATCCTCCGGCGGCATATAATCCGTGCGGTTCATTGTAGTCATGAAACCATAATCCATGAATTTTTCCGTACCGTAAGCCTCCGGCTTAAAGCCCCGGATATAGACAAAGAGCAGAAATACTCCAAAGAACAGCAGCTCTTCTAATATGATCAGCTCCATCGTACTCCTGGAGAAGAAGCCCGGCCTCCTGATCCTTACATGCTCCCCCGCTTTCAGCTTCTTGTCTCTCGGGCTCTTCCATACAAGGAGGGCCAGATTTACAAGCAGGCAAAGCCCAACGGAAATGATACAGGAGACGGAAGTAAATTTGAGGATACGCAGGGAGGATAACAGCCACATCAGATATCCGGCCGCCGCGATACCGAGGGTCTTGGAGAAAAGATATCCCCTATCCTCAAAGGTGCCGAACAAAATGCCGCTGACCGGCAGGAATATCAGTCCTAAACTTAAGACCACAACCCACCATTGCAAAAACGGTATGAAATCCTTCCCCAACAGATATTTACCCAATATTACCAGTGTGACCGCCGATACGGTATATAGTAATTTTCTCAGCATATATACCTCCATTATGGCGCTTTGCGCCATCACAAAATCTGATGAAAGAAGCCGCTTTGCGGGTTCTTTCCGAGTAAAAGTGATTTTTCTTTCCGAGTGAAAGTGATTTTTCTTTCACTTTTCCTCACTTCATAAAGACAAAATACGTTTTCCTCAGACTGTATTAAGCCTGCTTCTTTAACACATGATTGATTTTTCTGAAATCCCTGAATGCCTGTTTTCCGATTTTGAATATTTTCTTCATATTAATGGAATTCACTCCGCCCTGTCTGGGGCGGAAGGTTACATGCATGAATTTCACCTTAAGCTTTTTCTTAGCGTAGATAACAGAGAGGAGTACATTGGACAGATTAAAGCCCTCCGGTACAAGCTTGATATACTTCTTCAGGGTCTCGGCCTTCATCAGTCGGAACGGAGTATTTGCATCCGTTATTCCTACATGGAAGCAGAGCCACAGGACAAGCTTCAGGGTCTTCGTTACAAATACCCTGGAAAATCCGTCCTGGCGTCCCTTTCTGTGTCCGATTACCATGTCATAATTATCCTTAAGTTCCCAGAAGGGCATGAATTCCTCCGGCAGGGTCTGTCCGTCTGAATCCGTCTGGAAGATATAATCGGCTCCTGCGTTCAGCGCATAATGATAGCCGTACAACACCGTTGCACCATGGCCCCCATTCGGCTTTGTTAACGGCTCGAAGGCTTCCAGATTCTCAGCCAGCTGCTTCATCCGCTGATAGGTGGAGTCCTTGCTGCCGTCATCAATAATGACCAGCCGGCTGTCATTTCCAAGCTTCTCCACGATCGGATACCAATCCTTTATAACAGCTTCAATATTCGCTTCCTCATTGTATGCCGGAATGACAATATATAACTTATCCATTTCCTTCTCCTCCCTGTAAGCCCTTACCAGGCTATGATATCTGCTGTTCAAAGACATCCAATGCCCTTCTGACCACAGCATCCATATTGTAATAGCGGTATTCCGCCAATCTTCCGACAAAGATGACCTTTTCCTCTTTCTTAATCTCTTCTTCGTATAATGCATACCGGGCTTTGCAGTCCTTTGTCGGGAAGGGATAGTAGGGCTCTCCTTCCGAGGTTGGGAATTCCTTGCAAATGGTTGTCTTCCCATGCTCTTGTCCGGACAGCTTCTTAAATTCCGTAATCCGGGTAAAATCATAATCATTGGGATAGTTTACGACCGGTGCCTCCTGATACTCTTCCCTGTCATGGGTCTCAAATACGAAATTAATGCTCCGGTAAGCCAGCTTACCGAACTTATAAGCATAATATTCATCCGCTGCCCCGGTATAGATCAGAAGCTCATGGTTAATATCCCCGATCACTTCCTTATAATCCGTATTCAACAGAAGCTTGATATTCTTATTTTTAACCATGCTCTCACACATCCTTGTGTAGCCGTGGGAAGGCATACCCTGGTATTTATCGGCAAAATACCTGGTGTCACGGTTCAAGCGGATCGGAATCCTTGAGATAACAGAAGTATCCAGTTCGGCAGGATCAATTCCCCACTGCTTCCTGGTATAGGTCTCGAATATCTTCTCATAGATATCCCGGCCCACCTTGCTGAGCGCCACATCCTTACTGGTCTTGATCTCCTCCAGGGTGACCGACTGCTTTTTCAGGAAATCCTCCACCTCAAAGCAAGATAAATTCAGGTTATATAATTGATTGATCGTCTCCACCGTAATCGGCATCGGAATCAGGTTACCGTCCACATAGGTCAGTACCCTGTGCCAGAAATCCTTCCATTTTGTAAAACCGGACAGATATTGATAGACTCCTCTGTCGTTGGTATGGAAGATATGGGGGCCGTAATTATGGATCAGAATTCCGTCCTCATTATAGGAATCATAGATATTTCCTCCAATATGTCCCCTCTTTTCGATTACAAGTACCTTTTCGTCCAGCACATTTGCAATCCTCTCTGCTATGGTAAGGCCCGCAAGTCCGGCTCCGACAATTACATATTTAAAATCCATATTAACCTCCATCTGCCGATGCCCGCAAATCCCGGCGCCAGCACAATATTTGCTGTTAAATATAATTCGCAACTATGGGTATTTTGCATACCGGACAGTCACTGAAATTTTACTTTTAGTGTATCATAAATGGAGATTTTCCATTCCCCTTCCCCGTCTTCATAAACACATTCATAGGCGGCACGGATATTCTCTTCCCTTAGTATATAATCCGTACTTTCCCGATTCTCTATGCCAACCACAATATAACGGATGCCATTCTCACGGACCAGACGGTCAAGCTCCTCCGGTGTATCCGCTTCATACATCCTGCGTATCATCCAGTCCCGGTAATCCGTATCGTAGCCTGCCGACCAGGCATAGTACTGGTGCCCCATAAAGAGCATTGCCCCGCCGAATACCAATTGGTTAATCGTATAATTCGTACTGTTCGTCAGGAATAAATCCTGTGAATCGCTGTTCTTCCTGACAAACTCTGTCAAATCATCCTCCAGATTTAAGATGATGGCTCCATTCTGGTGATTTTTCTTAAGCAGGGTTACAAAATCATAGATTCCGGTGGAGGTCAGTGTAATAATGAGGAATATTCCCACCAGGCGTACCGGGATATCCCTCCGCACCAGCAACTTCTCCCCCAAGCCCGCTGCAAAGATCCCCAGCAGAATACAGGACATCATGACATACTTATGATTTACCGTGACATCTACAGTTAAGGATACGGTAAAGGCGAATACCAGCGGTAAGGTAAATGCAAGGATCAGATACCGTCCCGGTCCCCGCTCCAGGCAGAAGGCTGCCAGTAAAACGAAGGGCAGGATGCCAAGCAGTCTCTCCAGATAGGAAGCCGCGCCGAACAGAGTTGCCTTCTCTGAGATAAATCCAAATAAAAACTTCGTCGTTACAGCCGAGTCTTCGATAAAGAAACTGGTCTGCAGATACGACAGGGCCAAGGTGATCACCGCCAGGATAACAAATTCCAATCTCCTTTTCGAGAAGGCTGCAACCATAAACAATACCAGTAAACAACCGATCACAACCGCCCCATGAAAGAAGGACAGCGCACCCAGCAATATGCCTGCGGCAACCGGAAGTTTATAATTCCTGACCTTCCAGCCCTCTCCCGTAAAGAAAATCTGCTTCAGACAGGATATCAGCCTTCTGACCCGTGGTCTCCCGGCAAACCGCTTCTGTCCGGCCTCCTTACCTTTTTCCTCATCCTCCTCACGATGCCCAAATTGCTTTACTGTCTCGAACATCTCATAGAGATGGGGCAGGAACAGGATCAGGAGGAAGAACATCGCAGCCAGCCCCAGTGCCAGATGCCTCTGATTACAATATACATTCAGGTTCCACAGCCCCCAGTCCTCATGGGGTGTATCCCCGATGAACTCCGTATTCTCCGAAAGGGCTTTTATAATGCTCCTTCCTTCCGGTATCTCCGAAAGATAAGTGAACAGCGCCTTCGAGCTTCGGAATGCGAAGAAAAGACAGGACAGGATACCCGCCAGGGTCTTTCCCGTTATCTTAACTGCCAAAACATACAACAGCAGGAAGGCGCTTATAAAGCTAAGGATACTGGGCAGATTAAAAGCCCAGTCAATCCGCATTCCCAGGAACTCCAGGTTCCCCACTAGGAACTGGAACATAAAATGGTACCGGATATCCTCTCCCCCATAATGGGAATAGGAGGTAGGGAAATTATTTCCGTAGGAAAAGGACCTTATCATTCCGATATGGGGTGAAAAATCGCTGAAGACGGAAACTCCGATATGCAGCTGCCCGTCCTTAACATAGAAGGTGGTCAGCATAAGCGTGACGGCAAGCACAGCAACTGCCGCCAGTAAAAATAGCTCTATCTGTCTGGTCCGGTCATCAGGACAAAAAAAAGAGAGCTTGGGGTTCTTTTGCCTGATTTGTCTTATGTAGAACACGATACCGAATAAAACCAGTGCCGACGGAAGGACAATCCCATTGGCAGCTGCCAGGGGAGTATCCGTAAATTTTGCTGCCGCGGAGGCAATCAGATAAACCGGCCAGGTTAATGCCAGAACACCCGTGATAAACCAAACCGGCAGAGCCAGAAGATATGGACTGACGTTGATTTTACTCCTGTCATAGGCTTCTGCGGACATATTACCCAGGCCCGGAAAGGCATAAGCGCAGATCACCCACCCGATTCCAAAGCATAAGAACAGATATAACAGACCTAGCATTCTCTCTCACCGCCTTTAATACATTTTGAGATCAGATATCTGGGCCTTCCCTTAACTTCCTTATATATTTTCGTCAGGTAAATTCCGATCATTCCCAGGCTGGTCATAATGGAGCTTCCGATCAGAAGCTGCAGTAAAATGACAGTGGTAAAGCCGCTATTCGCCCTGCCGGAAAATTTCATAAACAGGGTCTGGATTCCCATCAGGATCGTTACGGCAAACATCAGGATACCCAGGACCGTGATGCAGTGCAAAGGCACCGAGGTATAGGAGGTAATCGCATTCATCGCAAGACGGATCAGGCGTATCAGGGACCATTTGGTTTTACCGTTCACCCGGTCTGCCACATCAAAACCGATCTGCTTGCGGTCAAAGCCCAGCCAGGCGGACATACCGCGGAAAAAAATTGCTCTCTCCGGCATCTCCTTCCAAGCCTCCACCACCTTCCGGTCCAGTAATTTAAAGTCCGAGGCCCTCCCCAGATGGATGTCGGAGGATTTGTACAATATATAATAGAAAAATTTCGCACACAGTTTATAAACAGGATTCTCTTTCCCTCTGGAGTTCTTAATCCCTTCAACAACATCTACGCCCTCTTCCCTCCAGGCCTTCACCATCTCCGGAATCAGGGCGGGCGGATGCTGAAGATCCGCATCCATTACCAGAACCATATCCCCATCCGCATACTCCAGACCGGCGCATAGGGCTGATTCCTTGCCGAAATTCCGGCTGAGTCTTAAGCTCGTGACCCTGTCATTTTCTCCGGCCAGGGCCTTGATCTCGCTCCAGGTATTATCCCCGGAGCCGTCATCCACCAGGACGAATTCATATACGATCTGATTTTCCTGAAGAACCTGCTCAATGACTTTTATGGAGCTTCTGATATGGCTTCCCTCCTGATAAACAGGAATCACCAGGGATAATTTCGACTGTTTTGTCCTGTCCTTATTCACCATGCTATCGACTGTATCCATTCAGCTACCTCTTCTATCGTTATCTGACTACTGTGAAAGTATACCATATCCATGACAAAATAGGAAGTTATAATCAATTTTTACTTTATTTCCCACTTTCTATTTTACAGGATATAAAGCCGCATGTCCACCCGCATTTTTAATCAAATGTTAACTTGAATCTCCCCCATATACAGGAATATAATCAAAGTATACCTTTATAATATTCCCGGAAAAGGAGGGACAAAAACATGTGGTTTTGGAATCGGATTGAAGTTTATTGCGGTTATTCCCTGACGGAGTTTTCTGAGCTTCGTGATATCCTTGCCTCAAAGGGCTTAAATTACTCCTATCGTCTGGTCAACCGGAGCTCCTCGGCTTCTTTTGCCTCCAATCGGGCAAGATCAGGAACCTTTGGACAAAATCCAGCCTTAGATACGCAGTATTATCTCTATGTCCATAAGAAGGATTATGAAAATGCCATGTTCTATCTCCGTTCTTCCCGGCAGGACAGATAATCCCGGTGTACCCGTAACAGGCAGTGCAGTCCGTCTAAAGGTCAATGATACCGTACTCTTATTCTTTATAAGGTTCCGGTATTCCGGTGCAGTATCTTTTCTTCCAGGTAAGGATTGGCTTCAAAGATGGAATTCACTTCGCCGTCGGACAGACTCTTGGCCGCTTCTGCCGCCTGCTTCAGTATGGCTGAATCAGTAAAGATATCTCCCAGCTTAAATTCCAGATCACCGCTCTGTCTGATTCCGAACAGGTCCCCCGGTCCCCGCAGCTTCAGATCCTCGGAGGCGATAAAGAATCCGTCGTTGGATTTATTTAAAATCTCCAGACGCTCCCTTGCCTCCTTACTCTGTGTACCGCAGACAAAGATGCAGTAGGATTGGTCTTCTCCGCGGCCCACTCTGCCCCGCAGCTGATGGAGCTGTGCCAGGCCGAATCGTTCGGAATTCTCCACCAGCATGACCGTGGAATTCGGCACATTGACCCCTACCTCGATCACAGTTGTCGATACCAGAACATCAATCTGTCCCGCGGCAAACCGTTCCATGATATCATTTTTCTCCTTTGCCTTCATCTTGCCATGGAGGTATTCCACACGAACCCCGGCTGCAAAGGCTTCCTTCAGACGCTCCGTATATTCTATGACATTCTCCGCTTCTACCTCCAGACTCTCCTCCACCATCGGACAGATGACGTATGCCTGCTTCCCCAGGGCTACCTGCTTCTCAATGAAGCGGTAGGCCACCGGACGGTAGTTCGTATCTACGACACAGTTTTTAATTGGGAGTCTCCTGGCCGGAAGCTCGTCCACTATGGAAATGTCCAGATCACCGTACAGGATGATGGCAAGTGTTCTGGGAATCGGAGTTGCACTCATAACAAGTACATGGGGTCTGGAGCCTTTCGTCATCAGGGCTTCTCTCTGCCTGACACCAAAGCGATGCTGCTCATCCGTTACGACCAAGCCCAGGCAGTCATATTCCACCTTCTCCTGAATCAAGGCATGGGTGCCCACGACAATATCCGTCCTGTGCTCCCTGATCTCCTCATAGGCATACTTCTTCTCCTTCACCGTCATGGAACCGACCAGCAGTGTAACGGATATCCCATAGCCTGATAATAATCCGGTAAAGGTCTTATAATGCTGCTTTGCCAGAACCTCCGTGGGAACCATAATACAGGCCTGATATCCGTTCCTTACTGCCATCAAAAGTGCCAGTATGGCCAGTACGGTCTTACCGGAGCCTACATCGCCCTGTATCAGGCGATTCATTGCTGTCATACCGCACAGGTCTGTCTTAATCTCCTCCCAAACTCTTAGCTGGGCACCTGTGAGGGGAAAGGCAAGCTCCTCAATAAACCGGCTGCACTCCTGCCTGGGTTCCATCGGATAATCCGTCCGGTAGGTCAGCTTATTATCCCTTAATTTACGGAGCGCCAGGGAATACAGAAAGAACTCGTCAAATGTCAGACGGTTTCTGGCTTTTTGCATACTTTCCCGGTCCTTAGGAAAATGGATTTCCTTCAGGGCTTTCGTGCGGTCCATCAGCTGATATTCCTTAGCCGTTTTCTTCGGGATATAGTCCCTGGCAAACTGAAGCTCCGTGTGAATCTGCTTCATAGCCTTTACGATGATTTTATTGGTAATTCCCTCCGTCAGCGGATAGATCGGCTGTAATATCTTCAATAATTTATAATAGGCTTCTTTCTGATAAATTCCGGGCTGCTCCATGACCAGGATTCCATTCTTGCGGATTACCTTTCCCCGGAACAGATAATGACTGCCGGGCCGAAGGCTCTTTATCAGAAAGGGCATATTGAACCAGGTCAGATGGAATACTCCCGAGGAGTCTCTGACCTGTACATTAAGAATCTGCAGATTTCTTACCTTCTTAATCTTAGGCGACGCCACCAGTGACGCTTCGATCGTTGAGGTGTCACCCTCCCGCAGAGCTATTATCGGAACAGGCTTCTCAAATTCCTCATACCCTCTCGGATAATGTTCCAGAAGATCCTGGACTGATTCTATTCCAAGCCTTCGGAAGGTAATCTGAGTCTTCTCACCAATTCCCTTTATTACATTCAATTGATCACTATACTGCATCGGCATACCTCTGATACTTGGTTTAAAGGGGTTATCTTATCTGTTTTATTATAAACCATAATATACATTTGGAAAAGATGTAAAAATTTATAGGATTTTTTATAAACAGGGATTGACAATATCTCGTTTCTGATGTATTATTGTATTAATCACTTAATACAGTAATACAGAAACAAGGTGTGACGCTTTAGGAAAGGAGTTGAAATAATGCAATGGGAGCTTAACTCAGATAAGCCGGTTTACCTGCAGCTTGTGGAGCAGATCCAGGCACAAATCATCTCGGGTTACTATAAGCCCGGTGATAAGCTGCCCTCCGTGAGAGAACTGGCAGCCCAGGCAACCGTGAATCCGAATACGATGCAGAAAGCCATGAGCGAATTGGAACGAACCGGGTTAATCTTTACCAATCGTACCAGCGGCAGATTTATTACTTCGGATGATGAGATGATCCGACAGCTGAAAGGACTGACGGCCAGGGAACATATCCTGGAATTTTTGGATCGCATGAGACTGCTTGGTTTTTCTTCCGAGGAAACCTATGGATTATTTACAGAAATAATTACAAAGAAAGAGCAAACGCGTATTAACGCAGATGGGAGTAATGTATGAATGCTATATTAGAGTGTAGATCACTGACTAAGAATTTCTCCAATGTCACGGCATTGTCCGATTTGAATCTGACCTTGGAGCGGGGCAAGATCGTAGGCCTTCTGGGCCCGAACGGCAGCGGCAAAACCACCTTGATCAAGTTAATTAACGGTTTATTGGTGCCGACCAGCGGGACCATAAGGATTGCCGGCATGGAGCCCGGTATCGAATCCAAGAAAATCGTATCCTATCTTCCTGAAAAGAGCTATCTTCCGGATTGGATGCGTGTGTCGGATACCATTGATTTCTTCCAGGATTTCTATAATGATTTCGATGTAAAGAAAGCTTATGAGATGCTGGAACGCCTGCACTTAGATCCGGCGAAGCGGTTAAAATCCCTCTCCAAAGGAACCAAGGAGAAGGTTCAGTTAATTCTGGTTATGAGCCGCAAGGCCGACCTGTATTGCCTGGATGAGCCAATCGGCGGAGTTGACCCCGCTGCCAGAGATTATATCCTGAATACGATCATTACAAATTACAATGAGAATGCTACGGTTATCATCTCCACCCATCTCATCTCCGACATCGAAAACGTCCTGGATGATGTTATCTTTATTAAAGAGGGCTACTTATCGCTGCATGCATCCGTAGACGATATCCGAACCAAGGAAAAGAAATCCATAGATTCATTATTCAGGGAGGTGTTCAAATGTTAAGTAAATTAATAAAACATGAATTAAAGGCAACCGGCAAATATCTTCTTCCCATGTATCTGATTCTGCTGGTAGTGTCCTTATTTGACCGCATCGTATTAAGTCTTGACATTTTCCACGGTGTACTTGCTGTTATACCGGGCTTCCTGACTATGGCTTATATCGTTTCCATCATAGCAATTATTCTTATTACCTTTGTACTTATGATCATGCGCTTTTATAAGAATCTCCTGGGGGAGGAAGGTTACCTGATGTTTACTCTCCCGATCAGAGCCGACCAGCTTCTCACTACCAAGCTTGTTGTCTCCACAATATGGACCCTGTTAAGCTCCGTCACAGTAATTGCCTCCCTTCTCATCGCCTTTGCTTCCTCTGATACTCTGCGGGAAATTATCGACGGCTTCCAGGAAGGCTTTGGCGAATTATATGACATCTTTGGGGGCAGCCTGGCCCTTCTGATCATCGAATTCATTGTGATGATATTATTGGGCATTTCCATGAATACCCTGATGATATATGTATCTATCGCTGTCGGTCAGTTGTTTAACGGACATAGGGTTCTGGGCTCTTTTATCGCTTATATGGGAATTTATATCACCACCCAGATTGTACTGTCCATAATCATCGGAGTCGGCGGATTAATTCTTAACGGACCTCTGGAGAAAATCCATTCCGTACCCAGCGTTATCATACCGATCGGACTCTTAATTATAGGAGCAATCAGCGCAGTCTACTATTTTGCGATCACCTACATCTTTAGAAAGAAGCTGAACCTGGAGTAATCCTTACGCTGCAACGCCTCCGTATTTATGATTACAACAGCCGAATGGTCTTTCTTTCATCGAATATAAGGAAACATCAAGGGGAGTATGACAACCGGATATGGTTATCATACTCCCCTCTTTGCTAATCTGTATATTTATTTGGCTCGCCATTGATATAATCAACATGGCTTACAGAAGACCAGTCACTAATCCGGTATACATCAACCTCTAAATTAGTTAATTTGGGAAAATCCTTTAGCTTACTGATGTCATAAATCTGATTATCTTTTATGGACAGGTTCTTCAAATTAATTAAATTACCAGTTGAAGAAAGATCCCACAGCTTATTTCTATTAAAATCCAGTGTTATTAAAGTGGTCAAATTCCTCAGGAATGACAAATCTTCAATCTGGTTATTGTCCAGAATTAGTTCCTGCAGTTTTGGCAGCCCGGATATCGGGTTTGCATCCGTAATCTGATTCTCTGATAATTTCAGTTTCTTAAGTGCTGTAAGTTTCTCCAAGGCTTTAATATTATTAATAAAATTCTTACTCAGATTCAAATCCTCTATTTTTGTCAACTTTTCCAGTCCATCCAGGAAGCTGATCTGGTTATTACTCAGATTCAATGTCTTTAACTTCGTAAGCTCCGCCAATGGCGATACATCATTAATAGAATTACCGGACAGATTTAGTGATGTCAGATTGGTAAAGTAAACAATATCACTTATATTCGTTAATCTGGCATTTGAAAAATCCAATGAGGTATAGGCAGATAATTCATTTGTATAGATATCACCTCTGGGCCTCTTTAATAATTCCCTGACTTTATCCTGAAAAAGAGTATTCTTCCACTTAATAACCGAGCCTTTCACCACTTTGGGAGTGGGTGTTGGTTTTGAGGTTGGCTTCGATGTCGGTTTCGGTGTCGGTTTCGGTGTCGGTTTCGGTGTCGGCCTCGGTGTCGGTTTCGCGGCTGGCTTCACGGTCGGTTTCGCAGTTGACTTCGCAGTTACCTGTGGTGTTGGCAACGGAGTCGGGCTGATTGCGGGCGTCTCGGCCAGCGAAGTTGGCGGCAATACGTCTGCTGCAGCGGTAGGTTCCGGAGTCGGAGCTTCCGTGGGTGTAGGACTGGGAGCAGACGTCGGGGTTGGTACCGGTGTTGAAGTCGCATCGGGTTCTTCCTCCTCGCCCTCCGGATAGATATTGTCATCCGTCTCATCCTCCGGCAGACCGGATACTCCCGAACTCTCCAAAACTTCAGTGTCTTTATTCTCCGGTTTTTGGGTAAGTACAATGATCATACCGCAGATTGCCAATAGCCCAATCATCCCTGCCAGATAGAGCAGTCCTTTTTTACCCTTCCTCCGTTTCTCCGGAGAATCTGCTTGCGGCAGCTTCGTCTCCACAGCCTTATTCTGTTCCTGAGATACCGGTTCCACCGGCTTTGGCTCATTTAGGTTGTTAAAAGAATCTGCTTTATGCTTTCTCTCTCCGCAGTTCGTACAGAAATTCCCCTCTGTCTTTACTGACTTGCCGCAGTTCTGGCAGATTTCATACCCCGTCTTTACTTCACCGGGTATCAGCTTTTGGGTTAGCACATGACCTTCATCATTATAATCTTCCGTTGGGTTAACAACCCAGGACATCAAATATTCCTGTGGTAATTCCAAAGCACAGTCATTTAGGGCTTTCTTCATCTCCTGCGCCGAATTATATCTTAAATTTCTAGGGCTGCAGGCTTTGATTACCACTTCACCCAAAGTATTGCAGGCTGTGCCGGGTAACGGAGGAATATCTCCGCTCAACCTCCTTGTTTCAGCATGATCATTGTCATCCGAAGTAATGATTGCAGGACTTTGGGGGACAAAAGGGATTCTCCCTTTATTTAATAGCTTATATAATACGATACCCAGGGAATAGAGATCAACGGTAATATCATAAGCCTCCCGCTTACATATTTCCGGCGCCATATAGGTTGCTGTCCCCTTCATGGAGGCGGCCTTTGTAAGCTCAGTCAGGTTCTTCGCTACTCCGAAGTCTCCCAGCTTATAATTACCTGCTTCCGTTTTGAATATGTTGGCCTCCTTGATATCACGGTGCATGATCCCCTGATTATGGCATAGAGAAAGAGCATCCAGCAAATTGTCGGCCAATTTTATGATATCTGCAACCGTCATCCCATCCCGCTTTAATACCTTGTTCAACGGGATCAGATATTCCATACGGATAAATATATCATAATGCAATGGCTCCAGTGTATGTCTGATCTCATGATCATAATAGGTAACGACAAACCGGTTATCAATCTTGTTTAATGACAGCATGAGATTGAACTCGGAGGTAATCTCCTCAACCATTTTGGCAAAATGCTGTTCAACCGCATTTTTATCATTATTATACTGCAGAAGTGCATCCTCGTACTGTTCCGAATCAGGAATAACGATATGCTTGATCGCTGACAGGTAAGTCTTTCCCAGATCCTCCTTGTAGGCCAAATATACCTTACCGTAGCTGCCGCTACCCAGAACACTGTTAATCCGGTATCCTTGTATTAACTCCCCTAACATATCCTCAGAATTCATAAAATCCCCCCTGAATTACATATTTTCAAATTAAGCAGCCTTTATCCTATTCATGTTACAGCATGAATCTTATCTTGGATCTGAGCTAAAATCACAGTAATGTTATCTCTGCCACCATCACCCTCCTGCCCTATCAAAGCAGCCCGGATCAGTTCCCGTAATGCCTCCTCCGGGTTATGGTGATTATATAGGATACTCCAAATTCTTTGATCCGGGATTTCGTCGGTTAAGCCATCCGTACATATAAGATATCTGTCCCCGGGCTGTAAGGTGGGTATGGGAATGATATCAGCCGATAGACAGCCATACTCCTGCTTAAATCCGAAATACCTCATTAATCTGCCCTTGCCAGGCGGTATTCTGTCATTCATGCCAAGCTCCCGAAATATCCGCTCTTCTGTATGATCCTGTGTAAGCCGGGACAAATTCCCTGCCCGCATCAGATATACCCGGCTGTCTCCTATATTGACCGTAAATGCCCTGCCACCCAGAAAGAACACACCGGAGAGAGTCGCACCCATATCATGAAGAGCGGGATCCTGTTGTGAATGCTTTAAGATAAGATCATTAATCAGTACAATCATCTGATTTATGACATCTTCGGGCTGCTCATTGATGTTTCGGAAATGAACCGCCTTCTCAATTGCAGATAAATGCTCTACCACAATTCTGCTTGCCGTTTCACCGCTCTTATGTCCTCCCATACCGTCACTGACAGCGACAAACAACTCTTTATTCAACGCAGAGGTGCATTTCATGGTTACCACCGGGTTATCCGGTAGGGAGAAGCCTTCGATCAGCTTTTGATCCATATACTGTGAATTGCCCAGATACAGATTATCCTCCTGCTTCCTGCGTCGTTCGCCGATATGTGATATAGCATAGCTGTCCAGTTGATACATGTGAGTTCTCCTCATATTAGAATATTACGAATTGTTCGTTTCGGATAAAAAAAGCCGCTTACCTTATAAAATTGTGTCCGGCTAAAAAAGTGTAAGTCCGCGAGCCCGGTTTACTGCCTCGGACTGTGCGGCTTTATACTGGTCTGCACAGTAATATAAGAAGTTAGCATAGCTCTGCATCTGATCGGTTACCGTTTTATATGTGGATTCATTATTCGTTAATTTCTCCCATCCGTTTTGATACGCATAAGAATCAGAACCTTCCCAGGTATTACTTAAATTGATAACCTCAGAGCTGGCTTGATCCATGTATTTCTTATGTTCCTTAAGACGTCTTTCAAGCTCTGAAGCAGCCTGTTCGAGCTGTCGATGATCTACTTCTATGTATCTGTTCATAATCCTGACCTCCCAAAAGAGCTAGATATGTAACTGATTTTTTACCCGGCGGTAATGGTCGGATACCTTCTCTATCCCGGCCGCACACTTATCATTTCCTATTCCCTTAAAATCGGATCTGACCCCTTGTGCGATGCTGTCCAGATCATTGATAATACTCTGCAGCTCAGACCGGATGCCTTCCAGCTCTGCTCTGGCACTATCCTTGGCTCTTCTGGATTCCTCTTCCCGCCTTCTCGCTTCCTCTTCTCTTCTTCTTGCTTCCTCTTCTGCCGCCTTTATTTTCGCCGCCTTTTCATCCATATGAGAGCCTCCTTAAGCATGTTCGAGCTGTACCAGCAGCCTGCGTTCTACGGCTTCAAAATCTGCTGCCGTGTCATTGAGGTAATTTGTACACAGTAATAGACGCATACTGTATCCGGTCAGGGCATCCACCTTGAAGATGGTCCACCAGTCCCATATGCTGACCCTGGAATACAGGGAATTCAAACGCCGGTCCAGGCTGTCAATCCTTGAATTCACCGCTGCCAGTCTGTCCGCATAATCACGGAGCTTATTGGTATTTACCAGGATGTAGGGATTCTCTGTGGCATATTTATAGCCTTTGTTAAGGTTATTGTTATACCAATCCTTCACTTGTTCTACAAGAATCCTGATATCATTATAAATCATTACAAAGGTATCATATATAGCTTCAGCAATATCTATGACCATTTTTACGGTCTCTATAATTGCTTTTGCTGCTTCTAATATATATGTAATTGACACTGCTACGGTTTTTATACAATTTAATGTTATGCCGGATAATAATCCGGCAAGCCCTACCGAAGCTACAAGACTGAATATCCCTTCAAGGCCAAATTGATTAAATATCTCCTCCACTATCACTTCTTTATTTTCTTCAAGCAGACGACGACCTTCTTTTGTGGATAAAAATATATAAACCACCTGTGGTCCGGTATTTATAATTGCACTTATAGCATTAGCCAGAGTAGCCTGCTCACCACCAATAGCCGGTAAATCTTTATTTTCAAATAACTGCATTATACTGAATGCAGCATCCCTTCGTACATCGGCTGGCATTCGCATTAACACAGCCGAAATTTCTGCTACTATTTTGCCTATATCACCTTGAGAAGTAACTTCATTAATTTTACTGCCAAACTGGGGCTCTCCCCTTTCATTAATATCATAATATAAATACTTTATATCATGGTATGCCGCAAAATCCATTAAATCAACTGGTGTTTTTATATAAATGGTATGATCATCCGAAATAACTTTTTCACCCAATTCATTTACATAATCATTTTCACCACAGATAGAATACATCTTATCCAATTGTTCATAATAAGCAGATTCTCCATATTTATCCTTCATCATCTCAATGGCTTCAGGTGAAAATCCTTGGCCATCTATAGAATAACATTTATCTATATATGAACCGTATACAGAGTTCAATGTTATATATTGTGCTTTATTTCCACCCTTTGAATGACCGGTAATAGTAATATTATTATTTGATGTCCATCCGTTTTTCATCATTATTTCATCAAAATACTCTAATGCCTGTTCCTGCTGGGGTGTAGAAGCCTGAACCATTCCAAGGGCATTATCCATCCACTCCCCATCCCCGGTTCCTCGAAATACAACTGTTATATCACCTGTATTTGGATCAGTGAAGGTACAGGCACTTGTACCAGAATTGTACTTATTCGCCCCCATTTTCCAGCTCTGATTTCCAATCACATACTTTCCTATATTGGGATTATCATTTATAGCTGCTTCAAGAATTTTGTATTCAGGCATGCTGCATTTATTTGGAGCCAATTGTTTAATTGAATTTAAAACATCCGATAGAGTACCTCCATTATCAGCATCCTTATAATCTAAATACATATAAGTATTGAGCAGAGTACATATATCAATATCCTCCGAAATATTTTTCAAAGTATCTGTTGGCACTACCTTCACCTCCACACTGCCTGAATAAATTCAAAGGAAGAATCCATCACAAAATGACCCCGACCAATATATGAAGTTTCGTCACCCAAGAATTCCTGATAATTGTTTTCAGTTACTTTTTCAAACATATCATTGAAAAAATAACATATAGTCATATTAGCTTTTATACCTTTTTCTTTGAAAGATTGTCTTAAAGTCTCGACATCCGAATCTTTCCGGCTGATATCAGATTTAACTGTAGGAAATATCTTAATAAAAATTCCTTCCTTGTAAAAAAATTCCTCAACAGTCGTATTTTCATCGAGTTCTTCCGGAAGTGTTGTTTCCTTTGGAACATAATAAACCTTACAGTCTTTATAAATAGAAGAAACTATTTCTGACATAATTTCATCAATTTGATTCTTTAATAGATACTGCACATAATTATCTGAATATCTATAGTGATTTTTTCCTTCTTTGATGCCTGTTACAAGAACCTTGTAATCAGGATACGATTCTGATGATACATAAATATTTACCTGGGTATCTCCCAACTGACCTCCAGTAGTTTCTATGAATTTAAACTCCTCTTCGTATTTATTGCTCATATATTCCATCATCTGGTCTTTAATACTTACTTTCTTATAATAAAACATACAACCACCCATCATCATAACAGACAACATCAAAAAGATCACCAATACTACTTTTTTCATTATATTATCCTTCTAAAATCGACAGCTGTTATTTTAAATTCATATTAAGGTAATTACAAAAATAATTCTCTGAGGACGACGATATCTCCGTCATCCTCAGACTATAAGTATCTTTTTAGGATCAATTTATTTAAACGCATCTGCCAGGTTCGTATTTGCTGTCTCTGTATCGAAATAGCCGGTTTCAACATTTGTCCTGAGGAATTTCACATAGCTGTCAATGATTTTATAATAGTTTTCAAAATATTTAGCGGCAAATTCATTATAAGCGCTGATCGTAGCATTGGCCGCTTCACCTTCCCAGGTGTTGGTAAGATTTTTTACCGTTGTCTGGCTTTCTATTAACTGATCATTCAACTTTTTATTTAAGTCTTCAATTGTATTTGCTACCTGAGCAACCTGCTCGGTATTTACTTTAATCTGACCTGCCATATTATATACGCTCCTTCCCTATTAGTTTGTCAGCTTTCTAACCTGAGTTATATTGGTTTCCTGTCTGGTAGTATAATTTGTTTTCTGCTTATTCAATGTTTCGGATGCCAGCTGCAGCTTTTGGGCCATACTCTTAAGCTCCTCGCAGAACCCGTTGATCTGATCAACAAATGCCAGATTGTCTTCACCTTCCCAAGCTTCTCCCATGGTCTGTGTCTGCTGAATCAGCTGATTATAGATCGTTGAGTAATCTTCTGAAAGACCACTCAGTTTTTGAGAAGCCTTCTCCAATTCTTCCGGTGTTACCCTTATCTTTTTACCCATTATCCTAACTCCTTTCGGAAAATATATTATATCAATATCAGCTTCGTACCGTTTTGAATCCCCAATTCAAAAACTGATTTATTGATATTCAGAATAGTTCCAGATACAGCATCACATAAAACCGTATCCTCCGCAGCAAGAAATTTGCCGTCGGATAAGTCGCTTAATACATTGGAAACCAGTAATACTGCCTCATTCACTCTGATGGCAAGGGGAATATATACCTCGAAGGTTTTGTTTGCAGCCGGTAAATAAATTTCTACCAGGACTTTCTCCATTATTCTTCCTCCTTATCCATCGTAACCAATTTGATTTTTACCGGTTTACCGTTTTCAATCGCAAAGCCGAAATCAGCCGTGATATCCTCATTCATCTCTTTGGTCGTCTTAACGGTCTTTAGCTGATATTGGTCCGCCACTCCGGCTCCGACCCAGATACCATCCTTTTGGGTAATATGCTTTTTATACCATTTTTCAAAGGTAAACGAGGTTAAGTTCTTAACGGTTTCTGCAATAAAAAATAGAAGGTTATACTTTACATCACCCTTTTCCAGAACCAATTGCAGCTCCTCTTTCGCTTTATCAGAAAGCTGGTTCTTCAGTTCAGATACAGAATTGATAATGATTACCTTCTGGTCAAAGGGCTCCATTCCTCCCCCCTTCTCAGCCGCTTCCTTGGCCGTGTTGTTACGGTGGACGGTCAACCGGAACAGTGAGTCAACCGCTTTTTCAAACTGATCTGCCTGAGAATAATATGTAATTCCATTGTTATCCTCCTCCTTATAACTTTGCAAGGCGTCAAACACGGTTACATCTGCAGAGCACTGATTTGCAAGCAGTTTTACTATGGAATAGGTAAAGCCCCTATGGTCATTACCGGAGGACAAAATCAGGTGGATATATGCATTACCAAAAGGATAGTAATGTACATCCAGAGTACTGCTCTCCACTCCAATTGGCAATTTCAGGTAATTTTCCTCCCGAATATAATCACTGATGAAGTCAATGCTGACCTTATCCGGTAATACGGGAACCTTTTTGGCGGCTGTTCCGCTATACCGGTCAATCTGGGTTTTACAGTAATCCCGGAGGAAGGTATAGGTTTTTTCTGCCCTGGTAATATGGGCAATCTGAAACTCATAGATCTCATCCAGCTTCACAAGCCCTCTTCCCTTGTACTTAGAAGGGAGCACCCCATCTGTTTTTCCCAGGATTGTTGAATAATCCGTAGTGTCATTCATCTGGAGAACGAGAAGCTGCTTAAAGTTTTGCAGCAAACGGAACCGCACTGCATTCGCTCCCATAGCGGTTAATACAAAGTAGATTCCGTATTTAATACCCTCACGGGATAAATAGTTGACCGCTTCTTCCTTTTCTTCATACATTTCGGTAAACGCTGAAAAATTATGAATTATAACAACGATGGAGGGTACCTTGCTGCTGCTTTCCTCAACATAAGCTTTAAAGTCACCGCCATAATCGGAAAACAGCTTCTTCCTTCTTTCCATCTCATTATTCAGTAATTTGAAGAGATTGCTTATTCTCTCACCCTCATTCGATAATATTACATCGCCTACCTGGGGAGCTTTTGCAAAAGCCCTTAAGGTTTCGGAAGCAAAGTCCATGATATACAGATTTAACTGTTCCGGGCTATGCTCCTGGATTAAGGAATATATCATCGTCGTAATAAATGTGGTTTTACCGCTTCCTGCGGCACCATAGATTACTGTATTACCCTCCTGGGAAATGGATAGTGTCAGTATATTCTGCTTCTGTCTGGACGGATCATCCAACTCACCGATCACAGGATTTAATTCATAACCCGAATTTTTGCCTGTCTTATACTTTGTCTTCAGTTCCTCCAGATAGATTAATGCAGGAATAGGTTCCATCCATAGCTGGCGACCCCGGATTTTTTCCTCCTTCGCAATATTACTGAGATATTCCGTAATGACATCCAGCTGCTTCTTCGGGTCAGTTTCAAATCCTCTTTTATTATCTATCTTCACTTGTTTGACCGGGTGTCCGATGTTATCGATAACTACCACACTGTTATCCTTCTCGACCACCACCTTATCACTGGGATAATAGGGTGCACCTGCCCATGCGGATTGTCCAAGCTCAAACAGCTCGTTATAACCCACCTGCAGATAGAATCTTCCTGTCTGTGACAGCTCTGCGGCATCCGGACGCTTCAGCATATCCATACTGTCGGCACGCTCCTGGACCTTTAAGCATACCCTGAATTTGCTGTTGCTCCAGATCTGATCATCCACGACACCCGAGGGTTTTTGCGTTGCCAGAATTAAATGCACCCCGAGGCTTCGTCCGATCCGGGCAGCACTGATCAGCTTCGCCATAAAGTCAGGCTGTTGGGTTTTCAGCTCTGCAAACTCATCCGATATGATGAATAAATGGGGCAGCGGTTCGGTAACCGTCTTCTCACGGTAAAGCTTCTGGTATTTGTATATATCGATGTTGCTGACATTAACCTTCTTGCTCGCTTCGGCAAACATCGCCTGTCTGCGTTTTAACTCACTTTCAATGGAAAGCAGGGATCTCTTAACGGCTGCTCCGTCCAAATTCGTAATAATGCCTGCCGTATGCGGAAGCTTCTCAAAGGCCTTTGCCATTCCACCGCCCTTATAATCAATCAGAATAAATGCCACTTCGTCCGGATGGTAATTAACTGCCATGGATAGGATATAGCTAATAATAAATTCGCTCTTTCCCGATCCCGTCATACCGGCAACCAGTCCATGAGGTCCATGAAATTTCTCATGAAGATCAAGCTTGAAGGTATCCCCCAAAGTGTCCACACCTATCGGGGCCTCCAGAGACTTTGTAGGATCATTTTCCTTCCATCTCGCCAGGGCGTTCAGATGTTCCACCTTGCCGACCCCGAACATCTCCATGAAAGTATATAGGAAGGGAAGCTTATAGGTACTTGCCAAGGTATCCAGAGGTATGTTGGCCAGCCTCCTGCTTAACTCCAGGACATCCCTGTTCACCTGAATATCCGGAGTAAACGGAATGTATTGCCCCGTTATATCGTTCTTATCAAATATCTTCCCTAATTCATTCTCAATTTCGACAACTGCGCTGCATTCCTTAGGCACATTCTTCAGAACATCATAAAAGGATATCACACTCATATGGATGTTCTTCTTTTTTGCATAAATTAACTTCAACATCTCGGCATGCAGTGCGAAAGGACGGCTAAGTGCAAATATTACATAGTACGGGGTAAGATCCTCCATATCATGTTCTTTTATTTCACTTCGAAGCTCGATTTCCTTCTCGATATATGCGGATACTTCCTTCATATCATTGCTGCTGTTGGCGATGAACCGGAAATTATTATCGTTATTCCATACATGGGGAAGCCATTTTACGAAGCCGATGTCCTGTTCTTCTTCCTGGTCATAGATAAACACCATCTTAACCTCATCATAGCTATAGAGAGAAGCAATCTGGAAGATCATACCTTTGGCAAAGGACAGGACATTCCTCCGGTTACCGATTATACCGGTAACATAATTATTATATAAAGACAGAGTTATTGGGATATTATTCAGGATTTTCGGTGTTTCACAAAGCCGGTATAATTCTTCCTGGAGATTATCATTGTCAATCGTAAATCTGCGTTCAGAGTATATGATATCAGCCTGCAGCTTTGTATATCCGATCCCCATCCTCAGCTTGAGAAAATCGTTCTGCCCAAGTCCTCTTTCCCACAGATTACGCTGAACACCCAATATTCTGTCAATACATTCTGTAATCGGGATATGATTCTCCCGAAGGATTTCCTCCTGCTTCCTGCACTCCTCCGAAAAAGCTCCTGCCATCTTCTGCAGATATTCTTTATACTTCTCCTGCCGCAGGTTTTCCTTTCGAAGCTTTCTCTTTTTCTCATATCTTTTTGAAATAACTGGCCATAAGACAGTACCTAACAGCATACTGGAGGACATTACAATAGATGGCAGCGCAGAACTGATATTGCCATTACCGATTGCATTATTCACCGCAAATATAGCGGTCGCCATCGACGCCATGCCCATCGTTATGGAAGGGCCCAGCATCAGAATAAAGGGAAGCTCTTCCCCGATACTATTCTGCGGAGGAGCGTCTATTTTAAATACTGCTTTTTCAATGTCCCGTTTAAATCTCGGAGACCGATAAAAATAATCCGGCGGATTAATTTCGAAATTCCCGTCCTCCTCGCCCCCATCCAAAAGCTCCGGCTTCTGTCCGGCAAAGGGCAGAAATTTATCACCCTTGATGCTTACCAGCTCATCAGGGTTATTGTAGGCGATAAAATCCTTACTGATAATTGTCGTAAAGCCAAGGATATATAAGGTGTCCCCCGGCACCAATTGTTTCTCTGCTACCCTGTAATTATTCACATAGGTACCATTGGCACTGTCCTTATCTCTGACGATCCATTTTCCTTGATGATATCTGAGTCCGGCATGATTGGAGGAAACAAACTTATTGGCATAAACAATATCATTATTTTCAGCCCTGCCGATTGTGATTTCCGCTCCGTCCTTCACTGCCATCTTCCTGAATATCTGACGGTTTAGCGTAATCGGCTCAATAAATACGATTGCTCTGTCGTCCTGGGCAGGCAAATATATGTTATAAAAATTCATTGGCTTCAAAACAGCATTCCTGATATATGTATTATCCGTATCTATCAGATGGGCTTGGGGGTTCGACTTTAAAACCCATTGCCCATTTATCCCCTCTATACTAATCAGGTTATAATTACCTGGCTTATTCGTCTCCCTGATCCAATACTGCCCGCCCACTTTCTCAGGAAGGGTTATACTGTTAATATACTCGCTGTTTATATAAGTAACTATCATACTTGCTTCTCCTGGTCGCCCGACATAATAGGTATGAATAAGATTACATTAATAGATATAATTATAATATTTTTTGCATTTTATGTCAAACAAAACCAATTCATTTTATCTACCTGAGTCTGCGGTCTTCAAACCTGGCCATTGCCTGAAGACAGACAATCAGCTCCTTAATCCTCTGATCAATCGGACCGTCATCCACCGCACAATCCAGGGCAACCGCCATGTCATTAATCAGCCGGTCATTCATATGCTTGATGTTCGAGGTCAGGATATCAAGCTTTTTATTGCAGGAATTTGCCTCCAGAAATCTTAGCAGTATGGCATTTACGCTGCCTTCCGTGTTTTGATTCATACTTTCCGCTTCTAAGGCCTGCCCTCTGTTTTCTCCTTCTGCATTTCCGGCTTCCGATGCCTCCGGACGAATGATACCATCCTTCTTTATTTCTCCCGCCTCGCTGGCATCCCCGGATGGAAGTACTTCTTTCATGAACGCTTCCAGGGGAGACACATGGATCTGAAAGTCCCCATACATAGCCTGGTAAACAACCATGGTTTCCCCCGTCACCGAATGTTTCCCCGTGGTGACCACCTGATATGGCCTGTCCATATTTTGTCTGAATATTTCCCCCTGTTTTGGTAATCTACCCATCTCCAATGCTACTCATCCTTCCCGCTTTTCGATTATTTGCTTTCTAATTTCCATAGATTTTTGGTAAAAACTCCCGGCATAATATTATTAAATAATAACATTAGCCGGGAGATATTGTTCATCCAATCGGTATCTCCTGCTCCGGTGAAACCGGACGGTCTGTATACCTCATATCATCTGACGTATTTAATTATTCGTGACCATTCCGTCACTGCGGCTGAATAGTTAGAATTATTCTACCGAAAGCACATAATAATAGATTGGCTGGCCTCCGTAATGAAGCTCCACATCAAGCTCCGGATATAACCCCATTACTTCATCGGCAAGCTCGGCTGCCGCTTCCTCACTGATCTCTTCGCCGTAATACAGGCTGATCAGCTCGGAATCCTCATCCGCAAGACATTTTATCAATTCAATCGTTGTTGCTTTGATATCCTCACCGACAGCATGAATGGTCTTATCCCCAAGACCCATAATATTGCCCTGTTTAATCTCTTTGCCGTCGATACTGGTATCGCGGACGGCATAGGTTACCTGGCCGGACTTCACCTTCTGTATCTCCTGAGTCATCCTTACGGCATTTTCCTCCGGAGACTTATCATACACATAATTAATCACCGCCGTAATACCCTGGGGTACTGTTTTTGACGGGATAACGATGATATTCTTATCCTCGGTCAGCTGCTTTGCCTGCTCCGCTGCCAATATAATATTACTATTGTTCGGCAGAATGAAGATGGTATCCGCATTCACCTCAGCAATAGCATTCAGCATATCCTCAGTGCTGGGATTCATGGTCTGACCGCCCTGGATCAGATAATCCACTCCAAGTCCCGAGAAGATCTCTCCCAGCCCTTCACCCATGGAAACTGCGATAAAGCCGGCACTTTTTCTGGGCTTATTGCTTGCAGGCAGCTTAGCCTCTGCTGCCTTCTTCGGTTCGGAAGCGGCTTTTTCAGCATCTTTAATTACCTTCTCATGATGCTCTTCCCGCATATTGTCAATCTTCATGCTGGTCAGGGAGCCATACGTTAACGCCTTTTGGATTGCTAATCCGGGGTCGTTCGTATGTACATGTACCTTTACGATATCATCATCCGACACGACTACAATAGAATCTCCGATGGCTTCAAGATAATTCTTAAATTCCAGCTCTGTCTGTTGGCTATATTCTTTTTCAACCATGATAATAAATTCAGTACAATACCCGAATTTAATATCCTCCAGAGCAATCCGCTCTATATTAATACCGGTGCTCGGTGTATCCTTCACACTCACCTTCGTTAAGGATACTTCCTTACCAAGTAAAGCGTCATAAGCTCCTTTTACAATCTCCAGTAAGCCCTGTCCGCCGGAATCAACTACTCCTGCTTCCTTTAACACGGGTAAAAGCTCCGGAGTGTGTTCCAATACCACTTCCATATGAGCAATTATTTCACGCCCGAAGAATATCAGATCGTCCGTTTCCAGTGCCAGCTGGGCAGCCTTCTCGGCAGCACCTCTGGCAACGGTAAGTATGGTACCCTCCTTCGGCTTCATAACAGCTCGGTATGCCGTTTCAACCGCCTTCTGAAAGGCATTCGTCATAACCGTAACATTCAATTCTTTATAATCTTTGATTTCCTTTGTAAAACCACGGAACAGCTGGGACAAAATAACACCCGAATTGCCTCTTGCTCCGCGCAGGGAGCCGCCGGATATGGCCTTCGCCAGTTCCTCAATGGAAGGATCCGCCAAATTATTGACTTCCTTAACCGCTGACATGATCGTGAGGGTCATATTGGTACCGGTATCTCCATCCGGCACAGGGAATACATTCAGCTCATTGATATATTCTTTTTTAGCTTCTATGCTCGCAGCTCCGGCAAGAAACATTTTTTTCAATGTCTTTGCATCTATCGTTTTAACTATCACTGATTTTTCCTCCTTAAATGCCGTAATTCCCAGAGTCAGTCAATTACTCTGACGCCCTCCACGAAAATATTGATTTTCTTTACTTCCAGTCCTGAGAACTCTTCCACATTATACTTAACGTTACTGATCAGATTATCAGCAACCGCTGATATGCTCACACCATAGGAAACGATAATATGCAAGTCAATTGTAATCCTGTTATCTTCGATTGATACATTCACACCGTGGCTCAAGCTTTCACGCTTAAGCAGTTTTACGATGCCGTCCTTCATATTAATAGAAGCCATTCCTACAACACCGAAGCACTCTACTGCCGAAGCTCCGGCATATTTAGCTAATACATCATTATCAATCAAAATTTCGCCGATATGTGTATTCATATGTCCTTTCATACTAATCCTCCATTCTGATAAAATACTATGAATTTGGGCGTAAGCACAAATTTGACGTTTGAAAAATCTTGATTTTTCAAACTACCCTCCTATCCATGATATGTTTCATCATTTACACCGCGGGCTGAGCCCGAGTTTTTGTATTGTTTTTATTCTATGTTTAGCGAAACTGTCACACTTAATGTCTGCATCCTTACTTTAGTATTGCCATAATTTCAAGTTTGCATAATCTTAAGGCCCCTGAAAGCATAGCTTTCGCAATATTTTCACAGTTTACCGGTCCTGATACATCATATTAGAGATAACCTGTCGGTTACCTGCATAATATATATTACTATTGATATTGAATGGAAGTGACAATTATGAAGAGAATGATAGGTTTCATCCTGTTCTGGATTGCCATCGGAATGACAATCATGCTTTTCATTACAAACGGAATATTGGCGATATGTATTATTATTCTATGTCTGGTGCTGGGATATAACCTGTTTTGCAATTAAATCATAAAACAGAAAAAAAGCGGGTGTCAAGATCCCCTGACACCCATCGTTTTTCCTTATGCGCGTTCTACTTTACCGGATCTAAGACAGGAAGTACAAACATACATTTTTCTTGCTGCACCGTTAACCTTAACCTTAACGGACTTTACATTGGATTTCCACATCTTGTTAGATCTTCTATGAGAATGACTCACAGCGATTCCAAAGTGAGCACCTTTATCACATATTGAACATTTAGCCATCAAAAGCACCTCCTTAGGTATACTAAATGAAATGGCAAATGCCGTTTCATCCGTTATGAATTATAGACCCTTTTGGCCTTACAAACAAATTTATTCTACCAGAATATGAATTATATTGCAAGCGATTTTTTACCCCTCCGTTTGGTATGGAGTATTTTTCATATCCCGGCACATTGCCGTCAGCTCACCGGCATCGGTTTCTCCGCAGACTAAGATACCCTCTCCGGTCAGAAGCTCTGCAAGAATACCGCTTCCATCCACCTCCGTATGGGAGAAGGTTCCGTCATAAATCTTCCCATATCCGCAGGATGGGCTCCGCTCCTTTAAGATTGCATATCTGCAGTCATATAAGCGGGCTATCTTTAATACCTCTTCGGCACCTCTGACAAAATATTCTGTTACATCTTCCCCCGCATTATTAATTACTTTATCCCCCAGGATTTCCGCGGGTCTTCTGGGGATGGGCAGGCCGCCCAGGATTTCCGGGCAGACGGGTATCAGGTGGAAATTCTGCATCAAACCATCCAAATGCTCCATCGGCACCCCATTCCCGTCATAACAGCAATTCACACCCATCAGGCAGGCACTGATCAGGACATTCTTCTTATTCATGGGGCATGGTGTCGTCGTGGTACTTCATGGCTTCCATCACCTTATCGTCAAGATCATTCTTTTTCTTGCCCTTACCGGTGAATTTATTAATCAGATCCGGAACCATATCCAGGATCTTGCTTACACTGTCCTGCTCTCTTACATTAACAACCTTGGAGGAACCGTTCTGAAGAACCAGTACGGAGCTGGGTGAAATCTTACCGCCGAGACCTCCGCCCGCATTGCTCTTCTTCTCTCCGGCAAATGCTCCCGCACCAACTCCGAAGCTTACCTCAACCAGAGGTAAAATAATGGTTCCATCATCAATTTTAACCGCATCGCCGACCACGGTTTTTGTAGATAAAAAGCTGTCCATCCCTTTGAATAACGATTCTACCGTTGCATTGAAATTATTGTCTGACATCATAACGCCTCCTTTAATATTTTAAAGTTTCTCTTTAATGGTTTGAATTTTTTATCTAATATCAGCTTGGTTACTATTATTAGTAATGTGCCGATTCTTATTCTTCCCCTTGCATAATGGGTTCCTTCAAAGATTTTATTTTCAAAATCAGGAGTAATCCGAATTCGGTCCCCATAAAAGCTGTAGAGAATACTGAAGGCTCCTAAGGCCTGACCGGTGGAACAAGGATCACCGGTGCCAAAGATCAGCTGCGATTTAAGCTTTGTCGGAAGGATATGCTTCAAAAGCTTCTTAAGGCTGCCGTAGGTAAGCCGGAAGGCTTCCCTGTTCTCTTCGTCCTTAATGAATTCCTTAACCAGTCCGATTTTATACCGGATACTCTTCAGCTTCGCGAGCCCTTTCCTGATGCTCTGGCCAATCCTCTTAATCTTATCCCGGATTCCCAAAAAGAATCGCTTCACCCTGCCGATAATTCTTCCCGGCAGTGATATCTTCCGGTTCTCTCCGCCGTTATCCGCTTCAACCTGGTCCGTATCAGTCTCTGCGGATATTGTTCTGTCAGGGCCCCGGAGCTTATCTGTCTCCGTTCCTTCACCCGGCGCTGCTGCTTTGTCCGACCCGGATTCTGAGATATCCTCTGCATACTGGATCGGGATTTCCGAGGCCGGTTCCTCTCCGGGCTCAGGTTCTTCCTCCCGGGAAGCCGCTCTCCTTCGCCCTCTCCTTCGCTGCTTCGGCTTAGCCGGCCTGGCGCTGTCATAGAATACAAAGCCAAAGATCCGTATCAGAAATCTGCGCAGTTCACCCTCCTGGGTAATCCGGACATGTATGATATGGAACAGCCAGCTTACCCTGCCATTCAAACGGAACGTTTCCCCGTGAGCGACCTGTACCCGGTATCTGACCGGTACCAGGAGCAGGACCAGCAGCAAGGTAATGACCAGGCCCAGAAGGACCAGCAGGGCTAACCCTATTAATTTTAATATGACCAGAATAATGTGCAGCATCCTTTCCCCTCATCCGTCAGTAATAGTCTAATCCCCGATCTTAACATCTTCTTATGTAAAGTATTCCCGAACTTTAAATTCCCCGGTTTTATTGTATACCTCCAGGAGCATGTCCTGAACCAGGAGAATTGCCTCCTCCCTGCCCTTCGCCAACCCGACGATACGGACATCTGCCCTTGTATAATGGGGGAATAGAAGCTCATTGGCATCCATAATATCAAAAAGATTACAGGGCTGTGATGCAAAGGCAATGCAATAGACACCAAAGGTTGCTTCCCTGTTATTAATGGAAGCAATTACTTTGTCCTTCTTCTTTTTCATCTTCTCACCGATATATAACGTCGTTGCCCACTGTACCATAATAACCTCTATTCATCTGTTCGTCTTTTCATTAAGTATACCACTAATTACCATAAGTAATACACCATTATGCTGATATAATCTCTGCTATTATATCTCTGCAGGCCGCCTTCTCAGCAGAGTCACTGCATTTTTCCAGGGCGTAAAGGACATAATCCATTACTTCCTTATGGTTTTGAAAGAACACAGGAAGCTTACTCATCGTGTTAGCCATGACTGCCCGGCCCACGATCCTGTCACACTGTCCGAACAGCTCCTTTAATTCTCCGACCAGCCCGTCCGCCGCTTCCTCCGCCCCGGCCGCACTTACCGGAAGTCTGGATTTGATCTCATAGAAATCGATAAATAAGCTGTTGGAAAGCAGATCCCTGGCAAGCAGCAATACGTTCAGAAGTTTTGCCGCCATAATTCCCTCCGCCAGCCTCCTGTGGTTCGTATCCGCCTGGTAAAGTGCTTCCTCCATCACGGTAAGATCATAGCTTAGCTCCTCCTGGATGCCTTCAAGAGAATGAAAATGCTCTAATAATTCCACTGACGGCTCCTGCTTCCGACCCTTCTCAAATTCCTCATGGATTCCCCTGATTATATCAAATGCTGCCCGGTCTGCCCTCTCATAAGGATTCGCTGCCATACCGGTATACGGATTACACAAAATAAGGGTATAGGTCTCATTGACCAACTCCTGCATTGCATAATAAACATCAATCTCCGCTTCTATGAAAGCAACCGCTTTTTTAAGCTCCTTCTCTGCCTTATTCCATTCTTCAGCCGAGATATTCTGATAATTCCGGTGAAACAGCGCCTCCTTCTGTTCCCACAGCAGAGGATAAAGGGCATCCTTCTCCCCCTTAAGCTCCAGCATCGAAGCGGTACGCAGCATATAGAGATAGGAATCCAACGTATCCTGACTGGCTCCCTGATACTCCCTGATACTGTTCCTGATCAGGTCAAAATATCTCTGCTTTGTTATCCGGACCGGAAGCTGGCCGATGATTTCACGAATTCTGTCATTTATTACAACATTATCCTGATCTTCAAATATAAATCGGAGGATTTCCCTGGCAAATTCCTCATCCTCTGCCGCATCCGGGACCTCCTTAAATCGATACTCCAGGCGGTTTAATATATATTCATGAATCTGACAAAGATCCGCATAGGCAGTAAGCAGCTTCATCCGGTCCATAATCCCATTCCGCAGCCTGTCCACCGCGCGGACTGCTTCCTCCGTTTCAGGACCGCTCCGGGAATTGAGTATACTGCCGCCGATAATCCGGTTTATCTCGGTCAAGGCCTGGATGGCTGCAGCTCCCCACCTCTCGCCTCCATCACAGAAGTTCTCATAGAAGGCAAAATAGTGCATGGCTAATCTGACCGATGCAAGGGTATGATATTTGTCTGCAAGACGGTTAAAAAGCCCTGGCAGATTTTCCTCCAGATTTTTGCTTTTCATAATATCCTGATATATGTCTTTTGTCTCTTTGTCCATCCGTTTCCATCCTATCGTCATCGTTTTAGAAGTCACCTGTTTTGCTCCGGTTCATATTTTCTGCCGATTCCCCTCTTTTCCGGAAGCAGATCCAAGGCAAGAATAATGAACATCACCGTGATAACCAGCAGGATCAAAGCCGTATGTCCCCTGGTCAGAATTCCCTCGTTATTTCCATACACTATTATATCAGTAAACCCTTGAATAAACCAGCTGTTTGGTATAACTTTCAGAAGGCTTACAAAAGGGGCATCGGATAATCCGGTCAGCAGCCGGTAGAATCCCAGTCCTCCCATAAGCAATATTAAAATGGTACAGAGCATCTGGTATGTAATAATGCTCTTAACTGCCTTGGCAATGACCAGAAGAATTCCTCCGATCATCATAGCATACAAAATAATCAGAAGGCAGGCACTTAAGAATAGCCTTATATCCGAAATTCCCAACTGGCGATAAATCAGTACGGAGAATACCAGCGCTATCAATCCCTCCGTCACGAATACTGATAAAAGATTACCGGTATCCACCTTAACGGAATGGAATTTTGAAATTTTAAGCCGTTTTGCCGCCCCCAGCTCCTTATCCCTAACGACTCCCGACAGTAAAAACATTGCAATAAAGGATACCAGGATTCCCAGAATCCCAAAGATCACCTGATTGTAAATCAGGGAATTGGACAGGGGTTTTTCCTCCGCAACCGACCGGTCCGGGTCCTCATAAATCATGCGGAAGGCAAAATCAAAGTCCGTACTGCCATCCAGCAGATTAATTATATAAGCTTCATATTCCGAGGGAGTCAGCTTCTCTCCCTCAAAATCAAGTTTTTCGTACAAGCGGATGCTTTTATACAGACTGATGGGGTACAGCATCTCTCCCGCTACGATATCGGAGATAATGGATGCCGCCCTGTTATTATCCACATAATATACGTCGATAATATCCTCCGGTTTGCCCCTCCTCAGGTTTTTCTCATATCCCTCTTTTATAACAAATACCGCCTGGAGCATCTCATCCAACAATAACTCGTGCAGCTTCTCCTCGCTATCGGTTCGTATCCGCAGGGCCGGTACCTTGGAAAGCCGTTCCAGCAGCTCTTCGGACTCCCTGCTATTGTCGTAATCCACGAAGCCGATCGGCAGAGCGCTCTGTTCCTCCGCAGAGGCTGACAGGGCATGGATTACCACGGAGAAAATCAATATGGAAGAAATCAAGGCAGATAGGGTGGTGATATCCTTTACGATCAGCTTCACCCTAAGCAGAAAGATACATAAAATATCCTGCAGGAAGGTGCTGCGCTTAAGCTTCTTCATAGCCTACCCTCCTTCTGGTGAAAAATAACAGGGTGCCGCAGAAAAAAATAACCGAGACAAGCAGCAGCATGATGCCGATTTTGTCTGCCACCTCCTGCTGTCCCTGATTTATACGGATAATTCCCTCGATCATATAGTAATTCGGGGTGATTTTTGATAACTGTAAAATATCCTGCGGCAGGAACATAAGCGGTATGATTCCCCCTCCGATCACTGCAAAATAAAAAATCAGAAGATTCCCGGCCAAAATAAACCTCTGGGTTGTCTCAAAGAAAGCACTTAACAATACAGGCAGTGTAACACTGAATAAAGCCACTGAGCTCCCGAATACCAGAATACTACCGGTCGGCCGGCTTGTGCAAATAATGCTGATGGCTGCAACCGCCGCCGCTGACAGGAGGGCGGACAGGAAGATTATCTTGGCTGTCAGGAACTGATATAACGGCATTCGTGTGGTCTTCAGCCTCAGAAATGTCCCCTGCCTGATCTCTCCGAGAATACGGAAGCCGGCATAAAGTCCGGCATACATCAAGCCCATAATCAGAATGGAAATCAGATAATATTCACTGATCAAAGTCTTCGGAAAGGTTGCCACCTCATGGTAGGTAAATAGCTTCTCTTTTCCCAAAGCAGTAAATATAAGGTCCAGGGAGATTGTCATATTGGTATCGTCTATCAAGGTCCGATCCATACCATCCTGTTCCATGATCTCGTATAAGCCGACCGCATTTACCTCGACTGCGGAGATAAACTTCTCATAGCTTTGTAACACATTCTGGAACAGGATCGCCTTGGTGGTATCCTTGATATTAATCGTAACATTAATAGGAAGATGTTCGATCTGAATCATATTCTGCGCAAAGCCTTTGGGTACCTCAATATAGATATCCAATTCACCGCGATAGAAAGCCTCCTTAACCTCTTCCTCTTCCCCTATGATTACCGTAACCAGACTGGAGAAGGTTTCACTGCCATTAAAATAAGACAGAAGAAGCTCCGAATAGGTGCTGTCATCATTATTGATTACACCGAGCCTTAAATGTTCGGACAGGCTATCCTCCTCCTGCTTCCTATTATAAGAAGTGCCTATTATAATTATAATAAGCACTGTCAGAATTCCAATCCATATTTTTTTGTCTGAGAATAATTCCTTAATCTCTTTGATTAAAGTACTTAACATTCTACCTCCGGGACATCCCAACCCATAAGTCCTTCCTATTTTTTCACATGCTCATGGGTAAACAGATGGTCCATGCAATATTCATAATTCCCGTCGCATTTAGAGCAGAAACGAAATTCCAGCTGTTCATCATCCAGCTCTGTTCTTCCGCATACCGCGCATTTATGTCTGGTAATAACGCTGCGCCCATTCATCTGGACTACATTGCCGGTATTGTGGCCCTCCCGCATCTGCCTGCGGTATCTCGCCCGCCGTTCAAAATCCCTCGGTGAAATTCTCCGATAATTTCTAGTTAACAGGAAGAAAACGAAGAAGTTGAAAAGGGATAATAGGATGGGGATGGCTCCCCAAACATATTCATTCTCTATAAAAACGTAAATCCTATAAGCATAAAAGGCACCCAACAGCCAAGCCCAATATTTCGCTTTTACCGGAATAAGGAAATAGATGTAAAACTGCATATTCGGATATAACACTGCAAAAGCCAGAAACAGGGAAGTATAAATCAGCTCCAGAGGGTCGTTTGCAAGCATTCCGTTATAGTCAAATAAATTAAATCCTTTGAGAAGATATATAATCAAGGCAGCAATGATATTATACAGGATCGCTGAGAAAAAATAAAAATTCAACCGGAAGGCTCCCCATGTTTTCTCCAGGCTGCTTCCGATGAAGTAAAATACATAAACCCGGATAAATACAAAGAATATATCATTCATAGAGGATAGCGGTATCATGAAGGTAAGCAGCCTCCAGATTTGTCCCCTTGCAACCAATCGAAAATCCAGATCAAGATAAAGAACCCATTCCGGATAAAAGGACCAGATCAGTAATCCTACCCCATACAATATAGCAAAGTATTTCATCAGATTCGGAATAGCATACTTTCCGAGCTTACGTTCCATTTTATTAAAAAATCCCATATAAATCCTCCATGCTGCCGATGCCCGAGAATCCCGGCGTCAGCACAAATTTGCCGTGTGAAGATGTTTCTTTTTCAGGTGTGAAGACACTTCTAATACCTGTACCTTTCCAATTGCCTAAAACAGCTTCTTCTTCCTGAATATGAATGCGGTGATGGATGCAATCAGCAATGCCGCCAATGTAACGGCGAAGAAGCCGAAGGGATTATCGCCACCGGGAATATGGACAAAATTCATTCCATAGAAGCTTGCTACCATCGTAGGAATCGATAATACAATCGTAATAGCCGCGAGGAACTTCATTACAATATTCTGATTATTTGAAATGATAGATGCAAATGCATCCATGGTTCCGCTTAAGATACCGCTGTAGATGTTCGCCATCTCAATCGCCTGCTTATTCTCGATAATCAGATCCTCCAGAAGATCTTCATCCTCCGGATAGTGCTTGATACTCTCTATCTTAAGCATTTTTTCAAATACGACTTCATTCGATCTTAAGGAGGTGGTGAAATACACCAGACTCTTCTCCAGCTCCAGCAGCTCAATCAGTTCACGATTCTGGGTGGAGATATGGAGCTTCCTTTCAACCTCTTCACTCTTTCTGTCAATGGTTCTAAGATGCTGAAGGAAGGTGGAAGCATTCCGATACAGAATCTGCAGGATAAACCTGGTCTTCTTATAGGTATAGAAATCCCTTACCCGGCCATCCATAAAGCATTTTAAGATGGGTGTCTCCTCCAGACATACCGTTATTAATATTTCCTTTGCTACGATTATACCAAGAGGTATCGTTACATAGCGATCCTTGTCATTTCTCTTCTCCAGAGTAGGAATATCCACCACGATGATGGTATAATCCTCCTCTACCTCGATACGCGCTCTTTCCTCATCATCCAGAGGCGCCCTTAGATGATTGATATCAATCTGGGTTCTCTCCGCAATTTCCATCAATTCGGTCGCAGAAGGGCTTGTCATCGCAATCCAGCTGCCCTCCGTTATTTCAGTCTGCCTTTGCAGCGCGCCGTCAATTGTCTTAAAGATATCGATCATAAATGCTCCTTTCCACTGCTAATAGTATAGCAGAGGCCAGCGCATTTTAACCCTATCCGGTGGTAATTCCCAGATAAAGAGAGAATACGAATGAAAACCTGCTGCTATCTGCAGTAAGTACAATATTTTTTCCCCTATACAAGTAACTACTATCAGGGCCGGCTTCCATCCTTACCACCTTCCTTTTAATTGGCATAACGGACTTCGTAAAGTCCAAATTTATTATATGTTGTTATCCAACCTTTGTCAACCGAAGAAACTTCTCCTTATCGATGTGTTTTTACACGCCGGATCAGAAGGTGCAATACACAAAAATGTATGTCACCTGAGCGGACACAAAGCGTCCGGCCATGACATACATTTTCTTGCATCATGTTTTCTAAATAGTGCGTTATGAGATATCCGGCATAGGTTATCTTTAATCTCTCTGATATAAGACAGCCTCATCGTATACCGGGATTTGGACGGTGGTACCAGGCTCCAGATGGATGGAGTTCGCATCGTTTAGCTGCATAAAGTCACCCATTTCACATCCGTTTTTTTTCAATACGCTTCCAAGCGTATCCCCTTCCTCTACCGTATACATTGTATAGTCCGAAAAATTATTCTGTGGAATCCCTATCGGGAGGCAGATGACTTCACCAATCTGCAGATTATATACATTCACAAAGGGATTGGCATTAATAATGGCTCCTACCGGAATACTATTTTTTCTGCTGATGGAATAGAGGGTGTCACCTTTTTTTATCACATAATTCGTACAGAACATATCTGATCCTCTCCTTCCTCATCTGAGTCAGATTACATACCGCGTTTGATTCTATTATATTCAGGTTCCTTAAATTTGGGGACTTTCTACACAAAATTATAAGGTTTCATTAAAAATTTCTGAAAATTAAGTTGTTGAACTTACAAGTTATGTATCGTATAATATAGAAAGCTGATTTTCACGTAACCATATTTTTACGGGAATATTTTGAGGAGATCGTGGCATGATGGTAAATAAAACTTTAGGTATTGATATAGGATCAACAACCGTTAAAATTGTCGTTATGGACGGGAATAATACCCTGTTATTCTCTGACTATGAGCGTCATTTTGCTAATATACAGGAGACTCTTGCCGGATTAATGAAGAAGGCGGAAGAGGCTCTGGGTAACCTTGTAGTTTCCCCGGTAATTACCGGCTCCGGCGGTTTAACCATATCAAAGCATCTGGACATTCCTTTCGTTCAGGAGGTAATCGCCGTATCAACTTCATTACAGGATTATGCACCGCAGACAGATGTCGCTATCGAGCTTGGCGGCGAAGATGCGAAAATAATATATTTTACCAATGGTATTGAACAGAGGATGAACGGTATCTGTGCCGGCGGTACGGGTTCCTTTATCGACCAGATGGCAAGCCTGCTTAAGACGGACGCTGCCGGTCTGAATGAATATGCAGGGAGCTATCAGGCCATCTATCCGATTGCAGCCAGATGCGGCGTATTCGCGAAGACGGATATTCAGCCATTGATTAACGAGGGTGCGACAAAGCCGGATCTGTCCGCCTCCATCTTCCAGGCGGTGGTCAACCAGACCATCAGCGGTCTGGCCTGCGGCAAACCGATCCGCGGCAATGTTGCATTTCTGGGAGGTCCGCTCCATTTCCTGCCGGAGCTTAAGAATGCATTTATCAGAACCTTAAATCTTAAAGAGGAGCAGGTCATCGCCCCGGAGCATTCCCATCTGTTCGCCGCCATCGGTGCGGGAATGAACGCAAAGCCGGAAGTCCAGGTTGATTTCCAGTCCTTGTACGACAAGCTGTCCCATGGGATTAAGATGGATTTTGAAGTACACCGGATGGAACCCTTATTTAAGGACGAAGAAGAATACGAAGAATTTCAAAAGAGTCATTCCGTACATACTGTGAAAAAAGGAAATTTAAAAGAATACCAAGGCAACTGCTTCCTGGGGATTGATGCCGGCTCCACCACCACAAAGGTAGCGTTGGTCGGTGAGGACGGTTCTCTGTTATATTCCTTCTATAGTAATAACAACGGCAGTCCATTGAAAACGGCGATTAAATCCATTAAGGAAATCTATGAGCGGCTTCCCGAAAATGTTAGAATTGTCCGCTCCTGTTCCACCGGCTACGGAGAAGCTCTGATTAAGGCTGCTCTTGTTCTTGACGAAGGCGAGGTCGAAACCGTAGCCCACTACCATGCGGCGGCCTTCTTTGAACCGGAGGTGGACTGTATCCTCGATATCGGCGGCCAGGATATGAAATGCATTAAGATCAAAAACCAGACCGTTGATAATGTACTGCTGAATGAAGCGTGTTCCTCCGGCTGCGGTTCCTTTATCGAGACCTTTGCCAAATCCTTAAACTATGAGGTACAGGATTTCGCTAAGGTTGCCCTCTATGCCAAGAACCCGATTGATCTCGGCACCAGATGTACCGTATTCATGAATTCCAAGGTTAAGCAGGCGCAGAAGGAAGGGGCAACCGTTGCAGATATCTCCGCCGGTCTTGCTTATTCCGTTATTAAGAATGCTCTATATAAGGTTATCAAGATTACGAACCCGAAGGACCTTGGCAGGAAAATGGTTGTACAGGGCGGTACCTTCTATAATGATGCGGTATTACGGAGCTTCGAGAAAATCTCCGGCTGCACTGCCGTACGCCCCGATATCGCCGGAATTATGGGTGCCTTCGGTGCGGCACTGATCGCCAGAGAACACTATGACGGTGAAGACAGCACCATGCTGACCATTGATCAGATCAATGAGCTGAAGTTCGAGACCTCTCTGGCCCGTTGTAAGAGATGCACGAATAACTGTTTATTAACCGTAAACAAATTTACCGGAGGAAGGCAGTTTATCTCCGGCAACCGCTGTGAGCGGGGCCTGGGAAAAGAAAAGAATGTTGACAATATCCCGAACCTTTTTGATTATAAGCTGGAGCGCTATTTCTCCTATCCTACTTTGACTTCCGAGGAGGCTACCAGAGGTACGGTAGGTATTCCGAGAGTACTGAACCTGTATGAAAATTATCCCTTCTGGCATACCTTCTTCACCCTGCTGGGATACCGTGTTGTGCTGTCCCCGACCTCCAGCCGTAAGATCTATGAGCTTGGCATCGAATCCATCCCCAGTGAATCGGAATGCTATCCGGCAAAGCTGGTCCACGGACACATCAAATGGCTGATTGACAATAAGATTACGTATATTTTCTATCCCAGTATTCCCTTCGAAAGAATGGAGGTTGACGGTGCGAATAATCATTTCAATTGTCCGATTGTAACCTCCTACCCGGAGAATATCAAAAATAATGTAGAGGAGCTGAAGGATTCCTCCATTTTGTTTGAGAATCCCTTCATGTCCTTTGAAAATGAAGAAATTTTAGGAAACCGGCTGATTGAGCTGTTTACGGAAAAGGGGATTTCCGAGCAGGAGCTGAGGACTGCGATTGCCGCTGCCTGGAAGGAGCTGGCCAGTGCCAGGGAGGATATGCGTAAAAAAGGGGAAGAAACCCTGGCATATCTGAAAGCCTCCGGACGAAAGGGCATTGTACTTGCCGGCCGTCCTTACCATGTTGATCCGGAGATTCACCACGGAATTCCGGAACTGATCAATTCCTATGGTGTTGCCGTTCTGACAGAGGATTCCGTCTCACACCTGGGTGAAGTGGACCGTCCTACCATTGTTATCGACCAGTGGATGTATCACTCCAGATTATATGCGGCTGCTTCCTTTGTCCGAACCCAGCCAAACCTGGAGCTGATCCAGCTGAATTCCTTTGGCTGCGGTCTTGATGCCGTAACCACGGATCAGGTAAATGATATCCTGTCTAAATCCGGTAAAATCTATACCGTACTTAAAATAGATGAAGTAAATAATTTAGGGGCGGCCAGAATCCGTATCCGATCTCTGCTCTCTGCCGTAAGGGAACGGGAAAGCAGGCAGATCCTCTCCCACCAGGCTGACACCGCCCACCACAGGGCTATCTTTACCGAGGATATGAGGGCTTCCTATACCATACTGGCGCCTCAGATGTCCCCGATTCATTTTGATCTTCTGGAACCTGCTCTCCGCAGCGGAGGCTACCATGTAGAGGTATTGCCGAATGATAACCGAAGATCCGTGGATATCGGACTCCAGTATGTCAATAATGATGCCTGCTTCCCTTCCCTGATGGTTGTCGGACAGATTATGGATGCCTTATTATCCGGGAAGTATGACCTGAATAAGGTAGCTGTCATGATCACCCAGACCGGCGGTGGCTGCCGTGCAACGAATTATATCGGTTTCATCCGCAGAGCTCTTGAGAAGGCAGGAATGTCGCAGATCCCGGTCATTTCCTTAAGTGCCTCCGGCCTGGAGAAGAATCCCGGCCTGAAGATATCTCCCGGTCTGTTAATCAGAGCGATGGAAGCACTGGTTTACGGTGATGTATTCATGAGGGTTCTGTATAAAACGAGACCCTATGAGAAGGTTCCGGGCTCCGCCAATGCCCTTCATCAGAAATGGCGGGATATCTGCTCCAAGAGCCTTATGAATAAAGACGGCTGGAGGAGATACAAGAAGAATATCCGGGGCATCATCCGTGATTTTGATAACCTTCCGTTAACGGAGAATGTCATTAAGCCGAAGGTTGGTGTCGTAGGAGAAATCCTTGTAAAGTTCCTTCCTTCCGCAAACAACTATCTGGTGGAGCTTCTCGAAGCCGAAGGGGCCGAAGCGGTTGTGCCGGATCTTCTGGATTTCTTCATGTACTGTGCATATAATAATAACTTTAAAGCAAGGTATCTGGGTAAGAGCAAGAAGAGCGCAAGGATAAGCAACCTTGTAATCTGGGCCCTCGAGAGAATAAGGAAGGAAGCCAAAAAGAGCCTGGCAAAGAGTAGACGCTTCGTACCGCCGGTGCATATTAAGAAACTGGCTGAACTGGCTGAGCCTGTGGTATCCACCGGTAACCAGACCGGGGAAGGATGGTTTCTTACCGGTGAGATGCTGGAGCTGATCCATTCCGGTGTCAATAACATCGTATGTACGCAGCCCTTTGCCTGCCTGCCGAATCATATCGTAGGAAAAGGTGTGATCAAGGAGCTTCGCAGACAGCATCCTGAAGCTAACATCGTAGCCATCGACTACGATCCGGGAGCCAGCGAGGTAAACCAGCTAAACCGTATCAAGCTGATGCTTTCCACCGCGGTAAAGAACCTGAATAAGCAGCAGGGTCAGAATCAAAGTCATTAGATGCGGCTATAAGCTCAAAACCAAGGACTGTTATATTATTCAAATTAATAGAAGAAGGCTCCATACGCTTCCGCCATCGAGTATGTCCGGAAAGCGTATGGAGCCTTTTGTATATAATTTATAAATACAACCGCTTCCTGACTGCCTCTTGCATAGGGCATTTGCTTAAGGCTTGTCACTGCAGTCGCAATCATTATTCTCAGCTTCCTCCTGTCTGCTGTGTATGGTATCCGTTTTCTTCTCCCCGGCTTCTACTCTCTTTTTATCCTTACCTTCAGTTAATTCCTCGGACAGCTCCTCGGAAAAACGGGTTTTGTAATCCTTACGGTTCATATCGGTGTGAAAAGCCTTCATATAAAAGCCTCCAAGATAGTTTTTTACCAGATACAAGAAAGAATACAGAGCAATCATAGTAATTCCTGCAATCAACCCGGAAGCCTGTCCGGAGATAAAGGGCATGCTGAACATTATGATAATCATGCAGATCAGGGCAAACCAAGAGGTATATGGATAGCCGGGCATCTGGCATTTGCCCTTGGGAGGACAGCCATGCTTTTTACGAAAACGAATATGAGTGGCAAGGATAGATGCATAGGTAAACAGCAGGGCAAAGCCTCCGGAACTGATCAGGAACAGATACACTCTTGGAAGCAAAAGACCGATTCCCAGGCCTGCCAGCATACCAAAGCCGGAAATTAAAATCCCGCGATAGGGAACATCCGTCCTGTCCTTTAACCATCTTGGCGCGTCTCCCTCCTCTGCCAAAGAGCGCATCATTCTGCCGAGCCCAAAAATTGCTGCAAGCATTGCGGATAAAATAGCGGTAATTAGGACAACATTGATCGCTGTGCTTGCCCATCTCATTCCCCATCTGCTTAAAGCAGCCACCATCGGACTGACACTTTCATCCAGCTGCGCTGTGGGGATTAAAGGCAGGAGTACTGCTGACGCCAGAATATATAGTGTTATTAAAGCGATCACCGTATAAGTAATCGCCCGTGGAATATTTCTGTGGGGATCTTCCGCTTCCGATGCAGCCAGGCCGATAATCTCAAAGCCCGCATAGGAAAACACAACAATGAGCATACTTCCGGCAATACCGGATATCCCTCCGGGCATAAAGGGTTCCCTCGCAACTTCACCTATGCCCACCGGATCAACCCCGGGCATGAGTCCGATGATCAGCATTATTCCCAGAATAATAAAAGCAACAATCGTCAATACCTTAATTATGGAGAGTCCGCTCTCCAGCCTGCTGAGCCTGTCCGCCCCCAGAAGGTTAAGAAGCGTCACTCCTACGATAACCAAACTGCCGACGATGGGCACCGAGATATTCGGAAACCATTCCCTGATCAGAATTGATACCGCTGTGGCTTCACTGGACATAGCCAGAATCATCCCCGTCCAATAGACCCAACCGACCACAAAACCGGCTCCGTGACCGAAGGACTTAACCGTAAAGGTGCGAAAGGACCCGGAATCCGGATTGGCAACTGTCATTTCAGATAAAGCGAAAAGTATAAAATATACCAGGATACCGGCAAATATATAGGATATGATAATTGCCGGACCCGCGGCATTCACCGCTACGGCAGATCCCAAAAAGAAGGAACCTCCGATCACAGAGCCCAGCGCCATCATCGTAAGCTTTCCCGCTGTCAGTCCCCTCTCCCGCTTCCGATTATTCGATTCCTTCATATAGATTCCTCCATACTCATGCTGATCAACGATCCTTTGGATATAATTTTCTGTAAATCAACCACTCTAAAATATTATTCCAAATATAATTGATATCATCCGCCATGAACACGAAAGAACATATTTATGTATCACTTTACAATAATTAACAATCATCAATATGCCCTGCCGGGCGCGAGGGAATCATCCTTTGACGCTGTATCGGGTGGTCCGATATGGCATTAGGCTTTATTTTCGAACCACAGTTCCCACATGCTTCACCGGCGTAAAATCTGCAATATCATTACCGGTGACATCCAGATAGATCAGATTCGTAAAATTCTTCAGTACAGAAATATCCGTTATACCATTGTTTTGCAGTTTCAATATTTTAATTTTTGAGATATTGCTGATCGCCCCGATCATACTGATATCCGTCAGTCCATTATTACTGAGATCCAGATATTCCAGGTTTGTAAGCTTCTGCATAATCTGGTTCATCTCCGAGAAAAATTCCATCATCTGAAAGACGGACATATTTCCCAGGGAGAAATCCGCTACACAGATGCCGAAGTTCTTAAGCTCTTTTAAAACCTCCGTATTATCGATTGCCTTCACTTCGTCCAGATTACGATAGACTGCTATGACCCGGCTCGCCTGCAGGCTGTTAATGAATTCCGCATTCGTTAAATCCTCCCCTCGGCAGGAAAGCGTTGAAAACCGCTTCAGCCATACCAGATCCGCCAGACTGTTAATGTCGGTACCCGATAGATCCAGGATGCCGTCAATCGTCCCTGCTTCCTTTACCGTGATAGCTCCCTCCGCTTTTCCCAGCAGTTTTCGCACAGCCGCTTCCACATTGGGGTCTGTCCATATGATATTTCCCTTCTCATCCGCGGTTGCCTGCTGTTCCGAGACGGAAGCCTCCTCTTTCTCCTCAGACGCTTGTTCAGATGCCGGAAGCTTCTCCTCAGTCTTCTTAGAATTATCCGCCTTTTCGGAATTCAAAGAGCTCTTGCCTCCGGAACTGCTCTTCTCATTTTCCTTAGACGCCTCCGATGAGGTTTCCTTATAATTGATCGCATATTCAAAGGACATCACTTTCCCAAAGGTTCCATATACACTTACCGAGGCTGCTGTTATCGTATTCGCACCTTTCCGGAGTGATATGGGTCCTTCATAAACCGGACTTGTAACCGTCGGAAGGCTTCCATCCAAGGTATAATAAATATCTGTTCCGTTTCCCTTAAGCTCCACTTTTATCTCCCGGTCCGAGGAGTAGACGCCGGGTTCAAGGGAAGTCTCTACCGTCGGGACCAGTATAGCCTGAAGCTCGCTAAGTTCCCTATTATCTCCGTGAGACAGTCCAATATTAACCGCTTTTATTGCATTCTCAAATTCATTTTTTGCTATGTATACTCTGGCCATCCCATAATAGCCTGCGACTTCCTTCTCATTACCTCGGATTACTCTCAAGAAATCCTCCATAGCTCCGTCATAATCCTTGAGTAATACCTTTTCCGAGCCTCTGGCTAAGTAGTCGATTGGCTTTATCGTATAACTAAAGCTGGCCACCTCACTTTGAAAGCCAAATTCATTCACCGCGACCGCCCTGATCTCATAAGTCCCGGGGGGCAGGGCCAGGACCTCTGCATATTGCGCAGATGTATCGGATGGCTCTGTCTGGTCCAGAGTATAGTAGATGGTTCCGGCGCCGATGAAGCCAATGGTCAGCACATCCTCAACATTATATTCCCCCTCCGGCAGATCGGAAATAACAGGCTCCGGATAATAATCCTCCATCAGCTCCATTATCCGGTCTGATCCGGTTAGTTCCAGGCTTCGTTTTAACAGACTCGCCCGCTTCCTGTCTTCCCCGGTCTTGCTATAGCATTCCGCCAGCTTTATCGTAAGAGACGTATATTGACTGACCTCCAGCGGTTTCTGCTCTGCCATTGTGATTGCCTGTTCCAGGTAAGCTGCAGCATCAATATAATCCTCCAGGCCGATAAACGCTTCTGCCAACTGGAAGTACAACACCAGGTCCGTCGGTGCCAGTTCTACGGCTTTCTTAAATTCCTCTTTGGCTCCTTCATAATTCTCTTTCAACAGGTATTCGCTTCCCCGTTGCTTTGCCCTGGAAAGCCTCTTGTCCGAACCGGTGAAAATCTGATGACCAACGAATCCCAAGGTAATCAGAAGGATTGCCGATATCAAAATAACCAGCGTTATTTTCTTCCTTTGAATTGAAGATTTATTGTCCTTCATTACTGCCTCCCCCCTTAAGAAAATACCGTCTTAAAATGCTTCTGCCAGTTTCCGCAAATGTACATTTCAGACGGTTTATCTTAAACATTTTGAATTTGCCAATCAATCGGCTTAATTTCATTGGTAATTAAAAATTGGTTCGTCTTGCTGAACGGCTTACTGCCAAAAAAGCCCCGGTGGGCAGACAGCGGACTCGGATGAGGTGCCTCCAGTATCAAATGTTTTTTATTCGTAAGCATGCTTTTCTTTGCCTGCGCCGGTTTTCCCCAGAGGATAAATACAATCGGCCGGTCCTGTTCACTGACAGCTCGAATTACCGCATCTGTGAATTGTTCCCATCCCTTACCCTGATGGGAGAAAGCTTGGTGGGCTCGGACCGTCAATACGGTGTTCAATAGAAGGACACCCTGCTTAGCCCATTTCTCCAGATATCCGTTATTAGGAATATAGCAGCCCAGATCATCCTCCAGCTCTTTATAGATATTGACCAGGGACGGCGGTATCTCCACCTCCGGCCTGACCGAGAAGCACAGCCCGTGGGCCTGACCTTTATTATGGTAGGGGTCCTGACCGATAATGACTACCTTCACCTCCCGCAGGGGAGTAAGATGGAAAGCATCAAAAATATGGTCCGCCTCCGGATATACCATATGATTACTATATTCTAATTTGATAAATTGATATAATGCCGAGTAATATGGCTGGCGGAATTCGCTGCCGACTGCTGCCAGCCAATCATTTGTAATAGCTCCCATAATTGAACCTCTTTCCTGCCTACAGCCTGACACTGACCCCTCTGCTCTTAAGATACGCCTTAAGGTCCATGATCTCCATCTCTTTATAGTGAAAGAGGGAGGCTGCTAATACAGCATCCGCTTTCCCCATTGTAAAAGCATCATAAAAATGTTCCATTGATCCGGCACCGCCGGATGCAATGACCGGAACCGATACATTTTCCGAGATGATTCTGGTCAGTTCCAGGTCATATCCGTCCTTCGTGCCGTCACAATCCATACTGGTCAGCAGGATCTCACCGGCCCCAAGCTCGCAACCCTTCATAGCCCATTCTACGGCGTCGATACCCATATCGACACGCCCGCCGTTCTTATAAATATTCCAGCCCGAGCCATCCTCCCTGCGCTTTGCATCAATTGCCAGAACCACGCACTGGCTCCCAAACTTATCTGCCGCATCACTGATGAGTGCGGGGTTTAATATTGCCGCAGTATTTACTGCGATTTTATCGGCTCCCTCCCGCAATATTAATTTGAAATCATCTACGGTTCTGATACCTCCGCCGACCGTGAAGGGGATAAATACTGTCTCCGCCACTCTCCGTACCATATCCAGTTTAATTGTCCTTGCATCCGAAGAAGCGGTAATATCCAAAAAGACCAGTTCATCGGCTCCTGCCTTATCATAGGCAAAGCCCACCTCGACCGGGTCCCCGGCATCCCTTAGATTAACAAAATTTATACCTTTCACAACCCGTCCATTGTGGACATCTAGGCAGGGAATAATTCTCTTGGTAAACATATCATTTCTCCTATATTCTTATTATGAAAGCTTTCAGGTTAGTACTCCTAGCAGCAGCCATTCGCAATAATAAGATCATCTTTAAAGTTCAATAAAATTCTTTAAGATTTGCAAGCCCACTTCTCCGCTTTTCTCCGGATGGAACTGGCAGGCAAAGATATTATCCTTCTCAACGGAGGCATGGATTAATGTACTATATTCCGTAGTTGCCGCAACTATGCTTTCCTCTTTTGCATTCAGATAATAAGAATGAACAAAATATACATAGGACTGCTGCGGTATTCCCTTATACAGTCTTGCTCCCGGACGTATCGTCAGGGAATTCCATCCCATATGCGGTATCTTAAGACCTTCTTTGTCAGGTATCCTGAGAATTTCACCTTCCAATATGGATAGTCCCTCCACACCTCTGGTTTCCACACTTCTCTCAAACAAAAGCTGCTGTCCCAGACAAATACCGAATAAGGGTTTGCCGCTTGCCGCTATTTCCCTGATAACCTCAACCAGCTGATAACGATGCAGCTTTTCCATTGCATCTCCGAAGGCTCCAACGCCGGGAAGAATAACCTTATCCGCTTTCTGTATCTGCTCCTGATCTCTCGTAATCACCGGATCAGCCCCAAGGTATATCAATGCCTTTTCAACACTCTTCAAATTCCCCGCATCATAATCAATAACAGCAATCATTTTATCATTCCTTTAACTATAATTTAATACTTCATGTTCTCAAGTACAACATCATATACCGCCACACTGTAATCCTTTTGACTCTCACATTCTAAAATTGCCATTGCATCCTCCTCGGACAACCTGTATACTTGCTCCAGCTCCGCCATGATATGATCTCTTACATAATCCAGATCGCTCTTTATTCCCAGGATAGTCGCCAATTCTATATACTTATCATATCTTTTTAAGCCCTTCAGGAGGGAATCTAAAGCTTCCGGATATTTTTTCATCGCATAATAATTATTATAGGAGTTTAACTGTTTATTTACAAACATAACCGTCATAATCTTCTCATATAGCTCAATATCCTCATCCTTCAGTTCCATTCCATATACCTCATTATATGCTTCCGTATATTTCTGACGGTCAAAATATGTGGTTGCATTTTTAATGCTTATGGAATATGTAAACAGACTGGTTCCGATCAGAAGCAATACAACCATGACGCCAAAGAACGCAAAGACAATGGTGGCTCCCAATTTGTTAATCCTGCCTTCCACATCATCATAGTCATCAATCATCTCAATGACATGCTTCTTCTCTTTCTTCGGTTTCTTGACCTTCTCTTTTTTCTTAGCCTTTTCATTTTCCGGCTGTTTTTCTGCCGCCGCTCTGTCCCGGCCCGGCTTATCATCGACCTCTTGAATCGCTTCCGCCGCGCCTTTGCCTTTCTTAGATTTCTTAAGTTTAGGCTTTTTTGCTGCCTTTGCAGCGGCTGCTTCTCCCGAAGCGGCATCCTTCTTAGCCGCTTTAATGGCAGCTTCGTCAACAACATTACCAAACAGCTTACCGAATAAGCCTTTACCCTTCACCGTCTTAGGCTTCTTATCCGAGGCCTTTTTGTCTGATCCTTTTTTCTTTTTGTTTGATTCCTTTTTATCGCTTTTCTTCTTATCCTTACTTTTATCAGAAATATCCACACCCTGCAGCATATGATCCAGCTCTAAATCTTCCAGGCCGGATACCGCTTTCAGAGCATCGGAGAACACCTCGCCTACGTCGCTTGGCATATTTGCATCCTGGTCTTTGTTACCCGTTCCGCTAAGCAGCTCTGTTATAGCCTGGACATCTGCGGTGACCGGGTCATCCGCACTGAATTGATTTAACAGGCTGAGGAAATCTTCCTCATTCGAACTCTTATCCTCTTGTCCTTCTATGTCAAGTTCTTCCGGATCCGTACTCCCGTTCAATAGCATGAGTTCCTCATCTGTCATGCCATTTCCCTCATCCTCTCCGGAATCAGTCAGCTCAAAACCTCTAAGTAAGTCTCCGATGGAAGGATCAAATGCTTCCTCAGCTCCTTCTGTATCCGCATCATCCCGGTTCATATATTGGTCAAGGAAATCCTGATCCACATTATCCTCGGAATCCGGTTGTCTGATATCGATACTATCATCTATTCTTTCATTTGCTTTATCATCAATTACATTATTAATTTTATTATCAACGGTATCAGTACCGTGATTTATATTTTCTTCTGCTATAGTATCTGCAAAATCCTGTATTGCGATTGTCTGCTCCGCCGGCTGCGCGGCAGAAATTTCATTATCGACATCCGTCTCTGCCTCGAAACCGATTGGTGTCTGAGGATTGACCGGCTCTTCCAGACTCTGATCATTCTCCATGAATGCTTCAGACTCGTCATACATCTGTCCGAACAGCTCCTCGTCACCAATAATGATAGGATCCTCTATATCAGCATGGATATCAAACTGATCAAAATCAGCCAGATCGTCCGGGTCAAGCTGATCCAGATCGGCCGCCTTAATCGGCTTATTCATTTTCACCGGCTCATTATTTTGCAGTCCCCCGGTCTTCTTATAATTAATATTGACCGGCTCATTATTGGTTTTAACTGAATTTAATAAACCGTCAAGATAGGATTCATCGGTTATCACCGGCTTCTTATCAAGGCAGTCTGTACAATATTCACTACCATCAGGTATATTCTTCTTACATAATCTGCATTTGGCCATTCGACACCGTCCATTTTACGCTTGTAGATGATATGTAATAAAGTCCTCTTAAGGAAGAATTAATCCAGCCTTATGTCAGAATTAATATCAGAAATAAGCTTTCTTAATTCTAGTATTTCAATTTTTCTTTTATCGATATTTAGTATCGCGGAAACAACGCCCTTCAAGGAGGTACTGAGTTTTCTGCCGGGCTTTGAGATATTTACTGTTGTAGTCCGATGCATACCGATCACATCATCCACCAGAAAAGCTATATTTAAGCTCTGTATGCTTGAAACTATAATCAATTTATGTTCACTGTTACCTTTATCGGATATTTTTAAACTTTTCACTATATCAACAATCGGAATCAGGAAATCTCTTGGCATAATGATTCCCACAATATCGGGATGTGAATTTGGAATCCTGGTAGGTACTGTGTCATAGGGCAGTATCTCCCTGACATCTTTGACGTCGATACCGTACCTGTTGCCCCCTGCACTAAATTCAAGGATTTCTACTTCTCTTACATCTTCCAATAACATTTCCTTATCCATATGTTATCCTCCGTATCGATATCTGCTATAGATTCATGTTGTATTGTATCGAAATATAATTTATTTCTATTATAGTATAAATAATAAAATAATACAAATGAAAAAGCGATAGAAATCTGCTCGGTATCATTATCTGTTTTCTGATTCTTTCTTTAATTCAATAGCTGCCGGAATTATCAATGCACCTAAGATCAATACCAGCATTCCAAGGAAGCCGGATGTTAGCTTTCCACGGCTTATTATATCTGCCAATGCGAGGGCCGTAACAGCAATAATACCAATAGCAATTAATAATATATTCCTGGTTCTCTTCTTCACAATATCGTTCTCCCTAATAATTCTTTTTACGCCACAGCCAGCTTAAGATTAATAAAAAATGACGGAGGATAAAATAAGAAATGCACCTCCCAGGATAAAGGTTAGGCTGCTAAATGCAAAGCTAACGATATTATTCCTGAAAAAGTGCTTATAATAAGGATTCATCTCTCTTTCCTGCCTGGTAATTTCATTATTCAAATAAGCAGTAACATTTGCATCACCCCTGCCCATCCCGTTGATATTAATCCCGGAGGGATTTCCCTTCATGGACATTAAAATCCCCAGAAAGAGTAAAATAAGTCCCGCACAGGCTAAAGCATCCTGCATTTTGTAATCAAATCGGTATGAAAGGAACCATACAGCCAAATAGCCGATTCCTGAATAAATCAGGCTGATTGCTAATAATACTGCTACTTTTTTGAATATTTGCCTAAATTTCGATCCTGACATTTCTTATCCCTCCTAAGACTTTATAGGCTTTTCAGCCTTTTTTGTTACTTTTCCTGACAAATGAAACCGGTATTTTCATTCATCTTTCGTTATCATCATCCAATTATCAATTGTTTGAAATCCTAATCTGTGATAGACAGCCCCCGCTTTCGGATTATCATAAAACAGACATAATGTCTTTCCTTCCGATATCACATCTGCACACAGTCTTGAGAGACACGCGCTCATATAGCCCCTGCATCTGTATTCTTCTGAGGTAGCAACCCCTACAACCATAGCAGACCGTGAGTTTTCGGCAGTTGTCTGAGCTACTGAGACTATGGAGCCTTTTTCATTTTCTATATAATATGCCCGACCGGTTTTCGTCTTTAATTTATATTTCAGCCGTTCCAGCGTATTACCCATATTATTGAATTCTTCAATTTGCTCGATTAGATTATGAACCCGTTTTGCATCGCTTTCTTCCGCAATCATGACCGGTCGGTCACTGTTATATATTTTGAGCTGGCCCTGGTTAGCCAGCTCACAAAAAAAAGTCAGTCTGGCAATATGATCCGGCAATATCCCGATAAACCGGCTGACAATACTTTCTTTCCCTGATATCATAGTGTTTCCTTCATTACTTAATATAATATCCTTAAATTCCGTAATGTCAAAATCCGGCTTAATGAAATAGGGAATAAAATTCACATTGAAGCGCAGTAACACTCCCTCCAGTTCGTCATTACTGTCAAACTGCCCCCATACTTCCTGAAAATCCTTATCAAAGCCAAAGGCTTCTATATCACCTATGATAAATAAATTTATCGACGGCTCCGCGCTTAAATATCGAAGAACAGAAGCCCTATCCTCTTCCATTAATTTTCTGACCATTCCAATCACTCCATCCTGTCGGGTATATATTTATCATAGCATATAACTATTACACTTTCACTTTTATTATTGAAATCGGATATGACAGCCTGCTTCAGCTTACTGTCTGCCAGCATATCACTTTTGGCAATGCTCACAATAGTAGATTGTCCCACCCATATAACTATCCTTACGCAGCTCATATCCGCAGACAGTACAGGGGGTCCATGCCGTCTTCTTACTGAGTAAGGTCATGTAACCGCCCGGATTCCCAAACAGGTCCTTCTCCGTATCCCTGCCGCCCTGGTCTGACATCTGTTTTAATAATGCTTTGACGGTATCATATAGTTTTCGATATTCCTCTTCCGACACCGTGTCCATTTTACGCTTCGGATGAAGTCCTGCCACAAAAAGAATGTCCTGCAGGACACCATTACCCAGCCCGGGGATTCGCTGTTCCGTCGCCAGAAATGCTTTTGCCGACAGTTTACCCGCCTTATCTGTTCTCAGGATCAAGAAATAATTATAGTCAAAAACATCGGATAGAGGTGAGGGCTTCTCCCTGGCTCCAATATAATATCCATTATGATTCTCTCCCTCACGGTATGCCCACAAGCCGCCATACATCTGTATGGTACAGACTAATGCTGTATTATCATCAAATTCAATATATAACTGATGCTTCTTCGGTACCTTCTTCAGATCGTCATAATAACGCGGCGCCGCCCCATCACATAACACAATGCGGCATTCCTCAGCTTCAATCTCTAGCATGCCTGCTCTGGCGTAGGACTTTCCAACCGTTTTGCCGGAGAGCAGTTCATCATAATCAGCAGGATTTCCGAAGTACCACGCAAAGGAATGCGGAGAATGGTTTGCTTTGACATAGCTGATGATCTTTCCCTGAATCGTTTGATTTAACTGCTCTGCAATCGTATAGCTTTCCGGAATTTCCAGCATACATAGCCCTCCCCTATCTGGTATATTGTGTATATCACAAAACATATGCTCGTATATACAATAAAATATATATATCCATCTTAATACAATGAATATTTAATGTCAATTTATAGAAAAGAATAATTCATCCGGATTTATATCTTCCGCAGTCATAGATGCATGAATATGGCATTATCTTTCATATTCAAAACCAGTTTACATATATTGTATATCTGGATTTTTTTTGAATATATTTTTGTAAACAGTAATTTGGGGAGATCTATACTATGAAAACAGGCCAATCATCAGAGATACAGGCATATACTACCCGGGACACAGACTCGTTTCCGGAAAGATATCTCAACCCGGCAGATATTAATATAGAGACCGGTTATCGTATCGAAGTATTTGCTTATGGTTTAAATACACCGGTTAATATGCTGTTTACTGATAATGGAACCTTATTGGTTGCAGAATCCGGGCTGGAATCCGGCAATCCAAGAATTCTTAGCTATGTGAATAATAATTTTGAAGTAGTGGCTGAAGATTTCAGGTCACCAATAACCGGAATGAACTACCTGGATGGCATTTTATATGTTTCTCATAGAGGTTATATCATTCGAATTACCCAGGATGGAGTAAAACAAACCCTCATTACCGGATTGCCCAGTAACGGAGATTATTATAATGGCAGAGTTGTCTTCAGCCCTGACAGAAGAAGACTGTATTTTGGGCAAGGTACGGCAACGAATTCCGCAGTGGTCGGACAGGATAACAACTGGAAGGAGAACCATCCCCTGTTGTGCGACTACCCTGGCGACTACATTATACTCAACGGCCAGAATTTTGAAACAAGAAACATTGACAATGAAGTATCACCGAATGAAATTATATATACCGGTGCGTTTTCCCCCTATGGAAATCCGAATGCTCCTTTTGAAATCAGAAAAGAATTCCGCAAAGCATCCGGCAGTATACTAAGCGCACAGCTTGACGGTACAAATATTCAACTTTTCGCATGGGGATTTCGATTTCCTCTTAATATTAAGTTTGATTCAGGCGGACAGTTATATGCGGCTAATATTGGCTATGATAATAGGGGAAGCAGACCGATTGCCAATGCTCCCGATGAATTCTTTGCCGTTACAGAGGAAAATTGGTATGGCTGGCCTGATTATTCAGGCGGAGAGCCTGTGAGCTTACCCAGATTTACACCGGAAGGGGGCGTAACCCCGGAATTATTAATTAAAAATATACCTAATACTCCGCCGGTGCCTTTTACAACCTTCCAGTCAAATTCGAATATTATGGGCTTTGATTTTGATTATAATAATTTTGGGACCTATGGAGACGTATATATCGCCGAATATGGCAATATGGGAAGTCAAACAAGCCGTGATTATATATCCTATGCCGGAATTGGGCATAGAATATCCAGAATAGACATGAAAACCAGAACGGTCACTACATTTGCAATTAATCGGTCCGGATTTCCAACCTCGATTTCGAGAGAAGGCGGATTTGGAAGACCTGTCGATATTGTTTTTGGTCCGGACGGCGCAATGTATGTTCTGGATGCGGGAATAGAAAGCATTGAAACCCCCGGAGTATTAATGCAGTATACCGGTGTAATATGGAGAATTACAAGAACGGCAACCTAATGTACGGATATCGTCTGTAACGGCTATATTCAGTTATACCGATAAATTCCTTCTTAAAGCATAACTTTAATCGGTATATGACCCGTTTCCGGAAGAAAGCTATGGATAATCTCCTCTGTCTTCAGTTTAAGACTGGAGGTATTGACACAGGGATGACAAGCCATATATTCACACCGAAATATTTCTTCATCAATTACTAATTGAACCTGATGGGTTGTATCATTCATTAGTCCCATGACACTGACCGATCCGGGAGCGATATCCAGAAGCCTTTCCATATCCTCGGCTGACGCAAAGGATAGTCTGGCACTGCCGATCTGTTTTGATAAATCCTTTGTCTTAAATTTCTTGTCCCCCGGCATTAGCAGAAGATAATGCTTGGTTTTTTGTTCATTGCGCAGAAATAGGTTCTTGCACATATCAACTTCCAATAATCGATCTACTTCCCGGCAGGCCTCCATGGTAAACAGGGCTTCATGGTCCACCCTGAAATATTCGATATCCAATCGATCCAACAAATCATATACCCGTATTTCCTTCTCCAGTCTCCCATTCAAATCCGTCGGTCTTCCTTTTTGTAATTCCATAATTGTTCATCATCCTGTTCTGTCTCATTTTATCTGATTAAGTTACTTAATATAACTTATGTATCATTACATGTTAAACCATATTTGGGCCTGCGGACATGCATTTCTATGGGAATCGCCAAGCATTATCCCTTTAATTCCTGCTCAAAATCTTTTTTCTCTTCTTCATCTTTAAAGAGTCCAAAATAATCACAGACTTCAATGGCAAAATCTATAAATGCTATTCCTTTTGCAGTTATAATATTGCCGTCTCTTATTACTCTTCCTTCGATATATCCTTGCCTGGGGAATGGATCGTCTGTCTTAAAAATCTCTTTATGCATATCTCGCCACTCAACAATTGAGGTTGTGTATTTGCATTTTTCCAGAACTCCTGCCTTGGCTAAGATCCACGGAGCAGCACAAATTGCGGCAATAAGTTTATTTCTGCTATGTAAATCTTGAATAATATCTATTAATTTCTCATCCAAGTCAGCAAGCAGACCACCCGGAATTATAATACCTTCCACTTCCATGATATCGATATTATGCAAATCCAGGTGGGGCATAAACAGCATCCCTGATTTACTTGTTACCATTCGATTATTGTTGGATACAACCAACAATTCCATTCCGCGATCGGCGCCAAGCAGATGTGTTAACAATGATATTTCAAAATCCGCCATATCATCATAGATATAAACCAATATTTTTCCCATAGTTACCTCCTCCAATATTATCTTATATTATTTAACACTTCAGCAGCTTAAGGTATCCGGCTATTCTTGCGCCAAGATGGGAATAGTTATTGACTCGATATATAGTAAATCAATTTATCATATAAAATCCCATCTTTTTCAGAAGCTTTTTGCAAAACCTCTTTAAGTTTCATCCCACACTTTTTCATAACCCTCTCAGAAGCATAATTAATCGATTTACATGATGCCTCTATCTCATTTACTTTAAAAAGCATAAATGCTGATTCTATACAGCTTTTCAATGCCCAGGTTGCTATCCCCTGATTCTGATAATTTTTGTTTATATTATATCCAACACCTGCTTTTACTCTATCACTGTCCATATAAAATAAGCCTATATTTCCTATTACTTTCTTTGTATGTTTTTCCTCTATCGCCCACGCAATACCTTTGTTATTTGGGAAAGAACCCATAAGCTTTTTTATCATTGCGTGTGTTTCGTCTTTTGAATTATGTGGGTGCGACGAATTATATTTCATATGGTCAGCGTCGCCATAATATTCAAACAAATCGCTGACATCACTCTCACGTAATTCACGCATTTTATAATCTTCATTTTCTATTATGGGAAATCCTGTCTTATCCGAATTAAATACCATGGTTTTCTCCTCCATGTTCGTTTGCTATATATTCCTTAATCTTTTCATATAAGTATGGCTGAATTTGATTATATGTAAGTTGATCCGGCAAGAAATCACGAAGGGATATCTCCTCAATCTCATGCTCTAAACTGCCCAATTTATAAACCTCTGCAAAATACAGCCTTCCATATGTTTTACTCTCTTTCCTTTCAACAGAATAATTACAAACCGGTATTAATTGAAAATCTAAAGCGCCTGTCTCTTCCCAAAGTTCCCTTTTTGCTGCACTATCTGTATCTTCATCTGCTTCAATATGGCCTCCCGGCAGCTCCCAAGTGGTCCTTTCATGATGCCGTACAAATATCCATTGACCCTGATATCTGGCTTGGATCACTACAAATTTCAAGTTATTAACATCACTATCTATGGAATAAAATTCAATCTTCATATTTTGTCTCCTACACTTATACCGTTCATGTATGTATTTTATATTTCAAAGCTTTCCGTTTTTAAGTCACAATAATATCGTCCATGGGTAGCTGAGAATTTTAAAATGCAATAATCAGGGTCAGTAACTCCTTTTGAACAAAAAATCTTATCCCCTATATGCCATAACTCCCGCTTTATTGCAGCATCTTCCAAAACCTCCATAATACCCACGAGCAGTACGCCCTCATATTTTATAAGACCCTTATGGTAAAAATAAATACTTGCTTTCGGATTACGTCGATACTGTGCAACACGCAACGAAGAGGTATTTGTGGAAAAATAAAACGTATGATGGTTTTCAATTTTCCGTGGCTTCAGCATCGCTTTCTGATTTGGAAAACCATCTTCGTCAATTGATGCTATAAATGCAACTTTTTGCTTTTGAATGAATTTAAGTATTTGATCAATTGATTTCATATGCAGGCCTCCGGTACATCAATTTTTTTTACCGGTGAAATATTTGTCCACTGCTTTTTTTCGCAAAAATGATACCAATCATGTGCATCAGGGTCATTTTCAAAAACAACTTCCGCATTCCAGCCAAACAATTCGTAATTCTGTGTATATCCCCAACTTTTATATGTATTTATCATGGAATATCCTTGTCCATATATTCCTTTCGCCACTAAAGTTGCCGGTAGAAGCCGTCCTGAGAAACCTTTGGGAACCGGAGTATCAAAAGGCACGAACTTTCCTATAATATAGCTATAGGTTTCGTCTTCTCCGGTATAGTTTCCTGTCCATGCCATCATGGCACCAGGAATAATCGATGGTAAGCTTTTAATTATTTCAAATGAGCCGTCTTCAAGAATAATTTCCCATAACTCTTTTGCCTTATTATTCAGAAAATCAGGACCGCCGCAGCGTACTTCACGGCCTACTAATTTCATTTGAGGCATTTCAAAAATTTCCACCTCATCAATGTTTGCAGTCATCTCATTAATTTTTTTCATTCTAAATCTCCCCCCAAATACTAATATTTTAAGATTTTAAGTACAAAGCATATATGCAAAAGTTAGCTATGCAATCATCCATTGCTTTTTTCGTTCACTTTTCTTATTTCTTTTAATACCATCTGCGATAGCGAAAAGAGAAATTTCTTTTCGTTCGTGTCTATATTTTTTATATCAATATCTATTGTATACTTACCATTAAGTGTAAATAAGTAGAAAATATGATGATTATCCTGAGGTATATAATTATAATCTTCCGTAACCCTCAAAATTGGCAATACCTGATGTATGCTGATTAAATAAGAACCTACTGCTTTACGGACATTTTCATATTGCCCACTCCCAATAATCCCACCCCCGCTTGAAAAATATAAACTCGCAGTTCCGTCAATAAAGCAAACCATTGTAGCAATACCATTGCCAGTATTCATATCAATGATACTGCCATAAACCTGGTCATCGCTATCGAGGGTTACCCCTAGGTCCTCTGGCTTTATGTTGAAAGCCATATTACGCATAGGATTATACATATTCACCCTGTCCCGATCAGATGATTCCTGCTTTTGTTTCTTTCTAAATATTTTAACCATTATGGTTCCTCCAGAATTAGGTTGATTCATAGCCCGGTCTATGGTATTCATCTTCTTTTATTAACCCGATACATCCGAAAGCAGGTATCTATAATGAGAATAGCCATAGCGATCGCTCCCGCTGTCTGTAAGGTTAATGACAGATTATAGCCTGTTAACGCGGAATTATGAATGATATTATAATAAACTGATCGGACCATGCCAATTCCGGGGACCAGCGGCAATATTCCCGGGATTAGAAATATTGTCACCGGAGCCTTACATGCCCTGGCAAATATATGGGATAGCAGTGATACTACCAAAGCTGCAAGGAACATACTAAGGACTTCATCATCATTGAATGCCTTACTGACTAAATAGACAAGCCAGCCCGTAGCTCCGGTAATACTGCAATGGATAAGAAATTTCTTCGGAACTCCAGAAATAACCGAAAAACCTATGATACCAATTAAGGCACCAAATACCCGAATAGCCATTTGAATCTCCTTTATTCTTAAATTCAGATCATTACATAGACTCTAAAGATTGCCAGTCCAACTCCGACACCTACGGAGATAGAGGTTGCCGCAACAAAGGCCTCAATCGCTCTGGCCCCTCCGGACATATAATCCCCCTGAAAGGTATCCCGGATGGCATTCGTGATTGCTACTCCGGGTACCAAGGGTGTAATCGAGCCCGATAACAGAACGGTTATATTAATATCCGACGGAAAAAACTTAAGGAAAACGGCACTGCTGATCGTAACCAGTAAGGCGGAAATCATGTTATGAATAAAAAGGTTCACCCGCACTTTACTGAATAGAAATGAAAATAAAGCCAGGAGACCGCCGTTCAGAGCGCCTATCGCAAAATCAACTGTATTTCCTCCATATAATACGGTAAAAAATGCTGCGGTTATTATCGTGCACAGATAAATTATATATCTATGATATGTCTGCATATTACTTAGGGCATGCAATTTATCATTTGCCTCTTCGAGAGTAATCCGATCGCTGCAAAACCTCCTGGATACTTCATTTACTTCATATATTTTCCCCAGATTGTTATTCCTTACATTTACTCTTTTAATATAAGTAATTGTATTTATACTCTTATCGGAGAGGGTAACATAGATACCGGTAGTTGTAGCCACGGTTTCGGTAACTGCAAGACCGGACATCTTCAACATTCTGTTCATGGTATCTTCCACCCGGTATGTTTCGGCACCTCCGGAAAGCATAATTTCTCCCGCTAATACCGCAGTGTTTACCAATAGTTCATTGTTCATCCAGTAATTCTCCTCATAACATATTCTGTACTGTCCTATTATTTTGACAGAAGGCAGCAGCTCTACTCTATATTCCATATAATTGTTTCATAAGGACGCAGTATGGAGGATGAAGCCTCAGAGTAATTCGATAATAAGCGCTTTCCCTCCGGCAGCTTTTTTCGTTTGATGCTGTATGGACTCAGATTATTTTCGATATATAATGTTTCTGTATCATCCTTTCGGTAATAGGTAAATATATTTTTTACATTCTTATTTGAAAATATCACATCACCATAATAGATAACTGTATGCTCCTTACGAAAAGCAATCATTTTCTGATAAAAACACAGAATAGAGCTTTCATCTTTTAGCTGAGCTTTGGCATTGCATTCCTTATAATCATCATCCATCATAATCCATGGTTTTTGTGCGGAGAAGCCCGCATATTGCTGACTATTCCATGGCATAGGCGTTCTGGCATGGTCCCTTGTACCTGCTAACACCTTATGAAAAGCATCTTCCTTTTTCATCGTCCCGCATAGCTCGTCATAAAGATTAAGTGATTCCACATCGCGAAGCTCCGCGATCGATTTAAAGCTTTGATTCACCATCCCAAGCTCCTGGCCTTGATAGATAAACGGCGTGCCTCGTAAGGTAAGCTGGATTACTGCCAGCAGCTTTCCCAGGACATCGCGAAATTGCGGGTCGGGATTTATCTTGGAGATCATACGGGGATTATCATGGTTCTCATAAAACAACGAGGGCTGGCAATGATTACCGTAATGCTCCATCCAGTCTATCATATATTTCTTTAAAAACCTAAGGTCATACCGGTAATCATCAAAGCGGGTATGCCCCGGAGTCTCAAGATGGTCAAATGAAAATATCAAATCCAGCTCATTTCGATAATCACCTGTCAATAGCTTACTCATTTCCATTCCTGTACCGGGAGTTTCTCCGACCGAAAAAGCGTGGTATGGAATAAATACTTTTTCTTTTAATTCTCGTAAATACTCATGAAGACGAGGTCCATAAAAATAATGCTCCACACCATAATATCCCATGAGTTTGCCTATACTTTCATTACCATCCGGTAAGCCGCCCCGCTTGGAAATGTAATTTATGACATCCAGGCGGAAACCGTCTACGCCCTTTTCCAGCCACCAGCGAACCATTTCATGTATTTCATTGCGCACTGCTTGGTTTTCCCAGTTTAAATCCATCTGCTTCTTTGAAAACAGATGCAGTGCATACTGTTTCCGTTCTTCTACATAGTTCCATGCACTGCCGCTGAAAAATGAAGTCCAGTTATTCGGTTGATCTCTGAATATATAATAGTCTCCATACTTGGAATCCGGTTCATGAATAGCCTTCTGATACCATTCATGTTCATCCGAAGTATGGTTAACCACAAGATCCATAATCAGCCTCATACCACGATTATGAATCTCAACCAGTAATTGATCAAAATCCTCCACCGTACCAAACTCGATCATTACCTTACGGTAATCCCTGATATCATAACCGTTATCATCATTGGGAGAATCATAAATGGGGGAAAGCCAGATCGCATCTATCCCCAGCTCTTTTAAATAATCCAGTTTCTCGATAATTCCTTTCAGATCGCCAATACCGTCTCCATTGCTGTCTTTAAAACTTCTCGGATAAATCTGATAGAATACTGCTTCCTTCCACCAGGCTTTTTGAATTGGTACGGCATCTTCCCTCGGGACTGCCTGTTCGCTGTTTAAAAGGATAAGCAAGGTATCGACAAATCCATCATCTATTTGTTTTTTCAACAGCTTCTGCAGGGTTTTTAACTTCAGATTCCCAACAATCGGATTGTTAACAGCCTTCCTGCTGATATTCATTTGTAATAGCAGTTTATTAATAATATCCCGTCCGATCGGATGTGCATATAGGTCCTTGATTCGGCTGTTCTCAGTTAACATAGAATCACTCCTGTTATTACAATCTATATAACGCCAAAAATCTTATATTCTGACGGCTTTGAAGCTGATGGGCAAAAATTACTGGTCGCTAATTCATTACACTTATTTGTATATAAGGTCTGCAGAATAACTCTTGTTGTATGTGTAATATCTTCTCTATCCAGTGCATCCTTTATCGTCAGTAGCATAATCTCACTAATCTCACTATTATCCGGTTCAGGAGTACCGGAAAGATGCTTCATTTTGAATATTATACACCATTGCTCAGGTTTAAATTGTACTGAAATAATTGATTCAGCCTGCGTCAAGACTTTTGTTTCCTCAAATATTTCGCGTATGATTGCCTCTGTCGGTAATTCTTTCTCTTTTACAAATCCTCCAGGAACTAATAATTTATCCTTTGCCATCCCGTATGTATGTCTGACAAGTAAAACCTTATCCTCTATTAATACCAAACCGCTGACTGCATATTGATTCATTTCACTTCCTCATTTCATGATTTAAAGTTATAAAGTACACAATTTGGCTGCTACTTCTGAATCTCCCCACGGGCAGTCAGATCCGAAATAATCTGATCAAACATCTGCTTATCAATCTTAAATTTCCTGCGGTAGATAAGATATCCGATCACGATAAAGAATAAGGGTAAAATCAGCATTGCCAGCTTCATAATCAGCAATCCGGATTCAGTTACATCATCCGGTGTTGCGGCGGCATTGATTCCGGAAATGATCGAGGTAACACCTACGATCCCATTGGCGATAGCCCCTCCGATTTTATTGATGAACGGCTGTACGGAAAAGGTAATGCTTTCGTTGCGATGCCCCAGCTTCCACTGTCCGTACTCTACCGTATCCGTCAAAAACATCAGCATCAGTAATTGTATGAATGCCTGCCCTACAAAAAGGGAAATACCCGCAGCGCCGATAAAAATCATATTCATTGGTGAAAAGAAGAAAATGATGTATCCGATTACTACTAACACAGTAGCAAATGCATACAGGGTTTTCCTGCTGAACCTCTTTGAGAACAAAGGGAATACTGCTAATGCCGCCAGCTGTGAAACTCCAAGGATTGCTGCAAACACAGAGTACATTCCTTCATTTTTAAAGGCATATTTAAAGAAATAGACCCCAAAGCTTGTAGTAGTGCAATAACCTATCATAAATAATGCCATTGAAATGGCCGTAAACAATAGCTGGTCGTTCTGAAAGAGAATCCGGAACATTTCCTTTAAGGAGGTTGATTCCTGTTTTACATGAATACTCTTATCCTCTTTCACTCCAAACACCGTAAAGCAAAGAAATGCCCAGGTAATCAGCACAATTGCGATCGCTGTAAGCTGCCAGGCTCTTTTATCTCCGCCTAATGCGTTAGTTACCGGTAAAATACCGACAACTACGGTAAATAATCCGATATTGGCACAAATTCTCGCAAAGGATCCTGTTTTCTCACGTTCCTTCTGGTCAAGGGTCAGGGAAGGAAGCATGGACCAATAGGCGATATCGTTCGCACCGTAGGTCAAATCCCAGAGCAGGTAGAGGATGATAAACATTATGATATAGCCTGCTCCGCTCAATCCGAAATCAAAGAAAAGTAAAACTGTGAGAAATCCGCCTATAATCCCCCCCATAACAATCCAGGGCTTAAATTTCCCGAACCGGGAATGGGTATTATCTACGAGAACCCCCATGATCGGATCATTCACCGCATCGAAGATACGAAGTATTGTCAATGCTCCTGTCATCCACCACATAGTAGAATCCGGTAAATCCAGAATGTCCGTCAGGAAAAATATAAGGTATATGCTTACAATTGTATATAGCATATCTCTGCCGATTGTACCGAGGCCAAACGTATAACGGTTATGATTTGTTTTCGTTTTCATATTCTAATACGGCTCCTTTCAAGCTTCATCCTCTTTCTTTGTCTTTGAAATTTCTTCCTTTGACCTAAAATCTTCACCCTTAGATTATAAAATTCTTCCTTCCATTTTAATTCCCTGTCTTAATATTTGTATCCTCACCTGTCATTTTCTTATGCGCTTCCTCTGAGCTCTCGGTAATGATATACATATTGGAGCCGAAATCACCAAGCATCCGTACCTTATTATGATAACCCGTGCCGATAAACTGTTCGCATAACGGAATTCCCGATTCTAGCGCCTCCGCAGAACATCGGTACGTTTCCACACAATCCTTCAGGCTGTAATGCCGATTCGCTACACGCATGATAACGCCGTCCGGATTTAATTCCACGGGCAGGATGTGTTTTGTCAAACCTCCGAAGCGCTCGATATATAGCCTTTGCGGCCGTGTCCTTATCGTATAGATCCCTTTTGTCAATCCGGTGACCTTCAATCTGTCACTGCTTTCCGCAGCAGCAGCTAAGGTCTGAAAAAAGCCGCTCAAAGCTAATTCCTTATCTTTGCTTACTACTTCCCATATGACTTTGTTCTCTTTGCAGGATTTAATTCTGTAGAATCTCCCATATTGAAATACCCTGCGGTAATGCTTATAAAATGCTATCTGATCAGCAACATCCTTTCTTTCTTCCGGTGTCAGGTATTTTAAGTCAAGTTCATAGCCAAGGCATCCGAAGCATGCCACATGAAAACGGGTAGCCAGGGGTGTTTCCCGCAGAGTTTGCTGATGGGGGGACTGGGAAACATGGGCCCCCATGACAGACAGCGGGTAGAAATAGGACAATCCCGTCTGTATCTTTAACCGCTCAATTGGATCCGTATCATCGGAACACCAAATCTGCGGACTAAAACACATCATTCCTAAATCAAACCGATTTCCGCCGCTGGAGCAGCTTTCCAGTAAAATATGAGGCCGCGGTGCAAAAATACGGGTTAATACCTCATAAAGCCCCAGGATATATCGGTGATAGAACTCTCCCTGGTTTTGCAGTACAGCAGAAAAGCTTTCCGCAATATGGCGGTTCATATCCCATTTTACATAACTGATCCCCGCTTCATCCAAAAGGGCGGAAACCTGCTCTACCATATAATCCCTTACCGCCTTCCGGCACAGGTCCAGCACCAGTTGGTTCCTTCCTAACACTGCCTGGCGGCCTGGAAGTTTAACAGCATATTCGGGATGTGTCCGGTAAAGCTCACTGTCCTCATTCACCATCTCAGGTTCAAACCATAAACCAAAATCCAATCCGAGCTTTCTGATCTTGTCCGCAAAGGCTTTCATCCCATGGGGCAGTTTTTTAGAGTTTACGGTATAATCTCCAAGTCCTGCTTTATCATTGTTACGCTCCCCAAACCAGCCGTCATCCAGAACAAACAGCTCAACCCCAAGTTCTTTCGCATCCTTTGCAAGCCGCAATAATTTCCCTTCGTTAAATTTGAAAAAATGGGCCTCCCAATTATTCAGCAGTACCGGTCTTTCCTTCTTTTTATAATCCCCTCTTACAATATGCTCGTTAATGAAATCGTGCATATGATGGCTTACCCCATTCAACCCCTGATTGCTGTAGCTCATCACGCATTCCGGTGCCTCAAACTTCTCTCCCTGTGGTAAGGTCCATTCAAAACAATGGGGATTTATCCCCATGCTGACGCGGACATAATCCCGTCCACTTTTCTCTGCCAGACCATAATGGTTTCCGCTATAAATCAGATTGAATGCATATACATTCCCATAGCTTTCATTTGCATTGGCTTCCGCTAATAAAAATGCCGGGTTATGGCGATTACTGCTTGCTCCTGTTGTTGAAGAATTAATCATAATTCCATATTCGACAGGACGCTTATGTAAATTAGCCTCTTTGATCCAGCCGCCATTCAGGGTATACATATAAAAGCATTCATCCGACAGATCCAGTGACATACTCATGATACGCCTGATGCTAAGCGGCGTGTCAGCTTCATTCCTTACAACAGCTCTTCTTGTTATCACATCTGCCTGCTCATAAACAGAATAATACAAGTCAATAAAAACGGGAAAACTCTTATCCTTTAGCGTAATGATCAAGGTTTGATTTCCCCCATAGGCGGTTGGTAAGGTGTCCATAGGAACACACCCTTCCAATACCTCATGACACTCATATATGAAATCTGTTACAAAGCTGCTATCCGGCATTTTAATTTCCGTCGGACTTTGACGGTAGTCCCCGCGCCCATTATCCGACCATTCCAGGCACATACTATCCAGAGAATAAATCTCATCCTCCCTGCTGTATAAAACGCTGCTACCCACCTGAATGGACCGTTTTTGAGCCAAGTCATCCGCCGAATCATATTCACTTAATCGGTTTCCGTAATAGATATGCTCTAAATGGTCAAACTTTGTTTTCCGAAACAAATAAGTTGTATGCTCTGTATCTAATCGAAAGCTGGTTCCGTGAATTGTAATCAAAGCATTCTCTCCTTATCCTTCTCTATAGTGTTGAGGTTCTACATATTGTTGATAAAGTTCCTGTGTGACGCCGTCCTGTTCAATCATTCGGGTGAAAAATTCTCCGGACCTTTTCACTGTCCGTTCCTGTGTTTCATAGTTCACGTGAACCAGTCCAAAACGAGCGCTTTCTCCTTCAATCCATTCAAAATTATCGCAGAAGCACCAATGATAATAACGCGTTATCGGTAATTTGGATTCTGTGATTACCTTTAAATGCTCATATATGTATCTGCAACGGAAGGTATCCTGATTATCACAGGTTCCATTCTCCGTAATATAGATCGGACGCTCCAGAACTTCATATACTTTTTTTGCACAGCGGATTAGTCCCTGCGGATAAATCTCCCAGCCCAGATCATTCTTTGGAGCATCCTGCTTCGTTCCGTCTCCAAAACCCGATACGGTCGACCTGGTGTAATAATTGACCGCAATAAAATCACAGTACTCTCCCGGTGTAATCTCCTTAGCTCTTTTTAACGGCCACTTAAACTTGCCCGTAAGCATCGCTTCGGTAATCGCTCCCTGGAAAAACCGCTCTAATAGCCTTGCACAGATACGGTGCCAGGGATTTCGGGGATTTTTCGCGTCAAATACCCGAACGTGATGCGCAAAGCTCACCTGCGTATCATGATATCCCATCTTCTGATGCATGGAGTGGATGAGCTGATAAGCTTTTATATGGCAGAATGACATATTTGACATTACCGTAATGGCCTTAGGAAAGGATTCTTCTCCGGGAGGCCACTCCCCGAAATAATAGGAATTCGTCGCATATACATTCGGTTCGTTAATCGTTATATATTCCGATACGATATCTCCGAAGGCTTCTATTACCAAGGCCACAAAATCCAGGTAATACCGCAGGTTCTCCTTCTTCGTAAATCCGCCTTTTTGCTCAAACCACATCGGATTCGTAAAGTGATGTATCGTGAGGAGGGTTGAAATACCCTTCTCCTGCAGATAAAGCAACTCATTTCTGTAATGTGCAATCGCAGCTTCATCCGCTTCACCCTCATCGGGACAGATTCTTGCCCACTCAATTCCGAGGCGATAATGCTCAATCTTCATCTCTGCCATCAGATCCGCATCCTGCTTCCATAAATGATAATGCTTCGTAGTACGGGCCGGATCAGAGTTATCTTTTATCCTGCCCTTACGATACCAATCATTCCAATTATGCTCACACTCGCCGCCTTCTATCTGCGTGGCCGCCGTGGCTACTCCTAAGGACAGTTGATTTTTAAACTTAAGCTCCATATCATCCCCCGTTTCTGATAAAATTTTTATCTGCTAAGATCGTAATCAATTTCATAAAATCCTACAGAGAATTAACATCGTCCCAAGCTGTTATACCAACCAATATATCCACATACGCTCATTCCGGATTGCATTCCCTTTATCATTCTGTATCATAAAAAGCATCACAAGATAATTATTCTCAGGGTTCAATGATAATTGGTGTTCCAAGGGGACAGCTATCCCACAGGATATCCATAATATTATTATCAACCGCTATACACCCTGCCGTCCAGTCCGATTGGGCTCCATGACCATGTATCATTATTTCTCCTCCCATAGCTGTATTCCAGGGGGGAGTAGTATTCTGATTTATCGCATCCTCAATCAGCTGAAATGTTCTTTGATCAATTACTCCGGCTTCTAATGCCTCCTTGGCATCCTCATTGTTTGGGTAGGATACACCTAATGACAGATAAAATCTACTGAAATTATTCCTGGTGCATACATAATAAGTTCCCTCCGGAGTACGCCCATCTCCTTCCTTTTGTTTGTCGCCAACAGGCGACCAGCCCAAACCGATTGGATAGCTGCCATACAGGCTACCGCCATCCCAAAGTTCTAATATTCGATCATATTTTCGGATAATAATTTTAGGGTTTGTTATGTTATCCATCGCATCACCTTGGATAGCTGCTGTTTCCTCTATCATTGCTTCGTCTGTTTCTTCTGTTACTTCTTCTGTTACTTCTTCAGCTGTTTCTGCCTTTATTCTCTCATTTGGTTTTTGAGTACTTAGCAAATCACTTCGAACGTATCCTTGTATGTTTTCAAAATTAACCTTTATCCAATCGCTTTCTTTATCTATCATTTCTACCTTGGTACCATGATTAAGCTGAAGTATTATATTTGAATTTATGGAAGCCTCTTCTCTCATGCGGACACCGTCTCCAACTACAAAGCAGTAATATGCATCTTGTTCCCTGTCGTTTACATCTTCCGGCAAAGCTTCATCGATTTCATCAATATCATCGTTTGGGTCAGCTGAAGCTTGTATTTCTTCCGGACCTGTCACAGGAGATAAATCATTCTTTTCAGTAAAATTATTTTCATGATTTTTATTACAAGCTGCAAATAAAAAAGACACACAAATAATCAGAATTATAAGTATTCTCAATGATAAAATACGTACCTTGCCCATTGGTTATCACCGCCCTATCTCTTCTTAAATCCAATCCTACCATACTCGATTATCTTCATCTCCGGCTTTTTATGCCCAAGCCGTTTACAACAAGGAGCTCAACTGGTTATCTATAATATAAGTTATCAGAAGTTGCTTTTTACTTCTGATAAAAAGCGATGCTTTTTCGCCGTAAATCTTGATTATAAGAACACGGTTTATGTTCCTATAATATAGACTATCCAACTTTCTCCTTCATAAACTGGATCTAATATTGATTACTATTTATAATTTAATTTATAAAACTATCATAATACAACAAATAAAGACTGTCAATTTGTACCATGCAAATAGCCCAAATCTGCTTTGAAACCATTGAGAACTATAACAACAAAAAAACCCGAAGCATTTGCTTCAGGTTCCTGGTTTTACCTATTGAGTGATTGACAAAACCCTACACACGAAAATGAATCCATCCAGGCAGTCCATCCGTTCCCGGATCTCCCGCTTCCTCTGTACCACCTTTTCAGGTCAAGCCCTCGAC